>JAIXUQ010000071.1 GCA_027483465.1 Sphingomonadales bacterium
CGGTTGGCCCGCCCTGCTAGTGGCACCCTCCCATGCTCCGAGGCCCGATGGCGGAGTGGTGACGCAGCGGACTGCAAATCCGTGCACGCCGGTTCGATTCCGGCTCGGGCCTCCACCTTGCAATTGAGCACCCGAACCGGCGCAATTTTGGCAGCTGGATCGTCAAGCCGATCCTGCGTGGTTCGCTTCCCGCTCGGGCCTCCACCTTGCAATTGAGCACCCGAACCGGCGCAGTTTTGGCGGCTGGATCGTCAAGCCGATCCAGCGTGGTTCGCTTCCCGCTCGGGCCTCCGTCAATCATTCCAAAGAAATTCGAAACGTCCGTCAGGTCGACCGTGTGCCGCCTGATGACTTGATTTTGCGTGTCCGGGCCACCGGAGGCAGACGGTGCCATTCATGCGTTGACGGCCCAAAACTGAACAGGCCCGATTCGACGGGAGGCTCGCAGCTGGCCTTCTGGCCGTGCCGGCGGACAGGTTACCGGTAGCCGCACGTCTCTGTGCCGATCGGCTTGCGGACGTTCAGCCATGCCGGGTTTGCACTCCCGTTTTCGACCTGCGGCGAGAGGCTGCCTGTCCGGAGATCAGCCGTCCATCCGCCAGCCCGTTGCGCAACAGCGGGGCGTCCTCACGCGCCAAATCACCTGTCGGCAGGCGCAGAGCCCGATAATCCGGTGATGACAGGCGAAGCTGGGTGATCACGCACATCAGGGTCGCGCGCCGGCGCAGCCGCAAGTCGTTGCTTCCGTTACGGCCCGGAGTTGACCGAAGTTTCCGGGCACTTCACCCTCACCACGTCCCTGGCCGGCATCGTCTTGAGCAACGGGTGCGATCATGCAGGACGAAAGCCGCAAGAATGCTGCGCCATCGCAATCCGCATTTGCCGGATTCGCCGATTTCTATCGGCGTGGTCCTTATGCCGCCTGTGTATCTGATCACCGCCGCATCGGCTCTGGCGGGGCGGCGATCATCAGGGCGCTGCAGGCAGAAGGCGAGTATCCCGACGTGGCGACGCCGTCCTTCTGGCTGGGGCTGAAGCAACAGGGCGTTGGCGGCCATGTCGTTGATGTCGGCAGTGGCCGCTGGCGCGGCCTGTGCCGGCCCGGTGATCTGGTGCTGGTGCCGCCGGGAACCGCGACCGATTTTCGACAGGAAGTGGCGGCTGGTTTTCTGTATCTCGAACTGCCGGCGCCCTGTTCGGATGAGGATTATCCAGCCGACTTCAGGTCGTTGCACGACCGCCCGTTCCGGGATCCGCTGGTTGAATCCTGTTGCGAACGGTTGTGGACGGTCGCCGGCCGATCACCCGACGCGGACCTGATGTTCAGCGACGCGCTGCTGCAGACGATCCTGCATGCCCTGAAGGACCGATCCTCGGCGGCCTCATTGACCCTGCCATCGCGAACGCCGCTCAGCCCGTTGCGGCTGCGTCGCTGCATCGATTACATGCATGCCCATCTTGACGAGCCACTGGGCCTGGCGGCGCTGGCCGCCAGTTGCGGCACGCCGGTTTCGGTGTTCCCGCACGCCTTCAAGGCCGCCACCGGCCTGGCACCGCACCGCTATCTTGTCACGCTGCGCCTCGATCGGGCCCGATGGCTGATGGCCGGCAGCGCCGACGGACTGGCCGATATCGCCCTTGCCTGCGGCTTTGCCTCCCAAGAGCATTTCACCCGCCATTTCACCCGGCGCTTCGGCACGTCGCCGGGTGCCTTTCGCCGCGCGCTGGCGTGAAAGCAGGCCAAGAACAGACAATAACCGACCAGCTTTGGACAGGACGACGGCACGGCCAAGCGCAATGATCTCCAGGCACGCACACCGCCGAGCATGATGGAGGTCTGATCTGATGAACGTCTTTGCGATGGGCTCGCTCATTGTCGCGTCCTGTGCCGCGATCCCCGTGCTGATCGTCTGGCTCGTGCAGCGCGGCAAGCTCAAGCGCGTGCGCGCGGCGGCCGATGGGCGCGCCGCTGCCGAACTGCGCCTGGCAGCCATCGAAGCGAGGCTGGCAGCGCTGGAGGCGATCACCGTCAGCCCGGCGTATCGGCTGGCAGAGGAATTCCAGGATTTGGAACGGATCGTCGCATGACAGGCAAATATGATGTGATCGTCATCGGCTCCGGCATGGGTGGACTGACGTTTGCCAGTCTTGCAGCGCAGTTGCAGGACAAGCGGGTGCTGGTGCTGGAACAACATTGGCAGGCCGGCGGTTTCACCCACGCCTTCCGCCGCCACGGCTGGCGGTGGGATGTGGGGCTCCATTACTTGGGCGGCCTGGCGCCCGGCGGCACCACCCGCGCCCTTTTTGATCTTTTTACCGGTGGCAGCGTGGCACTGGCTCCGCTGCCCGATCGCTACGATGTCATCCACTGCGGCCAGGATCATTACGCCGTGCCGGGCGATCTGGCGCGGATGGAGGCCGAGCTCTCCGCCCGATTCCCGCACGAGGCAGCCGGGCTGGCACGCTATTTCGCGCTGACGCGGCGGATCAACCGCTCGCTGGGTTCAGCGCTGTTCGCACCGTCCGGGCCGGTGTGGCTGGGCGCGCTGATCCGGTGGACAAGCTGGCGCACGCTGCGCCTTTCCCGGCGCACCACCGCCGATGTGGTGGCAGACTGTGTGACGGATCCGGCGCTGCGCCACATTCTGGTGGCGCGCTGGGGCGACTATGGCGTGCCGCCCGCCGCCAGCAGCTTTGGCTATCACGCGCTGGTACTGGGCAGCTATCGTGGTGGTGCCTGGTATCCTGAAGGCGGCGGCGCTGTCATCGCCCGCGCCGTGGCCGGCGTGTTGCGGGCAAACGGCGGCGCGATCCACACCAACTGCCGGGTGCGGCGCATCCTGGTGGAAAATGGCCGTGCCACCGGTGTCGAGATCGAGGATGCCCACGGTGCCACTTCGCAGCTGCACGCGCCGCTGATCGTGTCTGATGCCGGTATCCGCCGAACCTGGGCGCTGGCCGGCCTGCCCGATCCGGGGCTGGTCAACTCGCCCTCGGCCGTCACCCTGTATTTGGGCCTGTCCGGCGATCCGCAAGGCCTGGGCATCAACGGGGCGAACCACTGGTTTGTGAAACCGGGCGCCACCGGCGAACGGCTTGCCAGCCTGGCCGACCTGGTGTCGGACACGCCGCCGATGTCGTTCGTCTCGTTCAGTTCCGTGGTCGAGGGCGCCACGACGAAACACACGGCGCAGGTGATGATGCTTGCCGAGCCGGAAGCGTTTTCGCGTTGGGAAGGCACGAACTGGCGCGCGCGCGGCGCGGAATACGAGGCGCTGAAGGCACAGATCACTTCGGCGGCCATCGTCCGGCTGGATCGCGCCTTCCCTGGCCTGGCGGCGATGATCGCCTGGCAGGAACTGTCGACCCCGCTCACGGTTGCCCGCTTCACCGGCCATGCCGGCGGCAGTATCTATGGCGCGGCGGTGACACCGGCCCGACTGGAAGCGCGGATCGGTGCCCGCACGCCAATCGTTGGCCTGCTGCTGACCGGTGCCGACATCTGCACGCCGGGCGTGCAGGGCGCAATGATGGGCGGGGTGTTCGCGGCTGCCGCGACGGCGGGCGCCGCCGGCCTGCCGCGCATCATCGCGGCCGCCCGGCGGGGTCGGCGGGCTGCGGCCATGCTCCCGCAGCGCCTGCCCGCGTCCGGCGCTTTGCCCCTTCCCCATCCCTGACAGGCCGGAGCGTCTGATGTCATCATCCCCCACGATCATCGTAACTGGCGCGTCGAGTGGTATCGGCGCTGCCATTGCCGCCAGCTTTGCGGCACAGGGCTGGCGCGTGTTTCCAACCATGCGGCGGCCGGGTCCGTTGGCATCACCGGATTGTCTGGCGCTCGACGTGACTGACGATGCCAGCGCTCATGCCTGCGTTGCCGAGGTGCTTGCCCGCACCGGCCGCATTGACGCGCTGGTGAACAACGCTGGCATCACGTTGATGGGCGCGGCCGAGGAGACCAGCGTCGCCGAGGCAGAGCGCGTGTTTGCCACCAATTTCTTTGGCGTCCATCGAATGACATGTGCGGTGCTGCCCCAGATGCGCAAGCAGCGCGGGGGACGCATCGTTACCATCGGTTCGATCGCCGGCTTCCTGCCGAAGCCGTTTGAGGCCTTCTACAGCGCGGCAAAACACGCGCTGGAGGGCTATGTCGAAAGCCTCGATCACGAAGTCCGCGCGCTGGGCATCCGTGCCCTGCTGATCGAGCCGGGCCATGTGCGGAGCAGCCTGGCCAACAACATGCACCATGCCGCCAGGCACATTGCTGATTATGCTGCCGCCCGCTGCCGCGCCGAAATGCAGTTGGCGCAGGATATCGGCGGCGGCGTGGCCGCTGCCGCGGTGGCCGATGCCGTCTGCCGCGCCGTCACCCAGCCGCGGCCGGCGCATCGCTATCGGGTTGGCTCCGATGCGGCACGGTTGCACTTGCTGCGGCAGTGTGCACCCGCCTTCGTTTTCGACCACGGCTTGCGGCAGCGCTTTGGCATCGCCGTGTAACCGGCGCACGCACGGCTTCGCGATCGGCATTTGATCAAGTTGGTGCCGGCACTGAACGATTGGTTCCGGGCTTGATGCAAACGCACCCGGATTGATTGAAACGGGGAGCCGATAACTGTTGCCGTCATCATCGCATCCCGTCGGTCGCTGATGGCACGCGGCCCCTTGCCATGGCCGGCCAACTGCACTAGCGTATACTGTATACAGTTTGAGCCAATGTGCCGGAGGGGGGAGACATGATCGATCGCAGGGAAATGCTGGCCGGGGCCGCCGTGGCCGGTGCGCTGGCTGCCAGCAGTGCCGGCGCGCAGACCTTTGGCGCCAGCCCGGCGCCCGCCATCGATCCATTGACTCTGGTGGACACCGCCCAGGGCCGGGTGCGGGGCTATCGCGATGGTGATGTACGCATTTTCAAGGGGATACCCTATGCTGCCGACACGGGCGGCGCGGCACGGTTCCTGCCGCCCGGCCCGCCGCCGAAATGGGCCGGCACCCGCAGCTGCATGAACTGGGGCCCCACCTGCCCACAACAGGCGCGCACCGGCTGGAGCAATGACGAGGAAGCCTGGCTGTTCCACTGGGATGATGGCTTCACCGGTGAGGATTGCCTGCGGCTCAACATCTGGGGCCGCACCGATGCCGCCCGCGCGCCGGTGATGGTGTGGATTCACGGCGGCGGCTACACGGCCGGCTCCAGCCAGGAACTGGCCGGCTATGACGGCACCCGCATGGCGGCCAATCACGGCGTGATCTTCGTTTCAGTCAACCACCGGCTGGGGCCGCTGGGCTATATGGACCTGTCGGAAATGGGCGCCGCCTATGCCCAGTCGGGCAATGCCGGGGTGCTGGATCTGGTGGCCGCACTGCAATGGGTGCAGGCCAATATCGCGGCCTTTGGCGGTGATCCGGGCAATGTCACCATCTTTGGCCAATCGGGCGGCGGATCGAAAGTGTCGACCCTGATGGGCATGCCGGCGGCCAAGGGCCTGTTTCACAAGGCCATGATCCATTCCGGCGCCTCGCTGTTGGGCAACGACAGCGATCGCGCCCGCGCCTTCACCCGCGAGGTGCTGGCCGAACTCGGCATCGGCCGCGAATTGTTCCGCCTGCAGGCCATTCCCACCGCCGCCCTGATCGAGGCCGGGCAAAAGGTGGCGCGGCGGCTTTCGGCCGGGCAGCCGACCAACCTCACCATCGGCGGACCGCGCCGGCGGGCGCCGGGCTGGTCCCCGGTGGTGGATGGCGTGACCATCCCGGAAGTGCCCTTCCTGGATCGCGCTCCGGCGGTTTCCGCCCACGTGCCGCTGGTGGTGGGCAGTGTGCGCGACGAATCGGGCGGGGCGCTGCCGGAATTTGACGAGGCCGAACTGTTGAAGCGCATGGCCAACATCCCGGCCGGTGCCCGCGCCGAGGCGCTGGCCGCCTTCCGCACCGCCTTCCCCGGCCTGCCGCCGGGCCATCTTTCGCGCGTGATGGCCGCGATGACCGGGCGCAACAACTCGGTGCATTTCGCCAATCTGAAAACCGCGCAGGGCACCCCGGCCTGGACCTGGTACATGACCTATGCCTGCCCCAATCTGGAAGGGCGCTGGGGGAGTTTCCACTGCATCGATATCCCCTTTGCCACCGACAATGTGGCGCGCTGGGCCACCGCCACCGGCAACACGCCGGGCGCGCAGGCGCTGGGCCGGGCGATGAGCAGCGCCTGGGCGGCCTTTGCCCGCACCGGCAATCCGTCGATCAAGGGGCTGGCCTGGGCGCCGCACGACAACCGCGTGCCCACCATGGTTTATGACAATGTTTCCAGAGTGATGCTGGATCCGGCCGGCCCTGCACGCCGCGCCGTGATGACGGCGTGACCGGCTGCTCCTTGCCGCGTTGCGCCTGATCCGCCGGCGGGCATCGTCCCCCAGATGGTGCCTGCCACCGGCGCGCCGCCTTTCCCCGAGGCGGCGCGCCGGACGGTTTTTGGGGGGCTTCAGAAGCGGCTGCTGGCCTCGATCCGCACCCGCAGCGGCGGGGCCGGGAAACCGGCGGCATCCTGCCAATCAGCATCGATCAGATTGTCGGCCACCAAGCGCAGGGCGATGTGCCGGCTGGCCTGCCAGCGGGCATCGGCGGCCAGCGCCACATAGGGGCTGAGGCGCACCCGGCCGGTGGGCAGCGCCTCGTCATCGCGGGCGCCAACATGGCCGGCGTTGAGGCCCAGCGAGAGGGCGGGATCGGCCTGCCAGCGCAGGGCGGCGTTGGCGCGCCAGCGCGGGCGCTGCAACAGGCCCGGCCCCCCGGCCAAATCGCGCGGCCACAGATGCTGGGCGGCCAGATCCAGTGTCAGGCCCGGCCATTCCCGGTGCAGGCTGGCGGCCACGCCGTCCACCGCCACCCGGCCGCGGTTGATCAGGCTGGGCGCAGGATTGAACACGAAATCAATGAGATCGCGGTAGCGGCTGACGAAGCCGCTCAGCCGGATGCGGGTGGCGTCGCCCTGCCAGACGATCGCGGCATCGGCGCGCCGGCCCGATTCGGGGCGCAGCGCCGGGTTGCCGACCAGCGGGTTGGCCAGCGCATAGAAGCTGGCCGCCTTGAAGCTGCTGCCGGCCGAAGCCTCCACCTGCCAGCCGCTGCCGATCCGCCAGGTGCCGGCCAGCCGGCCGGAGAGGCGGGCCGGCAATGAGCCGATCCGATCGAGCCGGAGGGCGGCGCTGGCGCTGCCGGCGCGGCCCTGGTGGGCCAGTTCGGCAAAGCCCGCAATGCCATCGCGGCGCAGGCGATACTCGGTGGGCAGGCTGAAAAAACCGAAGTCCAGCAAGCCCTTGGCGCTGCCCTGTTCGGCGCTGCCCTCGATCCCCACGGCCAGTTTCAGCGGGCCTGTGGCGCCGGTGAGGCTGGCCTGGCCGAGGAACCGGTCATAGCGGGTGGTGTCGCTGCTGGCCGGCAGGCCGCCGGGGTTGCCGGCATTGCCGGCCACGCCGGGGCTGGCCAGCCCATCGTCCCGCCCAAGCCAGCTGGCGTTGAGATCGAGCGCCCAGCCACCGCCCAGCCCTTGCCTTGTGCGGATGGCGGCCAGAAATTCGCGGGCGCGGCGGGTTTCGGGCGTGCGCCGCACGGCGGCCAGGGCGCCGCCGCTGGCATCAGGAAAGCCTTTGGAATCAATGTCATTGAAGCGCAGCAGCAGCCGGTCACCATCATTGTTGCGGGCGATGCGCAGCATGGCGGTGCGGGCGGTGAAGCCGGCCTCAGGGGTCGCCTCGCCATCATCGGCGATCTCGCCCGACAGGCTGAGGCCCCAGCCGCCGCCCAGCGGGCCCGAGAGGCCAAGGGCGCCGCCAAAGCCGCCCCGGGTGAGGGCATGGCCTTGAATTTCCGTGCCAAATTGGCTGGCGGCCGGGGCGGGGGTGAGGGCGATGACGCCGGCCAGCGCGCCCGATCCGTGCACGGCCGACAGGCTGGCTGGCAGCAGCGCGATGCCGCCAAGGCCGAAACCACTGATTTCATTCAGGTTGACCGCGCCGCCCCGGCTGCTGGTGGCGTTGTTGAGCGGCACCCCATCAAACAGCACCAGGGTGAAATTGGGATCGGCGCCGTCCAGCGTGGCCGCGGCAAAGCCGCTGCGGCCGCCGGGCTGGGCAACAAACAGCGCCGGCTGCCGGGCCAGGCTGCCGGCCAGCGAAAGGGCCGAATCGGTGACGGCCAGCGGGCCATCGGTGGCCGCAACGCGGCTGCCGGTGACGGTGACGGGGGCATCGGTGACGGCCACGAGGGCCAGGGTGACAGCAAGGGGGGCCAGCATCGCAAAGGCAATCCGAAATCGAGGGAATCAGCGGCGGCGCAGCAGCGGCCAGGCGGCATGGGCCAGCGCCGGCAGCAGCAGCGCCGCCAGCACGGCCGGCAGCAGCCGGCCATCACCCGCCGCCGCGCCCGCCCCGGCCCATAGCAGCGCCAGCGCGGCATTGGCCGGTGCGACATGCAGCAGCACCCGGACCAGCGGCAGGCCGGCAGCCCCGGCCAGCAGCATCACGGCTTCGGCCACCACCGGCACCGGCCGGCTGGCCAGCAGCAGCAGCGGCCCGATGCGGCCGGCCGGCGCGGCCAGCCCGGCCAGCGCCGCGGCGCCCACCACGCGGGTGGCCACGGCGCGGCCCGGCCAGCGGCCCAGGCCATGGCCCAGCACACAGCCGGCCATCAGCCCGGCAAAGATGGCCGCCGCCCCGGCCCACGGCCCCAGCCCCGCCCCGGCCGCCACCGCCACGATGGAGGAGGGCACCGGCAACAGCGGATCGAGCGCCAAAAGGCCCACCACCAGCAGCGCCAGCAGCGCCGGCCGCGCCGCCAGATCGGCGGCCAGTGCCCCGGCGGCGGCGGCCAGTTGATCGGCGGCCAGCGCCCAGGGCAGCAGGATCAGCGCCAGCACCAGCCCGGCCAGCGCCAACCAGCGCCCGCCCCAGCGCCCGCCGGCATCTGCCTTCATCCGCATCACGCCACACCACCCCCCAAACTGCGGCAAGCCGCGCCTTGGCGGTTGCCAAGGGCGGATACTATATACAGTATGCAGTTGCCAAGCGCCGCCCGCTGCGGCAACCCTGCTGGGCAAGCATCGAGGGCAGACATGACACGCATTCACCGCCACCGCACCCTGCTGGGCGCCGGCCTGGCCGCGCTGGCGGCGCCGCTGCTGCTGGCCGCCGCCGATCTGGCGGTGCCGCTGCGCAGCGAGGTCGGCCGGCCCTGGCCCTATTTCACGGCGCAAGAGCCGGACGAACCGCCGGTGCGCGCCCCGGCCGAGGCGATTCTGAGCTTTGCCATGGCGCCCGGCTATGCCGTGGAACTGGTGGCGGCCGAACCGCTGGTGCAGGATCCGATCCTGATCGAGCATGATGGCGATGGCCGGCTGTGGGTGATGGAATTGCCGGGCTGGGCGCACAATCTCGCCATGGAAAACAGCCTGGAACCGGTCAACCGGCTGGTGGTGCTGGACGACACCAACAACGACGGGATCTATGACAAGCGCACCGTGTTTGCCGACAAGTTGGTGCTGCCGCGCGCCTTCAAGGTGCTGGCCGGCCCTGCGGGCAGCACCTGCGCGCTGATCGGGGAGCCGCCGACGCTGTGGAAGGCCTGTGACACCGATGGCGATCTGGTGGCTGACAGCAAGGTGAAGGTGGCCGACGGCTTTGCGCGGTTGGGCGTGCTGGAACATGGCGCCAACGGGCTGTATTGGGGCATGGACAATCTGCTCGTCGTTTCCGAGCATGAATGGAATCTCGCCTATCGTTCGACCGGGCCGGGCAAGGGCGAATT
Organism: Sphingomonadales bacterium; assembly: GCA_027483465.1. Classification (GTDB taxonomy): domain Bacteria; phylum Pseudomonadota; class Alphaproteobacteria; order Sphingomonadales; family Sphingomonadaceae; genus Sandarakinorhabdus. Next base: position 9,796 of record JAIXUQ010000071.1, read on the forward strand.
TGTCACCGTGCCGGGCCTGCGCCGCGGGCAGTGGGGTGTCACCCAGGATGATGCCGGCCGCATCTATCGCAACGTCAACACCGATCCGCTGTTCGTCGATGTGATCAGCCCGGATTATTATGCCCGCAATCCCGATCTGGTGCGCACGCGCGGCCTGTATGAAAATCTGGTCGATCAGGAAAAGACCAACATCTGGCCGGCGCATCCCACCTTCGGGCTCAACCGCGGCTATCGCCGCGAGGTGTTCCGCGCCGATGGCACCGCCAGCTATTATGGCGGTGTCTCCTCCCCGCTGATCTATCGCGGCAACCGGCTGCCGGCCGACGTGCGCGGCATGGCGTTTGTTGCCGATGGCGCCACCAACATCGTCCATCTGCTGCGGCTGAAGGATGATGGCCAGGGCCGGCTGAGCGCCGAGGATTATTATGCCAAGGGCGAATTCCTCGCCTCCACCGATGTGCGCTTCCGCCCCACCGCGCTGGCGCTGGCGCCCGACGGCAGCTTCACCATTGCCGACATGTATCGCGGCGTGTCGCAGGATGGCCCGCTGCAAACCGATTATCTGCGCGATTATATCACCAAGCGCAGCCTGGCGCGCGGCGTGGGCCATGGCCGCATCTATCGCGTGGTCCACACCGGCCATGATGGCGCCCGCGCCCCGCGCCCGCAGATGAGCAAGGACAATGTGGCGGCGCTGGTCGGCCATCTTTCCCACCCCGATGGCTGGTGGCGCGACACCGCGCAGCAGCATCTGGTGCAGCGCGCCGATCCGGCATCGGTGCCGCTGCTGGTCAAACTGGCCAAGGATGCCAAGGCCGATTGGCGCAGCCGCCTGCACGCGCTGTGGACGCTGAACGGCATCGGCGCCATGCGCGCCGATCTGGCCGGGCTGGCGCTGCGCGATCCGCGCGCCGAAGTGCGGGCCGCCGGGCTGCGGCTGGCCGAGCCGTGGCTGGCGAAGGGGGAGGCCAAACTGACCAGGGCGGTGCTGGCGGCGGCCGGCGATGCCAATTGGCAGGTGCGGGTGCAGGCGGCGGCCACGCTGGGCGCCCTGCCGGAAGCGGCGCGCACCCAGCCGATGATCGCGCTGCTGGCCGTGCATGGCGATGATCCGGTGCTGGTCGATGCCGCGCTGTCGGGCCTGAAGGGCGGCGAACTGGCGGTGCTCACCGCGCTGGCTGCCACCCCGGCCGCGCCGAAACAGGCGGTGGCGATGCTGGCCGGCGCGCTGGCCAAGCGCCGCGATGCCGCCACCGGGCAGCAGCTGGTGGCGCTGGCCGCCCGCGATGATCTGGCCGCCCCCATCCGCGCCGCGCTGCTCGATGGGCTGGCGCTGGGCTTTGCCGGCGGCGCCCAGAGCGGCGGCAATGCCGTGGCCGGTGGCCGGGCCGGCGGCAACATCCCCGGCGTGGCGCGCCAGCGCGGCGGGGTGGAGCGGTTTGCGCTGGGCGCCGAGCCGTCCAGCCTGAGCCGGCTGGCCGCCGGCCGCGATGCGCTGGCCGAACCGGCGCAGAAATTGCTGGCGCTGGTGACGTGGCCGGGCCGCCCCGCGCCGCCGGCGCTGCCGCCGCGCACGGCGTCCGAAGAGGCCTTGTTCAAGCGCGGCGAAGCCATTTATGTCGAACAATGTTCGGGATGCCACCAGATCGGCGGGCAGGGCCAGGCCACGGTGGCGCCGCCGCTGGCCGGATCGAAACGGGTGGCGGCCACGGGCGACGTGCCGGTGCGCATCCTCACCAACGGGCTGGAAGGCAAGATCGGCCTGATGCCGCCGCTGGGCAGCGCGATGAGCGACGAGGAGGTGGCCGCCGTGCTCACCTATGTGCGCCAATCCTTCGGCAACCGCGCCGCGCCGCTGCCGCCGGCCGCCGTGAAGGAATGGCGGCTGGCCTTTGCCCACCGCAGCACGCCATGGTCGGAAAAGGATATCGACGCGCCGCAGCGGTGAGGCCGTGATCGCGGTGGACGGCCTGGTGCGCCGGCGCGGCGGGCGCGCGGTGGTGGACGGCGTGTCGTTCCGCGTGGCGGCCGGCGCGATCGTTGGCCTGATCGGCCTGAACGGCGCCGGCAAGACCAGCCTGATCGAATGTCTTGCGGGCCTGGCCGCCGCCGATGCCGGCACGGTGACGCTGGCCGGCCATGCGCCGGGCACGCCGGCGGCGCGGGCGGCGTGCGGCGTGCTGCTGCAAGCGCCGGGCCTGCCGCCACGGCTGCGCGTGGGCGAGGTGCTGGCGCTGTTTGCCGGGCTGGCCGGGGTGGCCCCTGATGCTCTGGTTGATGCTGGGGTGTCGGGCCTGCTGGGGCTGGATGCGCTGGCGCGGGTGCGGGTGGACCGGCTGTCGGGCGGGCAGCGGCAGCGGCTGGCGCTGGCGGTGGCGCTGCTGGGGGCGCCGCCGGTGCTGCTGCTGGATGAACCGGGCAGCGCGCTTGATCCGGCGATGCGCGGTGCACTGGCCGGCCTGCTGGCGGCGCGGCGGGCGGCGGGCGCTGCGATCCTGCTCGCCACCCATGATCTGGCCGAGGCGGCGCGCCTGTGTGACCATGTCGTGCTGCTGCACCATGGCCGGCTGCTGGCGGCGGGGCGGCCGGCCGATCTGATCGCGGCGGCCGGCGCGCCATCGCGCATCCGGCTGGAAACCGCGCAGCCGTTGGCCGGCGAGGCGGGCGCGTTGATCGAACTGACCTCGCACCAGGTGGCGGCCGATCTGGCGGCGCTGCTGGCGCGGGTGGGCGATGTGCCGGTGCTGGATCTGGCGGTGACGGGGCCGACGCTGGCCGATGTGCTGCC
>JAIXUQ010000101.1 GCA_027483465.1 Sphingomonadales bacterium
GGCCTGAAACGCAGGGGTGCGCAATGATGATGAAGCAGGGCAAGATGATGTGGCTGGCCGGTGCGGCCATGCTGTGGCCAGTGCTGCCGGCCACGGCACAACAGGTGGCCGCGGCCGACGATGGCCTTGCCGAAATCGTGGTGACCGCCGAACGGCGCGAGACCAAGCTGCAGAAGACGCCGATCTCCATTTCCGTTGCCACCCAGGCCGATCTGGAAAACCGCCGCGTGCAGAGCCTGGCCGATCTGGCCGATGGCGCCATTCCGTCGCTGCGCATCGCGCCCTTCTTCTCGCGCTCCTCGGCGCTCACCGTCGGCATCCGCGGCGTGGTGCCGTTCGATGCCAACCAGCCCAGCCGCGATGCCGCCGTGGGTGTCTATGTCGATGGCGTCTTTCTCGGCCGCAGCCAGGGCCTGGGCGCCGCGCTGCTTGATATCGAGCGGATCGAGGTGCTGAAGGGCCCGCAGGGCACGCTGTTCGGCCGCAATGCCACCGGCGGCGCGGTCAACATCGTTTCCCGCAAGCCCACCGGCAAGTTCGGCTTGCGCGCCCTTGCCGGCATCCGCAACTATGGCGGCTACAGCGGCGAACTGCACATGGACCTGCCGGAATGGCAGGGGCTTTCGGCCAAGATCGATGCGATTTCGACGCAGCGGGATGGCTTCATCAACAATCCGCTGGACGGCGAGGAGGATTTCGGCCGCTTCGAACGGCGCGGCCTGCGCGCCTCGGTGCTGTGGCGGCCGGGCGACGCGGTCAGCGCGCTCTATGCCTTTGATATCTCCTATGATGCCACCACGCCGTTCGCGCTGCAGCTGTTGTCCTTCTCGCCCACCGCGCCGGCCAATTCGCCGCTGGTGCGCGCCCAGCCCACCCGCGCCCGCGAGGTGCTGGCCGGCGTCCCGCAGCAGGACAGTGTCGGCAAGACCAACGGCCATCTCTTCACACTCGATTGGAAGATCGCCGATGGACTGGAGTTCAAGTCGATCAGCGCCTATCGCGAGGTGGACCAGACCCAGTTCGACAATGGCTTCGGCATCGTGGCTGCGGTGTTCCGGCCCAATGCCAACACCGTGCGCTACAGCCTGGCCAGCCTGAAGCAGCACCAGTTCAGCCAGGAATTCCAGCTGCTCGGCACGTCGGAGCGGCTGAACTGGGTGGCCGGTCTCTATTACTACCGGGAGAAGGGCGGCGATGATGCCTGGGCGCCCAACACGATGCGCTGGTCGGCCGATGGCCGCTCGCTGATCCGGCTGCCCTCGCTGGTCGATGGCCAGGTCACGCCGTTCCCGGATCGCGCCAGCACGGCGCGCGCCATCAGCTATGCCGCCTTTGCCCAGGCCACCTACACGCCGCCGCTGCTGGATGATCGGCTCCACATCACCGCCGGCGGCCGCTACACCCACGACAAGCGTTCCGGTGTGCTGTTCAAGGTGAACGGGGCCGATACCAACATCGGCTTCTCCCGCGATTGGGATCGCTTTGATCCGATGGTCACCCTGGCCTTCGATGCCACCGATGATGTGCATCTTTATGGCAAATATGGCACCGCCTATCGCGCCGGCGGGGCCAATTCGCGCTCGGTCAATTATCGCGCCTTCGATCCGGAAAGCGTCGAGACCTTCGAAATCGGCTTCAAGTCGGAGTTTTTCGACAACAAGGCCCGGCTCAATGTGGCGGCCTTCACCACCCGCTACACCGATATCCAGATCGATTTCTCCGCCCAGCTGGTGGCCGGCACCACCCGCACCACCATCGAAACGGTGAACGCGCCGGGCAATGGCCGCATCCGCGGGGTGGAAGTGGATCTCAACCTGGCGCCGGTGAAGGGCCTCACCCTGTCGGCCAGCTATGCCTACACCAAGGGCACCCTGCCGCTGGCGCAAAATCCATTCAACAACAACAATTTCCAGCAGCCGTTCATTGTCTTCACGCCGGAAAACGCCGCCAGCTTCGCGGCCGATTGGGCCCATGATCTGGGCGGCGCCACGTTGCGCGCTCACATCGATGCCAATATCGCCGATGGCTATCGCGGCCTGCCCGGTGAGCCCACCCTGTCTGACCGCAGCTTCCTGGTGAACGGCCGGCTGGCCCTGGCCGATATCGATCTGGGCAACGGCGGCCGGATTGAATTTGCCCTGTGGTCACGCAACCTGTTCAACCGCTCGCAAGTCTATCTGCGCAGTGTCGCGGCGGCCGCGGCCACCGGGCCCTATGGCATCTTCAACGAACCGCGCACCTTTGGCGGTGACATCCAGGTGCGCTTCTGATGCGCGCGCTGCTCCTCTCCCTCGCCCTGCTCATCGCCAGCCCGGCGCTGGCCCTGGCCGATGCCCGGGCGGAACGTGATGGCGATGCGCTGGTGGTGCGCTGGACGGCTTCGCGGCCGGTGGATGTGCGGGTCAGCACCGCGCCCGATGCGCTGCCCGGCGCGGCCACGCTGGCTTCGGCCGCCGATGCCGATGGTGAACACCGGATCACGGCCCCCGCCGGCCAGCGCCTCTACGTGCTGCTGAAGGAACAGGGCAGCAGCGATTGGCAGCGGGTCGCCGAACGCGTGCTGCCGCTGGAAGCGGGCTCCAATTTCCGCGACATCGGCGGTTATCTGGCGGCCGGCGGCAAGCATGTGCGCTGGGGCCTGATCTACCGGTCGGCCGGGCAGCCGCTGCTCACCCCGGCCGATCAGGCGCAGATCGCCCGGCTGAACCTGGCCAATCTCGTGGACCTGCGCTCGGCCGAGGAGCGGCGGCTGGCGCCCACCCGCATCCAGAATGTCCGCTACAATGCCGTGGGCTATTCGATGGCGGCGCTGATGCCGGCGGCCGGCACCGCCCCGGTGCGCAATGGTGCCACACTCTATCGCGGCTTTCCCACGCTGCTCGCGCCGCATCTGAAGCTGGTGTTTGACCGGCTGCTCAATGAACCGGGCGCGCTGGCCTATAACTGCTCGGCCGGGCAGGATCGCACCGGTTTTGTCACCGCCATGATCCTTTCGGCACTGGGCGTGCCGCAGCCGGTGATCATGCAGGATTATCTGCTTTCCACCCAGCTGCGGCGGCCGCAGTTCGAAATGCCGCGCATCGATCCGGCGGTGGCGGCCAATGATCCGGTGGCGCGCATGTTTGCCGCCTATCAGACCCCCCAAGCGATGACCCCGACCCCGCTTGTGGAAGCCGATGGCACGCCGTTCCTGGCCGGCGCCTTCGCCGAAATTGCGGAAAAATATGGCTCGGTGGAGGCCTATCTGGAGCGTGAAGCCGGCCTCACACCGGCGCGACGGACAGCCCTGCGGCGTGCCTACCTTGAATAGGCGGCCCAGCTAAGGCCTGCCGGGCCGGGGCCGTTCATCTTTGCGGTTGTTGCCCGCCGGGCTTGGCGGTAACACTCAACCGCAAAGGGAGCGCCCGACCTGAACACGCAGCTTGGCCTGCCGGCAATTGTGCTGATCACCACGGCCGTTTCGGCAATGCTGTCCGTGGTTTTCGTGCAGCAATGGCGAAGCTATCGGCGGATCATGCACGGGCTGGGCTGGTGGAGCCTGGGCCCGCCGACGGCTTTTGCCGGGGCATTGCTGATGGGCCTGCAGGCCAGCCTGCCGCCGGTGATCGGTTATGTGCTGGGCAATGGCCTGTGCTTTGCCAGCGCGGTCATGTTCCATGTGGGTGCGGCCCGCTTCTTTGGCCAGCCGGTGCCGCGCTGGCCCTGGGCGCTGCTGGCGCTGGCGGTGCTGGCGCTGGCGATCTTCTCCCTCGGCGTGCCGGATTTCCGTGGTCGGCTGATCGCCTTTGCCGGCGCCCAGGTGGTGCTGCAGGGCGCGCAGCTTCGGCTGATCCAGCGCCATGCCACCGGCGGCTTCGCCGGCGGCTTCCTGCTGGCCAGCACCGGCTTTGCCTTCATCATGTTCCTTCTGCGGCTGGTCACGGTTGGCCTTGAGCCGGCGGACGGGCGGCTGTTCCAGGCCTCGCTCGGTCACAATCTCTATCTCGCCGGGTTCGGTTTCTGGGGCATGTCGCAAACCATGGCCATCGTGCTGCTGGTGCAGGAGGCGCTGCGCCGCCGGCTGGAGGATCTGGCCCAGCGCGATGCGCTCACCGGCCTGCTTGGGCGTCGCGCCATCTTTGCCAAGGGCCTCGCTGCCCTGGTGCAAAGCCGGGGGCGGCCGGTGGCCGTGCTGCTGATCGATCTGGACCATTTCAAGGTGGTGAACGACACCTATGGCCATATCATCGGCGATGCGGTGCTGGAGGATTTTGCCGCCCGCGTGAACATGGTGCTGCGCCCCGGCGACCTGATCGGCCGTTATGGCGGCGAGGAGTTTCTGGCGGTGCTGCCCGATACCACGGCCGAGGTGGCCGCAGAGCTTGCCGAAGGGCTGCGCGCCAGCCGGCCAGCCGCTGATCTGCCGCCGGTGACGATCAGCATCGGGCTGGCGGCCACCACGGGCACCACCGCCACCACCGCAGCGGCCTTTGACCATCTGGTCGATCAGGCCGATCTTGCCCTGTATCAGGCCAAGCGCGCCGGCCGCGATCGCGTGGTGCAGGCGGCGGCGCAACAGGCCCGCCGGGCGCTGCCCGGCCGCCGCAGCCCGCCGTCCCCGCCGCCTGAGCAGGACAACCGCCGCCCGGCCGCCCCCCGCCGGCAAACCCGGCATTGATCAGGCCGGGCGATAAAGCACGTCCCGACCAATCTGAATCAACGGCACCGCCGTTCCGGCGACCCTTGCGGGGCGGACGGAGCTTGGCCCGTGGCAGCGTCGCTCGTCGCTCGTCGGTTGCGATGGCGGCTGCATCGCGCCCGCCTCGCTCCTTGCCGCGAACGAAATTCTGCGCCGTGCCGCCGATCCCGATTGGTCGGACAATGCTCTCATCAATCAGGCCCGGGCGCGGCGCCTTCGAACAGATCGGGCTGGGCCACCGGCGGCCGGAAGCGGCTGCAATCAAGGCTGATGCGTTCCCGGCTGAGGCCATGGGCGGCACAGGCCTTGTGAAACCGCTGCCGCATCAGCGCGGCATAGGCACCGGCCGCCTGAAAGCGCGCGAAGAAGCGCGGATCATTGTCCTTGCCGCCGCGCATGGCCTGAACATGGTGCATCACACGGGCGGCCCGATCGGGAAAATGCGTGGCCAGCCACTCGCGGAACAGCGGCGCCACCTCGTGCGGCAGGCGCACCGGGATGCTGTAGGCGCCCACCGCCCCCGCTGCGGCCGCCGCCGCCACGATGGCTTCAATCTCGTGATCGTTGATGGCCGGGATCATCGGCGACAGGGAAACATGCACCGGCACGCCCGCGGCCGACAGGGCCTGGATGGCGGCAAGACGGCGGGCCGGCGTGGCGGCGCGCGGCTCCATGCTGCGGGCCAGGCGGGGATCAAGCGTGGTGACACTGATCATCACCGCCGCCAGCCCCCGCGCCGCCATGCCGGCGATCAGATCGGTATCCCGGAGCACACGATCGGACTTGGTGGTGATCGTCACCGGATGGTCACACGCGGCCAGCACCGCAAGGATGGTGCGGGTGATCCGCCAGTCCCGCTCGATCGGCTGATAGGGATCGGTGTTGGTGCCCAGGGCAATCGGCTGGCAGCGATAGCCAAGCCGGGCCAGTTCGGCGCGCAACAGGGTCGGCGCATCCGGCTTGGCAAACAGCCGGCTTTCGAAATCGAGGCCGGGCGACAGATCGTGAAAGGCGTGGGTGGGCCGGGCAAAACAATAGACACAGCCATGCTCGCAGCCGCGATAGGCGTTGATCGATCGGTCGAACGGCACATCGGGTGACTGGTTGCGGGTGATGATGGTGCGTGGCCGTTCCACCGTCACGCTGGTGCGCAATGGCGGCGGGGCGCCGTCCACCCGGGCTGCATCATCCAGCCAGTCACCATCGGCATCGCGGCTGTTGAGGCCAAAGCGGGTGGGCGTGTGGTTGGCCGTGGCACCGCGCCCGCGCACGGGTTCAGGGCGGGGTGGGGAACGCATGGCGCAGGCTGTGGAAACGGTCCTTGCCGCTGATGCGGATCGTCATGTGGCCGGGAGCGGCCGGCAGGGCGGAACGCTGCATGCTGAAGTCGCCGCTTGCCTCATCCGCCGCCGCCGGCGCGCCCATCGCCATCATCATCAGAAAGGCTCCGGATATCCGCACCATCAATGCGAACGTATCAGGAACAAGCGGCCAGGGCCAGTGTTTTTCTGGGCCGTTCAGGCCGCGACATTGCCCAGCGCCAATGCCTCGCGGGCCAGCACTTCGATGCGCAGGGCGCGGGCATCGGCCAGGGCATTGTGGGGCACGGCGCTTTGCCGTGCCGCCTCGAAACCGGGCAGGTTGATCAGATCGAATCGCGCCTGCGGCACCATGCGCCGGCCCTGGAACACCAGCAGCGCGGCTGCATGTGCGATATCTTCCGGCCAATCGGCCACCAGCACCGGTTCGGCATCGCCTGCCAGATAGGCCGCCAGCCCCGCCACCGCCTCGGCGCGCGACTGCGGCGTGGCGGCCAGGCGCGGCATCACGTGCTGGGCCACCCAGCGCAGCGGGCGATGGCAGGGCAGCACGGCATAAAATTCGCCGTGGCCCTCCCGCTCCGGCACCAACGCGATCGAGATCAACGGGCCATCAAAGCCGTTGAACTCGCAATCGAGGAAATAGCGCATGGCTCAGCGCTCCCTGAGCCGGGGGATGAGCTCGACGAAATTGCACGGCCGGTGGCGGGCATCGAGCTGGGTGGCAAGAATGCCATCCCAGCCATCCTTCACCGCCCCGGTGGAGCCGGGCAGGCAGAAGATATAGGTGCCGCGCGCCAGCCCGGCACAGGCGCGGGACTGGATGGTGGAGGTGCCGATCGTCTGGAAGCTGAGCCAGCGGAACAATTCGCCAAAGCCGGGAATGGGTTTCTCGATCACCTGGTCCAGGGCTTCGGGGGTCACATCGCGCCCGGTCACGCCGGTGCCGCCGGTGGTGATGATCACGTCAATGCTCGGATCATCGATCCAACCGTTCAGCTGTGCCACCAGCGCCGGCACCTCGTCGCGGATGATGCCGCGGGCGGCAAGTCGATGGCCGGCACCCTCCAGCCGGGCCACCAGCGTGTCACCGCTGCGGTCGGTCGCGGCATCGCGCGTGTCGCTCACCGTCAAAACGGCGATGTGCAGCGGCACGAACGCGAGCGACTCATCAATCGGCATGGGCTAAGCTGTGGCCCAAGCCGGGTGGCTTGTCATGGTGGACGAACGGCGGGGGGCGGAAATGGCGCAGGTGATGGCGATGTTGTGCGCGGCCGAGCGGCTGCGGGCGCGGGCCTTTTATGACGATATCCTGGGCCCGGTGTTCGGGCTGGGCGCCCCTCATGTTGACCCCTTCGGCGATCAGTTTCCCTGCGGCGATGGCCTGATCCGCATCACCGCCATTCCCGGCTGGCAGCCTGGCCCGCATCCGGTGCTGGGCTGGCAGGTGGCCGATGCGGTGGCGGCCGCCCGCGCGCTGGTGGCAGCCGGCGTCACCCTGTTGCGCTATCCCGGCTTCGAACAGGATGACCTGGGCCTGTGGACCGCGCCCGATGGCGGCGCCCGCATCGCCTGGTTCAACGACAGCGAGGGCAATCTGCTCAGCCTGACCGGTCCGGGGTGAGGCCTATTGGCCGCCGGCGACCACCCGGTCATCGTCGATCCCGTAATCCGGCCGCAGGCTGCCCGGTTCGGGCCGCGGGCGCACCGCGGCGGGTGCTCGCTTCACCATCGCCGGGCCGCCGATGCCGGGCAGGCGCGGCCACAGGCCCTGCGCCAGCGCCTCCAAGCTGGCCGGCTGCTCGCCATCGCGAAAGCCATAGATCCAGCTGTTGCGCAGCACGATGCCCACATAGTGCCGGGTTTCCCGCCACGGGATGGACTCGATGAACAGCAGCGGGTCCCCCTGATCGTCCAGCGTGCGGTTCCAGGTCTGCACCGCGCCCGGCCCGGCATTATAGGCCGCGATCACCTTGGGCAGCAGCCCGCCGGTCACCTCCATGCGGGCCAGCAGCTCCAGATAGGTCTGGCCCAGCTCGAAACTATAGGCCGGATCGGCCAGATCGCCGTTGCCCAGCGGGCCCTGCAAGGCTTCGGGATGCTCCCGCGCCAGGCGGGCGGCCACCAATGCGCGCGTGTCCGGCATCAGTTGCATCAGCCCCTTGGCGCCCACCCGGCTGGTGGCATTGGTGGCAAAGGCCGATTCCTGCAGGGCATGGGCAAAGGCCAGCGCCCTGGGGACGCGCCAGCCGCGCCATGGCGTCCAGTCCGGCGCCGGATAGCGGGCCGACAGCGGCGCCTCCAGCCCCAGCGGTGGCCGCACCGCCAGGCTGTATTGCGTGGCCGGCAGATCGAGCCTTGTCGCCAGCCGCAGGATGGCCGGGAAGGCATCGGCCGGCGCGGTCGCGGCCAGGTGGCGCAATTCCCGGTCAGCCAGGCCGATCTGGCCGATCTCCGCCAGCGCCGCCGCCCGCCGCGCGCCCGCCATGTCCTTCAGATAATTCCAGTCGGCGGTGATGAAATCGGGCTCGCGCCAATCCAGCCCCTGGTCCACGCCCAACACCCGCCGCGCCAGCACGCCATAGAAGGTGCCGGCCGCCGTCGCCGCCTCGGCCAGCCGCTGGCCGCGCGTTTCGGAATCGCCCACCTGGCCCCACGCCCGCGCCGCCCAAAAGGCGGCCGCTGCCCGCCGCTCCGCGCCCGCATCGCGCCGGGCCTGGTCAAACGCTTGGGCGGCATCGCGCCAGCGCCCCAGTCGCCACGCCGCCAGCCCGGCCGTCCACGCCCCGCGCGCCGCGCCGTCACCCGGCCCGGCGCTGGCCTCCAGACCCATGCGCCACGCCGCCGGATCATCGCCCATGCGATAATGGTTCCAGGCGATGCGCGCGGCCAGATCGGCGCGGGCAAAGCCCGACAGCCGCGGCGCCTCGGCCAGCCAGATGCGCTCGGCCTCGTCATTGCGGTCAGCGGCCAGCAGGGGTTGCAGCCGGCTGGCGACGTCCTCATCCGCCGGGCCGGGCGCCAGCGTATAGCCCGGCGCGCTGGCCGGCCGCACGGCGCGCACCTCGGGCAGCAGCGGCAGTGGTGCGCTGTCGGCGCCCGGCAGCGCCGCGGCCAGCCGTGCCACCTTGCCCGACAATGGCAGATCGACATTGGCGGCCAGCCAGGCCACCAGCGCCGAACGGCTGGGCAGGTTGCCACCCCGGCTCGCGCCCCTCGCCACAATCAGGGCGGCGCGGGCCGTCTCGGTCAACAGGCCACCGGGCAGAGCGGTGATGCCGGCCTCCGCCTGGGCCAGCCGCCCGGCCTCCAGATCGCGGAAAATCTGGCGATAGGCCGTGCGCTCCGCCTCGGTCAGTTGCGGCGGCACCAGCCGCTGGCGGGCGGTGATGCCGCTGGGCGCAATCACGGTGATGGTGGGCGATGCCGGGGGTGGCAGCGTGTCGGCCGGGCCATCCGGCAGCGCGGCCCCGGCCAGCATCAGCAGGGCAACGCCGATCATGCCATCGCCGCCCGGAACAGCTTGAGATGTTCAAAGGCCTGTTTCTTCAATTCCTTGTCGGCCCGCATGGTGCGGGGATGGAATGTCGGCAGCAGCCGTGCGCCAGCCCAGTCAAACCAGCGGCCCCGGCTGCTTGCCAGCCGTGCCTGCGGCCCGGCCACCTCGGCTGCGCCCTGGCCCAGCGCCAGCACCAGCCGCGGCGGCGCCAGGCTCACCAGCCGATCCAGCACCGGGCCAAAGCGGGTGAAATGGCTGGTCGGCGGTTCGGCATCGCCGGGGGACGGGAAGGGCAGCCGGCTGACGAGGGCCACCTGATCCCAGCCCAGTGCAACCGCGCCCAGCATCCGGTCGATGGTTTCGCGGTGGGCCGGGTCCTCGTCCGGCCGGTCGACCAGCAGCCACACACCGCTTTGCAATGCGCCATGGAACAACAGCGGCGGCGTGGTGCGCGCCTGTGGAAAGCGGCCGAGCAGCGCCAGCAGCGCCGGCACATCCGGACAATCCAGCGCGGGGTGGCGCGCCTGGTCTGGCGGCGGAGCGGCCGCCGCCGTGGCCGCCGGGCCAGGCTGCGGCGGGGGTTCTGGTTTGGTTTCAGGCTGGGGTTGGGGCTTGGGTGCGGCCTGCAGCCAGCGGCGCGGCGTATCGGCCACCGCCACATCGGCACCGGCAGCGACCAGAAAGGCCAGCGCCGCCCGTTGCTGATCGGGCGTCAGCGCGGCGATGTGGGGGGCGATGTTGGGGGTTGGGGGGTGCGGCACGATCCCGCAAAAGCACCAGTGTCAGCCTGCTGGTCAAGCCTTGGCCATGCCGCTATCTGATGGAAACTGGCAAAGTTGCGGCAGGGCGACGGGCACGGCCGCCAAGGATGGGGATAACCGAAGTGAGCGAACGCGAATCCATGCCCTATGATCTGGTGATCGTGGGCGGCGGGCCGGCCGGCCTGTCGGCGGCGATCCGCGCCAAGCAGGAGGCGCAGCGCCTGGGCCTCGACCTGTCGGTGTGCATCCTGGAAAAGGGCAGCGAGATCGGTGCCCACATCCTGTCGGGCGCGGTGGTTGATCCGCGCGCGCTCGATGAACTCCTCCCCGAATGGCGCACGATGGATTCGCCGCTCACCGTGCCGGTGACGGAAAACCACCATTGGGTGCTCACCGAAACCAAGAAATATGATTTCCCGCACCCGCTGCTGCCGCCGTTCATGCAGAATGTCGGCTGCTACACCGTCAGCCTGGGCAATCTCTGCCGTTGGCTCGCGACCCAGGCGGAAGCGCATGGCGTCGAAATCTTCCCCGGCTTTGCCGCCGCCGAAGTGCTGTTCAACGACGATGGCAGCGTGAAGGGCGTCGCCACCGGCGACATGGGCATCGCGAAGGACGGCAGCAAGAAGGACAGCTGGACACCGGGGCTGGAAATCCACGCCAAATACACCTTCTTTGCTGAAGGCGCGCGCGGGCATCTGTCCAAGCAGATCATCAACCGCTTTGATCTGCGCAAGGATGCCCAGCCACAGATCTATGGCATTGGCCTGAAGGAATTGTGGGACATTGATCCGGCCAAGCATGTGCCCGGCCGGGTGATCCACAGCCAGGGCTGGCCGCTGTCCGATGCCAATGGCGGTGGCTTCCTCTATCATCAGGCCAATGGCCAGGTGGCGCTGGGCTTTTCGGTCTGGCTCAATTACGACAATCCGCATCTCTCCCCGTTCGAGGAGTTCCAGCGCTGGAAGACCCATCCGGCGATCCGCGAAATCCTGGAGGGCGGCCGGCGCGTGAGCTATGGCGCGCGCGCCATCAATGATGGCGGCTGGCAGGCGGTGCCGCAACTCTCGTTCCCCGGTGGGGCGCTGATCGGCTGTTCGGCCGGCTTCCTCAACGTGCCGCGCATCAAGGGCAGCCACACCGCGATGAAAAGCGGCATGATGGCGGCCGAAGCCGCGGTGGCGGCCATGGCGGCCCAGCGCAGCAATGACCGGCTGGCCGAATATGACGCCGCCTACAAGCGGAGCTGGGTGCACGAAGAGCTGAAGATGGTGCGCAACGTGCTGCCGGCAGTGGAGAAATTTGGCACCACCATCGGCACCGTGATGGGCGGCGTGATGATGTGGATGGAATATCTGGGCTATGAACTGCCCTTCACCTTCAAGCTGAGCCCCGACCACACGCACATGCGCAAGAAGGAGGAGGCCCGGAAGATCGTCTATCCCAAGCCCGATGGCGTGATCAGCTTTGATCGCCTGTCCAGTGTGTTCCTCTCAAACACCAATCACGAGGAAGACCAACCCTGCCACCTGACCCTGAAGGATCCGGCGGTGCCGGTGACGGTCAACTATGCGCTCTATGACGAGCCGGCGCAGCGCTATTGCCCGGCTGGCGTGTACGAGATTGTCGGCGTGGAGGAGAATGAGCCGCGCCTGCAGATCAACGCGCAGAATTGCGTGCACTGCAAAACCTGTGACATCAAGGACATGACCCAGAATATCAACTGGGTGGTGCCGGAAGGCGGCGGTGGACCCAATTATCCCAACATGTGATCGCCCCGGTGATTGCGATGGTGATCAACCGCGCTGGCCGCGCGCTGTGACGCCACACCGCGCTCGACACGGCGGTGCCGGGCGGGCAGGGTGGCAGCTCCTGATGCGCCGTGTTGCCGCCCTGTTGCTGTTCGCCGCCGCCGCGCCTGCCGCCGCGGCCACCGATGTGTCGCCACGCCAAGCCTATGTGCTGGGCCGCTATGCCTTTCTGGATCATGATCTGGAACGGGCGGCGCGGCTGCTGGAAAGCGCCCGCCAGGCCGATCCCGGCTCGGCCAGCATCACCCGGCAAAGCTGGGAACTGGCGCTGGCCGCCGGCGATCTGCCGCGCGCGGTGAAGCTGGCCAACAGCATGGCCGGCGCCGGCGTGGCCGATCCCGATGTGGTGATGCTGCGGCTGGCCGATGCGGTGCTGCGGCGCGATTGGGCCGGGGTGACGCAGCAGCGCGCCCGGCTGGGCAATCAGGGCTGGCCACAGGTGGCCGGGCCGATCGTGGATGCCTGGATGCTCTTTGCCCGGGGCGACACGGCCGCCGCGCTGGCCGGGCTGGAACCGGCGCGGGCCCAGGGCTTCATGCGGGCCTATGTCGCCGAACAGCGGGCGCACATGCTGGCCGCACTGGGCCGCTGGGATGAGGCCGCCGCCGCCTATCGCCAGGTGCGCGCCGGCAGCGGCACCATGGCGGCGATGCTGCGCCAGGGCCAGGCCGATGCGCTGGTGATGGCCGGCCGGCGGGACGAGGCGCTGGCCGTGCTGTTTCCGGCGGATCGCCTCACTGCGGTGGCACGCCAGCGGCTGGATGCCGGCAAGCGGCTGGGGCCGATCGCTGCCGATCCGCGCAGCGCGCTGGCCTGGATGTGCCTGCGCCTGTCTGGCGATCTGGCGCGGGAACGGGCCGAGCCGCTGGCGCTGCAATTTGCCCGGCTGGCGAGCTTCCTGGCGCCGGAACAGCCGCTGGCCTGGCTGGCGGTTGGCGATCTTCTCGCCCAATCGGGGCAGAATCAGGCGGCCCTGACGGCGCTGGCCCGCGTGCCGGCCGGCATCGGGCTGGATGAACTGGTGCGCGCCCGCCGCGCCGATGCACTGGGTGCGATGGGCGCCGGCGATCAGGCCAGCCAATTGTTGCAGGGCGCCGCCGCCGCGCCGGCGGCCACGCTGGATGATCTGGTCAATCTGGCCAGCTGGCACCAACGCGCCGGCCGGCATGCGGAGGCGGCGGCCGCTTATGGCCGGGCGCTGGAGCGGTTCGGGGCGGGGCTGGGCGCTTCGGCGTGGAATCTCCATTATCTGCGGGCGATGATGCGCGACCGCGCCGGCGATTGGACCGGGGCGCAGGCCGATCTGGCCGAAGCGCTGCGGCTGTTTCCCGACGAGGCCGGCGTGCTCAACTATCTGGGCTACAGCCTGCTTGAACGGGGCGAGCGGTTGATCGATGCGAAGGCCCTGATCGAGCGGGCGGCGCGGTTGCGGCCCGGTGACGGCGGGATCATCGATTCGCTGGGCTGGCTGCAATTGAAGCTGGGGCAGGTGGATCAGGCGGTGGTCACGCTGGAACGCGCCCTCACGCTCGAGCCTGAGGACCCGACGCTGATCGGCCATCTGGGCGATGCCTTGTGGCAGCAGGGCCGTCGCATCGAGGCGCGCTTCCGCTGGCGCCAGGCGCTGGCCAGCACCGCCGATGCCGATGAACGGCGCCGGTTGCAGGCGCGGCTGGATTTCGGGCTGGATGCCGCCCCCGCCATGCTGGCGCAGCGCTGATCCTGCCGCTTTTCGGTTGAACCGCCGCCGCCAAGCCGCCACAGCCGGGCGCAATGATGCACGAACCAGCCCCCGCCAAGATCAACCTGGCGCTGCACCTGAGGCGGCGCCGCCCCGATGGCTATCATGATCTGGAAAGCCTGTTCGCCTTCACCGATTTCGGGGACCGGCTGACGGCCGAGCACGATGCGGGGTTGAGCCTGACGCTCTCCGGCCCGATGGCGGCAGCGGCCGATGTGGGGGATGACAATCTGGTGCTGCGCGCCGCCCGCGCGCTGGCGGCGGCGGCCGGGATCACGGCGGCGGCCCGCTTGCACCTGGAAAAACATATTCCGGTGGCGGCCGGGCTGGGTGGCGGTTCGGCCGATGCGGCCGCGGCGCTGCGCCTGCTCAACCGGCTGTGGCACCTGGATTGGCCGCTGGATCGGCTGGCAGCGCTGGCGGCACCGCTGGGCGCCGATGTGCCGGCCTGCGTCTACAGCCGGACAATGTTCGGGGTGGGGAAGGGCGATGAACTGTCACCCTGGCCGCATGACGTGGCGGGCATGCCGGTGTTGCTGGTCAATCCGCGCGTGGCGGTGCCCACCGGGCCGGTGTTTGCCGGGTGGGACCGGCAGGACCGGGGCGGCATCGATCCGGCGACGCCGCTGGCCGAATTGCGCAACGACATGACGGCGGCAGCCGTGGCGATCCAGCCGGTGATCGGCGAGGTGCTGGCGCGGCTGGCGGGGTGTGGCGCGGTGTGGACACGAATGAGCGGTTCTGGTGCCACCTGCATGGCCATTTTTGCCACCGATGCCCAGCGTGATGCCACCGCGAGCCAATTGACCGTCACCGGATGGTGGCTTTCGGCGACGCGGATCCGCTGACAGCGGCGGGCCTGGCCGATTCGGCTGAGTCGGACTCATGTGATTGAAGCGCGACTCGAAATTCGGCGCAGGATGGACCGGAATCGGCGCCTTCGGGCTGGGTGCGGTGCGGAAATATACCTACGTTATTTGTCCAAAGCATTGAAATCGAAAGGGTGCGCTGCAACAAGCTGATTGCGGCTCAAAATAGCTGTTGACGCCGAACTGAGCCGCGCTTAAACGGGTCTCAGTTGATTTGAGTGCTGCTCAGCCAACGCTCAACCTCCCCCCTCGGGCCGGTGAGCAGCACTCAAATCAGCCGAAGTTTCAATGCGCTGCGCTCGCCCTTTGCAGCAACAGGAGAAGAACCATGTTCAACCGTCTGATCGCTCTGCCGTTCGTCCTCGCCGCCGTGGCCGCCACCGCTCCTGCCAGCGCCGTCGAAGTCAGCTGCAAGTCCACCCCGGCCCAGATCCGCACCCTCGCTGCCACCAAGGGCGGCGAAGAAGCCGGCAAGGCCATCAAGCTGGTCGCCACCGGCGA
>JAIXUQ010000059.1 GCA_027483465.1 Sphingomonadales bacterium
CGCGCCATCGTCGGGCTGGCATCGCGATGGGCGTTGAAGGTGCGGGTGAAGGGCAGCCCGCCTTCATACACCTGCATCCGCCGGCCCAGCGATTCGCGCACCCGGCCGGGCCAGTCGGTCGCCTCATAGGGGCGCTGCAAATGGATGAAGCGCTGCCCCAGCCGGCCCAGCACGGCGGCATACAGGGTCGCCATGTCCCCGAAATGGCGGAACAGGCTGCGCAGGCCCACCTGGGCGCGTTCGGCCACGGTTTCGGCCGCCAAAATGCCGTGGCCTTCCTCCACCAGCGCCACCACCGCATCAATGATGCGTTCCCGGCTGGCCTGCGAGCGCAGCCGCCGGCCGTCAGTCTCAATATCGCCGGGCCCATTCATATTCATGAACATGTAGACCAGCTTGCCTGCCGGCAAAAGCCCCCCGCTGCCGGGATGTCAGTTCCACCAATAAATATAGGCGTCTGTGGCGCGCGGTTGCACGCCCAGCGGCCGGTCGAGCGGGATCGGTGAGCGGATCAGGCTGGGCCAGGCCGGCGGGCGCTGGCTGCGGTCATGCGCCGCCAGCAGCGCCTTCAGTTCGGCGACGCGCCCCGGATTCTGCCCCGCCAGATCCCGCTGCTCGCCGGGGTCGCTGGCCAGGTGATAAAGCCGGTCCTCGGCCGGGTGGGTAAGGCTGTGCAGTTTCCAGCCATCGTGCAGCACGGTGCGATAGCCGCCCGACCGCCAGAACAGGGTGCGGTGCGGCACGCCGCTGGCCTCCCCGCGCACATGCGGCAACAGATCGACGCCATCGATCACCCGGTCGGCCGGCAGGGTGGCGCCGGCGGCGGCGCTGGCGGTGGCAAAAATGTCGAAATGGCTGACCGGGCTGGCAAAGCGCGTGCCCGGCGCGATGCGGCCCGGCCAGCGCATCAGGAAGGGCAGGTGGATGCCGCCTTCATAGAAGGTCGCCTTCCAGCCGCGATAGGGCCGGTTGATCTGCGGCAGGCCAACATAATGCGCGCCGCCATTGTCGGAGGTGAACACCACCAGCGTGTTGTCATCCAGCCCCTGCGCCTTCAGTTCGGCCATCACCTGGCCAACACCGCGGTCCACCGCCCGCACCATCGCGGCATAGACCCGGGTGCGATGATCGCGGATGCCGGACAGCGCATCATAATCGCTTTTCAGCGCCTGCAACGGCGTGTGCGGCGCGTTATAGGCCAGATAGAGGAAGAAGGGCCGGTTGCGGTTGGCCCGGATCGCCGCCACCGCCTGGGCCGAGAG
The DNA here is from genome assembly GCA_027483465.1 of Sphingomonadales bacterium. GTDB lineage: Bacteria > Pseudomonadota > Alphaproteobacteria > Sphingomonadales > Sphingomonadaceae > Sandarakinorhabdus. The sequence continues at coordinate 1,263 of JAIXUQ010000059.1, forward strand.
ATAATCGGTCATGTAGCGATCGGGGGCAAAGCGCGGCCCGCCGTTATATTGCACCGAATAGGGCAGATTGGCCCACAGGAAGCGATCGATGGGATCGAAATCCTGTTTGGAATTCACCGAATTGGGATCATCCTCGGGCAGATATTTCTGGCCACCGATGATGAAGCCCAGGCTTTCATCAAAGCCCTGCTGTTCGGGGCGCATGCCGCTGGCCTCGCCCAGATGCCATTTGCCCAGGTGCAGCGTGTGATAGCCGCGGCTTTTCAGCTGTTCGGCGATGCTGATCTCGCTGGCCGGCATGCCCTTGTCACCCGGCGGCGGCAGGTTGCGGGCGGCCGCCTCGTCAAACACCGTCTGCTGCACCCAGTCGGACTTGAAGCTGGCGATGTTGCGGGCAAACAGCGCATCGGGGCGGATGATGCTGGTGGGGAACCAATCCGGCACCTGCACATCGGTGGGGGTGAATTCATAGCCAAAGCGCGTGGCATAGCGGCCACTGAGCAGCGCGGCGCGGCTGGGCGCGCAGGTGGCATTGCCGGCATAGCCCTGCTGGAACACCACGCCATCGCGGCCGATGGCATCGATGTTGGGCGTGGGCGTGCCAGCGACGCCGCTGCCGGTGATCGACACATCGTTGAAACCCAGATCATCAGCGACGATCAGCACGATGTTGGGCGGGCGCTGAGCCGCCACTGGCGCCGCCGGCGGCGCCGCCGGTCCGGGCGCCCAGGTGACCGGGCGGTTGGGCCCGGCCGGCTCGCTGATCCAGCGGTTGAGGTTGAGCTTGATATAGTCGGCCGACAGATAAAGCCCGGCCGCCACGGCGGCGACCCCGCCCAGCAGCCGCGTCGCCCATTTCCTGGTGCCCGGCTTCATTTGGCGGCCTCCAGCTGGCGGCGGGTGAGCAGCAGCAGGCTGATCATCACCGCTTCGGCCAGCATCGGCGGCAGCGCCTGCGGACCGATGCCATCGGCCACCAGCGAGACGGTGCGGCCGGTGATGGCGATGGCCAGCAGCAGCACCGGCACCAGCAGCGCCCGGCCATCCTGCCGGATCGCGCCGATCAGCGCGAAGGTGCCGCCGGTGATGAAGAAGCCGGGGAAATCAGCGCGCAATGTCGCCATGCCCTGCCCGCCATCGGGGATCAGGAAGAAATTCGCCGCCGCCCCGGCCGGATTGAACAGGAAACCCAGCCCGATCAGGATGTTGAACACCCCCACCAGCCCCACCAGCACGCGCAGCAGCCTGGCCATGACGCACCCTCCCCCCGTTATCCTGGCCGCCAGCCTAGCATGACGGCGGCAGCAGGGAAGCCGCGCAAGTGGCAGGGTCGCCGGCGGTTGCCAGGCCGGCCTTCGCGGCCTAGCCTGACGACGATGCGACGTGCCGGGGGACTATTGCTGTTGCTTGCGCTGCTGGCCGCCGGCCTGTGGTGGGGGCGCGTGCCGCTGGGCGAGTCCGTGTATCAGCGCGTCGCCGCCAGCCGGGCCGACCGGGATGTGCTGGCCGGCGGTGCGGACGGGCTCGGCCTCATCTTCTGCGGCACCGGCACCCCCCTGCCCGATCCTGACCGGGCGGAGGCCTGCCTGCTGGTGCAGGCCGGGGCCAATCTGATCCTGATCGATGGCGGCGATGGCGCGGTGCGCCGGCTGGCGGCGAAGGGCGTGCGGCTGGGCGGGCTGGATGCGGTGCTGCTCACCCATCTGCACAGCGACCATATCGAGGGGCTGGCCCCGGCGCTGCTGCTGCGCTGGACCGGCAGCGCGGCGCGCACGCCGCTGCCGCTGATCGGCCCGCCGGGCACGGGCCGCGTTGCGGCCGGCTATAATCTGCTGCTCGCCGCCGATGCCAGCTATCGCACCGGGCATCATGGCGAAGCCATCGCCCCCACCGGCGGCGGCGCCTTTGCCGGGCGCGATGCCGGCCCCGGCGTGGTGTGGAACCGCGACGGCCTGGTGATCAGCGGCTTTGCCGTGAACCATGCCCCGGTGGCGCCGGCCTGGGGCTATCGCATCAGCTACAAGGGCCGGGTGGTGGTGGTGAGCGGGGACACCGCGCCCACCGCCGCCGTGGCCAGCGCGGCCAAGGGGGCTGACCTGTTGATCCACGAGGCGCTGCAACCCCGGCTGATCGCCGGCATCACCCGCGGGCTGGACGGCAGCGGCCAGCCGCGCACCGCCCAGATCACGCGGGACATCCTGAATTATCACACGACGCCCGAACAGGCCGCCGACCTGGCCGCGCGGGCCGGCGTGCGCGAACTGGTGCTCACCCACATTGCGCCGCCGCTGCCCAGCCGATTGTTTCACCCGGCCTTTCTGGGCGATGCGCCTGCCCGCTTTGCCGGCCCGATCCGCATCGCCGATGATGGGCTGCGGTTGTTCCTGCCGGCCGGCAGCACCGCCATCGCGGCCGACCGGCTGTGAGGCGGCTGCCCCTCAATCGGCTTACCACCCTGTTGCTGGCCAGTGCGCTGCTGCCGGCGGCGGCGCAGGCCGATCCGCCTGCCCGCCCCAACATCGTGCTGATCATCGCCGATGATTGGGGCTTTTCCGATCCCGGCAGCTATGGCGGGGAGATTGCCACGCCCAATATCGATGCGCTGGCGCGGGCCGGCACGCGCTTTGCCAATTTCCATGTCGCGGCCAGTTGTTCCCCCACCCGCGCCATGCTGCTGACCGGGGTGAACGCCCACAAGGCCGGGCTGGGCAACATGCCGGAGACGATCCCGCCCGCGCATCGCGGTCAGCCCGGATACAACGCCGTGCTGGCCCCCGGCGTGACCACGCTGGCGCAGCGGCTGAAACGCGCCGGCTATGCCACGCTTTATGCCGGCAAATGGCATCTGGGCCACGACGCCGCCGATCTGCCCACCGCGCGCGGCTGGGACCGGGCGCTGGCCCTGTCGCAATCCGGCGCGGACAATTGGGAAAACAAGCCCAACCGCCTGCTCTATGAACGGGCGGACTGGACGCGGGACGGCAAGACGGCGCGGCTGCCGCGCGATTTCTATTCCTCCACGCTGATCGTGGACGAGGCGATTGCCCAGATCGATGGCGTAACCAAGGCCTCTGGGGGCAAGCCCTTCTTCGCGACGCTGGGCTTTCTGGCCAACCATATCCCCTTGCAGGCCAGCGCGGCCGACATCGCCCGCTACAGGGGCCGCTATGACGGCGGCTGGACGGCGCTGCGGGCCACGCGCGCCGCCGGCGTGGCGCGTGCCGGGCTGTTGCCGGCCGGGCCGCGCGCGACGATGGACAGCACGCGCGACTGGCAGGCGCTGGGCGCCGATGAACGGGCGCGCTGGGCGCGGGCGATGGAGGTTTATGGCGGCATGGCGACCGCGATGGACCGCGAAGTGGGCCGGCTGGTGGCGCATCTGAAGGCCAGCGGCCACTATGACAACACGCTGTTCGTGTTCGTCTCCGACAATGGAGCCGAGGCCACCAATCCGGAGGCCAACCGCTTCACGACCTTCAACACCCGCCTCCTCTATGACATGGCGCCCGAACGCCAGGGCCAGAAGGGCAGCCTCACCTATATCGGCGCCAGTTGGGCCAGCGCGGCGGCCAGCCCGCTGCGCGGCTACAAATTTTCCGCGTGGGAGGGCGGGGTCAGGGTGCCGTTCATCATCAGCCTGCCGCCCGGCATGGCCGGGCCGCGCGGGGGCGTGGCGGCGGCGCCGGCGCATGCGGTTGATCTGGCGCCCACCTTGCTCGATCTGGCCGGGGTGGACGTGACAAGTGTTCGGGGGCGGGACGGGCTGGAGGGCCGCTCGCTGCTGCCGGTGCTGGCCGATCCGGCGGCGGCGGTGCACGGGGATGACGAGGTCATCGGCTATGAATTGTCGGGCAATCAGGTGCTGTATCAGGGCCGGTTCAAGCTGGTGAAGAATCTGCCGCCCTATGGCGATGGCGCCTGGCATCTGTTTGATATCATGGCCGATCCGGGCGAGACGCGCGATCTGGCGGCGGCCGATCCGGCGCGGCTGGCGGCCATGCAGGCGGCATGGGCCGCCTGGGCCAGGGCCAACAAGGTGCTGCCGATGCCGGCCGGATACCGCGCGCCCGATCAGATCGAGGCCAACGCCACGCGCGACCTGCTGCCCGGCCG
>JAIXUQ010000061.1 GCA_027483465.1 Sphingomonadales bacterium
AGGGAAATCCATGACCAGCCTCAGCTATTTCGACGGTGATGCCGAATGCGAAGCCTATGTGGCGCTGCCCAGCGGCCCCGGCCCGCATGCCTGCGTGCTGATCGCCCCCAACTGGGTGGGCCAGACCGGGTGGGACAATGCGGTGGCCGACAAGCTGGCCGCCATGGGCTATGTCGCGGTGGCCATCGATGTCTATGGCAAGGGCCGGCGCGGCGATCCGGCGGGAGACAACAGCGCCCTGATGGGCCCCTGGGTGGCCGACCGCGCGGCGCTGCGCAAGCGCCTGCTGGCGGCGGTGGACGCCGCCGCCGCGCTGCCGCAGGTGGATGATGAGCATATGGCCATCATCGGATACTGTTTTGGCGGCCTGTGCGCGCTGGATGTGGCGCGTTCGGGCGATCCGCGCATCAAGGCGGCCGTCAGCTTCCACGGCATCTACAACCCCGGCCTGGGCGCCGCCGGCCCGATCACCGCCAAGATCCTGGTGCTGCACGGCTGGGAAGACCCCTACACCCCGCCGCAGGACCATCATGCGCTGGCCGCCGAACTCACCGCCGCCGGGGCCGATTGGCAGATCCATGCCTATGGCCACACTTATCACAGCTTCACCAACGAACATGCCAACGCGCCGGGCACCGCCCTGTACAGCCCGCTGGCCGACAAGCGTTCGTGGGCGGCGATGACCGCGCTGCTGGCCGAGGTTTTCTGAGCCTGTCCCTGCGCCTTGCCCTGCGGGAATTGCGCGGCGGCCTGGCCGGCCTGCGCATCCTGGCCGTGTGCCTGGTGCTGGGCGTGGCGGCGCTGGCCGGGGTGGGCAGCCTGGCCAGCGCCATCAACGCCGGCCTGGCCGAACGCGGGCAGGAATTGCTGGGCGGTGATGTCGCCGTCAGGCTCTCCGGCCGCTTTGCCAGCGCCGCCGAAATGGCCGCGATCCGCGCAACCGGCACGGTGAACGAGGTGGTGAAGCTGCGCGGCATGGTGGCCAATGCCGCCGGCGGCGATGCCGTGCTGGCCGAAGTGAAGGCGGTGGACGGACGCTGGCCGCTCTATGGCCGGGTGGTGATCGGCGGCGGCGGGCGGTTGGCCCCCGGCCGCGCCGCGGCGCAGCCGGCGCTGGCCGACAAGCTGGGCCTGAAACCCGGTGACCGCATCACGCTGGGGCAGATCAGCCTCGTCTATGCCGGCCCGCTGCTGGAGGAAAGCGACCGCGCCGCCGATGGCTTTGGCCTGGGGCCGGGGCTGGTGATCCACCGCGCCGATCTGGAGCGCGCCGGCCTGATGGGCCTGGGCAGCCTGTTCACCGTGGATTACCGCATCAAGCTGCCGCCCGGCAGCACGGTGGCGGCAGCGCGCGAGCGGCTGGAAGCGGCGGTGAAGCCCGGCGGCGGCCGCGTGCGCGATCGCAGCAACGGCGCGCCGGGCACGCGCAATTTCGTCACCCAATTGGGGCAGTTCCTCACCCTGGTTGGCCTCACCGCGCTGGTGGTGGCCGGCGTGGGCGTGGCCGGCGGGGTCGCCGCCTATATGGGCGCGCGCACCCGCACCATCGCCACGCTGAAAGTGCTGGGGGCCGACAGCGCAACCATCCGCGCCGTCTATCTGTGGCAGTTGGCGCTGGTTTCGGCCGGGGCGGTGCTGGTCGGGCTGCTGCTCGGCGCGCTTACCCCGGCGATCGTCGGCCAGTTGGCCGCCGCCAGCCTGCCGGTGCCGCCGGCGCCCGGCCCACAATGGGGGGCGCTGGCGCTGGCCGCCACCTATGGCAGCCTGGTGGCGCTGGCCTTCGCGCTGTGGCCGCTGGGGCAGGGGGCGGCGATGCCGGCGGCGCGGCTGCTGCGGGCGCTGACCGAACGGCGCGCGCGGCCCGGCGCCGGCACCATTGCCACCATCGCCGGGGCGGCGGTGGTCGTGCTCGGCCTCACCATCGTGCAGGCCGATCAGAAACTCTTCGTGATGGGCTTTCTGGCCGGGGCGATCGGCCTGATCCTGTTGCTGTGGGCGCTGGCCGCCGCGGTGAAATGGGCGGCCACCCGCGCGCCGCGGCCAGCGGGCACGCTGGCACGGCTGGCGCTGGCCAATCTGCACCGGCCCGGCGCGCCCACGCGCAATCTGATCGTGGCGCTGGGCCTTGGCCTCACCCTGTTTGCCACGCTGGCCAGCATCGAAGGCACGCTGGCCGGGCAGATCAACCGCACCATCCCCACCCGCGCGCCCAGTTTCTTCGTGCTGGATATCCCCAACGACGCGCGCGACCGGTTTGCCGCCCGCGTGGCCGCCGTGGCGCCGGGGGCCAACACGGTGATCGTGCCCTCCCTGCGCGGGCCGGTGACGGCGGTGAACGGCGTGCCGGCTGACAAGATCAACGCGCCCGAAGCCTGGATCCTGCGCGGTGATCGCGGCCTGTCCTACGCCGCCACCTTGCCGGCCGGAAACAGGATCGTCGCCGGCCAATGGTGGCCGCGCGATTATGCCGGGCCGCCGCTGGTCTCCATCGATGCCGAAGCCGCACGCGCGCTGGGCCTGAAGATCGGGGACCAGATCACCGTCTCTGTGCTGGGCGTGGAGATCACCGCCACCATCGCCTCCACCCGCCAGATCGACTGGCAGTCGCTGGGCTTCAATTTCGCCATATTGTTTGCCCCCGGCACCCTTGAGGCGGCGCCGCACGGCTGGATGGCCACGGTGCAGGTGCCGCCGGCCGCCGAAACCGGGGTGGCGCGCGCCATCACCCGCGCCTTTCCCACCGCCAGCACCATCCGCGTGAAGGACGTGATCGGCCAGGTGCAGGGCCTTTTGGGCCAATTGTCCGCCGCCATCCGCGCCGCGGCCAGCGTGACGGTGGCGGCCGGCATCGCCGTGCTGGTGGGCGCGATTGCCGCCGGCGCCCGGGCGCGCACCTATGATGCGGTGCTGCTGAAACTGCTGGGCGCCACGCGCGGCCAGGTCGCCCGCGCCACGCTGGCCGAATATGGCGCCATCGCGCTGATCGTCTCCGGCCTTGCGCTGGTGCTGGGCAGCGCCGCCGGCTGGTTTGTCATCACCCAGGTGTTTGCGCTGGAATGGACGCCGGATTGGCCGCGCGTGCTGATCACCGTGGCGGCGGGCGCGGTTGCCACCATCCTGCTTGGCCTCATTGGCAACTGGCAGGCGCTGTCGGCCCGCCCGGCGGCCGTGCTGCGACAACTCTGATGATCGGTCCGTCGCACCGGTCATTGAAAATTCAGGCAAGATGCCCGATATTGCGGGGGTAGCCGGCCACATGCCGGCCACAGGAGGATGTATCACATGGCCAACAATATGGACCCCCGGCTTGCCGCCTTCCGGGCCCAGGCCCCGGTTGATGCCGGCTATGATGCCGGTCTGCGCAGCTATATGCTGGGCATTTACAATTACATGGCCTCGGGCGTGCTCTTGACCGGCATTGTCGCGCTGCTGGTCTATTCCACCCCGGCGCTGTTCGCGGTGTTCTTCAACGAGATCGGCCGTCCCACCATCCTGGGCTGGGCCGCCATGCTGTCGCCGCTGGCCATGGTCTTCGCCATGAGCATGGGCATCAACCGCATGTCCACCGGCACGGTGAAGACCCTCTATTGGGCCTATGCCGCGCTGATGGGCGTTTCGATGAGCACCATCTTCGCCCGCTACACCGGCGCGTCGGTCGCCCAGACCTTCTTTGTCACCGCCGCCAGCTTCGGCGCGCTCAGCCTCTATGGCTATACCACCAAGAAGGACCTGTCGGCGTTCGGCCGCTTCCTGTTCATGGGTCTGGTCGGCATCATCATCGCCTCCATCGCCAATATCTTCATCGGCTCGACCGGTCTGCAACTGGCGGTGAACATCCTGGGCGTGCTGATCTTCGCCGGCCTCACCGCCTATGACACGCAGCGCCTGCGCGATCTCTACTGGCAGGTGCAGGGCACGGATTTCGCCGGCAAGGCCGCCGTGATGGGCGCGCTCACCCTGTATCTGAACTTCGTCAACCTGTTCCAGTTCCTGCTCAGCTTCATGGGCAACCGCGACTGATCAGGCGGACACGCCACACAAAAGGGCCCGGCAGAGCAATCTGCCGGGCCTTTCTTGTTGTTGGTGATCCTTGCGATCCTCCCCCTCTGGGGGAGGTGCCGAGCGCAGCGAGGCGGAGGGGGCGGCGCAGGACAGCCGTTGTGAGCCCCCTCCGCCCTGCGGGCACCTCCCCCAGAGGGGGAGGATCAAGGCAGCCCCCTTACCCCCGCGCGGCGGCCTCCACCCAGTCCAGCCGGTCCTGGCCGAAATGCATCTGGCCGGCGACAAAGCAGGTCGGGGCGCCGAACACGCCGCGCGCCACGGCGCTTTCCGTGTTGGCGATCAGCCGGGCCTTGGCTTCCGGGCTCTGGGCCAGCGCCAGGAGGGCGGCGGCGTCATGCCCGCCCTCGGCCAGCGTGGCGGCCAGCACCTCGGCATCGCCCATGGCGCGGGCCTGCTGCCACATGCCGGCAAACAGCGTGTCGGCCACGGCGGCAAAGCGGGCATCATCCTGCAATCCCGCCAGAATCCGCATCATCACCAGCGTGTTGACCGGGAAATTGGGGTTCATCGCCAGCGTCACGCCGTCCCGCGCGGCCCAGCGCTGCATGTCCTCGTTCATCCAGCGGCCCTTGGCGGCGACCGTGCCGGGCGGGCTGCCGCCGGTCGCCTTGAACACGCCGCCCAGCAGGATCGGCACCGGCTGCACTTCAGCCCCGGTGCGCGCTGCGATGCCCTTCAGCCGGTGCCAGGCCAGAAAGGCGGTGGGCGATCCCACGTCAAACAGAAATTCGATTGCGTTGGCCATCACATCCTCCCTCACCAGCGCTCCATCCACGGCCGCAAATCCAGTTCGTGCGTCCAGGCGCTGCGCGGCTGGTGGTGCAGCCGCACATAGTCCGCCGCAATCGCCTCGGGATCGAGGATGCCGCCCTCGCCCTTCAGGGCGTAACGGTCGGGGAAATTGCTGGCGATGAATTCGGTGTCGATGGCGCCATCGATGATGCTGTGCGCCACGTGGATGCCCTTTGGCCCCAGTTCGCGCGCCATCGCCTGCGCCAGGCTCCTCAGCGCGAACTTGCCGCCCGAAAAGCCGGCAAAGCCGGCCGAACCGCGCAGCGAAGCGGTGGCGCCGGTGAAGATGATCGTGCCCCGCCCGCGCGGCACCATGCGCCGGGCCGCCTCGCGCGCGGTGATGAAGCCGGCCAGCGCGCACATTTCCCAGATCTTGGTATAGCGCCGCACCGTCTCGTCCAGGATCGGCATCGGCGAATTGGCGCCGATGTTGAACACCAGCACCGCCACCGCGCCGATCTCGGCCTCGATCCGGTCAAACAGCGCGATCATCTCCGCCTCGTTGCGGGCATCGGCACCCACCGGCACGCACTGGCCACCCTCGGCCGCGATGCGTGCGGCCAATGGCGCCAGCTTGTCACCGCCGCGCCGCACCGGCACCGCCACCAGCCCGTCGCGGGCAAAGGCGGCGGCCACCGCGCCGCCGGTGGCATCACCGGCGCCGATCACCACGGCCACCTGTTTCGGCACCGCTTTGCCTGCAATTGCAGTCATTCCGCCTCTCCCAACCGGTCATGCGCCTCGTCCAGCAGGAAGCGCAGCGCGGCCAGCCGGCTTTCGCCCAGCAGTTCGGCCATGCGGTCCTGCGCCCATTGCCAGCCGCCGCGCGCGGCGCTGCGGCGGGCCAGGCCGTCATCGGTCAGCCACACCAGCTTCTGGCGTCTGTCTTCGGCCGAAGCGCGGATCAGCAGCAGGCCGGCGCTTTCCAGCGGGCGCACCAGGCGGGAAATCGTCGAAGCATCGGCCGCCAGCAGCGCCGCCAGCGTGCCGATCGGGGTGCCGCGCCGGCGCGACAGGCAGGCCAGCAGGCCATATTGGCCCACGGTCAGGCCGTGCGGGGCCAGCGCATCATCATAAATCTGGCTGACCCGGCGCGACAGGCGGCGCACCTTGGCGGCGGTGCACAGCGCCGCCGGGCCAGCGGAAAGCGTGGGGGTGTTGGTGCTCACCCCCACGCAATAGCATGCAATTGCAGATAATCAATCCTGCCGCTTCAGCCAGTCCAGCGTGCGGCCCCAGGCCAGCGCGGCGGCGGTGGCGTCATAGCGGCCCACCGCCGTATCATTGTTGAAGGCGTGATTGACGCCGGCATAGGTGAAGGCTTCGAAACGGGCGCCGGCGGCCTTCAGCGCCGCCTGCCAGGGCGGGGCCATGGCGTTGATCCGCTCATCCAGCCCGGCATAATGCAGCAGCAGCCGCGCCTTCACCTTGGCCGCATCGGCGGCATCGGCCGGCGCCGCGCCATAATAGGCGACGCCCGCGCGCAGGGCGCTGCCGGCGGCCACCGCCAGCGCATTGACCATGCCGCCGCCCCAGCAGAAGCCGACCGCGCCGGCAGCGCCCTTGCCGGGGGCGCTGCTGCCCAGCCAGCCCAGCATCGCCACCCCGTCGGCCACCGTCTGCGCCCGGTCCAGCTTGCCGATCATGGCGCGGGCGACATCCTCGGCCGGGGTGGCGCCTTCGGGCTGGGTGGGGGTGCCGCCGGCCGGCAACAGGAAATCGGCGGCCAGCGCCACCAGCCCGGCGCTGGCCAGGCGGCGCGCGACATCGCGGATATGATCGTTGAGGCCGCGATTTTCGTGGATCACCAGCACGCGCGGCGCACTGGCCGCGCCCGTGGCCGGTTGCGCCAGATAGCCGCCCAGCGTGCGCCCGCCGGCGGTGAACCGCGCATCGGCGGCCTTGATGCGCGGATCATCGGGGGCGACCAGCGGCGCCGCCCCGGCCTGCCCGGCGATCACCCCCAGCAGGCTGCCGGCGGCTGCCGCACTGCCGGCCAGCCGCGTCATCTGCTGCATCAGTTCGCGGCGGCTGATGTCACCCACATGGGTGAACCGGTCATAAAGCGCGATCATCTCGGCGCTGGGGGTGGGGTCGGCCATGGCACTGCTCCTGCTGTGGAGGGCCAAGTGTATATTATATGCGCAGTCCTTCAATCACCGAGTGCGGCGAGCGCGGCCTCGGTGTCGATATCCTGCAAGCAGGCCGGCGACGGCGCGGCAATCTCGGTCACGCCGTGATCGGCCATGATGGCGCGGCCGCCGATGTCGCCGCTCAACTGGCGCAGCGCGCCGAAGGCGGCGCGCGGCCAGCGCACCGGGTGGCCGCGCCGGCCATCCCACACCGGCACCACCACGCCGCCGGGCGCGCCGGCCACGGCGGCGATCAGCGCCGGTTCCACCGCCGGCATGTCGGCCAGGCACAGCAGCGCCGCCGCCCAGTCATCCGGCACGGCGGCGATGCCGGCGGCCAGGCTGCGGCCCATGCCATCGGCCCAATCGGGCGCGGTCACGAACTGCGCCGGCCGGCTGGCCAGCGCGGCGCGCACCCGTTCGGCATCGTGGCCCAGCACCACCAGCGGCGGCGGCAGGCCGGCGGCGGCGATGGCATCCACCACATGCGCCACCAGCGGTTTGCCGCGCCAGGTGGCCAGCAATTTGTGGCCATCGCCAAAGCGGCTGGAGCGCCCGGCGGCCAGCACCACCGCGCCCACAAGGCCGGGCACGTCGGCGGCCGCGCGCGGCTCCGGCCGTTCGGCTTCGGGCAACAGGCCGCCTTCGCCCAGCCCGGCAACAAAGCCCGCATCCACCGCCAGCCCGGCGGCCAGTTGCTCCAGCACCAGATCCAGCCCGTTGCGCTTGGGGCTTTTGGCGCAGCCGGGCAGGCCGATCACCGGCCGGCCGCCGATCTCGCCCAGCACCAGCAGGTTGCCGGGGTCCACCGGCATGCCCAGCCGCAGCACGCGGCCACCGGCGGCGGTGATCGCGGCCGGGATCACATCGCCCCGGTCAACCGTGGCCGACGCGCCGGCGATCAGGATCAGGCCCGCATCATCGCCACCCAGCCGCGCGGCCAGCGCCGCCACATCGTGCGGGCAGGGCGGATCGACGCTGAGCGCGCCGCCCAGCCCGGCCAGCCGCGCCGCCGTCACCCGCTCCAGCCGGGCCAGCGCCTTGGCGCTGGTGCCGGGCAGGGTGGTGGCAATCAGCCGGGCGCTGAGCGGGCGGAACGGCGCCACAGTGATCGGCGCGGCGGCGGCCAGCGCCGCGGCCAGCACGGCGCCGGGCACGGCATAGGTGATCGTCTTGATGGTGGCGATGATCTCGCCGGCGGCCACGCGCTGGCCGGGGCGCAGCGTGGCGAGGGTGAGGGCTTCATCGATGGCGTTCACCCGCGCCACCATCGCCGGCGGCAGGCAGAACAGGCCATCGGCAGCAGCGGCAAGATTGACCCGGCCGTGCACGGGGGCCAGCACGCGCGTGCCGGGCCCGGCCAGCGCCAGCGCAAGGGCCTGGGCCGCCGCATCCTCGGCCACGTCATCCGCCGCCAGCCGGGCGACGCACAGGTGCGACAGGCCATCGGCAGCGGCCGCAGCGAGATCGGCGGCGGTGAGGCGATGGCCCTTGGCCAGCCGCCGCCCGCCGATCATCTGGCCATGGGCCAGGATGGCGCCCAGCGCCTCGTCCAGCGGCACATCGCCAAAGATCACCGGACCACCTTGGCCCCCCGCCATTCCGCCACCAGTTCGGCGGCGATCGACAGGGCGATCTCGGTGGGGCCGATGGCGCCGATGGCCAGGCCGGCCGGGCCGCGCACCCGCGCCAGATCATCCGGGCCAAAGCCGCGCGCCGCCAGCCGTTCCAGCCGGCCGGCGTGATTCTTGCGGCTGCCCAGCGCGGCGATGTAAAAGGCCGGGGAGGCGAGCGCAGCGGCCAGCGCCACATCATCAATCTTGGGATCGTGGGTGAGGGCGACCAGCGCCGAGGCGGCGTTGGGCTTCAACTCGGCCAGCGCCTCGTCGGGCCAGCGGCGATCAAGGCTGAGGCCGGCAAAACGCGCATCGGCGGCAAACAGCCCGCGCGGATCGATCACCGTGGGGGCGATGCCCAGCGCCTGCGCCATCGGCACCAGCGCCTGCGCGATGTGGACGGCGCCGATGATGAACAGCCGGCGCGGCGGCGGATAATCGCGCACGAACGGGCCATCGCGCCCCGGCCGGGCCTGGCCGGTGGCGGGATCGCTGCTGATGCTGCGCGCCGCCCCGGCGGCGGTGGCGGCCAGCACATCGGCGGCCAGCGCCGGCGGCAGGCCATCATCGGCCAGCCGCTGGACCAGGATGGCAATGCGCCCGCCACAGGCCAGCCCGGCGGCCCAGGCCACAGAATCGGCAACGCCATAATCCAGCACGGCGTGGCCGGCGCCGCGGGCCAGCAGATCCTGCGCGGCCAGGATGACATCGGCCTCCACACAGCCGCCCGACACGCTGCCTTCAAACAGGCCATCGGCGCGCACCGCCAGATGGCTGCCCTCCCGCCGGGGGGCCGATCCCCAGGTGCTGATCACCGTTGCCAGCGCCACGCCATGTCCATCGGCCTGCCAGGCCAGCGCACGGGCCAGGGTGGTGAGATCCTCGTCTCCCATCACTGCCCGGACAGCCATTGCCAGGCGAGGAACGCCAGCACCAGCAGCAGCAGCGCGCCGCCCCAGGCCAGCGGCGGCAGGCCGCGCCCCGGTGCCGGCACCGGGGCCGCGGCTGCCGTCACCGGGGGCTGCGCATCGGCCACCGGCGCCCCGGCATCGGCCACGGATGGCGCGTCCGCCGTCACATGTTCGCCTTCCACCTCGGCCTTCAATGCGGCGAAGAAATTCTCGGCATATTGCTTGGCGGTGCCTTCGATCAGGCGGGCGCCCAGCTGGGCGAGCTTGCCGCCGACCTGGGCATCGACGGTGTAATCCAGCTGGGTGGCGCTGTCGGACAGGCTGGTGAGCACCACGTCGGCGCCGCCCTTGGCAAAGCCGGCCACCCCGCCCCTGCCTTCGCCCACCAGGCGGTAACGCTCTGGCGCGACGATGTTTTCCAGCCGCACCTGGCCGGCGAACTTCGCCCGCACCGGCCCCACCTTGGCATTCAGCGTGCCATCGAAGGTGGGCACCTCGCCGTCGCTGCGCTCCAGCGTTTCCACGCCATCGATGCAGCGGGCCAGCACGGCCGGATCATTCAGCGCGGCCCACAGCCGCTCGCGCGGTGCCGCAATCGCCACCGAACCGGTCAGTTTCATGCGCCCCTCCTCGAAAATCGCCTGGGCCGGGGCTGATGTGGCATTTGTGCTGCGGTCCGGCAAGTTCGACATGCGGTCACGGCTTTTCCACTTTGCGAAAACCTTATCTTCCCTTAATGGACTAGCGTTTTGGCAGGGATTGGGGTCACTGCCATCATTGCGCCAGCCGGGGGCGCGCAGTGTGGGGGAAGGGCGTTGGAACACACGCGCGATCAACAACTTGCGCCCGATGAAATCATCGTGCGCGGGGTGATGAAATGGTTTGATCCGGTCAGGGGATATGGCTTCATGCTGCCCGCCACCGGGGAGGGCCGCGACGTGCTGGTCCATTTCTCCCTGGTGCGCGATCTGGGCCGGCGCACCCTGCCGGAAGGCTGCACCGTCACCTGCTCGGTGGTGGAACGGGAACGCGGCCGCCAGGCCACGCGGATCATCGATCTTGATCTGTCCACCGCCATCGGGCCCGATCCCGAAACCGCCGCCGCCCGCGCGGCCGACCGGGTGAACCCCCAGGCCATGCTGGCCGCGGCCGGGCCGTTGGAACCGGTGGCGGTGAAGTGGTTCAACCGCTTGAAAGGCTATGGCTTTGTCGTGCGGGATGATGGCTCGCCCGATATTTTCGTGCACATGGAAACGCTGCGCCGGGCTGGGCTGGCCGATCCGCAGCCGGGCACCCGCCTGCTGGTGCGGGTGGCGCCGGGGCACAAGGGCCCTCTGGCGGTGCTGGCCGAAATGCCCGATAAGGGGCCATGATCACGCGCCCCCGATCCGCCCTGTTTGCCCTGCTGCTGCTGGCCCTGCCCGTGGCCGGCGCCCATGCCCAGCCGGCCACGCCTTGCCCCAACAAGGGCCTGGCCGTGCGCAAGACGACGCTGGTGACGGCGAAGGGCAGTTTCACCTATCGGCTGGAGGTGGCGCGCACCAGCGCCCAGCAAGCCTGCGGGATGATGTTCCGCGAAAGCATGGCGCCGATGACCGGCATGGCCTTTCCGATGCAGCCGCCGCGCGAAACCGGCTTCTGGATGGAAAACACCATCGTGCCGCTGGATATCATCTTCGTCTCACCAGCGGGGCGCGTGCTCAACGTGCGGCGCGGCCAGCCCTATTCGCGGGACGTGCTGGCCTCGGCCGGGGTGACGGCCGAAGTGATCGAACTCAGCGCCGGGGAGGCCGAACGCATCGGCCTGAAACCGGGTGACAGGGTGAAGTGATCCGGGTGAAGTGATCAGCGGCGGAAGAAGCGCCGCTGGTTCATCGGCATCGGCGCGGTCTTTTCGCGGAACACGATGCGGCCCTTGTCAAGGTCATAGGGCGTCATTTCCACATGCACGCGATCACCGACGATGGAGCGGATGCGGTTCTTGCGCATCTTGCCGGCGGTGTAGGCAATGATCTCGTGATCATTTTCCAGCCGGACTCGGAAGCGGCCATCGGGCAGGATTTCGGTGATCTCACCTTCAATCCGGATGATTTCCTCTTTCGGCATGTTACGCCTTCGTCCCGCTGGCAAACCGCATGAAAATTCCTGTGTGCAAAGAATATGCCCCGGCCATCGCCGTCACGATGGACGCCGGCCGGCCTGCCCATTGGCCCGGCTGGCCACAAAAAGCAAGCCATGCCACCGATCAAGGCTTGGCAAGCCGGGCAGTTCGGCGGCAAGTGTGGCCAAAGCTCAACAGCAAACGTTCATCAGCAAAAGGTCATCAGGGGGAACAAGATGAAGAGCCGTGCCGCCGTGGCCTTCGCGCCGAACCAGCCGCTGGAGATTGTCGAGGTTGATCTGGACGGCCCGCGCGCCGGCGAGGTGCTGGTGGAAATCATGGCCACCGGCATCTGCCACACCGATGCCTACACGCTGGAAGGCAAGGATTCGGAGGGCATTTTCCCCTCGATCCTGGGCCATGAGGGCGCCGGCATCGTGCGCGAGGTGGGCCCCGGCGTGACCAGCGTGGCCCCCGGCGATCATGTCATCCCGCTCTACACGCCGGAATGCCGCCAGTGCAAAAGCTGCCTTTCGGGCAAGACCAATTTGTGCACCGCCATCCGCGCGACCCAGGGCAAGGGGCTGATGCCCGATGGCACCACCCGCTTTTCCTACAAGGGCCAGCCGGTGTTTCACTACATGGGCTGCTCCACCTTCTCCAATTTCACCGTGCTGCCCGAAATCGCGGTGGCGAAGATCCGCACGGACGCCCCCTTCGACAAGGCCTGTTACATCGGCTGCGGCGTGACGACGGGGGTGGGCGCGGTGGTGAACACCGCCAAGGTGGAACCGGGCGCCAACTGCATCGTCTTTGGCCTGGGCGGCATCGGCCTCAATGTCATCCAGGGGCTGAAGCTGGTGGGGGCCGACAAGATCGTGGGCGTTGACATCAACCCCGACCGCGAGGCCTGGGGCCGCCAGTTTGGCATGACCGATTTCGTCAACCCGCGCGACGTGGCCGGCGATCTGGTGGCGCATCTGGTGGCGATCACCGATGGCGGGGCGGATTACACCTTTGATTGCACCGGCAACACCGATGTGATGCGCACCGCGCTGGAAGCCTGCCACCGTGGCTGGGGCGAATCGATCATCATCGGCGTGGCCGAAGCCGGCCGTGAAATCGCCACGCGGCCGTTCCAGCTGGTGACCGGGCGGGTGTGGAAAGGCACCGCCTTTGGCGGCGCCAAGGGGCGCACCGATGTGCCGAAAATCGTTGACTGGTACATGAACGGCAAGATCGCCATCGATCCGATGATCACCCACGTGCTGCCGCTGGAGGAGATCAACAGCGCCTTTGATCTGATGCATGCGGGGCAAAGCATCCGCACGGTTGTGGTGTTTTGAACGGGCAAGCTGCGGATTTCACGCAGCTTGACCTTTTGCTGTGCTGGTAGCATAAGACAGTGCATGTTTTCCAGTGACCGCCCCATCTACCGCCAGATCCGTGACCTGATCGTTGAACGGATCCTGACGCTGGGTGACGGGGCGATGCTGCCATCGGTGCGGGCGCTGGCGGCCGAAGCCGGGGTGAACCCGCTCACCGTGGCCAAGGCCTATCAGGACTTGCAGGCCGGTGGCCTGGTGCGGGCGCGCAAGGGCGTCGGTCTGTTTGCCGGCGATGGCGCGGTGGATGCGCTGCTGGCGGCCGAGCGTGAGGCCTTCCTGACCGAGGAATGGCCGCGCGTGCAGGCCCGCATCACCCGGCTGGGGCTGGATGCGGCGGACCTGCTCGAACGCGCCTGATCACCAGCGTTCCCTGATCACCAGCGTTCCCTGATCACCAGCGTTCTTCGTCCCACCACGGGAAGACGCCGGCCGGCATGTGCTGGCTGACCGTATCGGGATAGGCCGGCGCGCGCTTTTCCAGGAAGCTCACCACGCCTTCCTTCGCATCGCCCGAACGGCCGCGCATGTAGACCATGCGCGAATCCAGCCGGTGCGCATCCCATGGGCTGGCCGCGCCGGCCATCCGCCACAGCATCTGGCGGGTGAGGGCGACCGACACCGGCGCGGTGTTCTCGGCGATTTCCAGCGCCAGCGCGCGGGCGGCCGGCAGCAGATCATCGGGCGCATGGGTGGAGCGCACGAAGCCGCCCTTCAGCGCCTCGGCCGCATCAAACACCCGCCCGGCCATGCACCATTCCAGCGCCTGCGGCAGGCCAACCAGCTTCGACAGGAACCAGCTTGATCCGGCCTCGGGCACGATGCCGCGCCGGGCAAAGACGAAGCCGAAGCGCGCCGTGTCGCTGGCCAGCCGCATGTCCATCGCGCATTGCATGGTGGCGCCGATGCCCACCGCCGGGCCGTTCACCGCCGCGATCACCGGCTTCAGGCTGCGGAAGATGCGCATCGTCACCTGGCCGCCGCCATCGCGGGTGGCGGGGTGGGACCAGTCGATCTGCCCGTCATCCCCCACCGGGCTGGCGCTGCGGGCGCCGCCCAGCTTCTCGTAATCAAAGGTCGCCGCCCCGGCGCTCAAGTCAGCCCCGGCGCAAAAGGCCCGGCCGCGCCCGGTGACGATCACCGCCTTCACCTGGTCGTTGGCGTCGGTCTCGTCAAAGGCGGCGATCATCTCGGCCATCATCTGGCCGGTGAAGGCGTTCAGCTTGTCCGGCCGGTCCAGCGTCAGCGTGGCGATGGGCCCATCGATGTCGAGGGCGATCTGGCTATAGCTGCCCATGTCACAGCGCCTCGATGATGGTGACATTGGCCAGGCCGCCGCCTTCGCACATCGTCTGCAGGCCCCAGCGCTTGCCGCGGGCGTGCAGCGCGTGCACCAGCGTCGCCATCAGCTTGGTGCCCGAAGCGCCCAGCGGGTGGCCCAGCGCGATGGCCCCGCCGTTCACGTTCAACCGGGCGTGATCGGCCTCCAGCTGCTGCATCCAGGCCATCGGGATGGAGGCAAAGGCCTCGTTCACCTCATACAGATCAATGTCACCGATGTGCATGCCGGCGCGTTGCAGCGCCTTCCTGGTGGCGCCGATCGGGGCTTCCAGCATGATCACCGGGTCTTCGCCCACCACCGTCATCTGGTGGATGCGCGCCAGCGGCTTCACGCCCAGCGCCTTCAGGCCGCGTTCGTTCACGATCATCACGCCGCTGGCGCCGTCGCAGATCTGGCTGCTGGTCGCCGCCGTCAGCCGGCCGCCTTCGGGGTTGATCAGCTTCACGCCCTTCACCCCGTCAAGGCTCACGTCAAAACGGATGCCTTCATCCTGCACGTGCACATGGGGCGCGCCATCGTGGGTGGTCACTTCGATCGGGACAATCTCACGGGTGAAGGCCCCGGCCTGCGCCGCGCGGCCGGCGCGCACCTGGCTTTCATAGCCATATTCGTCCAGCATGTCCTTGGTCAGCCCATATTTCACCGCGATCATCTCGGCGCCGGTGAACTGGCTGAACTGGATGCCCGGATAGCGCGCGGCCATGCCCTCGCCATAGGGCATGCCCATGCCGGCCTTGGCCGGCAGCGCCACGGTCATGCCCATCGGCACGCGGGTCATCGATTCCACCCCGGCGGCGATCACCACGTCCATCTGGCCGCTCATCACCGTGGCGGCGGCAAAATGGATGGCCTGCTGGCTGGAGCCGCACTGCCGGTCAACCGAGGTGCCGGGCACCGATTCGGGCAGTTTCGAGGAGAGCACGGCGTTGCGCGCCACGTTGGTGGATTGCTGGCCGCCCTGGCCCACGCAGCCCATGATCACATCCTCGATCAGGGCGGGATCGGCGCCGGTCTCGTCCACCAGCGCATCCAGCACCTTGCCCGCCAGATCGGCCGGGTGCCAATCGCGCAACAGGCCGCCGCGGCGGCCCCCGGCAGTGCGCTTGGCGGCAACGATATAGGCTTCACTCATCTTGTTGTCCCTTTCCCGGCGGATTCGGCTGCCAACACTTTACGCCGGCCACCCCCTTGGGCATTGACGGGCAAAATGATCAGGGAGAGGCGAAATGCGCCATACGTGGGGAATGATTGCCGCCGTGCTGGCGCTGGCCGCCGCTGATGCCCAGGCCCAGGCCCCGCCGGCCCAATCCGCCAAGCCGGCCGCCAAGCCTCTGGCCAAGCCGGCCGCCCCCGCCGCCCTGCCTGACACGCCGGAAATCCGCGCCCTGCGCCGCGCCTTCCGCTTCGGCTTTGCCCCCTATGAAATGCTGCGCACCCGCGCCGCCCAGGCCGATCGCGTCGCTGCCGCCGGCATGGGCAGCGGCATCAACATGCTGATCCCGCGCCTCTCGCTCGCCGATGCCAGCACGCGGGAAATCACCACCCCCAACAACGACACGCTTTATGGCTCGGCCTGGCTCGATCTCGCCGATGGCCCGGTGTTCTTCACCATCCCGCCGCTCAGCCGCTATCATTCCGCCGCGCTGATGAGCATCACCAGCGATGTCGTCGCCGTGCTCGGCACCCGCACGGTGGGGGCCAAGGGCGGGCGCTATGCCATTGTCGGCCCCAATTTCACCGGCGATCTGCCACAGGGCGTCGAAATGGTGCGCAGCCCGTCCAACGATGCCTGGCTGCTGGTCAGGGTGGTGGTGAACGGGGAGGCGGATCTGGCCGCTGCCGCCGATGGCCTCACCCGCTACACGCTGTCGGCCGTGGGGGCGGCCACCCCGCTGCCACTGGCCGTGCCCACCGTGCCCGATGGCAAGGCCTTCATCACCACGGTGAACGCCGCCATCGCCCGCTCCGGCGATGCCCGGCTGGCGGCGCGGGCGCGCGGCTTTGCCGATCAGGGCATCGGCATGGCCTGGGAGCAGTTGAGCCCCGCCCTGCAGGCGCGCTGGAACGCCAGCCTGCCGGCGCTGATCGCCGAACTGAAGGGCGGGATGGAGGCCGGGCCGGGCATCAATGGCTGGGTCTATCCGCCGCTCAACATGGCGCTCTATGGCGAGGATGATGATCTGCGCGCCAAGGTGGCGCTGGGCGGGCTGGCGGCGTTGCCGCGGGAGGAGGCGATCTATGTCGCGGCGGCCAGGGATGGCAGCGGCGCGCCGCTGACGGGGGCGAAAAGCTGGCGGCTGAAAATCCCGCCCGGCCTGCCGGTGGGGGCCTTCTGGTCGCTCACCATGTACAGCCAGGAAGAGGATGGCCGCCGCTTCTTCGTCGCCAATCCGCTGAACCGCTATGCGGTGGGCGACCGGTCAAGCCATCTCGTCCGCTATCCCGATGGCAGCATCGAATTGTTCATCCAGCACGGCCGCCCCAGCGGGGAGCGGGTGGCCAATTGGCTGCCGGCGCCCAAGGGCCCGTTCATGCTGCTGTTCCGCGCCTATCTGCCCGGCAGCGGCCTCTTGGATGGCAGCGTGCGGCTGCCGCCGGTGACCGAGGGCGAGATGATCCCATGAGCAGCACAGCGCCCGCGCGCGCCGGCAAGCATCTGTTCCTCGACATTCTCCATTCCGAAGGGGTGGAGATGATCTTCGGCAATCCCGGCACCACCGAATTGCCGCTGCTCGATGCCTTCGTGGTGGAAGACCGGTTGCGCTATATCCTCGGCCTCAACGAGGTGGTGGTGATGGGCATGGCCGATGGCTGGGCGCAGGCCACCGGCCGGCTGGCGGTGTGCAACCTCCACGCCGCCCCCGGATTGGGCAATGCCATGGGCATGCTGTACAACGCCGCCCGCGCCGGCGCGCCGATCCTGGTCACCGCCGGCCAGCAGGACATGTCGATCCGGCTGACCGAACCCCTGTTGTGGGACGATCTGGCCACCATGGCGCGGCCACTGTGCAAATGGTCGTTCGAAGTCACCAGCATCGCCGAACTGCCGCGCGCCGTGCGCCGGGCCGCCAAGGTGGCGCTCACCGCGCCCACCGGGCCGGTGTTCCTGTCCATCCCCGGCGATATCCTCAACGCCGTGGCACCCGATGATCTGGACATCGGCGCCCCCACCCGCATCGGGCCGGCCGTGCGCGGCGATGCCGATGAAGTGGCCAGGGCCGCCGCGCTGATCCGTGCCGCCGCCAATCCGGTGATCTTTGCCGGCGATTGCATCGCCAACCGCGCTGCCTTTGCCGAAATGGTCGCCTTTGCCGAACAGGTCGGCGCGCCCGTCTATCTGGAGGGCATGGCCAACCGCGCCAGCTTCCCCAGCAACCACCCGCTGTTTGCCGGCAGCGTGCCGCGCATGACCCCGGCGCTGCGCGCCGCCACGCGCGATCATGATCTGGTGATCAGCATCGGCGCCGATCTGCTCACCCAAAGCCAGGCCACCGGCGTGGAGGCGCTGGAACCGGGCAAGCCGCTGGTGCATCTTGACGACAACCCGTGGGAAATCGGCAAGAATTTCGCCGCCGCCGCCGCCATCCAGGGTTGCCCCAAGGCCACGTTGCCGGAATTGACCGCGCTGGTGGCCGGTTGTGGCGCAGCCCGCCGCGCCCCGGCCGAGGCGAAGATTGCCGAAGCCAAGGCTGCCCTGCTGGCCAGGGCCGATGCGGTGATGGCCGCGCAACCGCTCGATCCGCTCGCCGTGCTGAAGGCGCTGGGCCAGGTGATGCCCGATGATGCCATCATCATCGAGGAGCTCTTGTCGTCCGGCATGAACGTGGTGCGCAGCCTGTTGCCCGCCACCCGGCCCGATTCCTGGTTTGGCATGCGCGGCGGTGGCATCGGCGTGGCGCTGCCGCAGGCCGCCGCCATCAAGCTGGCCCGGCCGGACCGGCCGGTGGTGGCGCTGTCCGGCGATGGCAGCCTGATGTATGCGGCCGCCGCGCTGTGGACGCTCGCGCATTACAAGCTGCCGGTGGTGACCATCGTGTTCAACAACAGCAGCTATCGCATCCTCAAGCAGCGCACCCGCGCGCTCGGCGATCACAGCGCCCGCGAAAATCACTATGTGGCGATGGACCTGACCGAGCCGGCGATCGATTTCATGGCGCTGGCTGCCGCCCATGGCGTGGCCGGCGTGCGCGCCGAAACCATCCCGGCGCTGCTCGGCGCCTTTGCCGCGGCGCTGGTCAGCGATGCGCCCACCCTGATCGAGGTGCCGGTGGCCCGCGCCATCTGAGGCGGTTCAGCCCTTCACCCGCTCAACCCTTCACCCGCTCAACCCTTCACCCATTGGGCGACATCGGCGGCCAGCCGGTTGGCCGCGCGGTTGAGGGCGCCGGCCACCGCTTCGGGTGACTGGCTGGCCACCGCTTCCTGCGCCACGAAGCTGCGCAGCGCCACGGTGCCGCCGCTGCGCGGCCCGGCCAGTTGCGCATCATAGCGCACGCGCACCACGGCGCCGCCGCGCACATCCAGCCCGAATTCGCGCAGATGCCCCGTCAGCAGCCGTGCCGGGCCCACGCTGCCGCTGCGCGTATCCAGCACCGGCACGCCGGCGCCGGCCAGCGTATCGGCCAGCAGGCGCTGGAACTGGCGGTTGGGCTGTTCCGTCCAGCTGGCCCCGGCCAGATATTGCACCCCGGCCGGCCCCACCTGCACGGGCAGGCGCAGGGTCTGCAATTCGGCCGGCACATCGGGCACCGCCACGCCCAGCGTGTCGGCCAGCGCGGTGGGGCCGCGCCATTCCGGCGGCGGCGCGCTGGCGCGCAGCACCAGCAGGGTGGCCGGGGCCGGCGTGTTGCCGCCCAATTGCACCAGCGGGCTGCAACCGGCCAGCGCCAGCGCGAGGATGAGCGGCAGCACCTGTTTCGGGGCGATCATCGGTGGCTTGATCACGGGCGGGCCTCCTTGGCCGAAGCATCCTTGGGCGGCTTGTATTCGGGCAGGCGGCGGCCGCCGATCAGCGCGCCGACCGGATCTTCATCCAGCTTGGCGGCGATGGCGCCCAGCCGGCCGGTGGTTTCGCGCAATTCGCGGATCAGCTGGGTGGTTTCCGGCACGGTCTGGCTGGCCAGCATGTCAATCCCCGGCTGGGCGCTGGTGGCCAGCGCCTCCACCCGCACCAGCGTGGCATCGGCACGGGCAACGGTGCGCCTGAGGTCAACGGCCAGGGGGCGGATATCACCTTCGATCAGGGTCTGGCCCGAAGCGGTGAGCGCCTCGATGCGTTGCAGCGTGGCGGTGGCCTGGGTCATGGTGGTGCGCGCTTCGGTGAGGGCGGCGGCCAGATCGGGGGCGCCCTTGGCCAGCGCGGCGGTGGCGATATCGGTGTTTTTCAGGATGCCGGCCAGCGCGGCGCGGTTTTCGTCCTTCAGCACATCGTTCAACCGTTCGGTGAGGCGGGAGACGTTGGACAGCACCATCGGCGCGGTGGCGAGCAGATCATTGAGGCCGCCACCGCGCGGCGGAATCAGCGGCACGCCCCAGGGGCCCGGCTGCTCGATCGGGGTGCCGCCGTGCATGGCCCCCTGCAGCTGGATCTGGGAGACGCCGGTGAAGCCCACGCCCTCGATGCCGGCGGTGGTGCCATTCAGCACCGGCACATCGCCGTTCACCGTGATGCGCACCCGCACATTCTCCGGCCGGTCGGGCATCAGGGCGATGGCGTTGATCTTGCCCACCGTGACGCCGTTGAACTGCACCGGCGATCCCACCGCCAGGCCGGTGACGGACGTGGCGAACAGGATATCATATTCCTTGCGGTCCTCCCCCGAATAGCGGGCCAGCCACAGGATCATGATCAATATGCCCACCATCATGGCCAGCGCCACGCTGCCCACGATCACCTGGTTGCTGCGGTTTTCCATCAGACCGGCTTTCCCATCGCCGCCCGCCCGCGCGGGCCGCCGAAATATTGCTGCACCCAGGGGTGATCAAAGGCGCGCAGCTCGGCCACCGTGCCGGTGGCAAGCACCCGGCCTTCGCCCAGCACGGCCACCCGGTCACACACGCTGATGATCGTATCAAGATCATGGGTGATCAGGAACAGGGTGAGGCCCAGCGTGTCGGCCAGCAGGCGGATGAGTTCATCAAAGGCCGCCGCCGAGATCGGATCGAGCCCGGCGGTTGGTTCATCCAGAAACAGTAGCGGCGGGTCCAGCGCCAGCGCGCGGGCCAGGCCGGCGCGCTTGCGCATGCCGCCCGAAAGCTCGGAGGGATATTTGGCCCCGGCATCGGCGGGCAGGCCCACCTGGCGCAGCCGCGTGGCGGCCAGCGCCGCCATCACCGGTTCGGGCAGGTGCAGGAACTCGCGCATCGGCACCTGGATATTCTCGGCCACCGTCAGCCCGGAAAACAGCGCACCATCCTGGAACATCACGCCCCATTGCCGGCGCAGCGCCCGCCGCGCCGCCGGATCGGGATCAAGCCCATCATGGCCCATGATCTGCACCGTGCCGGCGCGCACCGGCTGCAGGCCGATGATGGCGCGCATCAGCACCGATTTGCCGCTGCCCGAACCGCCCACCAGCCCCAGCACCTGGCCACAGGGCACATCCAGATCGAGCCCCTTGTGGAGCACAAAATCCCCGAACGCCGTCACCAGGCCCCGGATTTGGAGCGCCAGCGGCCGGGCATCGGACACGGGGGGCCGGTCAGCCGTCACTAATTATAGCCCAATTGGCTGAAGAACACGGCGAAGAAGGCATCGAACACGATCACCACGAAGATCGCCTCCACCACGGCGCGGGTGGTGCGCTCCCCCACCGATTCGGCGTTGCCGGTGACCTGGAGGCCATGGAAACAGCCCATCAGCGCGATGATGAAGCCAAAAACCGGCGCCTTGATCATGCCAACGACGAAATCCGACATCATGATCACTTCCTGCAACCGCCCGACATAGGCGGCCGGCGGCATCGCCAGTTCCGCCCAGGCAAACAGGCCGCCCCCGATCAGCGCCCACAGCGAGCCGAAAAAGGCCAATCCAATCAACATCATGGCACAGGCCACCACGCGCGGCACCACCAGCACCTCAATGGGATCAAGGCCGATGGTCTTGAGCGCATCCACCTCCTGGTTGAGCTTCATCGAACCGATCTGGGCGGCAAAGGCCGAGCCCGAGCGGCCGGCAACCATGATCGCGGTGAGCAATATGCCCAGTTCCCGCGTGGTGGCCCGGCCGATCAGATTGACGGTGAACACTTCTGCCCCGAACTGGCGCAACTGCACCGCGCCCTGCTGCGCCACCACCAGCCCAACCAGGAACAGCAGCAGGGCAATGATGCCCAAGGCATTGACTCCAATGGCTTCCGCCTGGTGCACCATGGCATGCCAACGCAGCCGCCGCCGCCCGATCAGGGTACCGCCCAGCACCAGCAGGGTTTGCCCCAGAAAGGCGAGGAAGGCGGCAATGCTTTCCATTTGCGCCAGAACCGCCGCGCCGATGCGGGCGATGCGGGCGATCACTGGCCGGCCATGATCGGGCCGCACGGCGATCGGCGGCGGCGGCGTGCACAATGCCGCCACCAGCCGGTCGATATCGGCCCGGGCGCCGGCGATGCGGGCGTCCACCCCTGCCTGCTGCCAGCGTTGAACGGCCTCATTCACCGCCCAGGCCCCGGCGGTGTCAATTGCGGTCACGCCGGCAAGATCGATCACCAGCCCGGGCGGCTGCGGCGCCACCTCGGCCAGCTGCTCCACCAGGCCGGCCACATCATCGATGGTCAGCCGGCCGGATGCGGCGGCAACCGCCGTTCCGTCCTCTGCGCGTGTCCAGCCGATCATGCTGCCCATGGCCGGCAAACTGGGCTATGGCAGCGCAAATGCCAAGGGGAACAATCACCTCCGACCGCACCGGGATTGCGGTTTATGATCTGGATCGGACGCTGACCGACAGCGGGAGCTGGGCGCCGTTCCTGGCCTTCTGGCTGCGCCACGAGGCGCCATGGCGCACAGCCCTGCTGCCGCTGGTGGGATTGGGCGCCCTGGCGCATGGTCTGGGGCTGTTGTCGCGCGGAGGGCTGAAGAGTTGGTCGCACCGCTGGCTGATCGGCTGGCGGGTGCCGCAGGCCCGCATTGCGCAGGTGGCGGCCCGTTTTGCCGAGGCTTTTGTCGCGCGCCATGGCCTGACCCTGGCGCGTGAAGCCATTGCTGCCGATGTTGCCGCTGGCCGGCGCGTGCTGATCGCATCGGCCAGCCATGGCTTTTATGTGCGGGCCATCGCCGCCCGGTTGGGGGTTGTCGATGTGGTCGCAACCGAGGCGCAGCGCGACAGCGGCTGGCTGCTCTGCATGCTCGACGGGCCCAATTGCTATGGCCCGGCCAAGCGTGACGCCGTGGTGACCTGGCTGGAAAACCAGGGCCTTGGCGATGCGGTGGTGCATTTCACCAGCGACCATCACAGCGATCTGCCCTGTTTTGATCTTGCGCTGGCCAGCGGCGGCATGGTGCGCTGTGCCAACCCTTCACCCCGGTTGGCTGCCATCGCCGCCGAGCGGGGCTGGCCCGTGGTGCGCTGGGGGCGCATCCGGGCCAGCCTGCTGGAACGGGCCTGATCGCTCAGGCGCTGGCGAGGCGCCGCTGCCGGCGCAGCGCCGTGCCCGACAGGCCGAAGCCTGCGATCATCATCATCCAGCTTGACGGTTCGGGGATGGCCTGGGCGCTGGTGATGAACTCCTCGTGGATGAACACCGGCACATAGCCGGAGAATTCGCCCCAGCTGGAATTCAGGCCGTTGTCGACATCCCCGAAAAACGGGCCAAAGGTGAGACCATAGCTGTTGATCGATGCCAGGCGGCCGTTGATGAAGGCCGGCCCGCCCGAGTCGCCGCCGGCAATCCCGACTTCGCGCGAATTGAGATCGCCCAGAAGATTGGCGCCCGTGTTGCCGATGCCAGCATTGTCAAACAACAAATTGCCAAGCGTTCCCAGTCCCAGCCCATTGGCAACACGACGGGACGTGTCCTGCGCGCGCCGACCATTGTCAAAGTCGGATATGAAGCTGAACTCCACCTCGGCAAAGCCGAAGAAATTCTGGCCGGCAAACTGCCCGCTGGTGTCGCGCGCCGTGAAAAAATTCTGGAACACGGCACTGCCCCAGGCATAATCGTAAATATTGTTGCCTTCGCGCAGGAAGCCGGTGCGGGCCCCGGCCGGCGGGGTCGTGCCGGCCGCGCCACCCACGGTGGAGCGCCCGCCATAGCCAGCCACATTGAATGTCTGGCCGGTGAGCCCGCCGGTGGCGGTCTTGTTGGTGGGGATGAACAGGTCATAGCGCGGCACGCTCGCCGGCGCCGGCACCTTCAGGCCCAGCACGGCAATATCGTTCTGGTCGATCACTTCGCCGGTGTAGCCGGGGTGAACGTCATAGCGCACCACTTCGATGGCGATGCCGCCGGTTTGGTCGGGCGTGCGCACATCAGCATCGCCATTGAAGAAATGGGCCGTGGTGCGCACCGGATTGGCCGAACCGGCACCGCTGCTCACGCAATGGGCGGCGGTGGCGATCGAGCGGCCATTGGGCAGCAGGCTGCCGGAACAGATGAAACGGTCGCCGTTGCTGTACTCCATGATCAGCGCGACCACGCCGGCCTTGTTGGCATTTGGCTTGTAGAGGGAACTGCCACCGCCGATCGTGTTGTTGGGTGGCGGCCCGACATCCGATGTGGGCAACTGCCCAACCACGGTGTTCATTGCGGTCCAGCTCAGCCCGTTCCGGCTGCCTGACGCCACGCGCACCGGCTGCTGTGCACTGAGGGAACGGGCGAATGGTCGCGGCAGGCTCGCGGCCGTTGGCGCTGAATCATAACGCTCGATGGCAATGGCAGGGCTGGCCAGCAGTATGGCCGACAGAAACATTACGCGACGCATGAATTTCCCCCATGAAATGCCAGGCAACAGGCCTGACATCTCGCCGGGTAGAAGCGACATCGTTAAGATGTGGTCAACGTTAACGCCTGGTGCGACACTATATGTCAATTCTCTGACAGTAAGGGCACGGTCTTGCCTGGCAGCGGCACCCCACCCATGGCAAGCAGGCTAAACCCGCCGCCGCACCAGGGTGGCCACCGCAATCCCGCACCAGATGATGTTGAGCACCATCGAGGGCATCGCGCCGTGCCAGGCGGTGTTGACCACGAAGCCGGCCGCTCCGATCAGATTGAGCCACTGGAACAGCGGCGCACGGCCATCGAGGCGGCCGCTGCTGGCCAGCGCATAGGCGGCCAGCACCAGCACAGCCCCGATCCAGCCCGCCGCCTCGATGGCGAGCGCCTGCCCGTTCATGCCGCGGCGAGGTTGCGCAGCACGTAGGGGAGGATGCCACCAGCGTAATAATATTCCAGCTCCTGCTCGGTATCGATCCGGCACAGCGCCGCGAAGCTGCCCGACGAGCCGTCGGCACGGGTGAAGCGCACTTCGATGCTCTGCCGCGGCTTGAGGGCAGACAGGCCGGTGATCTCGAACAGTTCATCGCCGGTGAGGCCGATCGACTTGCGGTCGGTGCCGGCGGCGAATTCCAGCGGCAGCACGCCCATGCCCACCAGGTTGGAGCGGTGGATGCGTTCGAAGCTTTCGGCCACCACGCAGCGCACGCCCAGCAGGGTGGTGCCCTTGGCCGCCCAGTCGCGGCTGGAGCCGGTGCCATATTCCTTGCCGGCGATCACCACCAGCGGCGTGCCTTCCGCCTTGTAGGCCATGGCCGCATCATAGATCGGCATCTGCGCACCGGTGGGCACATGCCGCGTCACGCCGCCTTCCACGCCCGGCACCATCTCGTTCCGGATGCGGATATTGGCGAAGGTGCCGCGCATCATCACCTCATGGTTGCCGCGACGGGCACCATAGGAATTGAATTCGGCCTTGGTGACCTGACGTTCGGTCAGATATTTGCCGGCCGGGCTCGATTCCTTAATGCTTCCGGCCGGGCTGATGTGATCGGTGGTAATCGAACCGCCGAACAGTGCGAGCGCGCGGGCGCCCACGATGTCGGCCACCGGGCTCGGGGTCATCGTCATGCCGTCGAAATAGGGCGGGTTCTGCACATAGGTGCTGCTCATGTTCCACTTGTAGGTGGCGCCGCCTTCCACCTGCACCGCCTGCCAGCGGGCATCGCCGTCAAACACATTGGCATAGCGGCTGGCAAACATTTCGGGGGTGACATTGGCCATCACCATGCCGGCCACTTCGGCGTTGGTTGGCCAGATGTCCTTCAGATAAACCGGGCCGTTGCTGCCTTCGCCGATCGGCTCCTGCGTCAGATCCTTGCGCATGGTGCCAGCCAGCGCATAGGCAACGACCAGTGGGGGGGAGGCAAGATAATTGGCCTTCACATCCGGGCTCACCCGGCCTTCAAAGTTGCGGTTGCCCGACAGGACGGAGGCGGCGACAATGTCATTGCCGTTGATCGCTTCGCTGATCGGTTCGGGCAGCGGGCCCGAATTGCCGATGCAGGTGGTGCAGCCATAGCCCACCAGGTTGAAGCCCAGCGCATCCATGTCGGCTGCCAGGCCCGATTTCTCGAAATAATCGGTGACCACCTTGGAACCGGGGGCAAAGCTGGTCTTCACCCAGGGCTGGTTCTTCAGGCCGAGCGCGCGGGCCTTGCGGGCGACAAGTCCGGCCGCGACCAGCACGCTGGGGTTCGAGGTGTTGGTGCAACTGGTGATGGCAGCGATCACCACGTCGCCATGGCCAATATCGTAGTTGGCGCCGGCAACCGCGGCGCGCTGGGCCATTTTTTCGGATTTGCCATAGCCCCCGGCCAGTTCCTTCTCGAACGCCGGCTTGGCATCGGAGAGCAGCACCTTGTCCTGCGGGCGCCGCGGGCCGGCCAGGCTGGGCAGCACGGTCGACAGATCCAGTTCCAGCACATCGGTGAAGACCGGATCGGGCGTGTCCGCCTCGCGCCACAGGCCCTGCGCCTTGGCATAGGCCTCCACCAGCGCGACGGTTTCGGCATCCCGGCCAGACAGCACCAGATAATCGATCGTCTTGGCATCCACCGGGAAAAAGCCGCAGGTGGCGCCATATTCCGGCGCCATGTTGGCCAGGGTGGCGCGATCAGCCAGGGTGAGAGCATCCAGGCCGGGGCCGAAATATTCGACAAAGCGCCCCACCACGCCCTTCTTGCGCAACATCTGGGTGGCGGTGAGCACCAGATCGGTGGCGGTCACGCCTTCCGGCAGATTGCCGGTCAGCTTGAAGCCAACGACCTCGGGGATCAGCATGGACACCGGCTGGCCCAGCATGGCGGCTTCGGCCTCGATGCCGCCCACGCCCCAGCCCAGCACGCCCAGGCCGTTGATCATGGTGGTGTGGCTGTCAGTGCCCACGCAGGTATCGGGATAGGCCACCAGCTCGCCGCTGGCATCCGCGCTGCTCCACACGGTTTTCGCCAGATATTCCAGATTGACCTGATGGCAGATGCCGGTGCCCGGCGGCACCACGCGGAAGTTGCGGAGCGATTTCGAACCCCAGCGCAGAAATTCATAGCGTTCGAGGTTGCGGGCATATTCCAGCGCCATATTGTCTTCAAAGGCCTTGGGATTGCCGAATTCGTCCACCATCACGCTGTGATCGATCACCAGATCCACCGGCACCAGCGGGTTGATCTTCATCGGATCGCCGCCCAGCTTGGTGATGGCATCGCGCATCGCGGCCAGATCAACCACGCAAGGCACGCCGGTGAAATCCTGCATCAAGACGCGCGCCGGGCGATAATTGATCTCGTGGGTGGAGGTGCGGGTGGCCTGCCAATCCACCACGGCCTGCACATCGGCGGTGGTGACAGTGCTGCCATCCTCAAAGCGCAACAGATTTTCGAGCAGCACCTTCATCGAATAGGGCAGGCGCGAGACATCACCCAGCGTGGCGGCGGCAGCCTCCAGGCTGTAATAGGCATAATCCGTGCCGCCCACCTTCAGGGTGCGGCGGGTGTTGAGGCTGTCCTGCCCGATGGCCGTCATGTCCGGTCTCCACTTTGTGCGTGATTTTTTGACAAGTTGTCGCAGGTCTAGCCCAGATGGTGCAGCGCGAAAAGCCCGTTTGCCCGGCAATTCGTGTCAAACATCGCACAGGTTGCGCCGGTAAAAGGCTTCACCGATAAGGGGCCATGGCGTCACCCGAAATCGATGCGCTCACCAGGGCGCTGGCCCGGTTGCCCGGCCTGGGGCCGCGCTCGGCGCGGCGCGCGGTGCTGCACCTGATCAGGCGGCGCGAGGCGGCGCTGTTCCCGCTGCTCGATGCGATGCAGGCGGTGGCGGCCAATCTGGTGGTTTGTTCAACCTGCGGCAATGTCGAGACCAGCGATCCGTGCAGCATCTGCCGCGATCCGCGCCGCGATCCTGCCCTGCTCTGCGTCGTGGCCGATGTGGCCGATCTGTGGGCGTTGGATGGGCGCCACCTGTTTTCCGGTCGTTATCATGTGCTGGGTGGCCGGCTTTCGGCGTTGGACGGGATCGGGCCTGAGGATCTGGCCATCGCCTCGCTGGTGATGCGGGCCAGCGACGGTGCGGTGCGTGAGGTGGTGCTGGCGCTTTCGGCCACGATGGAAGGGCAGGCGACCATGCATTATGTCGCCGATACGCTGCGGCCAACCGGCGTGAAGGTCAGCCAGCTTGCGCAAGGCCTGCCGATGGGCGGCGAGCTTGATTATCTGGACGAAGGCACGCTTGCCCTCGCCCTCAATGCCCGCCGCCCGATGGGATAGGGCGCGCGGATCGGCTAGAGCTTCACCACCATCTTGCCGGTGTTCCTGCCTTCGAACAGGCCGATGAAGGCGGCCGGGGCGCTTTCGATGCCCTCCATCACCGTGTCCTGCCACTGCAACTGGCCAGAGGCGATCCAGCCGCCCACTTCGGCAGCGAATTCGGCCTGCAGGCCCTGGAATTCGATCACGATGAAGCCGCGCATGGTCAGCGATTTGCCCACCACCTGGATGATGTTGCGCGGGCCGGGCGTGGGCTCGGTGTCGTTATAGCTGGCGATCATCCCGCATTCGACCAAACGGGCAAAGGGGCGGGCGCATTCGATGGCCACTTCCAGATGCTCGCCGCCGACATTGTCGAAATAGACATCGATGCCCCTGGGCGCGGCGGCCTGCACCGCGGCCAGCAGGTTGCCGCAGGTCTGATAGTTGATCACATGATCAATGCCGAGGCCGCGCAGCCAGGCGCATTTCTCGTCGGTGCCAGCGCTGGCCACCACGGTGCAGCCCTTCAGCTTGGCCACCTGGGCCACGATGCTGCCCACTGCGCCGGCCGCGCCTGAAACAAACACCGTGTCCCCCGGCTTGGGCTTGCCAATCTGGGTGAGGCCGGCCCAGGCGGTGAGGCCGGGCATGCCGAGCACACCCAGAAACGCCTGCAACGGAACGCCGGCCGGAACATCCAGTTTCTGCACCGCGCCAGCCGGCGCCACATAGGCCTCGCGCCAGCCGAACATCGAGGACACGACGTCGCCAACCTTGAGCGTATCCGAATTGCTCGCGGTCACGATGCCGATGGCACCACCCTGCAACGCCTCGCCCAGGGCAAAGGGCGGCACATAGCTCGGCCGGTCATACATGCGGCCGCGCATATAGGGGTCAACGCTCATCCACTTGTTTTCCACCAGCACTTCGCCGGGGCCGGGCGCCGGCAGTTCGCGCGATGCCAATTCGAAATTGGCGGCGGCAGGCACACCTACCGGGCGGCTGGCAAGGCGGATTTCGCGCGACATGGTCATGGCAAGGCTCCTTCTGGCCTGCCACTCTAGTGGCGGGGCGGCGCTTGCCTATTGATGGAAAGCGTAGGGCCGGGCGCCCGCAGCGCTAAATCTCGACCTGCGAGCCCAGTTCCACCACCCGGTTGGTGGGCAGCTTGAAAAAGTCCATCGCGCTTTCGGCGTTGCGCATCATCCAGCTGAACAGATGCTCGCGCCAGATCGCCATGCCGGGCTTGTCGCTGGCCAGCAGCGTCTGGCGGGACAGGAAGAAGCTGGTTTCCATCATCTTCAGCCGTGGGCCGCAATTCTCCACCTTCTTCAGCACGGCCGGGATGTCGATTTCCTGCATGAAGCCATAGCGGATGAGGATGCGGTAAAAGCCACCGCCCAGGTCCTTCACCCCGATCCGGTCCTCATCCGACACATAGGGCACTTCATCGATCACCACAGTCAGGATCATGATGCGGTCGTGCAATATCTTGTTGTGCTTGAGGTTGTGCAGCAGCGCCTGCGGCACGCCAACCGGGCTGGTCGTCATGAACACCGCGGTGCCGGGCACGCGGGTGGCAGCGCTGGCGGCCGATTTGATGAACACATCCATCGGCATCGACGAATCGCGCAACCGGTCCTGCATCAGCGCCCGGCCGCGCGACCAGGTGGTGAGGCCGGTGAAGCCGATCAGGCCGATCACCAGCGGGAACCAGCCGCCATCGGGCACCTTGGTGAGATTGGAGGCGAAATAGGCGAAATCGACGATCAGGAAGATCGCCAGCAGCGGCGCCGCCCACCAGGCCGGCCAGCGCCAGATGGTGAGCACCAGCACGCCCACCAGCACCGTATCGATCAGCATCGTGCCGGTGACGGCGATGCCATAGGCCGCGGCCAGGTTGGACGAGGTCTGGAAGCCCAGCACCAGGAACATCACCAGCACCAGCAGGGTCCAGTTCACGGCCGGGATATAGATTTGCCCAAAGGCCGAGGCGGAGGTGTGGACGATCTTCATGCGCGGCAGGAAGCCAAGCTGAATGGCCTGCATCGTCACCGAAAAGGCGCCTGAAATCACCGCCTGGCTGGCAATGATGGTGGCCAGCGTGGCCAGCACCACCAGCGGCAGCCGCGCCCATTCCGGCGCCATCAGGAAGAAGGGATTGGCCACCGCTTCGGGGTGCGCGGTGAGCAGGGCGCCCTGGCCCAGATAATTGATCATCAACGCCGGCAGCACCAGCGCATACCAGGCCAGCCGGATCGGCTTGGCACCGAAATGGCCCATGTCGGCATAAAGCGCCTCGGCTCCGGTCACCGACAGCACCACGCTGCCCAGCGCCAGGAACGCCGCCAGCGGCCGGTCGGCCACGAAGGCCACGGCATGGTGCGGGCTGAGCGCGTTGATGATGCCGGGGTTGGCGAAGATGTTGACAACGCCCAGCACCGCCAGCGTGGTGAAATAGACCAGGACGATCGGCCCGAAGATTGCCCCCACCTTGGCCGTGCCGCGGCTTTGCAGCAGGAACAGCGCCAGCAGGATGGCAATGGCGATCGGCAGCACCAGCGGTGCCATCCGCGCCTCCACCACGGTGATGCCTTCCACCGCCGACAGCACCGACATGGCCGGCGTGATGATGGCATCGCCAAAGAACAGCGCTGTCGCCATCACGCCCATCAGCACAAGTTGTGCCGAACGCGTGTCCCCCGGTGACAGGCGCGAGATCAGCGCGATCAGCGCCAGTGATCCGCCTTCGCCGCGGTTGTCGGCCCGCATGATGACAGAGACATATTTCACCGTCACCACCAGCATCATCGTCCAGAAAATCAGCGAGATGACGCCATAGATCGACACCGGGTCCACCCCAAGCGGGTGATGGCCGGCAAAAGTTTCCTTGAAGGCATAGAGCGGGCTGGTGCCGATGTCGCCAAACACCACGCCAATGGCGCCCAGCGCCAGCTTCATCAGCGATTGGTCGTGCCCGTGGTGATCAGCCCCGTGGTGAACAGCAGCAGCGGACGCATCCTGTGACGCACCCTGGTTCGACATGCGATTATGCCCACCCGTTGAACAGGGCTTGGCGGTTAGCATAGGCCTTTGCGTGCTGCAATGCGGCAACGCTGGCGGTGTTCCGGCCGTCGCGCTATGGCTGGCGCGCAAGGGAGACACAAGATGCGGATCGGGTTTCTGCTCTATGACCAGCTCACCCAGCTTGACATGACCGGGCCGGCCCAGGTGCTGAGCCGCATGCCGGGTGCCAGCGTCGATTATGTCGCCAAGACACGTGATCCGGTGATGAGCGATTGCCGGCTGGCATTGATGCCCACCGCCACCCTATCCGATGTGGGCCAGCTGGATTTCCTGTGCGTGCCCGGCGGCTATGGCTGTTCGGCGGCGATGAACGACGCCGAAATCCTCGGTTGGCTGCGCGCCCAGGCGCCCGGTCTCACCTGGATCACCAGCGTGTGCACCGGCTCGCTGATCCTGGCCGCCGCCGGCCTGCTCAAGGGGCGCAAGGCCGGCTGCCACTGGGCGTGGGGCCATTATCTGCCCCTGTTCGGCGCCGAATTCGTGGCCCAGCGCACGGTGTTCGATGGCAACATCATTTCCGCCGGCGGGGTCACCAGCGGCATTGATTTCGCCTTTCGCGTGCTCGAGCATCTGCACGGCCCCGACGTGGCCGCCACCATCCGGCTGGCGCTCGAATATGATCCGGAAGGCCAGCCTGGCGGCACTCCGGCCACCGCCCGCCCGGAGATCGTGGCGCAGGTGCAGGCCATCACCGATCAGCGGCTGGGCCATCGCGCTGCCGAAATGCGCGCCGCCGCCGCCCGTCTTGCCGGAGAGACCGCATGATCCGCCTCTTGCCGCTGGCCGCCCTGATCGCCGCTGCCCCGGCGCTGGCGGTGCCAACCCCGGTCACCGTCCGCGTGCTCAGCCAGGGTGCCAAGTTCATCGGCACCGGCATGGGCGGCGTGGAGGTGACGATTGCGGACGCCGTCACCGGCAAGCCCCTCGCCAGTGGGCGCATCGAGGGCGGCACGGGTGACACAGCGAAGATCATGCCCGGCGCCGCCCGCGGAACCCCGATGGCCGACGACAAGACGGCAAGGTTTGACGCCACGATCGACATTGACGAACCGCGCGCGGTGCTGGTCACGGTGAAGGGCCCGTTCAAGCCAGCCGGCGTGGCGGTGACGGCGAGCAGCACCCACTGGCTGATCCCCGGCCAGCCGGTGGTGGGTGATGGCTGGGTGGTGGAATTGCGCGGCCTCGCGCTCACCGCCCGGCGCGAGGGCGGGCAGGTGGTGGCTGATGTGTCGATGCTGTGCGGCTGCCCGATTGCGCCCGGCACGCTGTGGGATGAAAGCCGGTTCCGCCTGAATGCCTGGGTGGGGCAAACGGCGGTGCCGCTGAAATGGGCCGGCCAGACCGGGCGCTTCGCCGCCGCCGTGCCCGCCGGCGCCACCTGGGTGACGGCGGTTGACACGCTGTCGGGCGCGACCAGCGCGGCCCCGATCCGCAACTGATTTCAGCCCAGCCGCAGCGCCCTGACTGCCACCGGCACGCCGGCCAGGCAAATGCTGGCATCGGCCCAGAACAGCAGCCGGATCATGCCGGCCGTGTCCGCCTGCGTCCAGGCGGCCAGCGAAACGGCCGACGCCAGGCCATAAGCCAGCGCCAGCGCCGCCAGCGGCCGATCCCGCGTCGCCCGCCAGCGCATCCCCACCACGATCGCTGCCGGCACGAACAGGAACAGGTACATGAACTCGGTGATCGCCACCGATTGCAGGCGCTGCGGCCCCGGCAGATCGGCCGGCCAGTCCCGCATCGCCCAGGCCAGCCAGGCATAAAGCCCGGCCATGGCGATTTCGGCGGCCATCCACAGGCGCAGCAGGGCATCGGGCACGGACGGGCGGGCTTGCGGCATGCCGCCGGCATAGCGCGGCCGGCCGCCGGGCGCGAGGCTTGAAGGACGGCGCAATGCGCCTATCTTCTGCTTCACAAGGAGCCTGCCCATGGCCAATCCGCTCGCCCGTCTTGCCGTCCGTGTCGCTGCTGCTGCCGCCACCCGCCAGCTTGCCGCCCGGGTGAAGGGGGCAGATCTGGGGCCAGTCGGCAATCTGGCCGCCGTTGCACTGCCGTTCGCGTTGCGCCGCGTCTCCCCGCTGGGGCTGGCGGCCATGGCGCTGGGGGCCTGGGGTGTGGGCCGGCTGGCCCGGCAGCTTCCGCCCGACACGCCCGAAGGCAAGTGATTGCGCGCCCCCCGCTGGCCGGCTAATCGGTTGGTGACGTTGGGGAGACTGTTGATGCTGCGTTTCGTTTCGCTCCTGGCCCTTGCCGCCGCACTGGCCCAGCCGGTGGCCGCACAAACCGCCGAAAAGCCAGCCGAGAAGGCCGAAGCCGCAACCCCCGCTCCCAACCGCGTGGTGGCCAAGCGCAGCGGCACCTTCGGCGGGGTCAAGATGGCCTATACCGCCATCGCCGGGGAAACCTTCTTGAAAGACAAGGACGGCAAGCCCACCGCCGCCATCTTCTCCACCTCCTATCTCAAGGACAATCCGGAGCCAAATCGCCCGGTGTTCTTCCTGTTCAACGGCGGCCCCGGTTCGGGCAGCCTGTGGTTGCACATGGGCGCCTTTGGCCCCAAGCGGGTCAACATCCCCGATGCCAAGGATGATGGCGCCCCGCCTTATGACATCAGCGACAATCCCGAATCGCTGCTGGATGTCGCCGATCTGGTCTTCATCGATCCGGTGGGCACCGGCTGGTCCCATGCCATGGGCAAGACCGATCCCAAGGAATTCTGGGGCGTCACCAGCGACGCCCGCTCCGTCGCCGAGTTCATCCGGCTCTGGCTCAACGAGCACAACCGCTGGAATGCGCCCAAATTCCTCGGCGGTGAATCCTATGGCACCACCCGCTCCGCCGCCGTCGCCCACGAACTCAACAAGGGCTATAATGATGTTGCCCTGAACGGCGTCATCCTCATCTCCGCCATCCTCGATTTCGGTCTGGAGGCCGAGGATGAAGGCAACGAGATGCAATATATGGGCCTGCTGCCCAGCTATGCCGCCGCCGCCTGGTATCATGACAAGATCGCCAACAAGCCGGCCAGCGTGGAGGCCTGGGCCGCCGAAGCCCGCGCCTTTGCCAGCGGGCCCTACATCACGGCGCTGATCAAGGGGAACAGCCTGCCCGCCGATGAACGCGCCGCCATCAGGAAGCAGCTTGCCCGCTTCACCGGCCTGTCGGAAACCTATCTGGAACAGGCCAATCTGCGCGTCACGCCAGGCCGCTTCTACAAGGAACTGCTGCGCGACCGTGGCCTTTCCATCGGCCGCCTCGATGCCCGCTACACCGGCAAGGATTATGACAATGCCGGCGAAGCCCCTGACAATGATCCCAGCTTCTACGGCATCGATGCCTCCTACCCTGCGGCCGTGAACGCCTATCTGCGCGGCGATCTCGGCTACAAGACGGATCGCTCCTATGTTTCCATCGGCGGCGTCGGCCAGTGGGATTGGCGCCTGGGCAATGGCCGCGATGCCTATGTCAACGTTGCCCCCGGCCTTGCCCGCACGCTGCGCGAAAACAGCCGCACCAAGGTCTGGGTGGGGCAGGGCTGGTATGATTTCGCCACGCCCTTCCACTTCGCCGAATATGCGATGAACCGCCCCGGCTGGCTCGCCGGCCGCACCGAATTCCATTATTATGATGCCGGCCACATGATGTATGTGCGCGATGCGGACCGGAAGAAATTGTCAAACGACCTGAGGGACTTCATCCGCCGGCAGAAATGAGTGGCGGCAGCGGCCATGATCCGGCCGCTGCCGGCCTGGCAGTAATCCGGCCTTCCGGATCAGACTGCCCGGGCTTGCCGCCGTTGGCGCGCCACCGCGCCAACCAGACCAAAGCCAGTGATTAGCAAGGCCCAATTGTCCGGCTCCGGCACCGCTGCAACTGCCGTGACATTCCATTTGGCGGTGTCGAACGTGCCGAAGGCCGAGCCATAGCCGGCCGTGGAGAGGAATATCGACGGGCCAGCAAAAATCCCGGGACGAAGAAATACAAGATACTCTTCGCCAAACGCACAACTGACCTGGCAAACACCCAGATCAATGACCGTTCCGTCGAGAGACAGTCTGGGGGTCGTCGCAGGTTGTCCATATACTTGGCTGGAACTGATGATGACAGGCAAGGCGGGCCCTGGCGCACCACCGAATTGCAAGTTCGTCA
Organism: Sphingomonadales bacterium; assembly: GCA_027483465.1. Lineage (GTDB taxonomy): Bacteria > Pseudomonadota > Alphaproteobacteria > Sphingomonadales > Sphingomonadaceae > Sandarakinorhabdus. The sequence goes on from JAIXUQ010000061.1 coordinate 35,313, forward strand.
GGCTGTTGACGAAGATGACGTTACCGTCCCCCTGCAGCGCGCCATCAATCCTGCCGCTTACTGTGCCAGTTGCCGCTGCATAAGAAAAATCCCACTGCGCTGCATTGGCGGCAGTGCCACTGACCGCCAGAAGTGCGGCGGCAATGATGCGTTTGATCATGATATTAACCCCGTTGAAACCATGGCTTGCATGGCCTTGCATTCCTAACAGTGGCAAATGAGGTTTCAAGCTGCGCGCACTGCACGCTGCGACATTTTCCCCCGACAGGGTCAAATCTCCTGTCCCGCCGCTGGAATTGAGGGCCGCTTCTCAACCATTCGCCGCCGTTGCGCATCGTGTCAGGGGCGACCCGTCGCCAGAGCCATCAACCCGGATAGCGCTCCGCCATCATCGCCCACGACCGCCGTGCCATCTCGGTGAGCACGGCCATGTCCACATCGGCAAGGCGCTTCACATAGAGGCAGGAGACGCCGGTGGTGGCCTTGCCCAACCGGGCCAGCAGGTCGGCCTGGCCGGTGAAGCCGTCCATCAGATAGACGACGTGGTTGGCCTTGCGCGGGGAGAAGCCGAGGCGGGGCCAAGGTGTGACCGATCGGGGGCCGGATTTGGCCGGATAGGCGCCAAAGCCGATGATGCTGCTGCCCCACAGCACCGGCGGGTGGCCGCTGACCTGTTCGAGGAGGGCGCACAGGGCCTGGGCATCCGCCCGGCGGCCGGCTGGTTCCAGCGCGGCGAGGACGGCGGGGACGCTGGCGGTGGTGGGCAATGTCTTGGGTGCGTTGGCCATGGCGTGTCCCCCCGCTTGCATGTGAGGAGCTTAGCAAATAGGCGCGCAGCCACAACGAAGGGAATGAAGATGGCTGATTCGATCAAGAAGGTGGTGCTGGCCTATTCGGGCGGGCTGGATACCAGCGTGATCCTGAAGTGGCTGCAGACCGAATATGGCTGCGAGGTGGTGACCTTCACCGCCGATCTGGGCCAGGGCGAGGAGCTGGAGCCGGCGCGGGCCAAGGCGCTGATGCTGGGGATCAAGCCGGAGAATATCTTCATCGATGATCTGCGCGAGGAATTCGTGCGCGATTTCGTGTTCCCGATGATGCGCGCCAATGCTCTGTATGAGGGGCTGTATCTGCTGGGCACCTCGATCGCGCGGCCGCTGATTGCCAAGCGGCAGATCGAGATTGCCCGGATGGTCGGCGCCGATGCGGTGAGCCACGGCGCGACCGGCAAGGGCAATGACCAGGTGCGGTTCGAGCTGGGCTATTATGCGCTCTCCCCGGATATCCGCATCATCGCGCCGTGGCGGGAATGGAACCTGACCAGCCGCGAGGCGCTGATCGCCTTTGCCGAACAGCACCAGATCCCGGTGGCCAAGGACAAGCGCGGCGAGAGCCCGTTTTCGACCGACGCCAACCTGCTGCACACTTCAAGCGAAGGCAAGGTGCTGGAAGACCCGTGGGAGGAGGTGCCGGACTATGTCTACAGCCGCACCGATCATCCGGAGGAGGCGCCGGACACGCCCGAATATGTCACCGTGGATTTTGAGCGCGGCGATGCGGTGGCGGTCAATGGCGAGGCGCTCTCGCCGGCCACGCTGCTGGCCAGGCTGAATGCACTGGGCAAGCGGCATGGCATCGGCCGGCTGGATCTGCTGGAAAACCGGTTCGTGGGCATGAAGAGCCGCGGCATGTATGAGACGCCGGGCGGCACCATCCTGCACATCGCCCATCGCGGCATCGAACAGATCACGCTGGATCGCGGCGCGGCGCATCTGAAGGATGAGCTGATGCCGAAATATGCGGAAGCGATCTACAACGGCTTCTGGTTCGCGCCGGAGCGCGAGATGCTGCAGGCCGCTATCGATCACAGCCAGGCCAAGGTGACCGGCACGGTGCGGCTGAAGCTGTACAAGGGCAATGTGGGCGTGGTGGGCCGCAAATCGCCGCACAGCCTCTATTCGGCCGGCATCGTGACATTCGAGGATGATCGCGGCGCCTATGACCAGCGCGATGCAGCCGGCTTCATCCGGCTGAATGCGCTCAGGCTGCGGCTGCTGGGGCGGCGCGACGGGCGCTAGATCCCGAAGCTCTGCTTGATCCCGTCGATCACGAACTGGGCGGCGAGTGCGGCGAGCACCACGCCCAGCAGGCGGGTGAGGGCGCCTTCGAACTTGGCGCCCATCAGCTTCATGATCGGCCCGGCGGCGAGCAGACAGAGCAGGGTGAGCACCAGCACGGCGGCCAGCGAGGCCAGCACCACGGCTTCCTGCACCAGATCATCGGTGCGGGCCGAAAGCAGCATCACCGATGCGATGGAGCCCGGCCCGGCGAGCATCGGAATGGCCATGGGGAAGACGGAAATATCCTCTTCCTCCAATGGCTTGCCGGCAGCATCGGCGGCCGATTTCACCCCTTCGGCGCGGCTTTCGCGGCGCTGGGTGCGTTTTTCGAACACCATGTCGATGGCGATGACGAACACCATCAGGCCACCGGCGATCTTGAAGGCGGGCAGGGTGATGCCCAGCGCCGACAGGAAGGCCTCCCCGCCCAGCGCGAAGCCGATCAGCACGACAGCGGCGATCAGGCTGGATTTCACCGCCATGTCCACCCGGTGGCGCGGGCTGGTGCCGGCGGTGAGGCTGGAGAAGATCGGCACGCAGCCGGGCGGATCGATCACCACGAACAGGGTGACGAAGGAGGAGATGAACAGCTGGACCAATGGCCCGTCGAGGCTGAGGCCCATCATGCCCTGGCGTGCGCCGCAGCCAGCGTGTTGGCGAGCAGGCAGGCGATCGTCATCGGGCCAACCCCGCCGGGCACCGGGGTGATCCAGCCGGCGCGGCTGCGGGCGGCTTCGAAATCGACATCGCCCACCAGCCGGCTCTTGCCATCGGGCAGTGCCACCCGGTTGATGCCCACATCGATCACGCAGGCACCCGGCTTGATCCATTCGCCCGGCACCATGTTGGGGATGCCAACCGCGGCCACCACGATATCGGCGCGGGCCACATGGGCGGCCAGATCGCGGGTGCGGCTGTGGGCGAGGGTGACGGTGGCGGACGCGTTGGTGAGCAGGGCGGCCATCGGCTTGCCGACCAGGATGGAGCGGCCGATCACCACGGCTTGCGCCCCGGCGATATCGCCCATGGCCTCGCGGATCAGCAGCAGGCAGCCCGAAGGCGTGCACGGCACCAGGCCCTGGCGGCCGCTGACCAGCAGGCCGGTGTTGACCGGGTGCAGGCCATCGACATCCTTGGCCGGATCGATGGCGGCGATCACCCGGTCACTGTCAATCTGGCGGGGCAGCGGCATCTGGACCAGGATGCCGTCCACCGCCGGATCGGCGTTCAATTGGGCGATGAGGGCGAGGAGATCGGCCTCTGCCGTATCGGCCGGCAGGCGATATTCGCCCGAAACCATGCCGGCCTCGCGGCAGGCCTTGCCCTTGGAGGCGACATAGACGGCGCTGGCCGGATCATCGCCCACCAGCACCACCGTGAGGCCCGGCGCACGGCCATGGGCGGCGGTAAAGGCGGCGACGCCGGCGGCCACCTCGGCCCGCAGCGCGGCGGCGCGGGCCTTGCCGTCAATCAGCTGCGCGCTCATTGCAGCAGCAGCCCTGAATCCACCACCAGCGCCGGCACCAGCCGCTGCAACCCGGCCAGCGCCAGCCACAGCACCAGCGGCGCCAGATCCAGCCCGCCCAGATCGGGCAGGATGCGCCGGATCGGCCGCACCAGCGGTTCATACACGCGATCCAGTGTGGAGAGGATCGAGCGCACCACCGGGTTGTAGCTGTTGATCACGTTGAAGGCGACCAGCCAGCTGGAGATCGCCCACACCACCAGCCCCCAGATCAGCACCTGGGTGAGCATGATGAAGATATCCACCAGCGCATGGGTCGTGTTTGCCATGGCAGCGCCCTTACAGGCTGGCCGTCGCACCCGCAATGGCAGGCGCAATGGAGAGTGGCGAAATCGCCGCCACTGCGGCACCAATGGCGGCGGGGAGGACCATTGGGCCATGAATTTTGCCACGCTTGCCGATTTCACCGCGCATCACGCCGCCGCGACGCCGGGCCGGGCGGCCATCAAGGTGGATGGCGCGGTGTGGAGCTGGGCCGATCTGCACGGCCGCATCCTGCACACGGTGGCGGCGCTGCGCAGCCTGGGCGTGAAGCCGGGGGACCGGGTGGGCTGGCTGGCGCTGAATCACCCCGATTACATCACCCTGATGGGCGCCTGTTTTCGCGTGGGCGCCGTGCTGGTGGCGATCAATGCCCGACTGGTGGCGCGGGAGATTGCCTATATCCTGGGCGATGCCGGCGCCGATGTGCTGATTTCGGAAACCGCCTTCCTGCCGCTGGTGGCAGAGGCGCGGGCCAGCACCAGCCTTGCCCATGTCGTGCTGCTGGATGCGCCCCACGACGGGCGGCCGGCCTTTGCCGGGTGGATCGCCGGCCACCCGCCTGATGACGCGATGCCGCCGATCAGCCCGGATGACATCGCCCTGCAACTTTACACCAGCGGCACCACCGGCTTTCCCAAGGGCGCGCTGCTCAGCCACCGGCAATTGCTGGGCACCATCGCCAAGGGCGCGCTCACCGGGGAGGCCTGGGCGCAATGGCGGGAAGATGACATCGCGCTGGTCGCCATGCCGCTGTTCCACATCGGCGGCACCGGCTGGGCGCTGCATGCCATGGAGGCCGGGGCCACCATGGTGATCCTGCCGCGCCCCGATGTGCCGGGTATGGTCAACGCCATTGCCGAGGATGGCGCCACCCGCATGTTTGCGGTGCCGGCCGTGCTGCTCGCCATCTGCCAATATCTGGAAACCGTGCCGGCCAATCTGGGCGCGATGCGCGCGCTTTATTACGGTGCGTCCCCCATTCCGCTCGATGTGCTGCGCCGGTCGATGAAGGCCTTTCCCAACGCCCAGTTCGTGCAATGCTATGGCGCCACCGAAACCTGCGGCACGGTGGTGTATCTGCCGCCGGCTGATCATGATCCCGCCGGCAATGCCCGCATGCGCGGCTGTGGCAAGCCCTATCCGGGCAACCAGGTGAAGATCATCGATGGCGATGGCGCCGCCCTGCCGCCGGGCGCGGTGGGCGAAATCTGCATCCGTTCGGTGAGCGTGATGACCGGCTATCACAACAAGCCCGAAGCCACGGCCAAGGCGGTGGTGGACGGCTGGTACCTCACCGGGGACGCCGGCTATCTGGATGAAGACGGCTATCTTTATATCCACGACCGGGTGAAGGACATGATCGTCTCGGGCGCCGAGAATATCTATCCGGCCGAAGTGGAAAACGCCCTGTTCGAACATCCCGCCGTGGCCGATTGCGCGGTGATCGGCGTGCCCGATGCGAAATGGGGGGAGGCGGTGAAGGCGATCGTGGTGAAAAAGGGCGAGGTGAGCCCGGCCGAATTGATCGCCTTCGCCCGGGAACGCATCGCCGCCTTCAAGGCGCCCAAATCGGTGGATTTCATCGATGCGCTGCCCAGGAACCCCAGCGGCAAGATATTGAAGAAGGACCTGCGCGAACTCTATTGGGCCGGGCACGAGCGGCGGGTGGGGTAGCGCCTACGCCGGCGAGGCGGCCGATCCCGCCAGGATGCCGCCATCGATGTGGAATTCGCTGCCGGTCACATAGGCGCTTTCGTCGCTGGCGAGATAGGCGGCCATGGCGGCCACTTCATCTGGCGTGCCAAAGCGGCGAAGCGGCGTGTCGGCCACAAAAGCCTGCATGGCCGCCTCGCGCTCGGCCGGCGAGGTGCCCAGCATCGGTTCCCACATCGGCGTGAGGATGGCGGCCGGGTGGATGGAATTGCAGCGGATGGTGAGGCCGTTCTGCGCGCACCACAGCGCCACCGATTTCGTGTGGTTGCGCATCGCCGCCTTGGAACTGGCATAGGCCGCCGCCGCCGGGATGCCGACGATGCCCGATCGCGACGAGATGTTGATGATGCTGCCCGAGCCCTTGGGGCGCATCGCCCGGATGGCAGCGCGGCAGCCCAGGAAACAGCCATCGAGATTGACCGCGTGGACATGGCGCCAATCGGCCAGGCTGGCGTGTTCGGGATCATGCGGCGTGGGCGAGCCTTCAAAACCGGTGATGCCGGCATTGTTGACCAGGATATCGAGCGCGCCCACGGCGGCCATCACCCGATCCCAGGCCGCCTCTTCGCGCACATCAAGCAGCGCAAAGCGGCCGCCAATGGCTTCGGCCACGGCGGCACCGGCGGGATCGATATCGGTCACCCACACCAACGCGCCCTCGGCAGCGAAGCGGCGGGCAATCGCCGCCCCGATGCCGCGCGCGGCGCCGGTGACCAGCGCGGTCTTGCCTTCCAGTCTGTGCATCGGCCTGCTATCGCGCCCCGGCGACAGGTTTTCAAGGGAGTGACCGGCAGTGCAGACCATCGGGGTGATCGGGGCCGGCCTGATGGGCAACGGCATCGCGCATGTGGCCGCCCAGGCGGGTTATGAGGTGATCCTTTCGGACGTGGCGATGGCCCGGCTGGAAGCGGCGCGGGCGACCATTGCGAAGAACATGGCCCGGCAGGTGGGCAAGGGCGTGCTGACACAAGGCGAGGCGGACGCCGCGCTGGCGCGGATCAGCCTGACCACCGCCACCGCCGATTTCGCCGCCGCCGATCTGGTGATCGAGGCGGCGACCGAGAATGAAGCGATCAAGGCGCAGATCTTCGCCGGCCTCAATGATGTGCTCAGGCCCGATGCGCTGCTGGCCAGCAACACCTCCTCCATCGGGATCACCCGGCTGGCCGCCACCACCGGGCGCGCCGACCGGTTTTGCGGGCTGCATTTCTTCAATCCGGTCCCGCTGATGGCGCTGGTGGAAATCATCCCCGGCCTCGCCACCTCGGCTTCGACCACCGCCGCCATGCAGGCCCTGGCCGCCCGTCTGGGCAAGACGGCGATCCTGGCCGGTGATGCCCCGGCCTTCATCGTCAACCGCGTGCTGTGCCCGATGCTGAACGAGGCGATCTTTGCCCTGGGCGAAGGCGTGGGCAGCGTGGTGGATATCGATACCGGGCTGAAGCTGGGCGCCAACCACCCGATGGGGCCGCTGACACTGGCGGATTTCATCGGGCTCGACACGCTGCTGAGCATCATGAAGGTGATGCAAGACGGCACGGGTGACCCGAAATACCGGCCGGCGCCGCTGCTGCTGCGCTATGTGGAGGCCGGCTGGCTGGGCCGCAAATCCGGCCGCGGTTTCTATGACTACACGGGCGCCGAGCCCGTGCCGACCCGTTGAAAGGCCCGGAGATGAGCGCGCACGCCCCCCACCCCGAGATGCTGGCCAAGACGGAAACGCTGATCGAAGCGCTGCCCTATCTGCAGCGCTATGCCGGCAAGACCTTTGTGGTGAAATATGGCGGCCACGCCATGGGCGATGCGATGCGCGCCCGCGATTTCGCCGAGGATATCGTGCTGCTGAAAGCGGTGGGCATCAACCCGGTGGTGGTGCACGGCGGCGGCCCGCAGATCGGTTCCCTGCTGAAACGGCTGGGTATCGAAAGCCGCTTTGTCGATGGCCTGCGCGTCACCGATGCCGCCACCGCCGAAGTGGCCGAAATGGTGCTGGCCGGCAGCATCAACAAGGAAATCGTGGCGCACATCGCCCAGGCCGGCGGCCGCGCCGTGGGCATCAGCGGCAAGGATGCCGGGCTGGTGACGGCCGCCAAGGTGGAGCGCACCACCAAGGACCCGGACAGCCTGATCGAGCAGGCGGTGGACCTGGGCTTTGTGGGCGAACCGGCCCGCGTTGATCGCGGCATCATCGACACGCTGACCAGCGCCGGCATCGTGCCGGTGATCGCCCCGGTGGCGGTGGGCGATGATGGCCACACCTATAATATCAACGCCGATACCATGGCCGGCGCCATTGCCGGCGCGCTGGGCGCCGCCCGCCTGTTCCTGCTCACCGATGTGGCCGGCGTGCTCGACAAGGGCGGCCAGTTGATGACCGATCTCACCCCGGCCAGCATCGCCGGCCTGATCGCCGATGGCACCATCACCGGCGGCATGATCCCCAAGCTGGAAACCTGCGTGGCCGCCGTGGACGCCGGGGTGGATGCCGCGGTGATCCTGGATGGCCGGGTGCCGCACGCGCTGCTGCTGGAAATCTTCACCCGCAAGGGCGCCGGCACGCTGGTGCGGGCCGGCTGAAGCGCGGTGGACTTTTGCCGGCGGTGCATTAGCCTCTGCTGCGTTCATCAGGCGGCAGGGGAAAAACGGATGCGTGTGAATTTTGCAGCAGCGGCGCTGCTGGCGCTGGCGGTACCGGCAATGCCGGCGCTGGCCCGGCCGGTTTCAGTGGAGGATATGCCCAGGATCGTCCGCATCGGCGATCCCCAGGCCGCGCCCGATGGCAAATCGGTGCTGGCCATCATCGGCCGCGCCAATCTGAAGGAGAATCGCTGGGAAGGCGAACTCACCCTGATCGACGTGGCGACGAAGGCACAGCGCGTGCTCAGCCGCCGGCCGGGCGTGGGCAATGCCCGCTGGTCTCCCGATGGCCGCAGCATCGCCTTTCTGGCCCAGGATGCCGGTGGCCGCGCCCAGTTGCATGTGCTGGCCATGGACGGCGGCGATGCCCGCCCGCTCACCAGCGGCAAGACCCCGGTGGTGCAATATGCCTGGAGCCCGGATGGCAGAAGCCTCGCCTATGCCGTGGCCGATGAGGAGCCGGAAAAGACCGGCGAGGCCCGCTTCGAGGATGCGTTCGAGGTGGGCAACCACAGTTTCCTGGATCGCGCCGCCCGCAAGCCCATCCATCTGTGGACGGTGGCGCTCGCCGATGGCGCCACCCGCCGCATCACCAGCGGGCCGCGTTCATTGCCGCTGGGACTGCCGCCCAATGGCCCGCCCAACCAGTTCCACTTCACCGCCGACGGCAGCGCCATCCTGTTTGTGCAGGCCGCCACCCCGGCCACCGGCGATGCCGACAGCAGCCGGCTGATGCGCGCCGATCTGGCAACCGGCGCCGTTGCCCCGTTGCTGGCCACGCCGGCCAGCGTGCGGGCGCCCTTGCTCTCGCCTGATGGCCGCAGCATCGCCTTTGGCATGGCCCGCGATGGCCAGCCGGCGCACCAGGCCCGGGTGATGATCGCGGCCGTGGCCGGCGGTGCCCTGCGCGATGCCGCGCCGGGGCTGGATGTGGCGGTGGAGCCGCTGGGCTGGCTGCCCGACAGCCAGACCCTGTTGCTGGGCGGCACTGATGGGACCAGCAATGGCCTGTGGCTGGCCAGGGACGGCAAGGCCACGCGGCTGGATCTGGCCGGGCTGGATCCGGGCGATGGCGAGGTGGCGGCCGATGGCAGCATATTGTTCACCGCCACCACCGCCGCCCGCCCGACCGAGCTGTATCGCCTCGCCCCCGGCGGCAAGCCGGAGGCGCTGACCAATCTGCAAACCGCGCTGGCCGATGTGACACCGGGCCGGCAGGAAACGATCAGCTGGAAAAGCGATGGTTTCACCGCCGATGGCGTCATCACCTATCCGCCCGATTACCAGCCGGGGCAGAAACGGCCGCTGGTGCTCTATATCCACGGCGGGCCGGTGGCGGCCTCGCGGCAGAGCTTCACCATGCCGGCGCAGATTTTCGCCGCCCAGGGCTGGATCGTGCTGGAGCCCAATTATCGCGGCAGCAACAACCGCGGCCACAAATTCCAGCAGGCGATCATCGGCGATGCCGTGGCCGGGCCGGGGCGGGACATCATGGCCGGCGTGGCCGAACTGAAACGCCGCGGCCTGATCGATGAAGCGCGCATGGCCGTCACCGGCTGGTCATACGGCGGGATGATGACCAGCTGGCTGATCGGCGCCTACCCCAAGGCCTGGAAGGCGGCGGTGGCCGGCGCGCCGGTGACTGACGTGCTCGATCAATATGCCACGGCCGACAACAACCGCATCCGCGCCGGCCAATATGGCCCGTCACCCTTTGTGGGGGACAATATGGCCAGTTATAGCCGGCAATCGCCGATCTTCCAGGCCTGGAAGGCGCGTGCCCCCACGCTGATCATGGCCGATGTCGGCGATTGGCGGGTGACGATCCCGCAGGCCTATAAATTGTATCGCGCGCTGTCGGACAACAAGGTGGAGGTGAAGTTCATCGCCTATCCCGTGCCCGGCCACTCCCCCGCCGACCCGATCCGCAGCCGCGACGTGTGGCGCCGCTGGGTGGATTGGCTGAAGGCCAAGCTGGGGCCGTGAGGGGGAAACGGTCAGGCCGGTTCGGCTGCGGCCGGGGTGCGGCTAGCCAGCGGGCGTGAGGTCACCTCGCGGAAGATGGCGCGATAGCGCGGATGCTCCGTGCCCATCAGCCGGTCCCACACGGTGAAATACAAGCCGAAATTATGGCTGAAGCTGCCGTTGTGGTGCAGATCATGGTGGGTGGTGGTGGCAAACAGGCCCCAGAACCAGTGATCGGCAAAGCCCCTTGGCATCAGTTCCACGCCGCAATGGCCCATCACGTTGCGCAGGATCATGACGCCCAGGAACAGGAAAATCGGCAGGAAGGGGGTGGGCACGATGATCACCCACAGCGAGACGAACAGTGCCTCGCACACCGCCTCCAGCCCGTTGAAGCTGTAGGCGGCAAAGGGCGTGGGTGTCACCGATTTGTGGTGCAGGCTGTGCATGTGGCGGAACAGGCGGCGGTGGTGCATGGCCCGGTGCAGCCAGTAAAACCAGGTGTCGTGCGCCACCAGCAGCACACCGACAAAGGCCAGGGTTTCCGGCCATGATGGTTCGCCCTGATAAAAGCCGCCGGCAAAGCCATTGGCCCGCAGCCACAGTGAGGGGGTGGCGACCAGCGCATAGATGATCACGCTGCGCAGCGAGGCCAGCAGTTCGCGGCGGTAATCGGCTGCCCGCGCCTGCCGGGCCTGCAACCGCCGCACCCGCCAAGGGGAGCGCAGGATGAGCGCGACCACCACGCTCATCACCAGCGTGCCGACGACATAGCGGCCGCCATCGAACAGGAAGACATTGGGAAACACCAACAGGGCGGCATCGGGAAGGGTGAGTGGCGGGTGGGGCATGGGGCAGCATCCTTTCGTTGCTGGCCCCTTGATCGGCGGTTCCGGCGCCGGCGGCGCGGCGCGTTTGCGGATTCAACCGGTCAATCTTGCAAATTCGATCAGTCAGCCCGCATCCGGGCGCGATATTCGCTGGGGGTGCAGCCGGTTTCGCCGCGAAAGGCGCGGTTGAACGGGGCCAGGCTGCCGAATCCGGCATCAAGTGCGATGGTGAGGATCGGCACCTGGCGCTGGGCCGGATCGGCCAGTGCGGCGCGGGCTTCGGCGATGCGGAATTGGTTGAGCCAGGCATTGAAATTGCGCGCGCCCAGGCCCTGGTTGATGGCCCGACGCAGGCGATATTCCGGCACGTTCAGCCGGGCGGCAACGGCGGTGATGGTGAGCCCATCCTGCCGGTAGAGGCGCTCCTGCGCCATCAGGGCTGCCAGCCGGGCCAGCAACTGCGAATCATCGGCTTCGGGCGGGGCGGCGGCATCGGCCACCGGCCTGGCCGGCGGCATCAGCAGGCTGGCATCGCGCCAGCCAAAGGCCAAAAAGGCCACCATCAGCGTGACGACAAGCAGCGCGGCCGAATTGATCAGCCGCCACCAGCCTGGCGGCGGCCAGCCCGGCCCCAGGATTTCCGCCACCACGATCACCAGGATCGCCAGCCCGATGGTGAGGGCCAGCACCAGCCGCATCCGCCGCCGCACCTCCACCAGATCATTGTCCCGCCCGCGCAGGGCTGCGGCCACGCCCAGGGCGGTGAAGATGGCATTGGGCAGCGGCCACGCCAGCACCAGCGCCAGCCGGGGCCAGCCGCCATTCACGCCCTGATAGGAACTGAGCGAACCGGCCACCACCAGCCCCGCCACGGCGAGGCCATGCCAAGGCCGCAGTTGGAAATCATCATCGAACCAGCTTTGCGCAAACAGCCAGAACAAGCCCGGAGAAGCCATGCCGGCCAGGTGGAGCGGGACCCGCCACCAGGCGAATTTATAGGCAAGCGGCAACGCCGGCAGATAGAGATAGCCCAGCCCCGCCACACACAGCAGCGCCCCCAGCCGCGCTGTGAGCGAAGCGCGCCAACCCTTGCCGAAATTCCAGGCAAGCAGCAGCAACAGCACCATGGTGCCGCCGCGCAACACGCCATCCCAGAAGGTGATGCCCATCGCCGGTCACGCTATCAGCCGGCCAGTGGATTGTCACATGACAAGGCTGGCGGCGATCACAACCACCCCGCCGCTGCCAGTCTTGGGCGTTCGGCGCGGCTGACGGGGGCGGCAAGGCCGGTGGCGAGGGTGAGGAACAGCCGGTCGCCATCGCGGCGGCTGCCGGTGACGGCGGCGCGGGCCACCCACCAGCTGCGGTGGACGCGGGCGCCCGGCACATCGGCCAGCAGCGCCACCGCATCGGCCATGCGCATCAGCACCAGATCATCGCCCAGATCGGTGTGGACCCTGAGATAATGATCCTCGGCCGCCAGCGCCAGCAGCCGGCCGGCGCGCAGGCGGGGCGGCAGCCGCTCGGCCAGCGCCGCCGGCATGGTGACGGGCAGTGGTTCGACAGGCGGGGGTTCGCCAGGTGGGAGTTCGGCAGGGGGTGGATCGGGGGCCGGACTTTCCGCGACATCGGCCAGCGGCGCGGCGATCGGCACCTCCACTGGGGCGGTGGTGATGTTGATGATCGTCATCACCAGCGAGATCGGGAACACCACGGTGAAAAACCCGAGCAGCGTGGGCAGGCTGATGGCAATCGGCCCGAACACCAGCGCGCTGGCCACCACCACGATGAAGGTGAGCGGCAGCGCAATCAGCAGCGCGGCCAGCGCCATTTCCAGCCAGCGCCAGCGCGCCAGCCGGCCCCACATCTGCACCGCCGCGGTGATCAACAGGCCCAGCAGCGAACCGGCCATGATCACGCTGAACCAATAGCCCAGGCGGGGCGCCAGCGGCACCTGATCGGTGCGGAACGCGCCGGTGAAGGCCATCACCAGCGCCGCGGCCGCACCAATGGCCAGCCCGCGCCGGATGCGCGGCCGCAGATTGAACTGCACCCTGGCTGCATTTGGCGCAGCGTGAACGGCGGCGGGCGGCTCCTGGCGAACTGGCGGCGGCATCCTGCGCATCTCCCGGCGACATCAGCGGCTTAGCCAGCCACCACTGGCCATGCAACCGGGCAAAGCGCCCCCAGAAGAAGGACAACGCCATGATCGCCAACCGCATGCTCGCCGCCGCCTTGCTTGCCATCGCCGCCCCGGCCCTCGCTGCCGGGCCGGCCACGCTCACCGTGACCTTCAAGGTGACGGATGCGCCCACTGGGCAGATCATGCTGAGCCTGTATGACAATGAGGCCGCGCATGACGGCGGCGGCAAGCCGGTGGCCCAGGCGGCGGTGCCGGTGGCCAACGGGCAGGCGGTGGCGACCTTCGCCGGCCTGCCCCCCGGCCGCTATGCCATCAAGGCGTTTCACGACATCGATGGTGACGGCAAGATGGGCATGACGCCCTTCGGCATGCCCACCGAGCCCTTCGCCTTTTCCAACAATGCGCCGGCCATGGCCGGCCCGGCGCCCTGGTCGGCCAGCAGCTTTGCCGTGGATGGCCCGGCGGCCGCCACCGCCATCACCATCCGCTGAAGGGGCCCGCCGCCATGCCCCTGATGGATCGCCGTGCCCTGTTCCACCGCGCCCTGCTGGCCGGGCTGGGTGCCAGCCTGCCGGCCGAGGCGCTGGCCGCCGGCCTGGCGGCGGCTGCCCAGCCGCACTGGGCGCTGGCGCTGGGCGATGTGGAGGCTGACATCAGCCCGCGCCCGCTCACCCGGCTGCATGGCCGGCTGCCGGCCGATCTGGCCGGCACGCTCTATCGCAACGGGCCGGCGCTGTTCCGGCGCGGCGCCAGCGCGGTGAACCACTGGTTTGATGGCGATGGCCTGGTGCGGGCCTTTGCCCTGCGCGATGGCCAGGCCCGCCTGGCGGCGCGCTTTGTCGATACGCCCAAGCGGCGGATCGAGACGGCGGCCGGGCGCATCGTGCAGCCGGGCTTTGCCACGCCGGCGCGCGCTGGGGCGCAGGTGGCCAGCGCCGATGATGCCAACGCCGCCAACACCCATGTGATCGCCGCCGGCGGCCGGCTGCTTGCATTGTGGGAGGCGGGATCGGCCTTCGCGCTCGATCCGGCAACGCTGGCGACGCACGGCCCGGTGACGCTGCGGCCCGATCTGAAGGCGATGCCCTTTCTGGCCCATCCCAAGGTGGAGGATTCGGGGCGCATCTGGAACATCGGGCTGTCGGGCGCTGCCGCCTATGTCTATCGGCTCGCCGCCAATGGCAGGCTGGAGGCCGGGCAGCTGATCCGCCTGCCGCGCGCCAGCTATTGCCATGATTTCACCATGACGGCGCGGCACCTGATCATTGTGCTGCAACCCTGGCTGCACGAACGCGCCAGCCTGCCCTTTGCCAGCGGCATGGTGTGGCGGCCCGAACAGGGCACGCGCGTGCTGGTGATCGACAAGGATGATCTGACGCGGCAACGCCTGTTCGAACTGCCGGCGCTGTTCTTCTTCCATCTGGGCGATGGCTGGGAGGAGGCGGACGGCACCATCCATTTCGATGGCGCCTTTGATGGCAGCCCGCTGTTTGCCACCGAAACCGCCCCGGCGCTGGTGGAAGGCCGCTATCCGCGCACCGAACGGCCGCTGTTGCGGCTGATCAGTCTGCATCCCGATGGCCGGGCCCAGCTGCGCGATGCCGGCATCACGGCGGAATTCCCGCGCCATCCCGGCGGGTATCAAGGCCCGCGCCCCACCTTCCACGTGGGCGGCTATGCTCCCGGCCGGCCGTTTGCGCGCAGCATCGGCCGCTGGGATTGGCAGGCCGGGCACGGCACCGCCCATGATTTTGGCGCCCACCAGATCGTGGAGGAATTTGTTCCGGCCGGGCGCTGGCTGATCGGCACCAGCATCAATCTGGCGGCACGCGCCACCGAATTGCATGTGCTGGCCGCCGATCATCTGGCCGATGGCCCGGTGGCGAGTTTCCGCGCCGATGTGGCGCTGCCGCACAGTTTTCACGGCAGCTGGGTGGCGGCCTGATGGCGTTCAGGCTAGATGGCCCACCAGCGGGCGGCCGTGCGGCCAGCGGTGGTCCTCCACCACGTCCAGCACATATTCGGCCACCTCCTCGCGGGTGACGGCGTTCACCTGCACATCGGGCGGCACCGGCCACACCGCGGTGAGCGCGCCGGGCAGGGGGCCGGCGGTGAAGGGGCCGGGGCGGATGATCGTCCAGTCCAGCGGGGAAAGGGCGATCAACTCCTCCTGCACGTCCTTGTCGGCATAGCGATTGCGGGTGAACAGCGGATAGACGACATGATTGTAGAACCAGCCGCCGTGGCCGCGCGTTTCGGCCGTGCCGATGCCGGTGATGGCCACCAGCCGCGCCACACCGGCGGCCTGCATCGCCGTGATCAGCGCGCGGGTGGAATCGGAAAACAAGGTGGTCGGCTGGGCATGATCAATTCCCAGCGCATAGAGCACCGCATCATGGCCGGGCAGCGCATCGGCCAGGAAGCGGCCATCGCACGGGTGGCCCACGGCCGGCTTTGCCAAGGGCGGCACCCGGCTGTGCACCCGGCTCTGCACTGTCACCTCATGGCCGCGCAACAGCGCCTCGCCCACGATCCGGCGGCCCACCTGGCCTGATCCACCAATCACGAACAACCGCATAGCCGCAATTCCCCCGGCCAAAGCGACCCTGAGGCAAAGCGTGGCACAGGTGCACAGCCGGCGACAGCCGGGAGCAATACCTAGTTTTGCGGCGCGTCGATGCCCTGGGCGGGCGTGGAAACGGTGCGCGTGGAACGGATCATCGGCGTTGGCCGGCCCGACCAATCGAGGACATCGCCGCGCACCCGGTCATAATTGGCCTTGGAGTCATACAGTTTCACGCCCTCAAGATTGAGGTCGCGCGCCTCGGCGCTGCCGATGGCGGCCAACAGGGTGAAGCCGGCAACATAGGCATTGCGCCGGGCGGTCGCGAGGATCACCTTGGCGTTGATCAGTTCCTGTTCGGCATTCAGCACTTCGATGATGGTGCGGTTGCCCACGCCATTTTCGGCGCGCACGCCTTCCAGGCTCAGGCTGTTGGCGGCAATGGCGGCTTCGGCCGAACGGATCACGTCAAGGCTGGCCTTGTAGCTGGCAAAGGCGGCCCGAACCTGCTGGATCACCTGGCGTTCGGTGGCGATCTGGTTTTCCATCGCCGCCGTCTTGCGCGCCTGAGCCTGGCGGATCTGCGCCGCCGGGCGCCCGCCCTGATAAAGCGGCAATTGCACCTGGGCGCCGATCACCGCCGATTCCTGGGTGGACGGGATGTTGATCGGCACCGCCGCACGGGCGCCGCCAAAGTTGTCGTTGCGGTTGATGTTGCCAAAGGCCGACAGGGTGGGCAGCCGGCTGGCGCGGGCAGCCTTCACATCGAAACCGGCAGCCTCGCTGTTTTTGGTGGCAGCGGCGATGTCGGGATTTTCCTTGATGGCGATTTCCACCGCCTCGTCCACGCTGGCTGGCAGGCCGGGCAGCGGCGGTGGCGGCGTGAGTTCGGCCGGGGCATCGCCGACCTGCTGGATATAGCGTTCCTTGGAGCCGATCAGATTGGCCTCGGCATTGCGCAGATCGGCGCGGGCCTGGGCCAGGCGCGCCTCTGACTGGGCAACATCGGTGCGGGTGAGATCACCCACCTCGAACCGGTCCTGCGTGGCGCGCAGGTTGGTTTCCAGCGTCTTCACATTGGCGCGGTTGAATTCGACGATCTGGGTGTCACGCAGCACGTCGTTATAGGCGGCGACCACTTGGCTGAACACGCTGGCCTCGGTGCCGCGCAGGGTTTCCTCCCCGGCGATGATGCGGGCATCGGCGGCCTTCATGCCAAAGCGCACCAGCCCGCCCTGATAGATCGGCACCTGCACCTGCACCTGGGTCTGCAACGTGCGCGGGATGATCACGAACTGGCCGCCGGGGATCAGCACATTCTCGTTGAAGGTGGAGTTGATCTGGGCGGTGGGCAGTCCGGCGGCGCGCTGGATGGCATAATTCTCGTCGGTCGCCATCTGGTTGGCGCGCGCGGCGTTCAGCGTCGGGTTGGTCTGATAGGCCTTGGCCAGCGCCTGCGCCAATGTTTCGGCGCGGGCACCGCCGGCCAGCATCGAGGCGGCAAGCAGGGCGGCACACATCAGCGGACGGACCGTGCGCGAGGAGCCCGAGCCAAAGCTCTGCATTTCAAAAACTTCCTTCATTCGGGCAAGCCGTTGCCACAGCCAGCCGGCGCCCCCCTTGGGTGGCATATAGAGGCAAGACAGCAGCCGGCCAAGGGGGGCGCAGGATAAATTTGAGTAAGGACCAAATCTGCCGCGGTCACGGTTTTTCCTGTGGCAGCGCGGCCAGATAGGCGGCGATGGCGGCGCGGTCGGCATCGCTCAGGGCGGCCATGTTGGCCTGCACCTCCACCATCGATCCGCCCACGCTGTCATAATCCGGCGTGAAGCCGGTTTTCAGATATTCGCCAATCTCTGCGGCGCTCCACTTCAGCGCAGCCGGGGTGATGCCGGGCACCTTGCCCTTGCCTTCCGCATCCGGCCCGCCGGCCAGCCAGTGTGCCCGGTCAGTGCCGCCAAAGCCATCGCGCGGTGTGTGGCATTCGCCGCAATGGCCCGGCCCTTCGACCAGATAGCGGCCGGCGCGCACATCGGCCGGGGCATCAGCGGGCAGCGGCACCACCGGCGCTGCATCCAGATAGACGCGTTTCCACAGGCCGATGCCGCGCCGGATATTGTAGGGGAAGGCCACCGCATTTTCGGGCACCTTGCCCGCCACCGGCGGCAGCGTTTTCAGATAGGCAAAAAGATCGGCGATGTCCCCCGCCGTCATCCGGGCATAGCTGGTGTAGGGGAAGGCCGGGTAATAATGCCGGCCATCGGGGGCCATGCCGCGGCGCATGGCATTGTCGAAATCGGTCAGGCTCCAGCCGCCGATGCCATCGGGGCCGGGCGAGATGTTGGGCGGCTGGAAACGGCCGAACGGTGTTTCCAGCGCGGCACCGCCGCCCAGCCGCAACCGGGCCTCGCCTTTGGCGCCTTTCGCGGCGTGGCAGGAGGCGCAACCGCCGGCGTTGAACAGGCGGGCACCGGCCACGGCATTGCCGGGGCCTTGCGCCACCTCATCAGCGGCCAGCGGTTGCGGCGCGGTCAGCATCCACGCCGCCATGGCAAACAGGGTGGCCACCCCTGCCAGGGCGGCGTGCAGCCGCTTCATCTCAGCCCTTCTTGATGCGGAACGCTTCGTGGCAGCTCTTGCAGTTGGCGGTCACCAGGCCAAAGGCCTTGCCAAAGCCGGCGGCATCGGTGGGATTCATCGCCACGGCAGCGGCGGTGTCGGTCTGGAACTTGGCGGTGGCGGCCTTCCAGTCGGCCGGCTTGTCCCAGATCGCCGGGGCCGCTTCGGTTTCGCCACCGGTCTTGCTGTTGGCCGGGAAATGGCCGGGGAAGGCCTTGGCGGCGGCGGCATAATTGGCCAGGATCTTGGTGGCGGCGGCGGCATCGAACGGCACCGCGCCCTTCAGCATGTCGGCCCCCAGCTTGGTGTCGCGGCCATTGCCCTTCATGATCGCCTTGCGGTCCTCGATCGGGCCGGCGGCGGCGATGGTGGCGGGCAGGGTCACGGCGGCTGCCAGCACGGCAGCAAGAACGGCACGCATCATTGGTTGGTCTCCCTTTCGGATGGCTTACGCCCGCCGGCTTCATATCCCCCGCTGCCGCTTCGCGCCAAGCGGACAATTGGCGCAGGCGCAGGCTTGCCTGCCGCCGCCAATATGCCATGCTGGGACGACAGAGGGGGAAATGATCATGCGCATCCAGATCGCGGCCGCGCTGGCGGCTCTGGTTTTGGGAGCGGCACCGGCGGTGGCGGCACCGTTCAGCCTGGAGGCCGCCATGGCCTATCCCTTCACATCAGGGCTGGTGGCCAGCCCGGATGGCCGGCGCATCGCCTTCGTGCGCGAGGTGAAGGGGGAGCGCAACATTTTCATCGCCGACGGCCCCGCCGCCGCACCTGTGCGGGCCACTGGTTTCAGCGGCGATGATGGCCAGGAATTGACCCAATTGGTGTTTGCCCCCGATGGCCGTTCCCTGCTGTTCGTGCGCGGCGGCGATCATGACGGCAATTGGGCCGCTGCCGGCAATCTGGCACCCAATCCGGCGGCCAGCCCGGATGAGCCGAAGGTGACGCTGTGGCGCGCCGATGCCGATGGCGCCCGCGCATTGGCCGAATGTGATGCGCCGGCGGTTTCGGCCACCGGCACCATCGCCTGCATCAGGGCCGGGCAGGTGTGGACGGTGAAGCCCGATGGCAGCGGCTTTGCCCGGCTGTTCTTTGATCGCGGCACGGTCTCGGCCCTGCGCTGGTCCCCCGATGGCAGCCGCCTCGCCTATGTTTCCCGTCGCGAAGGCCATGCCCTCATTGGCATTCATGGCGGGGCGGGCAAGCCCATCACCTATCTGGCCGCCAGCAGCGGCAACGACGGCACACCGGTCTGGTCCCCCGATGGCCGGCAGATCGCCTTCACCCGCCGCTGGGACGGGCTGGATGGCTATGCCCGCTTCCTCGATCAGCAGCCATCGCCCTGGGCGATCATGGTGGCCGATGCCACAACCGGCGCGGTGCGCCAGGCCTGGGCCAGCGGCACCGGGCTGCGGGACAGTTTTCCCGATGTGGTGGGCGGCGCCAATCTCCATTGGGCCGCCGGTGACCGGCTGGTGTTCCTCTCGGCCGCCACCAACTGGCAGCAGCTTTATGCCGTGCCGGCGGCCGGCGGGGCCGCCACGCGGCTGAGCGGCGATGGCTTCATGGTCGAGCATGTGACGCTCAGCCCGGATGGCGCCACCCTGTATTTTTCGGCCAACACCGGCGCCGCGAAGGATGACGACACCCGCCGCCACGTGTTCAGCGTGAAGGTGGCGGGCGGGCCGGTCACCGCCGTCACCGCCGGCACCGGGCTGGAATGGACCCCGGCGGCCACCCATGATGGCGTGGCACTGATCGCCGCCGGCCCGCGCGATGCCGGCGCTGTCAACTGGTGCGCGCCGCGCTGCACCGCGCTGCCGGGGCAGGCGGCGCCGCGCGACTTTGCCGGGGCGGCCATGGTGGTGCCCGAAAAGCTCACCTGGCAGGCGCCCGATGGCACCACCATCCATGGCCAGTTGTTCCGCCCGGTCGGCTATGCCGGCAAGCGGCCGGCGGTGGTCTTCGTGCACGGCGGGCCGCCGCGCCAGATGCTGCTGGGCTTCAGCTACATGCGCTATTATGCCAATGCCTATGCGCTGAACCAGTATCTGGCGGCGCGCGGCTTTGTCGTGCTCTCGGTCAATTTCCGGCTGGGCATCGGCTATGGCTGGGATTTCCAGCACCCGGCCGATGGCGGCCCGCGCGGCGCCAGCGAATATCAGGACGTCCTCAGCGGCGCGCGGCTGCTGCAGGCGCGCGCCGATGTCGATCCGGCGCGCATCGGCATCTGGGGCGGCAGCTATGGCGGGCTGCTCACCGCCCAGGCGCTGGCGCGCAACAGCGATGTGTTCAAGGCCGGGGTGGACATCCACGGCGTGCACGACTGGTCGCGATCGATGCTGGAAACCATCGGCCCGCCACGCAGCGCCGGCGACACGCAGCGTGACCGGGCGCTGGCCACGGCCTGGGCCTCCTCGCCGCTGGCCGATGTGGTGGGCTGGCACAGCCCGGTGCTGCTGATCCACGGCGATGATGACAGCAACGTGCGCATCAATCAGACGATCGCGCTGGCCGCCGAACTGCGTCGCCGCGCCGTGCCGTTCGAGGAACTGATCATTCCGAACGAAATCCATGATTTCCTGCGCCACGCCGGCTGGGCCCGGGTGAACGCCGCCACCGCCGAATTTCTGGAGCGGCAGCTGAAACCCTGAGCCTCCGCCCGGTCAGCGCAGATCGGGCGGGGTGGCGTCGGCCTGCAACAGGGCGATGGCTTCGGCCAGCGGCATCACCTTCTGGCTGCCGCCCTTCAGTTCGCGCAGCGCCACCGTGCCCTCTTCGGCCTCCCGCCGGCCCACCACCAGCATGTAGGGCGCCTTTTGCAGGCTGTGCTCGCGCACCTTCAGGTTGATCTTCTCGTTCCTGAGGTCGGTCTCCACGCGCAGGCCGGCGACTTTCAGCTGGTCGGCCACCTGGCCGGCATAGGCATCCGCGTCTGACACGATGGTGGCCACCACCGCCTGGCAGGGGGCCAGCCAGGTCGGGAACCAGCCGGCAAAATGCTCGATCAGGATGCCGATGAAGCGTTCATAGCTGCCCAGGATCGCCCGGTGCAGCATCACCGGCCGGTGGCGGTTGCCATCCTCGCCCACATAGGAGGCATCGAGCCGTTCCGGCAGCACCGTGTCGGTCTGGATCGTGCCCACCTGCCAGGTGCGGCCGATCGCATCGGTGAGGTGGAATTCCAGCTTGGGCGCGTAGAAGGCGCCTTCGCCGGGCAGTTCCTCCCAGCCCCATTCCGGCGTGTTGCGCCCGGTCGCGGCCACGGCATCGCGCAGCGACTGTTCGGCCCAGTCCCACATCGCCTCGCTGCCAAAGCGCTTTTCCGGGCGCAGCGCCAGCTTGATGGCATAGGAAAAGCCGCCCAGATCCTTGTAGACCACATCCAGCAGATCGCAGAAGGCCGCCACCTCGCTGACCAGCTGGTCAGGCCGGCAGAAGATATGGCCATCGTCCTGGGTGAACTGGCGCACGCGCATCAGGCCGTGCAGGGCGCCGTGCGGCTCATTGCGGTGGCAGCAGCCCATTTCGGCGAGCCGCAGCGGCAGATCGCGATAGGATTTGATGCCCTGGCGGAAGATCAGCACATGGGCCGGGCAGTTCATCGGCTTCAGGGCCATCCACTGCGCCTGGTTGCTCACCACCGGCCCATCATCCTCGGTGTTGGGCACCTCGTCGGGGATGACGAACATATTCTCGCGATATTTGCCCCAGTGGCCGGATTGCTCCCACTGGCGCGCGTCCATGATCTGCGGGGTCTTCACCTCGTCATAGCCGGCGGGATCGAGCCGGCGGCGCATATAGGCCTCCAGCACGCGGTAGATGACAAAGCCGCGCGGGTGCCAGAACACGCTGCCGTGCGCCTCTTCCTGCAGGTGAAACAGGTCCATCTCGCGGCCCAGCTTGCGGTGGTCGCGCTTGGCGGCCTCCTCCAGCCGCGTCAGATGCGCGTCCAGCTGCTTCTTGTTGAGCCAGCCGGTGCCATAGATGCGGGACAGTTGCGGATTTTTGGGATCGCCGCGCCAATAGGCGCCCGAGACGCGCGTCAGCTTGAAGGCGGCCGGATCGAGCTTGCCGGTGGAGGGCAGGTGCGGCCCGCGGCACATGTCGAGCCAGTCATGGCCGGACCAATAGACGCTGAGCTCCTCGCCCTCGTGCAATTGCGCCGCCCATTCGGCCTTGAACGCCTCACCTTGCGCCGTCCAGCGCTCGATCAGGGCCTGGCGGCTCCACACTTCGCGCCGCAGCGGCTTGTCGGCCCGGATGATGGCGCGCATCGCCTCCTCGATGGCCGGCAGGTCCTCCTCGGTGAACGGCCCGCGCGTGGCCGGCGGGGCGACGTCGTAATAGAAGCCATCGTCCGTCGCCGGGCCAAAGGTGATCTGCGTGCCGGGAAACAGCGTCTGCACCGCTTCGGCCAGTACATGCGCGAAATCATGGCGCGCCAGTTCCAGCGCGTCGGCCTCGTCCTTCGCCGTCACCAGCGCCAGCCGCGCATCGGCCAGGATGGGCCGGGACAGATCGACCAGTTCGCCGTCCAGCTTCGCCGCCAGCGCCGCCTTGGCCAGGCCCGGCCCGATGCTGGCCGCCACGTCGGCGCCGGTGGTGCCGCGCGTCACCTGCCGCTCGGAACCATCGGGAAGCGTGAGGGTGATGAGATCGGACATGGGGGCCTGTTGCAGCAAGAGAGAGCGCCGCCAGAGACAACGGCGCCCGCCGCTTAGCCAAATTTCGCGGCCACTGCCACCCGGAACTGCCGCCATCCCGGCCGGCGGTGGTGATGCGCCCACTGGACAGCGCCAGCGCAAGCGCACAGCATGACGGCATCAGGCATTTGGGGGAGGTGAATATGCTGCGAACGGCGCGTGCGCTGCTGCTGGGCATCGGCCTGTGGGCCGGAATGGCGGGGGCGGCCCAGGCCCAATCGCCGCCGCCGCTGCGCTGCCCGCAACCGGCCTGCGATGCCGTGCCGGGCGGGCGCACCGAAGGCTGGGCGCCGCAAAGCCGGGCCGAGGTGATTGCCCGGCGCGGCATCGTCACCTCCAGCCAGCCACTGGCCAGCGAAGCCGGGTTGGCCATCCTGCGGCGCGGCGGCAATGCCGTGGATGCCGCCGTGGCCACCGCCGCCGTGCTGGGCGTGGTGGAACCGTTCAGCACCGGCATCGCCAGCGATCTGTTCATGATCGTCTGGGATGCCAAGACGAAGAAACTCCACGCGCTGGCCGCCGCCGGCACCGCCCCCACCGGCGCCACGCCGGAGCGGTTTGCCGCGCTGGGCTATCGCGGTGATCCGAAAAACTGGGCGCTGGGTTCGGGCATGCCATCGGGCGGCATCCTCACCGTGACGGTGCCGGGCGCGGTGTGGGGCTGGGATGCGGCGCTGAAGCGTTTTGGCACCATGGGCTTTGCCGATGTGCTGGCCGATGCCGAATATTATGCCCGCGACGGTTTCCCTGTGAGTCCGCGCATCGCCGATGACTGGGCGCCGATGCCGCGCGCGCTGCCGCTGCAGGGCTGCTGCACCCAGCATGATCCCGATACGCTGGCGGTGTGGCTGCCCGGCGGCCGCGCGCCGGCGGTGGGGGAGATGTTCCGCAATCCCGGCCTGGCCCGCGCCTTTGCGCTGCTGCGGCGCAAGGGGCCCGATGCCTTCTACAAGGGGGAGATTGCCCAGGCGATCCTGGCCAAATCGGCCGCGCTGGGCGGCAGCATGACCGCGGCTGATCTGGCCGGGTACAAGGGCGAATGGGTCGATCTGCTGCACACGCGCTATCAGGGCCATGATGTCTATGAACTGCCGCCGCCCAGCCAGAGTTGGGGCGCGCTGGAAATGCTCAACATCCTCGAAGCTTGCGTGCCGGTCTGGTCGCCGGGGCAGACGCTGGCCAGCCTCGGCCCGCGCTCGCCGCGCTTCTGGCATTATCTCGTCGAGGCCAAGAAGCTGGCCTATGCCGATCTTTCGGCCTGGAACGGCGATCCGGCCATGGTGAAGGTGCCGGTGGAACGGCTCACCTCCAAGGCCTATGCGGCCTCGCTGTGCAGCCGGGTTGACCCCGGCCGGGCGCGCGCCACCGCCCCCGGCCCGGCCGATCGCAGCGGGGACACGGTGGTGCTGGCCACCGCCGATGCGCAGGGCAATGTGGTGGCCATGGTCAACAGCATTTCCTCGGTGTGGGGCTCCGGCCTCACGGTGAAGGATTTCGGCCTCATTCTCCACAATCGCGGGGTCCAGTTCAGCCTGGATCCGGCCAGCCCCAACATCATCGCGCCGGGCAAGCGCCCCTATCACACGCTGGCCGCCGGCTTTGTGCTCAAGGATGGCGCGCCCTGGCTGTCGCTGCTGCTGATGGGTGGTGACATGCAGGCGCAAGGGCATGGCCAGGTGCTGGTCAACATGCTTGATCTGGGCGCCAATGTGCAGATGGCAACCGACATGGCGCGCTTCCGCCATGGCCAGGTGTCGGACCAACTGACCCTGGAGCCGGAGCTTGACCGGCTGGTGGGCCGCGATCTGGCGGCGATGGGCCACCGGCTGGGCCGGCCGGGCAGCGATCTGGTCGGCGGCTATCAGGCCATCCGCATCAGCCGCGATGCCGATGGCGGCCCGGTGTTCAGCGCCGGCTCCGATCATCGCAAGGATGGCCAGGCCGTGGGCTGGTGACGGGCTTTCGCCGGCCGGCCTGATGGCCTATGCCAGCGCCATGACCGGACCAGACAGTTTCAGCCACCGCGGCGCGGCGCTTGCCTATCGCTTCCAGCCCGGCGCCGGGCCGCTGGTGGTGTTCCTGCCCGGCTATATGAGCGACATGAGCGGCACCAAGGCGCTGGCGCTGGCCGATTGGGCACGGCCGCGCGGGCAGGCGATGCTGCGGCTGGATTATGCCGGCTGCGGCCAGAGCAGCGGCGATTTCCTGGCGGGCAGCATCGGCCGCTGGACCGATGATGTGCTGGCGCTGATCGATCATGTCTGGCCCAAGGGGGAGGTGTTGCTGGTCGGCTCCTCTATGGGCGGCTGGATCGCGCTCTTGGCCGGCATGGCGCTGAAGGAGCGGCTGGCCGGGCTGGTCGGCATTGCCGCCGCGCCCGATTTCACCGTGTGGGGCCTCACCATCGGCGAGGCCGAGCGGCGGCAACTGGAGGCGCAAGGCTTTTTCACCCGCCCGTCCGATTATGGCGCGCCCTATCGCTACAGCCGGGCGTTCATCGCCGATGCGCCGGCACGGCTGCTGCTGGATGGCCAGATTGGGATCACGGCGCCAGTGCGGCTGCTGCAGGGCCAGGTGGACGATGCGGTGCCGTGGCGGCTGGCGCTCGACATTGCGGCGCGGCTGGCCGGCGATGATGTGCAGGTGCGGCTGGTGAAGGATGGCGATCACCGCCTGTCCCGCGATCAGGACATTTCCATGCTGCTGGCCACGGTGGAGGAACTGTTGTGACGGGCCGGCTGGCCATGGCCGCACTGGCGCTGCTGCCGGCCTTGGCCAGCGCCGCGCCATCAGACCCCACGCGCTATGCCGCCTGCATCGAAATGGCCGGCAAGGACCCGGCCCGCGCCCTGCAGATCGCCCATGGCTGGCGGCTGGAAGGCGGCGGCGTGGCGGCGCGGCACTGCCTGGCGGTGGCGCAGATGCGCGCCGGCCATCACGACGCCGCGCTGAAAAGCTATGAGGCCGCCGGCATCGCCAGCGATGATGCCCGCGATCCCCAAAGTGTCGCGCTGTGGCGGCAGGCGGCGGAGGCGGCGCTGATCGCCGGGCGCCCGGCCGATGCGCTGCGCTTTGTTGGCCGCGCGCTGGCCCGGCCCGGCGGCATTGAGCTGAGCCCGCGCGCCGAAACCGATCTGCTGCTGCTGCGCGCCGAGGTGCAGGTGGAACTGGGGCAGCCCGCGGCGGCGCAGGCCGATCTTGGCCGCGCCACCCAATTGGCGCCCGATGTGATGCTGCCCTGGCTGCTGAAGGCGACGCTGGCGCGGCGCAGCGGCGATCTGGCCGCGGCCGAGGCGGCGCTGGTGAAGGCCGCCGATCTGGCGCCCGAGTCGCCCGATGTCGCGCTGGAGGCCGGCAATCTCGCCGCCGCCCGTGGTGACCTGAAGCTGGCCCGCCAGGCCTGGCAGGTGGCAGCGGCCGACGGTGCCGGCACCCCGGCGGGCGCCGCCGCCACGGCGGCGCTGGGCCGCATCGCGCCGGAACTGCCGGAAAAACCGCTGACGAGCGGCACACTGCCTGCTACACCGCGCTGATGGCCCGCTCCGATTTCAGGTTCGTCTGGCAGCAACGCGCCCGCTATGCCGAGGTGGACGCGCAGGCGGTGGTGTTCAACAGCCGCTATCTGGAATATTTCGATATCGGCATCACCGAATATTTCCGCGCCGCCGGCCTCTATCCCGAACCCAATCTGAAGGGCGCGCCCGAACTGCACGTGGTGAAGGCCGAGGTGGTCTATCACGCGCCGGTGCTGCTTGACGAGGTGATGGCGATATGCGTGCGCTGCGAGAAGATCGGCCGCACCTCGCTCAGCTTTGCCTTTGAAGTTCATGGCGGCGATGGCGAGGATCTGCGCGCCAGCGGCACCGAGGTGCAGGTGCATGTGGACGAGCCGCGCGGCCGGCCCACGCCGGTGCCCGATGCCGTGGTTGCCCTGTTTGAGGCCTTTGAGGGCCGGAGCCTGCGATGAAATATCTCCACACCATGATCCGCGTTTCGGATGTGGCCGAAAGCTTGCGCTTCTTCGAACTGTTGGGCCTGAAGGAACTGCGCCGGCATGACAACGAGGCCGGGCGCTTCACGCTGATCTTCCTGGCCGCTCCCGGCGACGAGGCTGCCCAGATCGAGCTGACCCACAATTGGGACGAAGCCGGCTATGGCGGCGGGCGCAATTTCGGCCATGTCGCCTATGCGGTTGATGACATCTATGCCAGCTGCCAGCGCCTGATGGATGGCGGCGTGACGATCAACCGGCCGCCGCGCGATGGCCGCATGGCCTTCGTGAAGACGCCCGACGGGATTTCGGTGGAACTGCTGCAAGCCGGGCCGGCGCTGCCCCCGGCCGAACCCTGGGCCTCGATGCCCAATGTCGGGAGCTGGTGAGATGCTGGAAGTGGTTGGCGTGCCGGTGCTCAGCGACAATTATGTCTGGCTGGCGCATGATGCGGCCACCGGCGAGACGGCGGTGATCGATCCTGCCGTGGCCGGGCCGGTGCTGGAGGCCGCCACCGCGCGCGGCTGGCGCATCACCCAGATCCTCAACACCCACTGGCATCCCGATCATGTCGGCGGCAATGCCGATATCGTTGCCGCCACCGGCGCCGTGGTGACCGGGCCGAAGGGCGAGGCCGAAAAAATCCCCCATATCAGCCGCGCGGTGGTGGAAGGCGACACGGTCGCCATCGGCAGCCAGACCGGCCGGGTGATCGATTGCCCGGCCCACACCGCCGGCCACAATGCCTATGCCTTTGATGGCGCGCTCTTCTGTGGGGACACGCTGTTTGCCATGGGCTGTGGCCGGTTGTTTGAAGGCACGCCTGAACAGATGCACAGCGCGCTGGCCAAGTTCATGGCACTGCCGCCGCGCACGCTCGTTTATTGCGCGCATGAATATACCCAGTCCAACGCCCGCTTTGCCGTCACGGTGGAGCCCGGCAACGACGCGCTGATCAAGCGGGTGGAGGCGGTGGACCGGCTGCGCGCCCGCGGCGAGCCGACCGTGCCGTTCAGCCTGGCGATGGAGGCGGCGACCAACCCCTTCGTGCGCGCCGGCAGCGTGGCGGAACTGGCCCGCCGCCGCGCCGCCAAGGATGTGTTTCGCGGATGAGCATTCAGCCGCGATACAGAATCGCTGCGCTAAATCCGCTGCCATGAAAACGTTTGCTCCCTTGCTGGCGCTGGTGCCGGCGCTGCTGGTGGCGGCCCCGGCCGCCGCCGGGGACGATGCGCCCGCCAAGCCGGCGGTGCAAAGCTGCCTGCCCACCCGCAGCATCGCCCAGAGCCAGGCCGCCCATGATGGCCATTGGTATGCCAGGCTGCGCGATGGCAGCTGGTGGCGCAACAAGATGGAATGCCCCGGCCTGGCCCCGCGCCGGGCGCTGGTGCACAACAGCCCGATCGGCAGCCAGTGCCGGGGTGATATTGTTCAGATCGTCGATTTCACCATGGGCGGCATCAATTTCGGCGGCTGCGGCCTGGGCGATTGGGAACGGGTGGCCGGCCTGCCGGCCAAGCCCGGCAAGAAGGCCGAAAAGCCCGACGGCTGAACCGGTTCAGCAACAGCCGCCGCCGCCGCTTTCCGATGCCGGCGCCGGGGCCATCGCTGCCAGCACATCCAGCGCCGGGCTGCTGCCATAGGTGCGGGCCTGCGCCATGGTGTGGAAGGCTTCCCACACCACGCCCTGCGGATCGCTGGTCCAGCTCTTTTCCGATCGGGCATAGCAGCAACTGGTCTCGCCTTCGGCCAGCACCGGCCGTGCCGCGGCGGTGAGCCGGTCGGTCACCTCGGCCAGTTCCTCCGGCGTTTCGGCCTGGATGCCCAGATGCTCGATCCCCGGCGCGGCATGGCCGTGGCTGATGGCGAAGTTGACGCGCGGATCATCCAGCATCCACTTGGCATAATCATCGCGCGCGAAGGTGGGCGGGGTGCCGAACAGGGCGGAATAAAAGGCAATGGATTGCGCCAGATCCGTCACGCCAACATGCACATGCAAACGCTTCATCATCAGTCTCCCGATTGGCAGGCGCCGGCAGCCAGCGGGGCCAGGCCCCGGCAGCAATCTTCGGTGAGGAAGCCGATCAGCGCCCGCATCGCGGCAAAATCCGCCGCATAGATGAGGCTGCGCCCGGCCCGGCGCACCTGCACCAGTCCGGCCTGTTCCAGCAGCCCCAGATGATGCGAAAGGCTTGACGGCGGCATGTCCAGCGCCTGGGCGATGCGCCCGGCCGCCAGCCCGTCCGCACCGGCCACCACCAGCGTGCGGAACACCGCCAGCCGGCGATCATGGGCCAGCGCGGCAAGCGCGGTGACGGCTGCGGGCGATTCCATCGGCCTTCCTTTCGACAGGAATCGAAATATTCGATATCTATCGAAATGTCAAACGCGGGCGTCGAGCCTGGCCAGAATCGCGTCCCAGATGCGGGCCGGGGTGTTGGTGCCGTTGAACCGGTCGATGGCGCGGATACCGGTGGGGGAGGTGACGTTGATCTCGGTGAGATAGCCGCCGATCACGTCGATGCCCACGAAGATGAGGCCGCGCTTTTTCAGTTCCGGCCCCAGGCGGGCGCAGATTTCCCGTTCGCGTGCCGTCAGATCGGTGGGCTGGGCGCTGCCGCCGGCCGCCAGGTTGGACCGGATTTCGCCCTGCTTGGGCAGGCGGTTGATGGCGCCGGCGGGTTCGCCGTCCACCAGCACGATGCGCTTGTCCCCCTCGGCCACGCTGGGCAGGAAGGCCTGTACCATGAAGGGTTCGCGCCACACGCTGCCGAACAGTTCGACCAGCGCGGGCAGATTGCCGTCCTTCTCGTCGATCAGGAACACGGCGGTGCCGGCATTGCCATAGAGCGGCTTGACGACGATGGCGCCGTGGCGGGCGCGGAAATCCATCGCTTCCTCAAGGCTTTTCGTCACCAGCGTGGGCGGCATCAGATCGGGAAAGCGCAGCACGAACAATTTTTCCGGCGCGTTGCGCACCTCGGCCGGATCGTTGACCACCAGCACCCGGTCCTGGATTTGCTCCAGCAGATGGGTGGCGGTGATATAGCCCATGTCAAACGGCGGGTCCTGCCTCATCAACACGACATCGGTGGTTTCGGCCAGGTCGATGCTGCGCGCCTCCCCCAGCCATTCGAAGTGGGCGCCGGGCTGGTTGGCCACCTTCAGCGGCCGCGCCTTGGCTCGCACCCGGCCGTTTTCGGCGGAAAGATCGCTGGCCAGATAATGCATCAGGCTGGCGCCGCGCGCCTGCGCCTCCAGCATCAGGGCGAAGGTGGAATCGCCGGCAATGTTGATGGTCTCGATCGGGTCCATCTGCACCGCGACACGGCTGCTCATGGGATGCTTGTCTTTCAGTTGTCGGAGCGGGCGAGGGTGGCCAGCATGGTGCGGATGCGCTGGATCACGGCGGCATCATGGGTGGTTTCCAGCATCGCGGTCAGGCTGGCGCGGGCGGCGGCCATGCGGCCGATGCGCTGTTCCAGTTGCGCGCGTTCCCACCACAGCGCGCTGAGGCGCGGGGCGATCATCGTCATGCGTTCATAGAGCGAAAGGGCGCGCAGCACCTGGCCGGCCAGCCGTGCCCGGCTGGCCTGGTTTGACACCAGCCGCACCAGCATCTGCCGGTTGCTCATCGCCGGATAGCTGGCCGCCACCGCGCCGCTGGCCCGGGCGATATCGGCGGCGCGTTCGGACGAGACGATGGTGCCATGATCAAAGGGATCGATCAGCGCGGTGCCGCCGCTGCCGTGCACCTCCACCAGCACATGGCCGGGCAGGGCGAGCGCCTCGGCCCGCCAGCCGACCCGCCGGGCCAGCGCGACATAGAGGATCGACAGGCTGATCGGCAGGCCGCGCCCGCGTGCCGCCACCGCCACCAGATCGGCGTTGAGCGGATTTTCATAATCGCGGGTGTCGCCGGTCAGGCCCGCCTCTCCGGCGATCAGCCCGGCCAGCCGCAGCGCCCGGGCGCGGCCGGTGGCGCTGGCCGGCACCGCATCGCGCTGCAGGCTGATCGCCCAGCCCGACATCAGCCGCCGCAGCCGCGCCGCATCCGCCTCCCGCGCGGTGCCCACCGGCCGGTCGGCCATGGCGAGCGCGATGCCGGCTTCGATCAGATCGATATCGGCATCATCCATCAGCCCGATTGTGGCCAGTTCCATCGTCATCCGTCCCGCCAGATCGCCACCAGGAGCCGGGGCAGTGCCCACGGCCTGATCAGCACCGCGTCGTGCCTTATCGTGGCGCCGGGCCAGCCGAATCGCGGGCTGAGCCAGCGCGCCGCCGCCTGACAACGCCGCTGGGCGGCAGGATGCAATGCCGCCAGCCCGGTGTCGAGCGTGGCGCGCGCCTTCACCTCCACAAACACCAGGCTGTCACCCCGGCGCATCACCAGATCAATCTCCCCGCCCGGCGTCTGCGCCCGCCGCGCCAGCAGGCGATAACCCTTGGCCATCAGCCAGATGGCTGCGATCCATTCGGCGCGGCGGCCCCAGCGCTCCCGTTTCTGCCGCGTGCGGTCAGCCATGTTTCAGCGCCAGCGCCCGGGCATAGGCCTCGCTGCGCGGCACGCCCAGCGCTTCGGCCACCTGGCGGGCGGCGTCCTTCACGCTCAGCCTGGCCAGCGCGGCGGTGAGCGCGGCATCCAGCGTGTCCGCGGCCGGCGCCTCGGCGGGCAGCGGCGGGCCGACCAGCACCACGAGTTCACCTTTTGGCGGCGCCTCGGCCCAGCGCGCCGCCAGTTCGGCCAGGCTGCCGGTCACCATCTCCTCATATCGCTTGGTCAGCTCCCGGCCCACCGCCGCCGGCCGGTTGCCCAGCCCGGCCAGCAGATCGGCAAGGCAGGCCGCCAGCCGCGGGCCCGATTCGTAGAAGGCCAGCGTGGCCGGCACGCCGGCCAGTTCGGCGATGGCACTGCGGCGGGCGCCGGCCTTGGCCGGCAGGAAGCCGGCAAACAGGAAGCGATCGGTGGGCAGCCCGGCGATCGACAGCGCGGCGATCACCGCCGATGGGCCGGGCACCGCCACCACATTCACCCCGGCGGCGCGGGCATCGGCCACCAGCTTGTAGCCGGGATCGGAAATCAGCGGCGTGCCGGC
The DNA here is from genome assembly GCA_027483465.1 of Sphingomonadales bacterium. GTDB lineage: Bacteria > Pseudomonadota > Alphaproteobacteria > Sphingomonadales > Sphingomonadaceae > Sandarakinorhabdus. The sequence goes on from JAIXUQ010000061.1 coordinate 67,491, forward strand.
ATCCGAAACCAGCGCCACCGGCGCGGCCAGCGCCTCGGCGATCAGGCCGGGGCGCACGGCGGCGGCATTGTGATCATGATAGGCCGTCAGCCGCGCCTTGATGCCGTGATGGCCCAGCAGCTTGGCCGTCACCCGCGTATCCTCGCAGGCAATCCGGCTGGCGCTGCGCAGCACCAGCAGGGCGCGGGCGCTGATATCCCCCAGATTGCCGATCGGGGTGGCAACGATGTAAAGGCCGGGCGCAAGGCCAGCAGGGTCTGGCGGATGGGATGAATGATCGTGCACCACGGCATCAAGAGCGCCGAACGCGGCGGCTGGCAAGTCTTGCGCCCGGCCCTGATGGGCCTGGCCCTGCTGGTGGCGGCCTGTTCCGCGCCGAAAAAGGCGCCGCCGGTGGTCGCGCCGCCGCCGCCGCCGGTGGCTGCGCCCAAGCCGCCGCCGCTGCCCGAAGCCCGGCTCAACAAGGTGGCGCTGCTGGTGCCGCTGTCGGGCGCCAATGCCGCGCTGGGCGAATCGATCGCCAATGCTGCCGCCATGGCGATGAGCGATCTGGGCAAGCCGCAGGTGCAATTGGTCACATTCGATACCGCCGCCGGCGCGGGGGAGGCGGCGGCCCGTGCCATGGCCGATGGCGCCGGCCTGATCCTGGGGCCGCTGCTGGGCAGCGAGGTGCCGGCGGTGCAGGCGGCGGTGGCCGGCCGGCCGGTGCCGATCCTGGCCTTTTCCAATGATGCGGCGGTGGCCGGCGGCAATGTCTTCGTGCTGGGCTTCCAGCCGGCGCAGGCGATTGCCCGCATCGTCAGCTATGCCCGCAGCCGCGGCGTGGAGCGGTTTGCCGCGCTGGTGCCGCAGGGTGTTTATGGCCAGCGCGCGCAACTGGCCTTCGTGAAGGCGGTGAACGACGCCGGCGGCCGTTCCACCGCCGTGGTGCCCTATGCCCGCGAACCGGCGGCGCTGGTGGCCGCGGCGCGGGCTGTGACCAACCATGATGCGCGGGTGCGGGCCAGTGGCCGCCCGCAGATCCGCCCCGATGGCAGCGTGGCGCGCGTGGCCGGGGCGCTGGCGCCGGTGCCGTTCCAGGCGCTGCTGGTGGCCGATTCGGGCGCGGCGGCGGCGCGGTTCCTGCAACCGCTGTCGCGCTTTGGCGCCGGGCCGGGGCAGGTGGTGATCCTGGGCACCGAATTGTGGAACAACGAACCGGGCCTGGCTGCGGTGCCGGCGCTCAAGGGCGCGCTCTATGCCACCGTGCCCGATGGCCGCTTCAACAGTCTCGCCGCCCGCTATCGCGCCAAGCATGGCGGCAACCCGTCGCGGCTGGCCTCGCTGGGCTATGATGCGGTGCTGCTGGCGCACGGGCTGGCGGCGCGCTGGCCGCTGGGCCAGCCCTTCCCGCGCGCCGCGCTGCTGGCCCGCGATGGCTTTGCCGGCATCGATGGCGCCTTCCGCTTCACCGCCGCCGGCGTGGTGGAGCGCGCGCTGGAGGTGGACCAGCTTGGCACCGGCACCGTCTCACCGGCTCCGGCCAGCTTCTGACCTGCAGATCCTCCCCCGCTGGGGCAGGATCTGCGTCTGCCGGCCCTAGCGCGCGATTTCGGCCAGCACGGCATTGGCCAGCGGCCAGCCGGCCGGCGTGAGGCGGATGCCGCGTTCGTCCACCCACAGCAGCCCTTGCGCAGCCAACCGCCGGGCCGCGGCCATGTCCACTGCGGCGTCGAGCGCCACTCCGCTGCGCGCGGCAAAGCGGGCAGCGTCCAGCCCTTCGGCCAGGCGCAGGCCCATCACCAGCGCCTCGGTGGCGCGCTCGGTGGTGGTCAACACCGTTTCGCTCTCCATGCCGTGGCCGGCGTCACGCACCCCGGCCAGCCACTGTTCGGGCTTCTTGCGCCGCAGCGTGGCGATGCCGGCGCGGCGGCCGTGGGCGCCCGGCCCGATGCCGGCATAATCGCCATAGCGCCAATAGGTGAGATTGTGCCGGCTCTGCATGCCGGGCGCGGCGTGGTTGGAGATTTCATAGGCAGCAAGGCCCGCCGCCGCTGTCTGTTCCTGGGTGATGGCAAACAGGTCGGCGCTGGTTTCCTCATCCGGCATCACCAGTTCGCCGCGGGCAAACAGCGCGGCAAAGCGGGTGCCGGGCTCGATGGTGAGTTGATAGAGCGAGAGATGGCTGGTGCCAAAGCCGAGCGCGCGCGCCAGTTCGGCTTCCCACGCCGCCCGCGTCATCCCCGGCCGGTCATAGATGAGATCAAAGCTGACCCGGCCGAAATTCGCCTGCGCCACGTCCAGCGCGGCCAGTGCGGCGGCCAGATCATGCGGCCGGCCAAGCAATTTCAGCGCGGCGTCATCCAGCGCCTGTACCCCCAATGACAGGCGGTTGACCCCGGCGGCGGCAAAGCCGGCAAAGCGCGCCGCCTCCACGCTCGACGGGTTGGCCTCCAGCGTGATTTCCAGATCGTCGGCCGGCGTCCAGTGCGTCACCGCTGCATCAATGATGGCGGCCACCGTTTCGGGCGGCATCAGGCTGGGGGTACCGCCGCCAAAGAAGATGCTGGCCAATTGCCGGCCGGGCAGCCGCGCGGCCTCGTGCGCCAGATCGGCCAGCAACGCCGCGCGCCACGCCGCCTGGTCCACGCTTTCGCGAACATGGGAATTGAAATCGCAATAGGGGCATTTGGTGACGCAGAACGGCCAGTGGACGTAAAGCGCAACCGGATCGCCGGCCATCAGCCGGCCACCGCCGGCAGCAGCGCCACCAGTTGCCGGAACGCCCGCGCCCGGTGATTGTCGGCCTCCTTCTCGGCCCGGCTCATCTCGCCATAGGTCTGGGCCTTGCCCGCCATCAGGAACATCGGGTCATAACCAAAGCCATTGCCCCCGCGCGGCGGCCACACCAGCGTGCCGTCCACCCGGCCTTCCACCACCTCGGCATGGCCATCGGGCCAGGCCACGCACAGGGCGCAGATGAAATGGGCGGTGCGGGGCTTGCTGCCCAATTCGGCGTTCACCCGCGCCATGGCGGCGCCGAAATCCTTGGCTGCGCCCGCCCAGCGCGCCGAATAAATGCCCGGTGCGCCGTCCAGCGCGTCCACGCACAGGCCACTGTCGTCGGCAATCGCCGGCAGGCCACTGGCGGTGGCGGCGGCCAGCGCCTTCAGCCGGGCGTTGCCGGTGAAGCTGGTTTCCGTTTCCTCCGGCTCCGGCAGGCCCAGGCCGCCGGCCGAAACCACCTCCAGCCCGTGCGGCCCCAGCAGTTCGGCCAGTTCCACCACCTTGCCTTGATTGTGGGTGGCCAGCACCAGCCGGCCGCGTGCCAGTTGCCTCACCGCCCCACCGCCTGCAATTGCGCGGCAAACACCTGATTGCAGCCAATGCGGGCCAGCCGCAGCAGCCTGAGCAGCGTCTCCTCGTCAAACGGCTCGCCCTCGGCGGTGCCCTGCACCTCGACGATGCCAGCCTTGTTGGTCAGCACGAAATTGGCATCGGTGCCGGCGGATGAATCCTCGGCATAATCCAGATCCAGCACCGGCGTGCCGTTGTAGACCCCGCAGGAAATCGCCGCGACCTGGGTGGCCAGCGGATCGGCGGCCAGCGGTGTCTTGGCGTGGATATGGTCAATCGCCAGCCGCAGCGCCACCCAGGCGCCGGAAATGGCCGCCGTGCGGGTCCCGCCATCGGCCTGGATCACGTCGCAATCCAGTGTGATCTGCCGCTCGCCCAGCGCTACCAGATCGGTGACGGCGCGCAGGGAGCGGCCGATCAGCCGCTGGATTTCCTGGGTGCGGCCCGATTGCTTGCCCTTGGCCGCCTCGCGGTTGCCGCGGGTGTGGGTGGCGCGCGGCAGCATGCCGTATTCGGCCGTCACCCAGCCCTTGCCCTGGCCGCGCAGCCATGGCGGCAGCCGCTCCTCCACGCTCGCCGTCACCAGCACATGGGTCTGGCCGAATTTCACCAGGCATGATCCTTCGGCATGGGCGGAAAAACCGGGGATCATCTCGATCGATCGCATCTGATCGGGGCTGCGGCCAGAGGGGCGCATGGGGCATACCTTTCATCCGTGTGTCGCTGTTGGCCATATGGCGTGGGCGGCATGAAGGGAAGCACCCATTGCGCCGCCCGCCGCCTGTGCATAAATTGCGGCCATGGAGCCAGCGAGACCACAGACCTTGGCGCTGACCGAACTGAACGACCGCGCGCGCGAGATTTTCCGCCAGATCGTTGATGCCTATCTGGCATCGGGCGCGCCGGTGGGCAGCCGCACCCTGTCAAAAGGCGGCGGGCTGGGCCTGTCGCCGGCCTCCATCCGCAACGTGATGCAGGATCTGGAGGAACTGGGCCTGCTTGCCGCCCCCCACACGTCGGCTGGCCGGCTGCCCACCGAACTTGGCTTGCGCATGTTTGTGGATGGCATGATGCAGGCCGCCGAGGTTTCCGAGGATGAACGCGCCAAGCTGGAGGCGGGCCTGGCCCCCGGTGTGGCCATGGAGGAGGCGCTGGCCCGCACCACCGCCGCGCTGTCGGGCCTGTCCCACTGTGCCGGGCTGGTGCTGGTGCCGTCGCGCGAACTGGTGATCCGTCAGGTCAGCTTTGTGCCGCTGTCCCCGGTCAGGGCGCTGGTGGTGTTGGTGGGTGCCGATGGCAGCGTGGAAAACCGCCTGCTCGATCTGCCGCCGGGCGTGCTGCCGACCACGCTGGAAGCCGCCGCCAACTATATCACCACGCGGCTGGCCGGCCTCACCCTGGCCGAAGCCGCCCAGCGCCTGGCCAGCGAGATCGCGCATGACCGGGCGGCGCTGGATGCCCTCACCCAGAGCGCGGTGTCGGCCGGGCTCGCTGTCTGGTCGTCTGACGCGGCGGCGCGCCCCGTGCTGATCGTGCGCGGCCAGGCCAATCTCGTGGAAGGCCAGATGGACATGGACAAGGTGCGGCAATTGCTGGACGATCTGGAGGACAAGGCCGAGCTGATCCGCCTGCTGGATGGCGCGCGCGGGGCCGATGCCACCCGCATCTTCATCGGCGCCGAAAGCCGGCTGTTCTCGTTGTCGGGCTCCAGCGTGATTGCGGCACCATATCGCGGCAATGATGGCCGGGTGATCGGCGTGGTGGGGGTTATCGGGCCGACCCGGTTGAACTATGCGCGTGTCATCCCCATGGTGGACTACACCGCCCGAACATTGAGCAGATTGGTATCATGAGCGACGTGACCGAAAACAACGAACAGCCCGAAACCGCCGAAAGCCCGGAGGCCACCGAAAGCCAGCTGGATCTGGCCGAGGCGCTGCTGGCCAAGGACCAGGAGATCGCCGAGCTGAAGGACCGCGTGATGCGGGCGCTGGCCGATGTGGAGAACACCCGCCGCCGGCTGGAGCGCGACAAGGCCGATGCCATCCAATATGCCGTCACCGGCTTTGCCCGCGAAATGCTGGCGGTGGCCGACAATCTGCGCCGCGCGGTGGCCGCGCTGCCGGCCGAGGGTTTTGAGCAGGTGCGCACCGGCATCGAGGCGACCGAGCGTGAACTGCTGGCGATCTTTGGCCGCCAGAACATCGCCCGCATCGAAGTGACCAGCGGCGAACCGCTGGATCCCAACCGCCACCAGGCGATGATCGAGGTGCCGAGCGAATTTGACGCCGGCACGGTGGTGGCCGAACTGGCCAGCGGCTGGACGATCCGCGACCGGCTGCTGCGCCCCGCCATGGTGAGCGTGGCGCGCGCCCCCGATTGAGCGCGCCGGCTCAGCCGCCGGGCAGGAATTCCGGCACCGACAGATAGCGTTCGCCGGTGTCGTAGTTGAAGCCCAGCACACGGGCCGCCTTCGGCAGGTCCTTCAGCGTGATGGCGATCGCGGCGAGGGTGGCGCCCGACGAAATCCCCACCAGCATGCCTTCCTCGCGGGCGGCGCGCAGGGCCCAGGCCTTGGCGTCGCCGGCATCCACCTGCACCACGCCGTCCAGCACCGCCATGTCGAGATTCTTCGGGATGAAACCAGCGCCGATGCCCTGGATCGGGTGGGGGGAGGGGGCGCCGCCGGAAATCACCGGGCTGGCCGCCGGCTCCACCGCAAACACCTTCAGCTGCGGCCACTGCTGCTTCAGCACGCGGGCGGTGCCGCTGATATGGCCGCCGGTGCCCACGCCGGTCACCAGCGCATCGGGCGGGCTGTCGGCGAAATCGGCGATGATCTCAAGCGCGGTGGTGCGTTCGTGCACGGCGATATTGGCCGGGTTTTCAAATTGTTGCGGCATCCAGGCGCCGGGCGTGGTGGCCACGATTTCGATCGCGCGGGCAATGGCGCCGTTCATGCCCTTTTCGCGCGGGGTCAGATCAAAGGTGGCGCCATAGGCCAGCATCAGCCGCCGCCGCTCGATCGACATCGATTCGGGCATCACCAGCACCAGCTTGTAGCCCTTCACGGCGGCCACCATGGCCAGGCCAATGCCGGTGTTGCCGCTGGTCGGCTCCACGATGATCCCGCCGGGCTTCAGCGTGCCATCGGCTTCGGCCGCCTCCACCATGGCCAGCGCGATGCGGTCCTTGATCGAACCGCCGGGGTTGCTGCGTTCGGATTTGATCCACACCTCGGCGGTGGGGAACAATTTGCCCATGCGCACGTGCGGCGTGCCGCCGATGGTTTCCAGGATGGTGTTGGCCTTCATCGGGCGTCCTTTCCGGCAGATTTTCCCTGTTCATACGCCGGCGCCGGCATCGCGCCAATCGCCGAAAATCTTGGTCGTGGCCTATCCCGGCTTCTGATCGTCGAAACGGTCAGCCCTGCGCAGCACCGGAAAGGCCCAGGCCCAGAGCAATGTGACCAGCACGGCGCCGATGCCGCCGGCCACCACCGATGGCACCGCCCCCAGATAGCGCGCGGCCAGGCCCGATTCCATCTCGCCCAGTTCGTTGCTGGCCGAAATGAACAGGCCCGACACGGATGAGACCCGCCCGCGCATTTCATCGGCGGTGTGCAACTGGATCAGGCTGCCGCGCACGAACACGCTGACGGCATCGGCGGCGCCCAGCACGAACAGCGCCGCCAGGCTGAGCGGGTAGGAGGTGGACAGGCCAAACACCATGGTTGCCAGCCCAAACACCGCCACGCTGGCAAACATCACCGGGCCAACATGGCGTTTCAGCGGCCGGGTGGCCAGCAGCACCGCCACCAGCACGGCGCCGGCCGACGGCGCGGCCCGCAAGGGGCCCAGCCCTTCAACGCCAACATGCAGCACATCGCGGGCATAGACCGGCAGCATCGCGGTGGCACCGCCCAGCAGCACGGCAAACAGATCAAGGCTGATCGCGCCCAGCAGCACCTTGTTGTGGCGCACATAGGCAACGCCCTCCACCAGGCTGCGCCACGGGCTCAGGGCGGCGGGCGGCGGCCGCGGCACCGGCCGGATGATCAGCAGGCAGACAAGCGTGACGGCAAAGGCGACGGCCGCCGTGCCATAGGCGGCCTCAGGCGAGACGGCATAGAGAAAGGCGCCCAGCGGCGGGCCGAGCACGGCGCCCGATTGCCAGGAAATGCTGTTCAGCGCGATCGCCTGCGGCAGCAGTTCGCGCGGCACCAGATTGGGCGCCAGCGCCGCCATCGATGGCCCCTGAAAGGCCCGGCCCACACCCAGCAGCGCCGCCACCACGAACAGCGCCGCCATCGGCACCCGGCCGGCCAGCGCATGCCAGGCCAGCACGGCGGCGCAGGCCAGTTCCAGCGCCACGGCGGCACGCGCGATGTGGCGGCGGTCCATCCGGTCGGCAATCACGCCCACCACCAGCGCCAGGCAGAACAACGGCAGGAATTGCGCCAGCCCGATCAGGCCGAGCAGCAGGGCCGCCTCATCGCGATCCATGGTTTCGCGGGCAATATCATAGACCTGCCAGCCGATGACGATCACCATCATCATGCCGGCGATGGTGGCGAAAAAGCGCGCCACCCAGAATGCCCGGTAATCGCGGATCAGCAGCGGCGGCGGAAGTTTGGGCATGGCACAACGTTAGGCGGCCATGCCGGCCGGCTCAATCGCTTTTCAGCGAGACGAAACTGTCGAGCACGCGCTTGCGGCCCGCCGCCGGGAAATCAATCTCCAGCTTGTTGCCGTCCACATGCACCACGGTGCCTTCGCCGAACTTGCCGTGAAACACCCGGGCCCCGCGCGTGAAACCGGGCATCGGCGCCAGGCTGATGCTGCTCACCCGCGCCTCGCGCGGCGGGGCGGGCCCCCTTGGACCAAAATCGCGCGGTCCGAAATCGCGGCTGCTGCCGAAATCCTGTTTCGCCGCCTGCCAGCCCGTGCCGCGTGCCCGGTCCCACCCCGGCCCGCGCCCGGTGCCACGCTGCACATCGGCAAAGGGATCGCCGCCGGCCAGCGCCGCCCGCCACAGGCTGGGCCCGCCGCTCAGCGTCGAGCGTTCCTCGACATGACCGGCCCCCAGTTCGGCCACGAAGCGGCTGGGCAGCGCCGCCGTCCACTGGCCATAAACCTGCCGGTTGGCGGCGTGCAGCACATGGGCGCGGATGCGCGCGCGGGTGATGCCCACATAGGCCAGCCGCCGCTCCTCCTCCAGCGCCGCGGTGCCGCCCTCGTCCAGCGCGCGCTGGCTGGGGAACACGCCTTCCTCCCAGCCGGGCAGGAAGACATGATCAAACTCCAGCCCCTTGGCGGCGTGCAGGGTCATGATGGTGATCTTCTCGCCATCGCCGGCCGCCTCATTGTCCATCACCAGCGCGACATGCTCCAGGAACGCGGTCAGGCTGGGGTAATCGCCCATCGCCCGCACCAGTTCCTTCAGATTGTCGATGCGGCCATCGGCTTCGGTCGATTTGTCGGCCTGCCACATGGCGACATAGCCCGATTCCTCCAGCACCAGTTCGGCCAGTTCGGCATGGCCCATGCTGCCGGCCGCCTCGCGCCAGCGCGCCACATCGGTGAGGAAGGCCCGCAGCGCCCGCCGCGCCGCCGGGGTGAGTTCATCGCCCTGCGCCACCAGCTCGGCCGCGCGTGACAGCGGCCGGCCCAGGCTGCGCGCCGCGGCGTGCAGCGTCGCCATCGCCTTGTCCCCCAGCCCGCGCTTGGGCACGTTGACGATGCGTTCAAAGGCCAGCGCATCGTCGGGCGAATTGACCAGCCGCAGATAGGCCAGCGCATCGCGGATTTCGGCCCGTTCATAAAAACGGAAACCGCCAACGATGCGATAGGGCAGGCCGATGGCGATGAAGCGGTCTTCAAACAGGCGGGTCTGGAACTGGGCGCGCACCAGGATCGCCATGTCATTGAGCGAAACACCCTCGCGGCCCAGCCGTTCGGCCTCGTCGCCCACCAGCCGGGCTTCCTCCGGCCCGTCCCACACGCCGGTCACCGCCACCTTCTCGCCATGGCTGTGCGCGGTGAACAGCGATTTGCCCAGCCGGCCGCGGTTGTGGGCGATCAGATGGTTGGCGGCGGCCAGGATATGCGGGGTGGAGCGGTAATTCTCCTCCAGCCGGATCAGCCGGGCGCCGGGAAAATCCTGTTCAAAGCGCAGGATATTGGCCACCTCCGCGCCGCGCCAGCTGTAGATCGACTGGTCATCATCGCCCACGCAGGCGATGTTGTGGCGTTCGTCCACCAGCGCCTTCAGCCATTGATACTGGGCGCTGTTGGTGTCCTGATATTCGTCCACCATCACATAGCGGAAGCGGCTGCGATAATCGGCCTGCACATCGGGGTGGCGGGCAAAGATCGTCAGCATGTGCAGCAACAGATCGCCGAAATCACAGGCGTTCAGCGCCACTAGCCGCTCCTGGTAGCGGGCATAGAGCGCGGCGCCGCCGCCCTTCGCGCCATCGGCAAAGGCATGGCTTTCGCCCGGCGGCACCTGTTCGGGCAGCAGGCCACGGTTCTTCCAGCGGTCGATCAGGCTGGCCAGCTGCTTGGCCGGCCAGCGTTTCTCGTCCAGCCCGGCCTCCGCCACCACCTGTTTCAACAGACGCAGCTGGTCATCGGTATCGAGGATGGTGAACTGCGGGTTCAGCCCCACCAGCCCGGCATGGCGGCGCAGCATGCGGGCCGACAGGGCGTGGAACGTGCCCAGCCAGGGCAGGCCTTCGGCCATGCCGCCCAGCAACAGCTCGGTGCGGTGGCGCATCTCGCGCGCGGCCTTGTTGGTGAAGGTGACGGCCAGCACCTGCGACGGCCAGGCCAGGCGATTGAACAGGATGTGCGCCAGCCGCGCCGTGAGCGCCTTGGTCTTGCCGGTGCCCGCCCCGGCGAGTATCAGCACAGGGCCCTCCGTGGTCGTCACCGCTTCGGCCTGCGCCGGATTGAGGCCGGCCAGCCAGGGCGGGATCGCCGAATCATTCGGGTGAGCAGGCAGCATGTGTGAACAAGTATGGAACAAATGCGCTGCTGCCAAGCCATTCCCCGCCCGCGTTGAGCCGATGTGATTCAACAGGATGACGAAGCCGCCGTTTCTTCCTGTTGAAAACCAACATGCGGGAGTGGACATGTCCGCCATGCTCAATCCGCCGGTGAAGGTGGCGCGCGATCTTGGCTGGCGCCAGACAATCGGCCTGGGCCAGACTGACGACGGCTTCTGGGCCGGCGTGCGCGGCCAGCAGCTCAACCTGCTGGGCGCGGCCATCCCGTTCAATCTTGGCCTGTTGATCATCAACGTGGCGGTGGTGCTGGCGGTGTTTCGCGGCAGCGTGCCCCTGGCGGCGCTGGCGCCCTGGCTGGCCGGCATTGCCGCGCTGCTGGGCATGTGGGCCTGGCGCGGCTTTTCGCGGCGGCGCACCGGGCCGCCGCCCACGGCCACCGAAGGCCGGTTCTGGCGGGTGACCGCCGAAATCTTCGCCTTTGGCCTGTGCTGGGCCGGGCTGTTGTTCGCGTTGCTGCCGGCGCTGCCTGCCGATGGCCAGGCGGTGCTGGTGATCTTCTCGCTGGTGTTCATGGGCGCCATCAGCAACGGTGCCCTGTCGATGCCGGTGGCGGTGCTGGGCGTGGTGGCGATGATCGGCGGGGCGATGTGGCTGGCGCTGCCGCCGGGTGCGCCGCTGGATCATCCGCTGGTGGCGCTGGGCCTGATCAGCTTTGCCATGATCAAGCTGCGCGCCTCGCTGGCCAACACCTATCAGACGATGGCGCGGCTGAAGAGCGATGCCGATCTGACCGAGCAGGGCGAGGTGGTGCGCCTGCTGCTCAATGAATATGAGGCCAACGGGTCGGACTGGCTGCTGGAACTGGATGGGGACGGGCGCATCACCCATGTGACGCCGCGCTTTGCCGATGTGGCGCGGCGCAAGCGCACCGAATTGCTGGGCCAGCCGCTGCTCAGCCTGATCGATCCCACCCAGGGCGGCGCGGCGGCGGTGGCGCTCGGCCACGCGCTGCGCGATTGCCTGCCGTTCCGCGATCTGGTGGTGCCGGTGCCGCTGGGCCGCGATCTGCGCTGGTGGGCGCTGTCGGGCTCGCCCAAGCAGGACAATGACGGCCGCTTCACCGGCTTTCGCGGCGTGGGCCGCGATGTGACCGAGGTGCGCCGCAGCCAGGAACGCATCGCCCAACTGGCGCGCTTCGATCCGCTCACCGGGCTGGCCAACCGCGCCCTGTTCCGCGAAACGCTGGAAGATGTGGTGGAAAAGGCCTGCCTGATGCAGCGGCCGGCCGCGCTTCTGTTTGTCGATCTGGATCGCTTCAAGGCGGTGAATGACGGCTTTGGCCATGCCGCCGGCGATCTGTTGCTGCGCCAGGTGGCACAGCGGCTGCAGGCGGTGGTGAAGGGCAGCGCCACCATCGCCCGGCTGGGCGGCGACGAATTCGGCATCCTGATGCCCGATGGCGCCGGTGATCAGCCGGAAAAGCTGGCGATGCGCATCGTCAAGGAACTGGCGCGGCCGTTCCCGATGGGCAGCACCGGCCGCAGCGGCGTGGTGGTGGGCGCTTCGGTGGGCTGGGCGCGGGTGCCCGATGATGCCACCACGCCGGAAAGCCTGCTGCGCTGCGCCGATCTTGCACTGTATCAGGTGAAGGGCGAAGGCCGCGGCGCTGCCCGCCAATATTCGGCCGAAATGGCCCGCGCCGCCGAGCATCGCCGCCGGCTGGAAGCCGATCTGGCCGGCGCGCTGGAGCAGGAGCAGCTGGCCATCCTGTTCCAGCCGGTGGTGGATGCCGCCGATGAACGCATCACCGGGTTCGAGGCGCTGCTGCGCTGGCACCATCCCGAACTGGGCCTGATCCCGCCGCTGGATTTCATCCCCATCGCCGAGGATACCGGCCTGATCGTGCCGATCGGTGACTGGGTGATTGACCGGGCGCTGGCCTGGGCGTCGCGCTGGCCGGCGCATGTGAAGGTCGCGGTCAATCTTTCGGCGGTGCAGATGGATGATACCGATCTGCCGGCACGCATCGCCGCCGCGCTGGCCCGCCACGCCGTGCCGGCCGAACGGCTGGAACTGGAGATCACCGAAAGCCTGGTGCTGGCCGACAAGCCTTCCGTGCAGCAGGTGCTGGCGGAGCTGACCGGGCTGGGCGTGAATTTCGCGCTGGATGATTTCGGCACCGGCTATTCGGCGCTGGGCACGCTGCAAAAGGCCAGTTTCAGCCGCATCAAGATCGATCGCAGCTTTGTGAAACGCGCCACCGCAATGGGCGATGAAGCCAGCGCCATCATCCAGGCCATCGTGCGGCTGGCCGCCAGCCTGGACATGGAAACCACCGCCGAAGGCACCGAAACCCGCGCCGCCTTCGAATTGTGCCGCGATCTGGGCTGCACCCAGGTGCAGGGCTATCTGTTTGGCCGGCCGATGTCGCCGGAACAGGCGACCGCGCTGGTGGGCGGCCTCACATCCGCCTGAGGCGGGCAGCAGCAAAAGGGGGCGCACCATCGCTGGCGCGCCCCCCGGCAGTGATTGATCGGCGGGCCGATCAGAAGGTCATGCCGATGCTCATCTTGTAGAAATCGCCGGTGTTGTCCTTGTCCAGATCGGCGCCGGCGGTGAAGCGGGCGAAGAAGCCCTTGGGCAGGGTGAACTGCACATAGCCGCCCAGCCATTCATAGACCTTGCTGGAACGCCCGCGGGCCACACGGCTGTTGGACAGAAGTTCGTAGTGCGGGCCAAACGAGACGACGCTGGAGGCCTTGTAGCCGATGTTGAACCAAGTGTGCAGGAAGTCGTTGGCGCCGGCCAGATTGCGATTGCGCAGGGCAGCGTAATAGCCGCCATAATATTCGGCCTCGACCTTGTCCCCGCTGTAGTTGACGGTCAGGCTCGGCACGATCCCGTCACCAAAGGCCGCGCCGCGCGCCGTGCCGACACCGCGCGCCCCGCCCGACAGCAGCGAACCGTTGGTGATGCCGATCTGCGGCTTGATGATCAGGCCTTCACTCGGCCGGAAGGCGGCGCCCACGCCGAATTCGGTCCACAGATTGCCGCCGGTGCCGCCAAGGCCGAAGCTCGGGCGGGTCCAGAAGGTGCCGTAAAAGCTGAAGTCGACCTTTTCATTCACCGGCACGAGGCCGTTGAACGACGGGTTGAAACCAAAGAAACTGTCTTGGTTCATGGTCACGGTGTAGCTGGCGTCGCGGGCCGCCACGGGCGCCGAAGCAACCAGGCCAACAGCCAGAGCAGCGAGAGCAATACCACGGGTCATCATTGACTTGGTCATCGGGAAAAACCTTTCGCGCATGTGAATCCATCCTCCCCGGTGGAGCGCAATTCTTTATAATTCATAGAACATCTTGCAATGACACGGCAGTGTCAGGGCTGGTGAGGCTCTATAGTGCCGCCATGTCATGAGATTACAGCAGTGTCACATACGTCTTTTCACCCACACGCAGCGGTGCCGCGGGCGGTGTCACCAATATGTCACAGGCGGGTTCAGAGGTCGGCCCAGGCCTTCAGCAGTGTGTGCGCGATGGCCAGCGGCGGTGGTGCCAGCCAGTCCCCTTCGCCGGCCAGGGCGGCGCGCACCTCGGCCTGTGTCACCCAGCGCACCTCTTCCAGTTCCTCGGTGTCCAGCCGCACCTCAAAGCCATGGGCCTCGGCAAAGCAGGCGATCATCAGGCTGGACGGGAAGGGCCAGGGCTGGCTGGCCAGATAGCGCACGCGCCCGGTGGTGATGCCGGCCTCTTCCCACAATTCGCGGCGCACCGCTTCCTCCAGGCTTTCGCCCGGTTCGACAAAGCCGGCCAGGGCCGACAGGAACCGCTTGGGAAAGCGCGGTTGCCGGCCGATCAGGGCATGGCCGTCCTTGATGGCCAGCATGATCACCACCGGATCAACCCGCGGAAAATGTTCGGCCCCGCAGGCGCCGCAGCTGCGGCTCCAGCCGCCCTTGGCGATGGCCGTGGGGGCGCCGCACACGGCGCAATGGCCGTGGCGCTGGTGCCAGTCGATCAGGCTGCGCGCCTGGGCCAGGCAGGCGGCATCGGCGGCCGGCAACAGGGCGCCGGCAGCGCGCGCATCGATCACCCGGCCGCCGAAATCGCGCACCAGTTCATCCGATGGCGCGGCGGCGGCAAAGCGCGGGCCTTCCGCCGCCATGCCCAGAAACACGCTCAACGCATCATGCGGCAGATCGGACCGATAGGCCCACAGGATGCCCGGCGCATCGCCGGCCCGGATCACCGGATTGAGCCCATCCAGCACCAGCCAGCGTGCATCGGCCCGGGCCCGCATGGCGATCAGTGCGGCGGGGTCGCGCCTGATCTCGTCCGCCCGGTCCAGCGTGCCGCCGCAATAGCCGGTGGCCGGCACATCGAAAAACATCGTCATGCCCCCATTGTCCCGTCATCGCGGCGTTGCGCAAGCGCCAGCTGCACCGCCTTGGCAAAAAGCGTCGGCAGCCCCTCGCCGGCCTCAGCCACCGCCACCCAGTCGCCGGCCAGTTCGGGCCGCGCCGGCAGCCGCAGCGCCGCCACCTGCAATTCCAGATCGAAATGGGTGAAGCCGTGGCGCACCACGCCCAGCAGCTGCCAGGGCCCCGGCAACGGCGGCGCCGCCGCACCGCCGCGCCAGTCGCAACTGGGCAGCGCCAGCATGCCGCCCAACAGGCCCTTGGCCGGCCGCCGCACCAGCAGCACCGCGCCCGCCGCCTCGATCCACCAGGCCGTGCCCTGCCGGGTGGGCCGTGGCTTCTTCGCCGGCTTCACCGGGAAATCCGCCGGCGCGCCGGTCTGCCGCCCGGCGCAGGCGGCGGCGATCGGGCAGGCCAGGCAACGCGGCGCCCGCGCCGTGCACACGCGCCGGGCCAGATCCATCATGGCCTGGGCCAGATCGCCGGCCTGGCCCGGTGGCAGCACATCGGCCAGTGCGGCACGGATGCGGGTGCGCGCCCCCGGCAGCGGCTCGGCCAGCGCCAGCAGCCGCGCCACCACCCGCTCCACATTGCCATCGATCACCACCGCATCGCGGCCATGGCCAAAGGCCGCCACCGCCGCCGCCGTATAGTCGCCAATCCCCGGCAGCGCCCGCAGCGCCGCCGCGTCCGCCGGGAAGCGCCCGCCGTGATCGGCCACCACGGCCCGCGCGCAGGCCAGAAGATTGCGGGCGCGGGCATAATAGCCCAGGCCCGCCCAGGCCTGCATCAATTCGCCATCATCGGCCGCCGCCAGCGCCGCCACATCCGGCCAGCGCGCGGTGAAGGCGTGGAAATAGGGGGTCGCCGCCTCAACGGTGGTTTGTTGCAGCATGATTTCCGACAGCCACACGCGATAGGGCCAATCGGGATCAGCGGGCAGCGCCGCGCCGGGCGGATTGCGCCACGGCAGCACCCGCGCATGGGCGCGATACCAATCGAGCAGCAGTGCAGGCCAGCTATCGTTCACGGTGCGGCTATGGCATGGAAGCGCGATGCCGAAAACGCCCCCCACGCCTGCACCGGAACGGCCACGCGGCCGCACCCGGGTGATCGCCGATCTGGTCGGTGATGTCGGCGCGGTCGCCTTCCGCCGCTTTGGCTTCACCCACAGCGCCCTGATCGAGCGTTGGCCGGAAATCGTCGGGGAAACCTATGCCCGCCATTGCCGGCCGCTGCGCCTGCGCTTTGCCCGCGGCACCAAGGAAGGCGGCACGCTGGCCATCGCCGCCACCGGTGCGCTGGCGCCGATGCTGCGCCATGTCGAACCGCAACTGATCGAGCGGGCCAACCGCATCCTGGGCTATGCCGCCGTGGCGCGCATCAGCATCGAGCAGGGGGCCGCCGCCATGGCCGCGCCGCCGCCACCGCCGCCGCTGCCGGGACCGCTGCCCGAATCGGCCACATCCAGCCTGAAGGCGATCGCCGATCCCGAATTGCGCGCCACACTGCAATCACTGGCCGAAGCGCTGGCCACCAGCAGCGGGCCGCCCAAGATCCGCTGAGCCGCCGTTGTTCAGGCGGCGCGCACCCGGCGCAGCTTTTCCAGCTTCTTCAGCAGCATGTCGCGCTTCAGCCGGCTGAGGTGATCGATGAACAGCACGCCGTTCAGATGGTCCATCTCGTGCTGCAGGCAGGTGGCGAGCAGGCCGTCCAGTTCCTCCTCGTGGGCGGCGCCCTGTTCATCCAGCCACTTCACCCGGATGCGCGCCGGCCGTTCGACATCGGCATACATTTCCGGCACCGAAAGACAGCCTTCCTGATAAACCGACAGTTCGGGCGATTCCCAGGTGATTTCCGGGTTGATGAACACCCGCGGCTCCCGCACCCGCCTGATGTCCTCGGGCCGCGCATCCTCCGGCGTGTCATCGGCTTCGGGCTGGAGATCGATCACCAGGATGCGTTCGGGCACGCCCACCTGGATGGCGGCAAGGCCGATGCCCGGCGCGTCATACATCGTCTCGAACATGTCGGCGATCAGCGTGCGGTGGGCATCGGTGACGACCTCCACCGGTTTGCTGATCTGCTTCAGGCGCGGATCGGGGGTTTCGATGATCGGAAGAATGGCCATGGCCGGGAGGTATGGCGGGCAGGGGCGGGCGTCAAGGGTGGGGGTGGGGTTGGCGGCCGGCGGCAGAGCCGCCGAACCCGCTGTTGCCGGAAGGAAGACAGGAAGGAAACAGGGGCGTGGCAAAGCCACGCCGTCGGACGACACACGAAAAGGGCGGCCTGTTGGGGCCGCCCTTTTTGGTCGCCGGCCGATCTTGCCGGAGTCGGCAAATAGCTGCGCTATTTGCGCGCCCGGCTGCGATCAGAACATCGTCCTGACGGTCACGCCATAGGTCCGCGGCTCACCGGGGAAGGCGATGAACAGCCCGTTGGCGTTGGGCGCAAAGCCGCGCGCCACCTGGCGGAAGGTCGCCCCGCCCTGCAGCGGCGCATCGGCCGAAATCTGGGCATAGTTGGTGTTGAGCAGATTCTGCGCCCACAATTCCACGCCCCAGATCCGATCCTTGCCATACAGGCCCAGGCGCGCGTTCATCACGCCAAAGCCGGGCTCTTCCTTCTCGAAATCCAGATCGGAACCGGTGTTGAACTTCGACATGTAGCGGTAATCGAAATAGACCAGCGCCGACAATTTTTCGGTCAGCTGCGGGGTCCAGCTGACATTGGTGGTCACCACGTGCGGCGAGGCGTTGGACAACAGCTCGCCGGGCAGCTGGAACAGGGTGGGCGCCAGGCTGCTGCCGTTGGTGCCGGTCATCTGCCGGGCATAGCGGCTTTCGGCATAGGTATAGCCTAGGCCGATGTTCACATTCTTCACCGGCGTCAGGAAGGCTTCCAGTTCCACGCCCTTGGAGGTGAGGCCCGGCCCGGTGCGATTGGCGGCGCAGGCCGAATTGCCGGCGGTGAGATCACGGTCACGCCCGCCCAGATCATCCTTGCAGCCGCCGATATTGGCCACCTCGAAATTCACGCCATTGAAGGTGTTGAGCTGGAAGTTGCTGAACTCCTGATAGAAAAGCGCGGCGTTCAGGCGGAAGCCCTTCAGGTTCAGCTTGGCGCCCAGTTCGAAACTGTCCACATCCTCGGCATTGAACACCAGATCGGTGGGGCGCGGATTGGCCGCCACCAGCGCCGAGGTATCAAGGTTGAAGCCGCCCGCCTTGTAGCCGCGCGAGTAGGAGGCATAGGTGAGCAGTTCGCGGCTGGGCGTGAAGGTGAGGACGGCGGTGCCGGTCACCCGGTCCTCGGTGAAGGTGGCGCCCGGCGCGCTGCGGTTGAAGCCGGGGCCGGCGGTGCCATTGATCACGCAGGGCAGATTGGCCAGCGACGCCAGCGGCGAGGCGCGCAGCGCGGCGCAGAAGCCGTTGTTGGCATTGAAGCGCGTATCGAGGAATTTCTGCTCGTTGGTATAGCGCAGGCCCAGGGTCAGGCTCAGCTTGTCGGGCACCAGCTTGATCACATTGTGGGTGAAGAAGGCATAGTTGCGGCTGCGCTGGCGGAATTCATTGTTCACCACGCCGGTGTTGTT
This sequence comes from Sphingomonadales bacterium, assembly GCA_027483465.1. Classification (GTDB taxonomy): domain Bacteria; phylum Pseudomonadota; class Alphaproteobacteria; order Sphingomonadales; family Sphingomonadaceae; genus Sandarakinorhabdus. The sequence goes on from JAIXUQ010000061.1 coordinate 85,851, forward strand.
CATCAGGCTCTGGCCGGCCGGCACCGCATAGCCGATCTGGGAGGCGACATTGTAGAAGCCGCCGCGCGCATCGATCGGCCGGCCGGGGATCAGCCCGCCCTGGCCGGAAAGCGCCGCGATCTGCGCCCCGGTGGCGCCGCCGATGGCGCCGGCCAGCGTGGCGGCCAGCGGGCGGTTGAAACAGCTGCTGTCGCCGGTGTTGATCAGGCCCAGCTGGCCGGTGGCGCGGGCGAACGTGTCGGCCAGCACGCAATTGGCATAGCGCTCATAGTCGTTGCCATATTTCAGATCATCATCGGCGCTGAGGATTTCATCGGCATAATAGGCGCCGACCAGCCAATCCAGCCGATCATCAAAGGCCGTGCCCTGCAGGCGCAGTTCCTGGGTGAAGGTGCTGAACTTGCGGTCCTGATCGCGGCGGCGCAGGATATCCAGGCTGTTGAAATCGGCATCCTGCCCGGCCTTGTTCTGGAACTGGCGATAGGCGGTGATCGACGTGAGGTTCACCCCGCCCAGCGCCCAGTTGATCTCGCCCGAAAGGCCCCAGTCGCGTGTGCGCTGGAAAAAGCCCTCGCCCGGCGTGATCGCCGTGTCACGCACGAAGCGGCTGCCATCGGCGGGCAGCGGGATGGTGCCGCCCAGCCCGCGCACGATGCCCAGGATGGTGGAGGGGGCCACATTCACATTGCCCTGCGCATCGCGCACCAGATTGTTGGCCGGCAGGAAGGAGGCGCCGCAGCATTCCTCGTCCTTGCTGTTGTAATCGGCGATGATGCGGATGCTCAGATCCTCGGTCGGCTTGGCCAGCAACTGGCCGCGCAGCAGCCAGCGGTCACGGTCGGCCAGGGTGCGGCCCGACACGACATCGCGCAGGAAGCCATCGCGCTGGTTCCACAGGCCATCGATGCGGAAGGCCAGCTTGTCACCCAGGATCGGCCCGGTCAGGCTGCCCATCAGGCGCTTGTTGTCGAAATTGCCATAGGTGGCTTCGGCGATGCCGCCAAATTCGAACTTGGGCTGGGCGGTGGTGATGCTGATCAGGCCGGCCGAGGCGTTGCGGCCAAACAGCGTGCCCTGCGGGCCGCGCAGGATTTCGATGCGCTCAAGCTCGCCCAGATCGGTGAGGCCCACGCCGGTGCGGCTGCGGTAGACGCCATCGATGAACACCGCGACCGAGCTTTCGAGGCCGGGGTTTTCGCCCACCGTGCCGATGCCGCGCACCCGCGCCGCGCCGTTGGATTCGTTGGTGGCCGACGAAACCAGCAGCGACGGCGCCAGCTGGGCGATCTGGCGGATGTCGTTGCCGCCGGAATTGCGCAGCTGCTCCATCGTCACGGCGGTGACGGCGATCGGGATCTTTGACAGGCCCTCGGAACGCCGCGTGGCGGTGACGATGATCTCGCCGCTGTCCACCACCTCGTCCTGGGCGGCGGCGGCCTCCTGCGCCAGGGCGGCGACGGGCAGCAGCAGGGCAGCGGTGGTGGCAAGCAGGAACTGGCGCATGATGATCTCCCAAAGTGACAATTGGGCCGGTTGCACCCGGCCACGCGTTTCAGGCGCGGACTGCTAAACCACCGGACCGCAAGGCAAAAGTGCGACAATTGCGTGCGCAAGCAATGATTTTCATTTGTTGCAACAGTGTCACACTGGGGCTGCGGGCCGCGCTTTTGTGGGGTTGCGCCGGCGGCCGGGGCGGGGCAGCGTTGCGGCCAACAATGATTTGGGCCAAAAAATCTGGGGAGACATGGCATGAACCGGCTGGCGGGCAAGATCGCGCTGATCACCGGCGCGGCGCAGGGGCTGGGCGAGGCGATGGCCCGGCGCATGGCCGAGGAAGGCGCGCGCCTGGTGCTGACCGACATCAACGCGGCCGGGGTGCAGGCGGTGGCGGCCAGCATCGGCCCGGCGGCGGTGGCCTGCCGCCACGATGTGACCAGCCCGGATGACTGGGCGGCGGCGATCAGCTTTGCCGAAACCGCCCACGGCGGCTTCAACGTGCTGGTCAACAACGCCGGCATCGCCGCCGGCTCGACGGTGGAGGCCACCGATTTCGAGACATGGAAACGCGTCCACAGCATCGATCTGGACAGCGTGTTCCTGGGCTGCAAGCTGAGCCTGCCCACCATGGCGGCCACGGTGCGCGAAACCGGGGTGCGCGGCAGCATCATCAACATCAGCAGCATCGCCGGCGTGATCGCCGCGCACAATTCGGCCGCCTACAACAGCGCCAAGGCCGCCGTGCGCCACCTCACCAAGAGCGTGGCGCTGCACTGCGCCAAGCAGCAATATCGCATCACCTGCAACAGCATCCACCCGGTGTTCATCGACACGCCGATCCTGAACGGCATCACCAGCACGCTGGGCCGGGAGGCGGGGCTGGCCAAGCTGGGCCGGCAGATCCCGCTGGGCGCGGTGGGCGAGCCTGACGACATCGCCTGGGCTGCCGTCTATCTGGCCAGCGACGAGGCCAAGATGGTCACCGGCCACGGCCTTTATGTGGATGGCGGCATCAGCGCGATGTGAGGGCGCGGTTTTGCGCCGGCCGGCTTTTGCGCTATGGGCCGCGCGATGACCGACATTGCCCCCCCTGTTGCCGGCAGCCCCGCCGGCCTGATGCCGATTCCCGGCCCGTCTGATCCGCTGGTGGTGCCGCGCAAGGCCGGCGCGCGCGCCGATGGCCGGGTTGATCTGGTGGGGCTTGATCGCCCGGCGATTGCCGCCGCACTGGAAGCCATCGGGCTGCCGGCCAAGACTGCCCGCATGCGCAGCAGCCAGTTGTGGCACTGGATCTATCACCGCGGCGCCACCGATTTTGCCGCCATGGCCAATATCGCCAAGGATCACCGCGCGCTGTTTGCGCAGCATTTCGTGGTGGGCCGGCCGGAAGTGGTGACGGCCCAGGCCTCGGCCGATGGCACGCGCAAATGGCTGCTGCGCTTTGCCGATGGCGAGGAAGCCGAATGCGTGTTCATCCCCGATGCCACGCGCGGCACGCTGTGCGTCTCCAGCCAGGTCGGCTGCACCCTGAATTGCCGGTTCTGCCACACCGGCACCATGAAGCTGGTGCGCAACCTGACGCCCGGCGAGATCGTGGGCCAGGTGATGCTGGCGCGCGATGCACTGGGCGAATGGCCGGGCGCCACGCCGGTGCCGATCGTGCGCCCGCTGGCCGATGACGCCGCCGATGATGATGAGGAGGATGTGTGGGTGCCCGGCTCGCACAACCAGGGCAATAATTACACGCCGGAAGGCCGCATGCTCACCAACATCGTGATGATGGGCATGGGCGAGCCGCTGTACAATTTCGAGCATGTGAAGCAGGCGCTGCACATCGTGATGGACGGCGAGGGGCTGGGCCTGTCGAAACGGCGCATCACGCTCTCCACCAGCGGGGTGGTGCCGATGATGGCGCGCGCCGGCGCCGAGATCGGGGTCAATCTGGCCGTCTCGCTGCACGCCGTCACCAAGGAAATCCGCGACGAGATCGTGCCGCTCAACCGCAAATATGGCATCGAGCAGTTGCTGGAGGCCTGCGCCGCCTATCCCGGCGCCAACAACGCAAGGCGGATCACCTTTGAATATGTGATGCTGGCCGGCAAGAACGACAGCGACGAGGATGCGCGCGAACTGGTGCGGCTGATCCGCAAATATCGGCTGCCGGCCAAGGTGAACCTGATCCCCTTCAACCCGTGGCCGGGCAGTTTCTATGAATGTTCATCGCCCGAACGCATCCGCGCCTTTGCCGAGATCATCTTCAAGGCCGGCATTTCGGCGCCGGTGCGCACCCCGCGCGGGCGCGATATCATGGCCGCCTGCGGCCAGCTGAAATCCGCCAGCGAGAAGATCAGCCGCGCCGAACTGGACAAGCGCGCCGCCGAAAAGGAACTGGCCTGGACTCTGTAAAGCGGTTTCCGGGCAATCCGAACCAGCGTCATCGCGCGCTGCGCGTCCCCTTCGGGGCGGGCCGCTGATCCAGATTGCCCGGAAACCGCTTCAAGCCCGCGCCTTGTTCTCCTTGTCCTCGGCCAGGAAAGCCTTGAACGGGTTCAGCTTTTCGGCCGCGCCATCGGCAGCCACGCGGCGCAGCTGCTGGTAATACCAGGCCTGCGCGGCAAAGCCGTTGAGGGTGCGCACCAGCTTGAACGGGCTGCCCGGCCCCAGCCAGCCCGGCCCGATCGCCAGCCGGTCCTCAAAGCGCGGCAGTTCCTCGATATGGCCGTCGATCAGTTCGGCCACGCAATCGGGTTCGGCACACAGCGGCCGGCCCACGCCCACCAGCGCGATGCCGCTGGCGATGGCATCCTCCATCGCATTCAGGCTGCGAAAGCCGCCGGTCACCATCAGCGGCGGGGTCTTGGCCTGCATCAGCGTCTTGGCCAATTGCACGAAATAGGCCTCGCGCTGGCGGGTTGAGCCCTGTTTCGGCTCCTCGCGCGGGGTCAGGCCTTCCATGTCCATCATCGCCGGCTGTTCATAGGTGCCGCCCGACAATTCCAGGCAATCCACGCCCAGATCGGCCAACCAGCCGGCCACGGTGATGCAATCCTCAAAGGCAAAGCCGCCCTTCTGGAAATCGGCGCTGTTGAGCTTGACCGAGACGGTGAAATCCGCCCCCACGCGGGCCCGCACCGCCTTCACCGTTTCGGTGAGGAAACGCGCGCGGTTTTCGAGGGTGCCGCCCCACTCGTCGCGGCGCAGATTGGCCAGCGGGGAGAGGAACTGGCTGATCAGATAGCCGTGCGCGGCATGCACCTGCACCCCGGTGAAGCCGGCCTCCCGCGCCACGGCGGCGGCATCGGCCCAGCGCTCGATCAGGCCGGTGATCTCGATGCCGTTCAGCGGCACCGGCAGGCCGAACTGCCCGCCGGGCAGCGCCAGCGGCACCGCCGACGGCGCGCGCGGATGCGGGTTCACCGCCTTTTGCGTCTGCCGCCCGGCATGGTTGATCTGCACCCAGGCCTGGGTGCCGCCCGCCGTCGCCGCCGCCGCCCAGCGCGCCCAGGCGGCCTTGCCCTCAAGCGCCAGCGGGCCATCGACGATGACATTGCCCGGCCGCTCCAGATGGCCGCGATCGATCAGCACATTGCCGGTGATCAGCAGCCCGCAGCCGCGATCCGCCCAGCGCCGGTAGAGGTTGCAATGCGCGTCGTTGGGCAGCCCGTCGCGCAAGGCCAGCCCCTCGGTCATCGCCGCCTTGGCGATGCGGTTGCGAAAACGCTGCCCATTGGGCAGCTGAAACGGCGCGGCGACGGACATGGCGGCTGGACCCCTGTTTGGCCGCCAGCCTGCCGCGAAGGGGCGGGAAGGGCAAGCGTTGATCCGCGCCCTGCCGCCCGACGCCCCCTCCGCCCTGCGGGCACCTCCCCCTGTGGGGGAGGATCGTGGTTTGCGCCCGCACATCAGATACTCCCCCTCTGGGGGAGGTGCCGAGCGGAGCGAGGCGGAGGGGGCGGCCCGTCAGGCCGCCTGCTTCGCCGCCCGGCCGTAGAAGCTTTCGCCCCGCGCCGCCATTTCGCGCAGATAGTGCGGCGGGGCGAAGCGTTCGCCATGGGCTTGCGCCAGCCGGTCGAGCGTTGCCACCACCTGCGCGATGCCGATCGTGTCCATCGCGCTGAACGGCCCGCCGGTGAAGGGCGCAAAGCCCCAGCCGAAGATGGCGCCCAGGTCACCATCCTGCGGGGTTTCCAGCACGCCTTCGCCCATGCAGCGCGCGCATTCCACCAACTGGCGATAGAGCAGCCGCTCTTTCACCTCGGCCGCGCTGGGCTGGGTTGCGGCGAGGCCGCCGGCCACCGTCTCCACCAGTTCCGGCCACAGATATTTCTTCCCGCCGCCTTCGGGGTAGACATAGAAGCCGCGCGCATTCTTGCGACCGAAGCGGCCGATCTCGTTCATCTTGGCGATCACCGTCTCGCCCGGCCCGCCCTTCCAGGCGTCGCCCAGGTCCTGCTTCGTCTGCTGGGCCACCTTGTAGGACAGGTCGAGGCCAACCTCGTCGTTCACCGCCAGCGGGCCAACCGGCATGCCCATCTGCTTGCCGACATTCTCGATCAGCGCCGGCACGGTGCCTTCGCCCAGCAGCGCCAGGCCTTCCTGCACATAGGTGCCAAAGCAGCGCGAGGTGTAGAAACCGCGGCTGTCGTTCACCACGATCGGCGTCTTGCGGATCTGCGCGACATAATCCAGCGCCTTGGCGATCGCCGCCGCGCCGGTCTGCTTGCCAACGATGATCTCCACCAGCGGCATCTTTTCCACCGGCGAGAAGAAGTGGATGCCGATGAAATTTTCCGGCTTGGACCAGGCTTCGGCCAGGCCGGTGATCGGCAGGGTGGAGGTGTTGGAGCCGAAGATCACATCCGGGCCGAGCACCGCCTCGGTCTGCTTCGTCACATTGGCCTTGATCTCGCGGGTTTCAAACACCGCCTCGATCACCAGGTCGCAGCCGGCCAGATCGGCATAATCGGTGGTCGGCTTGATCCGGTCGAGAATGGCGGCGGCCTTGTCGGCCGGGGTGCGCTTCTTTGCCAGCCGGTCGGCGGTATATTGCTTGCCCTTCTCGGCGGCTTCGATGCTGGTGTCCAGCAGCACCACCTCGATCCCGGCCTGCGCGCTCACCATGGCAATGCCGGCGCCCATCAGGCCGGCGCCCAGCATGGCGACCTTCTTCGTTGGCGCGGGCGGCACGTCCTTGGGGCGGCGGGCGCCCTTTTCGGCGGCCTGTTTCGACACGAACAGGCTGCGGATCATGTTGCCGGCCTGGGGATCGGCCACCACCTTGGCAAAATACTTGCTCTCGATGCGGATGGCGAGGTCCATCGGCACCTGCACGCCTTCATAAACGGCGCTCAGAATGGCGCGCGGGGCGTTCATATTGTCCCCGGCGTTCACGTGGGTCATGGCGTTGCCGCCCACGAACATCTGGGCAAAGGCCGGGTTCAAGGCGGTGGCCGGCCCGCCGGGCATGCGGAAATTCTTCGTATCCCAAGGCTGCACGCCGCCATCGGGATTGGCCTTCACCCAGGCCTTGGCGCGGGCGACGATCTCGGCCAGCGGCGCCACTTCCTGCGCCACGCCCAGGCCCAGCGCCTCCTGCGGGCTCATGTTCTTGCCCTGCAACAGATACATCAGCGCCGCCTGCACGCCCATCAGGCGCGGCAGCCGCTGGGTGCCGCCGGCACCGGGGAACAGGCCGACCATGATTTCCGGCAGGCCCAGCGTGATCTTCGGATTGTCGGCCACCACGCGGTAATGGCAGGCCAGCACGAATTCCAGGCCGCCGCCCAAAGCGAGGCCGCTCACCGCCGCGGCCACCGGCTTGCCGCAGGTTTCCAGATCGCGCAGCAGCCTGTTGAGGGCGAACACGGCATCGAACAGCGCGGCCGTGCGGCTCTTGCCCTCAGGCGGCTTGCCGCCACCCATCAGCGCGCCCATGCCCTTCAGATCGGCCCCGGCCATGAAGCCGCTGGCCTTGCCAGAGGTGAGCACGGCGCCCTTCACGGCCGCATCGGTCTTCAGCCGCTGAATCGCGGCGGCCAGATCGGCCTGAAGCTCCGGCGTGATGACGTTCATCGACTGGCCGGGCACGTCGATGCTGAGGGTGAGGATGCCATCGGCATCAAGATCGGTGTGGATTGCGGTGGTCATGGGGTTTCCCCTTTCAGTTCAGTCCTGGCCCGTGATGTCGAACGGTCTGCCAAGTTCGACGGCAAAGCCGCCGCATTGGCGGCCCGCCGGCCGCGCTCAGATCCGCTCGATAATGGTGCCGGTGCCCATGCCGGCGCCGACGCACAGGTTGACCAGGGCGGTGCCCTTGCCGGTGCGCTCCAGTTCATCCAGCACGGTGCCCAGGATCATCGCGCCGGTGGCGCCCAGCGGGTGGCCCATGGCGATGGCGCCGCCGTTCACGTTGATCCTGTCGTGCGGGATGTTGAGCGCCTGCATGAAGCGCAGCACCACGCTGGCGAACGCCTCGTTCAGTTCGAACAGGTCGATATCATCCTTGGTCATGCCAGCGCGGGCCAGCACCTTGTTGGCGACGAATTCCGGGCCGGTGAGCATGATCATCGGTTCCGAACCGATGCTGGCCATGGCGCGGATGCGGGCGCGGGGCTTCAGGCCATATTTCTCGCCCATGGCCTTGTTGCCGATCAGGATGGCGGCCGCGCCATCGACAATGCCCGACGAGTTGCCGCCGTGGTGGACGTGGGTAATCTTCTCCACCTCCGGGTAACGCATCAGGGCGATGGCATCAAAGCCCGGCATCGCCTCGCCAATGGCCTGGAAACTGGGGGCCAGGCCGCCCAGCGACTGCATGTCGGTGCCGGGGCGCATATGCTCGTCGTGGGCCAGCACCACCTCGCCGATCACATCCTTCACCGGCACGATGCTGCGCTTGAACCGGCCATCGGCCCAGGCCTGCGCGGCGCGGCGCTGCGATTCCACCGCATAGGCATCCACATCATTGCGGCTGAAACCATATTTGGTGGCGATCAGATCGGCGCCAATGCCCTGCGGGGCAAAATAGGTCTTGAAGGCAACGGCGGGATCGGTGGCCCAGGCCGCGCCATCGCTGCCCATCGGCACGCGGCTCATGCTCTCCACGCCGCCGCCGATGGCAAACATCGCCTCGCCGGTCATCACCTTGGCGGCGGCCATGTTGGTGGCTTCCAGCCCGCTGGCGCAGAAGCGGTTGATCTGCACGCCGGCGGTGGTTTCGGCATAATCGGCGTTCAGCACGGCGATGCGGGCGATGTCGCTGCCCTGTTCGCCCACCGGGGAGACGCAGCCCAGCACCACATCGTCAACATCGGCGGTGTCGATGCCGGTGCGATCGCGCACCGCCTGCAACACCTGGGTGGCCAGTTGCACGGGCGTGATTTCGTGCAGCTTGCCATCCTTGCGGCCCTTGCCACGCGGGGTGCGGACGGCATCATAGATATAGGCTTCGGTCATGGTCAGTCCTTTCAGAACATCTCGGCGGGCAGGGCCATCACCACCTCGGCCCCGGCTTCCAGTTGGGCGCGCAGGGCAGCGGTTTCGGGCAAGACCCGCGCCGCGAAATAACGGGCGGTGATCAGCTTGGCGGTGAAGAAATCCGGATCGGCGGTGCCGGCATCCAGCGCAGCCTGGGCCGCCTGCGCCATCTTCAGCCACATATGGCCCAGCGCGGCATGGCCGAGCAGGCGCATGAAGGCGGTGGCGCCGGCGCCGGCATTGTCAGGATTGGCCAGGCCATGCTGCAACAGCCACATGATGCCGGCCTGCACGTCACCCATTGCCTTGCCCAGCGGCTGGCAAATGAAGGCCAGCCGTTCATCCCCGGCGGCGGCGGCCAGATCGCCGCCCACCAGGGCCAGCCAGGCCTGGGTGCCGCGCCCGCCCTTGGCACCCAGCTTGCGGCCGACCAGATCCAGCGCCTGGATGCCGTTGGTGCCTTCATAGATCATGGCGATGCGGGCATCGCGGACGAACTGGTCCATGCCCCATTCGGCGATATAGCCATGGCCACCGAGCACCTGCTGGCAATTGGTGGCCACCTCATAGCCGCGATCGGTGCCATAGCCCTTGATGACGGGGGTCAAGAGGCTGATCAGATCGTCGGCCAGCTCCCGCTCGGCCGCATCGGGCGATTTGCGCGCCAGGTCGACGCGGATGGCGCTCCACAGCACCAGGGCGCGCATGGCTTCGGTGAAGGCGCGCGCATCCATCAGCATGCGGCGCACATCGGGGTGGACGATGATCGGATCGGCCTTGCCGTCCGGGTTCTTCGCCCCGGTCAGGGAACGGCCCTGCAGCCGGCCCTTGGCATATTCAACCGCGTTCTGATAGGCGACGTCGGCCTGGGCCAGGCCCTGGATGCCCACGCCCAGCCGGGCGGCGTTCATCATGATGAACATGGCAGCCAGGCCCTTCATCTCCTCGCCCAGCATATATCCGGTAGCGCCATCATAGTTCATCACGCAGGTGGCGTTGCCGTGGATGCCCATCTTGTGCTCGATGGAGCCACAGGTGACGGCGTTGCGCGCGCCCAGGCTGCCATCGTCGTTGACGATAAACTTGGGCACGATGAACAGGCTGATGCCCTTCACGCTGTCGGGCGCGCCGGGCGTTTTGGCCAGCACCAGGTGGACGATATTCTCGGCCAGATCATGCTCGCCGGCCGAAATGAAGATCTTGGTGCCGGTGATCGCCCACGTCCCATCGGCGTTCGGCTCGGCGCGGGTGCGGATCAGGCCCAGATCGGTGCCGCAGTGCGGTTCGGTCAGGTTCATCGTGCCGGTCCAGCGGCCCTGCACCATCGGCGGCAGCCATTTGGCCTTCTGCTCGGGGCTGCCCACCACTTCGATCGCGGCCTGCGCCCCTTCCGACAGGCCGGGATACATGGAAAAGGCCATGTTGGCGGCCGACAGATATTCCTGCATCACCGCGCCGATCGTGTAGGGCAGGCCCTGGCCGCCGTGATGTTCGCTCGCGGTCAGCCCGCCCCAGCCGCCATCGCAGAACGCCTGATAGGCGGCGCGGAAGCCATCGGGCGCCGTCACGCTGCCATCGGCGTTGCGGGTGCAGCCCTGCCGGTCACCGGGCAGGTTGAGCGGCGCCAGCACCTCGGCGCAGAATTTGCCGCCTTCATTCAGCACCGCCTCGACCAGATCGGGCGAGACGCTTTCAAACCCCGGCACATGGGCCTGGCCATAAAGGCCGGCCACGGCATCGAGCACGAACAGCGTGTCCTTCACCGGGGCGCGATAACTGGGCATGTCCTCAGGCTTTCAATGAATGTTCGACGATGGCGCAGAATTGTTGCAGTTCCTGGATGGTCGCATCGATATCGGCGCGCTGTTCGGTGAGCAGCGCGATGCGCGCCCGGCATTTTTCCAGGGTGACGCGCTTTTGCGTCTGGCGGTGATCGCCCACGTCATACAGATCGATCATCTCGCGGATTTCGGCGAGGGAGAAGCCGACGTTCTTGGCCCGCAGGATCCACGCCAGCCGGGCGCGATCACGGCGGCTGTAGATGCGGTTCTGCCCCTGCCGTTCGGGTGCGATCAGGCCCTGATCCTCGTAAAAGCGGATGGCGCGCGGCGTGATGTTGAAGCTGAGGGCCAGTTCGGTGATGGTGAACTGGCTGGCATCGCCGGCCGCCGGCGGCGCGGGCGCAGTGGCAAAGGCCCCGAGCACCTCAGGCAAAAGCGCCGCGGGCGACTCGTCGGTGATGGCAGCCTCGGCCGGATTGCTCATGGCCGGAAGGGGTAGTTGACGTTTACGTAAAGGTCAAGCTGGCGATGGCATGGTCGGCGTGGCCTTTGCCGCGCGACAAGCGGGGATTGACTTGCAGGCCAAACCACCTGACCGTTTGTGGCATGGACGATATTGAGCCCAGTTGGGACAAGGCCTTTGGACAGTCCTTGATCGGTGCGGTGGTTCTCGTCGGCATCACCTACGAGGGGCCGGCGGACCAACATCAAGAGCAATTCTATGGGACCGTCGAGAAGGTCGGCCCGGACGGCGTGGAGCTTCTGCTTTCAGGTTCACGGGCGGGGGAGCGCTTTACCTTGCCGCCCGATCCGACCGCCTTCGAGCGAGCCGCGCCAGGCTTGTACCGACTGCGGGAGAGCGGCGACGAGATCGAAGACCCTGACTATATTTCAACCTGGACGATCAATCCGCCCGAGCACTGAACAGGCGCCGTCTCGCGGGCAGCCGAACCTCATGGCGCACAAGCCCTTCACGGCCTTTGGACCGCGCCGGCAGCGATGGCGCGGTTGCCGTGCCGGAACACGCCGGGTTCGCTGCGTTTGGCCAGCGCCATGATGGCCCCAGCCACCGCCTCGGCCGGCAGGCTGCCCATGGCACGCGGCAGGGCCAGGTCCATCACTGGCGCGGCCCATTGCAGGAAGCGCTCCACCGGGCGGCGTTCGGCGCGGGGGCCGATCAGGAGGCCGGGCTGGAGGATGTCGAGGCGGGCGAAGGCCATAAGCGCCAGCGCCGCCTCCACCTCACCCTTGGTGCGCGGGTAGAGCAGGCTGGCCTTGGGGTTGGCGCCGACGCTGCTGACGAGGATGAAGTGGGTGACCCCGGCGGCCTGGGCCGCGCGGGCGAAAGCGAGGACGGCATCATGATCGACCGCCCGGAAGGCGGCGTCGCTGCCGGCCTTGGCGCGGGTGGTGCCCAGCGCGCACACGGCAACCCGCGCGGGCGGCAGCGGCGGCAGATCATCGAAATCGGCGACCACACCCGGCCGGCCGGGGATGGGGCGGCGCGAAACCGGGATGGAATCGGGACAGCGCGCCAGCACCAGCCCGCCGACCAGACCGGTCGCGCCAGCCAGCAACATCACAGCATCACCAGCCGGCCGCCCTCCAGCCGGCGATAGAAGCAATTCACCCGGCCGGTATGGCAGGCCGGGCCGGCCGGTTCGACCAGCAGCAGCAGGCAATCCTGATCACAATCGACGCGGATTTCGACCACGCGCTGGATGGCGCCGCTGGTCGCCCCCTTGTGCCACAATTCCCGCCGGCTGCGGCTCCAGTAATGCGCCTCGCCGGTGGCCAGCGTGGCGGCCAGCGCATCGGCGTTCATGTGGGCCACCATCAGCACCGCGCCGGTGGCGGCATCCACCGCCACCGCCGTCAACAGGCCATCGGCGCCCCAGCGCGGCTGAAAATCCAGGCTTTCGTCAAGTGCATGGCTCATGTGACACTTTCATCACAAAGGGAGGGGCAGACAAGCGCCCGTGCCCGGCCTATATGGCGCGCACATTGCCGAAACACAAAGGCCGTACCCGATGGAACCGATGCTCACCACCGACCCGTGGGAACAGGATCATCTCCACGAGGAATGCGGCGTGTTCGGCGTTTATGGCGCCGATGGGGCGGCCGCGCTGGTGGCGCTGGGCCTGCATGCCCTGCAGCACCGCGGCCAGGAAGCCGCCGGCATCACCAGTTTCGATGGCAAGGATTTCCACACCCACCGCGCCATGGGGCATGTGGCGGGCAATTTCGACAATGATGCGGTGATCGGCAAGCTGAAAGGCGAGATCGCCATCGGCCACAACCGCTATTCCACCACCGGCGAAACCGCGCTGCGCAACGTGCAGCCGCTGTTTGCCGAACTGGCCAGCGGCGGCTTTGCCGTGGCCCACAACGGCAATATCTCCAACGCCATGACGCTGCGGCGCGAACTGGTGCGGCGCGGCGCCATCTTCCAATCCACCAGCGACACCGAGGTGATCATCCACCTCGTCGCCACCTCATCCTACCGCACCCTGCTCGATCGCTTCATCGATGCGCTCAAGCGGGTGGAGGGCGCTTACAGCCTCATCTGCCTCACCGCCGAAGGCATGCTCGCCTGCCGCGATCCGCTCGGCATCCGCCCGCTGGTGCTCGGCCGGCTGGGGGACAGCTACATCCTCGCATCCGAAACCGTGGCGCTCGACATGGTGGGCGCCACCTTCCTGCGCTCGGTGGAGCCGGGCGAACTGATCATCATCACCGGGCGCGGCCTGCGCTCGATCCGGCCGTTCGCGCCGCAGCGGGCGCGGCCCTGCATCTTTGAACATGTCTATTTCAGCCGGCCCGATTCGATGATGGACGGCGCCAGCGTCTATGAGGTGCGCAAGCGCATCGGTGCCGAACTGGCGCGCGAAAATCCGGTGGCGGCCGACATGGTGGTGCCGGTGCCCGACAGCGGGGTGCCCGGCGCCATCGGCTATGCCCAGGAAAGCGGCATCCCGTTCGAACTGGGCATCATCCGCAGCCATTATATCGGCCGCACCTTCATCCAGCCGGGGGACCAGATCCGCAATCTGGGCGTGAAGCTGAAGCACAATGCCAACCGCGCGCTGATCGCCGGCAAGCGGGTGGTGCTGATCGATGACAGCATCGTGCGCGGCACCACCAGCGTGAAGATCGTGCAGATGCTGCGCGAGGCCGGCGCCGAGGAGGTGCATATGCGCATCGCCAGCCCGCCCACCCGGCACAGCTGCTTCTATGGTGTTGACACGCCGGAACGCGCCAAGCTGCTGGCAGCGCAGATGGACGTGGAGCGGATGCGCGATTTCATCAAGGTGGACAGCCTGGCCTTCCTCTCCATCGATGGCCTGTACCGCGCCGTGGGCGAGCCGGTGCGCGACGAACACGCCCCGCAATATTGCGACGCCTGCTTCACCGGCGATTACCCCACCCGCCTGACCGATCAGGAGGAAGTGGAAGTGCCCGACCAGCTGAGCCTGCTGGCCGAACGGGTCATTTGAGCCAGGTCTTCGTCATGCTGAACTTGTTTCGGCATCCATGGCGCACATGCCCCGACCGGCGCGCATGGCCGGCCGCACGCCCATGGATGCTGAAACAAGTTCAGCATGACGGGCTTCACGGGATGCGCGATCTGCTTGCCCCTTGTCCAGCACCCGCCTAAGGGCCGCCCCATGACTGAACCCACCACCGACACCGCCGCCAAGAAGATCGCCCTCGTCACCGGGGCCAGCCGCGGCATTGGCGCGGCCATCGCCGAACAATTGGCGGCGCAGGGCTGGCATGTCATCCTGACGGCGCGCAGCGAAGGCGCGCTGGGCCAGGTGGACGACAAGATTCACGCCGCCGGTGGCACCGCCACCATCGCGCCCTTTGATCTGGCTGATCTTGATGCCATCGATCGGCTGGCCAATGCGGTGGGCGCGCGCTGGGGCCGGCTGGATGCGCTGATCCTCAACGCCGCGCAACTGGGCACGCTGGCGCCGGTGCCCCACCTTGACCGCAAGGAGTGGGACAAGCTGATCGCCATCAACCTCACGGCGAACTGGCGGCTGCTGGCCGGCTTTGATCCCTGGCTGCGCCAGGCCCCGGCGGCGGACGTGGTGGCGGTCACCTCCTCGGTCGGCTCGGCCCCGCGCGCCTACTGGGGCGGCTATGCCGCCACCAAGGCGGCGCTGGAAAATCTGGTCGCCACCTATGGCGCCGAAGTCGCCAACATCAGCCAGATCCGCACCCACATCATCGATCCCGGCGCCACCCGCACCACCATGCGCGCCCGCGCCTATCCCGGTGAGGACCCGGCCCGGCTGAAGCCGCCGGAAGCCGCCGCCGAGCGCATCATCGCCGCCCTGGCGCGCGGCTGAGGCCGATTAAACCAGCCCCAGCGCCGCCAGTTGCCGGGCCAGCGCCGGCGGCAGCGCTTCGCCGGCCTCCTCGCCGGGGGCCAGATCGGGCGGGGCATCGCCGGCCGCCAGATAGCGCCAGCCCTGGTGGGCGCGCAGCGGGCGCGACCGCACCGGCACCGGGCCGGGCACCAGTTCGATGGCGCATTTCGGCCCCCACGGCGTGTCGGCCATGGCGATTGACAGGATGGTCTGCCGCGCCACCAGTTGATGGCCGATGATCCAGTACAGCGAGCCGCCGATCAGTTCGTCCGCCCGCTTGGGCATCATCCGCGTGTGCGCCCCGGCACGGCCTTCGCCCCACCAGTGCGCCTGCCGCTCAGCCAGGGTGGCGATGTCGGGGCAGCCGGCGGCCACCTTGCTCAAATGCAGTGTCATTGCAGATTGGCGACCCCCACCAGCGCGGCCAGGCCCAGAAAGCCCAGAAAGCCCATGGTATCCGTGGTCATCGTCACGAAGATCGAGCTGGCCACCGCCGGATCGGTGCGCAGCCTTGTGAGGGTGAGCGGCACCAGCACGCCGGCCAGCCCGGCGATCAGGATGTTGAACAGCGCCGCCAGCGCGATCACCCCGCCCAGATTGGCGCTGTTGAACAACACGCCCACGCCCAGCCCCAGCAGGGCGGCGATGGTGAGGCCGTTGAGCAGCGCCACCCGCACCTCGCGCCAGATCGTCCGCCGCGTGTTGCTGTCGGTCAATTGCTTGGTGGCGATGGCGCGCACCGCCACCGCCATCGTCTGGGTGCCGGCATTGCCGCCGATGCTGGCGACGATCGGGGTGAGGGCGGCCAGCGTCACCAGTTTCTCGATCGTGGGTTCAAACAGCGCGATCACGCTGGAGGAGATCATCGCCGTGCCCAGATTGGCCGCCAGCCAGCGCACCCGCGCCTTGTAGCTTTCCACCACCGGCTCGTTGATGTCACCATCGCCGGCGCCCGACAGTTTCAGCGCATCCTCGCCGGCTTCGGCCTGGATGATGTGGACCACGTCGTCCACGGTGATCACCCCCACCAGCTTGCCATACGCATCGACCACGGCGGCGGAAATCAGCGCATATTTCTGGAATTGCAGCGCCACTTCCTCCTGGTCCATCGTCACCGGGATCAGCGTCTGCTCGCGCTTCATCACATCGGCCACCATCAGATCGGGCGGCGCGGTGAGCAGCCAGGAAAGCCGCATGGTGCCGGTGGGGCGGCCGGCGCCATCCACCACGAAGATTTCCCAGAAATCGGTGGCCGGATCGATGCTGGCGCGGATCCGCTCGATCACCGCGCCCACGCTCATGTCCTCGGTGACGGCAACCAGCTCGCGCTGCATCAGGCGGCCGGCGGATTCCTCCGGGTAATTCAGCGCGGCCTCGATGTCGGCCCGGTCTTCGGGGGCCAGGGCGCGCAGCACGGCGCGCTGGTCGTCGGCCTCCAGATCCTCGATCACCGCCACCGCGTCGTCGGTGTCAAGCTGGGTGACGACCTCGGCCACCTCGCGCGGTGACAGCGCCTCCAGCACATCCTCGCGGACATAATCGTCCAGCTCGGCGATCACCTCGGCGTTCAGCACATCGCCCAGCGCGGCGGCCAGCGGCGCGCGGGCATCGCCGGGGATGGCGGCAAACAGATCGGCGATGTCGGCCGGGTGCAGCGGGCTGACGAGGGCGCGCACCGCATCATCGTCGCCGCCATCCAGCACGGCGGCAACCTCGGCCACGAAGGCGCGGCTCAGCCGGCCTTCCTCCAGCGCGTCCGGCAGTTCCGGCGCGTCGAGGCGCAAATCCTCACTCATTGCGCCGCGTTATACGCGCCGCCGCGTCAAGCGCCAGTGCGGCGCTGTGCCCGCCATGCCCTCACCGCCCGGCCCATGTGCGCCCGGCGCAGGCCGCGCCCGGCGAACAGGCGTTTCAGATCAATGGCACTGTCAAAATTCTGGAGCTGCCAGTGGTAATAATTCACATATTCCAGCCAGCCGAGCAGCGTGAGCCCGGCGGCGGCAATGGCGCGCGGTGGCCAGCCCTGGCCCGCGATCAGCACGGCGGTGGCGATGCTGGCCGCCAGCAGCAGCAGCAGCGCCGGGATTTCGGCGCGGGCGCAAAAGGCCACCAGCCGCCCGGCCTGCGCCGCCTTGCCATCCATGCGCGCCAGCACCAGCAGCCAGGCCGCCGTGCCCACCACCAGCAGGAAGGAACAGGCCACAGCGCCCAGCCCGGCCGCCAGATCGGGGGCATCGCCGGCGCTGATCACCAGCGCCCCGGCCATCAGCGGCACCAGCAGCACATTGCCGGCCTCCATCTTCCAGTAACTGGCAAGATGCTTGCGCAGGGCAACCGGATCGCGGCCGGCAAAGCGGGAAGCATGGTCGGGCATCGCGGTGGCCATAGTCCGGCCGCTGCCGCTTCGCCCAGTGGCATTTTGGCCGCCGGGCCTTATGCTGGGCCGATGCGACGCCGCCTGCTGCTGCTGCTGGGCCTGGCCCTGATTGGGGCCGGGGCCGGGCTGCTGTGGCGGCGGCCGCAGCCCGCGCCGCCGCCTCCACCCCGGCCGGCCGCTGCCCTGCCTTTGGCCCGGCCCGGCCCGGCCTGGGGGCTGGTGCAGCAGCGGCTGGCGGCGGGGCTGGACGGGCTGGATTTGCCGGCCAAAGGGGTGCAGGTGGACCTGGTGGTGGAAACGGACACAAATGGCCAGATGACCGTCACCGATGCCCGCATTGCCGGCACCAGCGCCCCGGCAGCCGTCACCGCGCGCCTTGTTGCCGCCACCAGACAGGTGCCGTTCGCGCTGGCCGGGCCGGCCGGGCGCTATCGGCTGTGGCTGAAACTGAAACCGGCGCCGGCCGGGCAGGGGGAGGAGTGAGCCATGCAGCAATGGCTGCCGATCATCATCTATGGCACCACCGTGGCGCTGGGGCTGGTGCTGGGCTGGTATTTCCTGGCCGGGCGGCGGCCGCCCAAGGCGGTGCAGGCCATCCACCTGCTCACCGGCTTTGGCGGGCTGGAGGTGGTGATGCTGATTTCGGCGCGGACGAAGGCCAGCCCCGATCTCAAGGAAACCGCCACCATCGGCTTGGTTTTGCTGGGTTTTGCTGTGGTGAGCGGGCTGTTTGCCGGCATCATGGCCAAGCCCCGGCCCGACATGCTGGGCCCCAGCCTGGCGCTGCACGCGCTGCTGGGCGGATCGGCCTTTCTGGTGCTGCTCACCTGGGCGATGAATGTCGCCTGATCAGGCCGGCGGCAGCTTCTTGAGCGGCCGGCATTCACCGCCAGTGGGCAGGTTGGAAGCCTTCAATATCTCAACCACATAGGGTGCCATCCCGCCGTTATCATGCCCCACATCGGGCACCAGCACGCATGACCAGCCAAAGCGGACGCCGGCCTGTTGGGCCGCAGTTTGCGCGGCGGCGAAAAAGGCCTTGCCGCGCGCCAGCCGGTGCGGGCCCTGGGCCATGGCCTCGGGCTGGCGCGGCAGGCTGCTGTGGTTGGGATCGATATCGGCGGTGCCCTGCATCAGCAGCATCGGCCGGGCAAGCGCCTTGGCCGGCTGCCACAGGCCCGGCGGCAGGCCGGCAACGCCGAACGGCCAGCGATTGGGGCCCATCGGCCAGGTGTAACTGCCTGAATTTGCAGAGATGGCCCGGCTCATCTTGGCGCCGGCGCCCACCAGCACAAAGCGGTGGACGAACTGCGCACCGGCGGAATGGCCGAACAGCACATAGGATGTGGCGGCCAGTTTCTCGCGCGCCACCACCCGGTCAAAGATGATGTCGATCGCCGAATAGCTCCATTTTTCGCGCGGGCGCAGCGCGCCGGCCTCATCAAACACCGCGCCGAAATTGTAATTCTGCGTATCCGGAAAGGCGCTCCGGGTGAATTCCGGCACCACGATCACGATGCCGGATTTCGTTGCAATATCAACCCATTCGGCGATGTAGCGATCAGCATCGCGGCCCACGCCGTGCATCACGAACATCACCGGCGCATTCGCCCCGGCCGTGGCCGGGCGCAGCAGCCACACCGGGATGGCGGCGCCGCCCCAATCATCCACCACAAACCGCTGTACCCCGGCGTTGGCCAGCGCCGCCGGCACCGTGGCAATGCCCCCGGCCGGCACCCGCCGCGCGGCCGGCACGGCTTCAAATTCCCTCAGCAAGGCCTTGATATCGACCGGTTCTGCCATTGCCGGTGCCGAGGTGAGGCAGAGCATCAGGGGCAGCAGAATGCGCTTCATCGGGTCATTGTCCTCGTGCATTGGCGCTGGCCATCAGCGCCGTGGCAGCGGCTTCGGCCAGCCGTGCGGTGCGGTCGGTCGGGCTGGCATCGCCCACTTCCCAGGTGAGCGCGCCCACCCCGAACCGGTCGCGCGCCCAGCTTTTCAGCACGCCGCTGCCGGGATTGTGCGCCCGGTCGATGCGGATGCTGGCGCCGTCAAGATCGGCGGCAATCGCCTGCAACATGGCCTCGCCCAGATCGGGCGCGGCCGGCCGGGGTGGGGCATAAACGACATCGCGTGCCGTGGAATGGAAATCGATCACCGCCACAATCGGCGCCGTTTTGGCTGCCTTTTCAATGGCCTGGCCCAGCGCATGGGTTTCAGGCTGGGTGAACGGCCCCCAATCGCGATTGAGATCAACCCCGCCCAGATTGTGCCGCCAATGGCCCAGCACAAAGCCATCGGGGTTGGCCAGCGGCACGATCATCAGGGCATGGCCGGCGCGAAAGGCGCGGGCGGCCGCGCTGTCGGCCAGCAGCAGATCGGTGAAGCGGGCAAAGGCCTGCGGGCCGGTGGTTTCGGGCGGATGCTGGCGGGTGATCAGCACCACGGTGCCGCGCGGTGCCGGTGGGCGGTGCCAATAGGCCAGCAGCGGCCGCCGCGCCACGCTGTGGCCAACGATGGTGCGCACCAAGCTGCCGGCGCGCACCCGGGCCTCGAACGGGGCCATAGCATCCTCAATGGTTTCAGGCGGTTGCGCCATCAACAGCTGCACCGGTGCCGCCGGCAACAGCATGCGCGCGGCCCGCCCGCCCTCGCTCAGGCTGACAAGCTGCGGGGCAAGGCGGGCCGCCGGCCGGCCCGGCTGGCCGGTCCACGGCGCATAACGATGGGTGCCGCCGTCATAATGCAGCGTCACCGCGGTTTCGCCGCCACCATCGTTGGCCAGCACCAGGCCATACCAGGGGCTGGGGTTGATCGGCTGGTTTTCCGGCCGGATCGTCACATGCACATGGCCATCGGCATCGATGCGGCAGGCGGCCAGGCCGGCGCGTTCAAACCCGGCATGCACCCGCCGGCCGTGGCCGGCACAGGCCGGCGGGCCGGCGGTGGCGGCGGCAAACCAGCTTTCGGCCAGGGTTTGCGCTGCCGCCGGCAGCGCCAGCCCCCACCACAACAGGGCCGCCGCCGCCCGCATCAGAAGCTGCCGCGCAGCTGCACATAATATTCGCGGCCCTTGATCTGGTGGAAATCCGGGCGATAGCCCAGCGATTCATCCACCAGCGGCGGGGCGGCATCCAGCACATTGTTCACGCCGATGCGCAGCCGCAGATCCTGGCCCTTCCTGATCTTCATGCGCACATCGCCAAACAGGTTCAGCCGCCAATCCTCGCGCACCTGCCAGAACTGGGTGGCACCGTTCACCAGGATATCGGCATTGGTATCGGTGAAGCCATCAATGTAGCGCACCGAGCCACCCAGGCCAAACACGCCCTTGTTCCAGCTGAAGGTGGCACTGCCCCGCCAGCGCGGATTGCCGTCCAGCCGCACGCGGTTCACCTCCAGGATGGTGAAATCATTGCCAAACACGTTGTTGTTGTTGCCGGCCAGCGAGTTCAGCAACTCGTTGCGCTCGACATTCAGGGTCATCAGATAGGTGGCTTCGATGTTCAGCCGGAAACTGCCCAGCTTGCCGGCGTTGAAATTGGTGTTGAGGCTGAAATCAAAGCCGTCGGCCACCTGCTTGTCGAGGTTGATATAGGGATCGCGGATGAACAGCACGGCGCCGGCGGCGGTGCGCTGATCATTGGGGTTGGCGGCGTTCCAGGCGGCAAAGGCGGCGATATCATCCGCGGTGGGATCGGCGCGCACCACGTTGGGATTGTTGCGGCCCTGCTTGCGCTCCAGGAAATCCAGCGCCAGCGCCTCGCGGTCACCAAAGGCGCCCACCAGGCCGGTCTGTTCAAAGCGCCAGTAATCCACGCTGAAGGTGAAGCGCTTGACGCTGGGGCTGTCAAAGATCTTGGCCAGATCCAGCACGCCGCCCACCACGATGGTCTTGGTGTCCTCGTTGCGCAGATTGGGGTTGGATTGGCGCACCGAGGGCAGATAGGCATCGCCGGTCGAGCCCGGATCGCGGGTCACGTCCGAGCGCCAGTAATCCTCCACGCCCAGGTTGAGGCGGGAGATGTCGCCGCGGTTCAGCTGCACCATGTTGGGCACGCGGAAGCCTTCGGAATAGGCGGCGCGCAGGTTGAAGGCGCGCACCGGGAACCAGCTCAGCGCCACCTTGGGCTTGACCGCGCTGGCCTTCAGATCATCGAAATGCTCGGCGCGCACCGCCAGTTGCAGGTTGAGCTTGTTGTAGAACCAGCTGTTGCTGTTGCCAGCCAGCAGCGGCACCAGCGCTTCGGCAAACGCGGCATAGACATTGCGGCTGGCCGAACTGTCGTTGGTGGGCGACACGCCAACCACGTCGGAACGGCCCGAGACATTGGCCGTGTTGAAGATGATGGTGCCATCGAGCCGCGGGTCCCGGTCTTCCAGATAGGATTCGCGCCGCCATTCGATGCCGGCGGCCACGCCGATCGGCCCGGCCCACAGTTCAAAGGCATTGTTGTTGGAAATGCGCAGGTCACCGGTGGTGAGCGTGGTGCGGCCGCGGTTCAGGCTGGAGATGCGCACCCGGTCCCACTGGGCCTGGCTGTTGGCGTTGGGCCCGCCAAAGGGGTTGATCGCATCGGGCGTCGATTTCGCCAGCTCGGCCTGCAGCAAGGTCTTGGAAATGCGGTTGCTTTCCTCATCGGTTGTCAGGTTCGAGCTGTTGGCGATGGCGCTTTCCCATTCCCAGTTGCCGAAATTGCCGCGCAGGCCGGCCATCACGCGATAGGTTTCGGTGAAGGTGGAGATGAAGCGCGGCCCCAGTTCGGTGGGGCGCCAGTTCTGCAACAGCACATCCACCCCGGCGGCCGGCACATCGGCGCTGTTGAGGCCGCTGATGCGGTTGGGGCTGGTGCTGGCGCCAAAGGGGTTCCAGTGGTTGGAGGCCGGCACGATCAGGAAGGCGAGGCCGGAATCCAGCGGCTGGGTGGCGCGGTTGGAATCGGTGGTGGCCCGGTAATAGAGGCCTTCGGCGAAGAACTGGAGATTGTTGGAAAATTCATGCTCGAACTGGGTGTAGACGTTGATGCGTTCGGCATCGGAAATCAGCTGGCGGCCGCGGGATGACACCGGATCATTCTGGATGCGCACGCCTTCGTTCAGCGCGTTGTTGGGCTGGTTGCTGTTGAAATCATAGCGCAGCGCCGCATCCAGTGCGGCATCGTCGATGCCCATGCAGCCTTCGGGCCGGTTGCCCAGTTGCGCCAGCGTGCCGGCAAAGCCGCAGGGCTGGATGTGGAACACGCCGGTGGTGCTGGTGAGGTTGCGGGTGCCCTGGCGGATGCGCCGGCCCACGAACACGTTCTGCGCATTCACCGCCCCGGCCTGATATTGGCCAAAGGGCGAAGAGGTGGAGGTGTTGCGGAAATCGGTGGTGGTGGTGGCAAAGGGGCTGTCGCCCAGCACGCCGCGCTTGTCCACCGTGTTGAACTGGCCATCCAGTTCCTGGGCATACAGCCCACTGCGCTGGAAATAGCCGCCGGTGAACATCACCCGGGTGCGGCCCTGGTTGAACTTGAAGCCGAAGGCGATATCGGCCTGCAGTTCGTCGCTGCCGGTCTGGTCCACCGCCGAATAGCGCAGGGTGGCGCGCAGCCGGTCAAACTTGGCATCGAGGATGGTGTTGACCACGCCGGCGGTGGCATCGGCACCATAGAGCGCCGACGCGCCGTCACGCAGCACTTCCACCCGGTCAATCCCGGCGGCGGGAAAGGCGTTGACGTTGGTGATCTGGCGCGGGGTTGATCCGACATCCTGATTGACCGCGTGGGCGGCGATGCGCCGGCCGTTGAGCAGCACCAGCGTGTTGCCGGTGCCCAGCCCGCGCAGGTTGATGGTGGCGACATCGCCGCGCGCATCATTGGGGCCATCGGCGGCGCCATTGATTTCGGCAGCGCCAGCCTGAGCAATATTTTCAAAGATTTCGCCGGTGCTGTTCACCCCGAAGGCGGC
>JAIXUQ010000074.1 GCA_027483465.1 Sphingomonadales bacterium
CTGAACAGCGCCTCGTGCATGCAGGGGCCGCCATCCGCGAACGGCGCGGTATAGATGTCCTTCAGGCTGGCCAGCACATAATTGGCGTTGAGCACGGCATCTTCCGAAACCTGGCGCAGGCCATCGGCACCGTGGCTCATCATGTAGCTGAGCGCGCGGACGAACATGCCCATCTGGCCGTGGAAGGCGACCATGCGGCCAAAGCTCTGCCCGGCATGGGTGTCGGCGCTGTCCTCCTCCACCAGTTCCAGCGTGCCCTTGGCGGTCTTGCGCACGAACGGGATCGGCGCGAACGGCGCCAGCGCTTCCGACAGCACGACCGGGCCGGAGCCGGGCCCGCCGCCGCCGTGGGGCGTGCTGAAGGTTTTGTGCAGGTTGATGTGCATGGCGTCCACGCCCAGATCGCCGGGGCGCACGCGGCCGACGATGGCGTTGAAATTGGCGCCATCGCAATAGACATAGCCGCCGGCGGCATGAACGGCGTCGGCGATCGTCTTCAGATCAGGCTCGAACAGGCCGCAGGTGTTGGGATTGGTGATCATCACCGCGGCCACATCCGGGCCAAGCCGGGCGAGCAGCGCATCCAGATCAACCCGGCCGCGGGCGTTGGCCGGGATATTCTCCACGGTGAAACCACAAAAGGCAGCGGTGGCCGGATTGGTGCCGTGCGCGGATTCGGGCACCAGCACCACCCGGCGTTCATCACCGCGCGCATCCAGCGCGGCGCGGATCGCCAGCATGCCGCACAATTCGCCGTGCGCGCCGGCCTTGGGGCTCATGGCCACGGCGGGCATCCCGGTCAGCTTCATCAGCCAATCGGCCAGCGTGTCGATCAGTTCCAGCGCGCCCTGCACGGTGGATTGCGGTTGCAGCGGGTGGATATCGGCAAAACCGGGCAGCCGCGCCATCTTCTCATTCAGGCGCGGGTTGTGCTTCATCGTGCAACTGCCCAGCGGGAAGATGCCCAGATCAATGGCATAATTCTGGCGTGACAGGCGGGTGTAATGGCGCACCGTCTCGGGCTCTGACAGGCCGGGCAGGCCGATCACCGCATCGCGGGCCAGGCCGCCGAGGCGATCCGGCACCGGCGGCACGGCGGGCAGATCAACGCCCGAGGTGTCCAGGCTGCCGCGTTCGAACAGCAGCGGTTCCTCAAGCATCAGCGCCTTGTTGCCGGTGAAGGTTTCGGCGACCGCGCCGGTGCCGGCGACCAGCCGGGTGGGGCGGCCAACAGTGTTCATCGGGGTGCTCATCACGCCATCACCTCATCCAGCGCGTCCTCGAACGCGTCAAAATCCTCGTCGGTTGCGGTTTCGGTCACCGCCACGATCATGCCGCTGGCCAGCGATTTCTCGCCCGGCCACAGCCGGCCCAGCGAGACGCCGGCCAGCACGCCCTTTTCCGCCAGCTTGCGGACGACGGGGCGGGCCTCGCGGCCCAGATCCAGGGTGAATTCATTGAAGAACGGCCCGTTGAGCAGGGTCACGCCCGGCACCCGGCCCAGCCGCTCGGCCAGTTGCACGGCGCGGGCATGGTTGAGCGCGGCCAGCTGGCGCAGGCCCTTTTCGCCCAAAAGGGTGAGGTGGGCGGAAAAGGCCAGCGCGATCAGGCCCGAATTGGTGCAGATGTTGCTGGTCGCCTTCTCGCGGCGGATATGCTGTTCGCGGGTGGACAGGGTGAGGACGAAGCCGCGCTTGCCGCTGGCGTCCACCGTTTCGCCGCACAGCCGGCCCGGCGCCTGGCGCACATGTTTCTCGCGGCAGGCGAACAGGCCCAGATAGGGCCCGCCAAACAGCAGGCCGGCGCCCAGCGACTGGCCCTCGCCCACCACGATGTCGGCGCCCATTTCGCCGGGGGATTTCACCGCGCCCAGCGAGACGATTTCGGTGACCACCACGATCAGCAGCGCGCCGGCCTTGTGGCAGGCATCGGCCAGCGGCGACAGATCGGCGATATGGCCGAACAAATTGGGGTTCTGCACCACCACGCAGCTGGTTTCGGCATCGATCTGTGCCACCAGCGCGGCCAGATCATCGCCGGGCGCGCCGGCGGTGAGGCTGGGCGTGCCGGCCACCACCACATCGCCGGTGAAGCGGGTGAGCGTGTTGAGCACCGCCGTATAATGGGGGTGGACGCCGGCCGAAACGATGCACTTGGGCCGCCGCGTGATGCGGCGGGCCATGAACACCGCCTCGGTCATCGCGGTGGAGCCATCATACATCGAGGCATTGGCCACCTCCATGCCGGTCAGCCGCGCCACCTGGGTCTGGAATTCGAACAGCACCTGCAGCGTGCCCTGCGCGATTTCCGGCTGATAGGGGGTGTAGGCGGTGAGGAATTCGCCGCGCTGGATCACCATGTCGACCGTGGCCGGCACATGATGCTTGTAGGCGCCGCAGCCGATGAAGAAGGGCGTGGTGCTGGCGGTGGCATTCTTTGCCGCCATCTTCACCAGCGCGCGCTCCACCGCCATTTCGCTGGCATGATTGGGCAGGCCGGCGATCGGGCCATCCAGCCGGGCCGATTGGGGCACATCGACGAACAGATCATCGATCGTGTTCACGCCGATCGTGGCCAGCATGGCCTGGCGGTCGGCCGTGGAAAGGGGCAGGTAACGCAAGAGACTTACTCCGGCAGATGGGCTGAAAATCGGATGCGGACATAATCGGCAATCCACTGGCCGTCCGCGGCCAGCAGCGCCGGCGCCAGCAGCGCCACGGTTTCGCTGATGATGGTTTCGTGCAGCCGCGGCGGCACCCCGGCGGCATCGATGAAGCCGCCGCGGAACGTTTCCAGCCAGCCGGCCATGCCGCTGGCGGGCAGCGGCGTGGGGCGCGGGATGATGGCGCAACTGTCCACCACGAAGCCGCCGGTTTCCAGCACGGCGCGGAAGGCCTGGGCCGTAGGGTAATAGCTGGTTTCGCTGCCGGCCGGCGGGAAGCCGTGGCGGGCCAGCACGGCGATCAGCGCGGTGCGGATGGCGGCGATGTTGCCGTGGCCGCCAAATTCGCCGACATAGCGCCCGCCGGGCTTGAGCGCGCGCTTCACGCCGGCCGTGACGGTTTCAGGCGCGCCCACCCAGTGCAGGCAGGCGTTGGTGAACACCGCATCAAATTCGCCATCAAACGCCAGCGCCCGCGCATCGCCCGGCCGCGCATCCAGCCCGCGCGCCTGCGCGGCGGCCACCATGGCGGCATCGGCATCGATGCCCACCACGGTGCAGCCGGCCGCAACCAGCTGTTCGGTCAAAACGCCATCGCCGCAGCCCAGATCGAGCACCCGTTCCCCGGCCACGGGGGCAAGGAGATCGAGCACGGGCGCACCCAGGGCCGGCACGAAGGCGGCATTGGCGGCATAGAGCGCCGGGTTCCAGGCGGTGGCGCTGGCCACTTACAGGCTGGCGATGAAGGCGTCGTAGGCGGCCTTGTCCATCAGGCCGTCAAGCTCGGCGGCGTCGGACAGGGTGAGGCGGAAGAACCAGCCGTCACCTTCGGGCGCGCTGTTGACCAGGCCCGGATCCTCGGCCAGCGCCGGGTTGGATTCCACCACCGTGCCCGAAACCGGCGCATAGACATCGGACGCGGCCTTCACCGATTCCACCACGGCGGCTTCCCCGCCCTTGCTCACCGCGCGGCCGGCTTCGGGCAGATCGACGAACACGACATCGCCCAGCTGGCCTTGCGCATAATCGGTGATGCCCACGGTGGCGGTATCGCCATCAACGTCGATCCATTCATGATCCTGGGTGTAAAGACGGCTCATCCCTGTTGTCCTTCCCTCACATAGTTTTTCTGGCGGAACGGCATCGGCACCACGCGGGCGGCAATCCGCTTGCCCCGCACGTCGATCTCCAGCGCAGTGCCATCGCCGGCAAGTGGCGTTTCAACATAAGCCATGGCGATGGGGGCCTGAAGGCTGGGGGCAAAGCCACCGGAAGTGACGATGCCCACCTGCCGGCCTGCGGCCCACACGGTGGCGCCCTCGCGCGCCGGCAGGCGGCCTTCGATGGCCAGGCCAACCCGCTTGCGGGCGGCGCCGTTGAACAGCTGGTCAAGGATGCGCGCCGCACCGGGAAAGCCGCCTTCGGCCTTGCGGCGCTTGGAAATGGCAAAGGCCAGATCGGCCTCCACCGGCGTGGTGGCCGGATCAAGATCATGGCCATAGAGCGGCAGGCCGGCCTCAAGCCTGAGCGAATCGCGCGCGCCAAGGCCAATGGGCTTCACCTCGGGCTGCGCCAGCAGCGCCTCGGCCAGCGCTTCGGCGGCGGCGGCGGGCACCGAGATTTCATAGCCATCCTCACCGGTGTAGCCGGACCGGCTGACCCACAGATCATGGCCGGCCCAGGCAAAGCCGGCGGCGCGCATGAAGCGCAGGGCCGCCACACCGGGCAGCAACCGGTCAAGCACGTCCACCGCGCGCGGGCCCTGCAGCGCCATCAGCGCCCAATCCTCGCGATAATCCACACCCAGCCCGGCGGCGCGCATCACCGCCATGTCGGCCGCCTTCACCGCGCCGTTCACCACCAGATAAAGATCATCGGCGCGGCGGGTGATCATCAGATCATCCAGCACGCCGCCTTCGCCGTTGAGCAGCAGCGAATAGCGCAGCACGCCCGGCTTCAGCCCGGTGATGTCACCGCACACCAGCCCTTCCAGCGCGGCATCATCGCCGGGCGGCAGCAGGATCTGGCCCATGTGGGAAACGTCGAACAGGCCGGCGCTCTCGCGCGTCCAGTTGTGCTCGGCGATGATGCCTTCATACTGGATCGGCATGGCATAGCCGGCGAACGGCACCATGCGCGCGCCCAGCCGGCGATGCAGGCCATCAAGTGGCAGCGGTTTCAGATCGGCATCGTCAGCCATGTGGAGCCCCGGCAACAGTTCACGGCCCGGCCTCATGCCGAACCTGGTTCCCCCACTGTCGCCAGACCTGAGAGCTTTGACCCATGCCCGGTTCCGGGCGGAACCAAGCGCGAGCTTACCCCTTCGGTGGGGTGAAGGCCTTGCGCCCGCACCCGCTTTCCAGAGTGTCGCTGATACGCCGGCGCGGTCCTTTGGCCTGAGAGATTCCGGGGGCGGCTTGCTCCTTCGGCGGTGGCAGTTGGCATTGCTGCCTTGGGCCACACTCTCCCGCGCGCGGCGCCGGGGTTGCCCCCGACGACAGCGGCCGATTGGGCGAAGCGGGCGCGCCTGTCAATGGGCGCATCCGCGCAGGCTTTGGGGGCGCATCCGCGCAGGCTTTGGGGGCGCATCCGCGCAGGCGTTTTCAACCGCCCGCCGCCGCCTCAAGCCGGCGGCGGCGGCGCCGTAATCAGCTGCATGAACGCCACCATGCCCCTCGCCCTGTTGTTTGCCGGCCTGGCCGCTGCCGTGCTGGTTGGCCCCAATGCCATCGAGGCCATCGGCGGGCACGAAACCGCGGCCGGGCCGGAACTGCCGGCGCTGATCGACGGCAGCCTGGCCGCCGGCCCGGCCGCCAATGCCCCGGCCTGGGATCAACTGCCGCTGCCGTTGCCGCCGGGGGCGGCCTCACCGGCGTTGGGGGTGGCGGCCACGCCCGGCCTTGATGCCGCCAGCGGGGCCGGCGCGACCGGCTTTGGCAGCCAGCCGCAGCTGCGGCTGAACGCCGCGCCGGGCGGGCTGGTGGCGCAGCCGCTGGTCCACCGCGGCGATGGCACGGCCGCCGCGATGGCCGCGCTGCAATTCCGGGTGCAACCGGTGCCGGAACCGCAGGCCTGGGTGCTGATGCTGGCCGGCTTTGGCCTGGTGGGCGCCGGCCTGCGCCGCCGTCACTTGGCGACGTTGTAGGCCAGCGCGCGCTCGTCGAGCTGGAAGCCCAGCAGCACTTCGAAACTGGCGGCGCGCAGCGCGGCGCGCACTTCGGGATCGGCCATCGGATCGGTGGCCGAATCAAGCTCGCCGGGCCGGCGCTCGCGGTTGATGCGGGCCAGCACCTCGGGCGGCACCGATGCCGCCTTGCGCGAAACCGCGGCCTCGGCGCTGCCGCTGGCAATGGCGCGTTCCTGGCCGGCGGCGAAATTCACCGTCACATTGGTCACTTGCTTGGCATTGATGATGTTGCCGGCCTGCACCACCGCCACGAACACCGGCAGCACCAACTGGCGCGGCTGGGCGAAATCGGTGCGGCGGGCAACAATGTCGAAGGTGACGCGCGAAACGAACATGTCGGGCGTTTCGGCGCAATTGTCGCGCACGTTGGTGATGGTGGCCACCGCATCCAGATTGGCGGCATCGGGATCGCCGCCGCGCAGCAGGGTGATATCGCCCACATGCGCCGCCACCGCCACGGCCGGGCAGGATGATCGGCGCACGATCAGCGGATTGCGTTCGCACCCGCTCAGCACCAGCGCGCCCAGCAGCATGGTGGCGGGAAGCAGGCGGCGGCGCACGGCGGCGGGCTGGGGCATCATGCCCTCCCTCCTATGGGGCAAATCCGCCCGGGGCAAGCGGCGTTGGCCGCCAAGCCGTGTTGCCGGCGGCGTTGCAGGAGGCGTTGCAGGTGGATGGGCAATCGCGTATCTGCCCTGCCCATGTCGATCACCGCCCCCGCCCTCGCCCCCGCTGCAACCCATGACCGCCCGGCGCTCAATGTGCTGGTGGCGGCGCCGCGCGGCTTTTGCGCCGGGGTGGACCGGGCGATCCACATTGTCGAGCTGGCCCTCGAACGCTGGGGCGCGCCGGTTTATGTGCGCCACGAGATCGTGCACAACAAGTTCGTCGTCGACAGCCTGAAGGCCAAGGGCGCCATTTTCGTCGAGGAGCTTGACGAGGTGCCCGATGGCGTGCCGGTGGTGTTTTCCGCCCATGGCGTGCCCAAGGCGGTGCCGGCCAAGGCCGAGGAGCGCGGGCTGACCTATGTGGATGCCACCTGCCCGCTGGTGTCCAAGGTGCACCGCCAGGCCGAACGGCTGGTGGCCGCCGGCTGCCATATCCTGTTCATCGGCCATGAAGGCCATCCGGAGGTGATCGGCACCTTTGGCCAGGTGCCCGAGGGCGCCATGACCCTGATCGAGACTCTGGAAGACGCGCAGGCCGTGCAGCCGGCCGACGCCAGCAAGCTGGGTTTCCTGACCCAGACCACCCTGAGCGTGGACGACACCGCCGACATGGTGGCCGAACTCAAGCGGCGTTTCCCCGCCATCGAGGGGCCGCGCGGCGATGACATCTGCTATGCCACCTCCAACCGCCAGCAGGCGGTGAAGGCGATGGCGCCGCGCTGCGATCTGGTGCTGGTGATCGGCGCCAGCAACAGCAGCAACAGCCAGCGCCTGCGCGAAGTGGCCGAGCGCGAGGGCGCGCGCTCCTATCTGATCCAGCGCGCCGCCGAGATTGACTGGGCCTGGCTTGACGGCGTGACCACCGTGGGCATCACCGCCGGGGCATCGGCGCCGGAGCTTCTGGTGCAGGAAGTGCTCGCCGCCCTGACCGAACGGTTCAGCGTGACCTCGGAAAACATCACCACCGCGGTGGAAGAAGTGGTGTTCAAGCTGCCCCGCGCGCTCACCGCCTGAGCCGGGCGCGGGAGCGGGAGCGGGCACAGGAAGGGGGCGGCCATGGCGGTCTACACGCCGGTCAGCGCCGATGAGCTGGCGGCCTTTCTGGCCGGCTATGACATTGGCGCCGCGGTCAGCTTCAAGGGCATCGCCGAGGGGGTGGAAAACAGCAATTATCTGCTGGAAACCACGGCTGGCCGCTTCATCCTCACCCTGTATGAAAAGCGCGTGGCGGCCGGCGATCTGCCGTGGTTCCTCGCCTTCATCGGCCATCTGGCGGCCCGGGGCCTGCCGGTGCCCGGCCCGGTGGCCGACCGGCAGGGCCGCACCCTGCAACAGCTCAATGGCCGGCCGGCCTGCCTGATCGAATTCGCGCCGGGCGTGAGCGTGACCGAGGCGACCCCGGCCGCCGCGCGCGAGGTGGGCGCGGCGCTGGGCCGGCTGCACCTGGCCGCCGCCGATTTCACCCAGGTGCGCGCCAATGCGCTGGGCCCGGCCAGTTGGGCACCGCTGGCGGCGCGCTGTGCCCATCCTGACGGCGGCAGCCGGCTGGGCGAGATTGACCCCGAACTGCCCGGCTTGGTCGCGGCCGGGCTGGCCGCCGCCGCCGACTGGCCGGCCGGCCTGCCGGTGACGACCATCCACGCCGATCTTTTCCCGGACAATGTGCTGCTGCTCGATGGCCGGGTGACGGCGCTGATCGATTTCTATTTCGCCTGCACCGATACCCGCGCCTATGACGTGGCGGTGACGCACGCGGCCTGGTGTTTCTCGGCCGATGGCCGGGTGTTTTTCCCGGATCGCGCCACCGCGCTGATGCAGGGCTATGCCGGGGTGCTGGCGCTGGACGCGGCGGAAATCGCCGCCCTGCCCCGGCTGGCGGCGGGCGCGGCGCTGCGCTTCACCCTGACGCGGGCCTATGACTGGCTCAACACGCCGGCCGACGCGCTGGTGACGCGCAAGGACCCGATGGCCTTTGCCCGCCGGCTGGCCTGGTATCTGGCGGCGACACCGGAGATGATGGGTGGCTGAGGCCCCGTCAGACGGCCGGCCGCAGGTGGCGATTTTCACCGATGGCGCCTGCAAGGGCAATCCCGGCCCCGGCGGCTGGGGCGCCATCCTGCGCTTTGGCGCGCACGAGCGGGAGCTTTCCGGCGCCGAGCCGCTGACCACCAACAACCGCATGGAATTGCAGGCGGCGATTGCCGCCCTCCAGGCCCTCACCCGCGCCTGCACGGTGGAGCTGACCACCGACAGTGTCTATGTGCGCGACGGCATCACCAAATGGGTGCACGGCTGGCAGAAGAACGGCTGGAAAACCGCTGACCGGAAGCCGGTGAAGAATGACGATCTGTGGCAGGCGCTGCTCGCCGCCTCGCGGCCGCACCAGGTGCGCTGGCACTGGGTGAAGGGCCATGCCGGCCACCCCGAGAATGAACGGGCCGACGCGCTGGCCAATGAGGCCATCGCGCGCATGCGCGCAGGCGGCGCCCAAGCCCCATTGCCAAGCGGCAACTAATCGGCTTTGGAGCGCACCATGTCTGCCGAACCAGCGCCCAAGGGCCTCAACGCCCAGCTCATCAAGGTGTGGATGACGTGGGGAACCCGTTTCCTGCCGTTTGCGGATGTGGCCAGCCCGGAACTGCCGCTGTCGCGGCTGTTGCGCCTGTCGCTGATCCAGGTGAGCGTGGGGATGAGCCTGGTGCTGCTGGTCGGCACGCTCAACCGGGTGATGATCGTGGAACTGGGCGTGCCGGCGACGCTGGTGGGCATCATGCTGGCGCTGCCGCTGCTGGCGGCGCCGTTCCGCGCGCTGATCGGCCACAAATCCGATACCCACAAATCGGCGCTGGGCTGGCGGCGCGTGCCCTATATCTACATCGGCACGATGATCCAGTTTGGCGGGCTGGCGATCATGCCCTTTGCGCTGTTGGTGCTGGCCGGTGCCCAGGAAGCCTATGACGAGCGGATCTGGCTGGGCCAGCCGGCCGCGGCGCTGGCCTTCCTGCTGGTGGGCGCCGGCATCCACACCACGCAAACCGTGGGGCTGGCGCTGGCCACCGATCTCACCGAGCCGGAGCAGCAGCCCAATGTGGTGGGGCTGATGTATGTCATGCTGCTGCTGGGCAGCATCGTGGCCTCGCTGTTCTTTGGCTGGGCGCTGGGCGATTTCAGCCAGGGCCGGCTGATCCAGGTGATCCAGGGCAGCGCGGTGATCACCGTGGCGCTGAACTTCACCGCGCTGTGGAAACAGGAAGCGCGCATCCCCCATTACCGCCAGCGCGCGCCCGCCGCCCCTGATCCCACCTTCCGCGAAAGCTGGAACCTGTTCATCGGCAAGGAAAAAACCCTGCTGCGCCTGATCGCGGTGGGGCTGGGCACGCTGGCCTTTTCCATGTCGGACATCGTGCTGGAACCCTATGGCGGCGAAGTGCTGAAACTGGGCGTGGGCACCACCACCCTGTTGTCGGCGTTGATGGCCGGCGGCAGCCTGCTGGGCTTTGTCTATGCCAGCCACATCCTGTCATTGGGCGCCGATCCGTTCCGCATGGCCAGCCTGGGCGCGCTGATCGGCCTGCCGGCCTATGGCCTGATCATCTTTGCCGCCGGGTCCGACACGCCGGAACTGTTCACGCTGGGCGTGCTGCTGGCCGGCATCGGCACCGGCCTGTTCGGCCATGGCACGCTGACGGCGACCATGCAGTTGGCGCCACGCGGCCAGGTGGGCATTGCCATGGGCGCCTGGGGCGCGGTGCAGGCCACCAGCCAGGGCGTTGGTGCCACCATCGGCGGCGTGATCCGCGATCTGGCCAAGAGCGTGAACATCGGCCTGCCGATGCCATCGGGCGCCGGCGGCTATGGGCTGATCTTCAGCCTGGAGCTGATCTTCATGGTCTGCACGCTGGCGGCGATGTGGCCGCTGATGCACCGCGACGAGCCGGCCTGAGCCATCCCATCATATTGCTGCACCGCAACAGCCGGCCTGACAGTGTCAAGCCGGCCTGACACCCGCTGGCCGCGGCTGCGAATCGGGCACAAGAAAGCCGGCACACCCGACCAGGTGTGCCGGCCTCTTTGCCCACAGCGCCCGGCCCGTGCCGGGCGATGTGCTTACTTGGCGGCTTCGGCCGGAGCGGCTTCGGCGGCCGGAGCAGCTTCGGCAGCCGGAGCTTCGGCGGCCGGGGCGGCTTCCGCAGCCGGGGCAGCTTCAACGGCCGGAGCGGCGGCAGCAGCCGCGCCCTGCCAGTAGGAACCGAACCAGCTGGTGTTGAGCAGGATGGAAGCGTGCACGATCAGGGCGATCGCGGCAACGCCGATGAAGAACAGCGGCAGGCCAACGCTGGGGTTGACGTAGAGCCAGATACGACCTTCATTCATGTGTCAGTCTCCTCAGCTCTCAGTGCAGCCACGGGGTCAGCGCGAACGCCAGGATGTGCGCCAGAACGGCGATGCCGCCGAAGATCCGCGTGCCCCACTTGAGGCCTTCGTTGATCTCCAGAGCTTCCTTTTCGGTCAACCCGGTCGGGTAGACCTTGGTATCTTCAGCCATGTTGAACTCCTCTCCCATTCGGAAAAAACCGTCGCCCCCTAAAGCAGCTCGGGTTCCCCGACTGTTGCCGGAATGGGCGGTGACATTGTCGACCCAGTCCTTGCCCCGACCTTCCACCGACGGGCCGACCCCGAAGGGTCGCGGCAGGAGGTCGCAGCCACCCTCCCATATCCATTCTGCCGCATGTGTCAATGTGTCGCCGGAACTTTGCGTATAGCCAGCATGACAGTTTTTGCACCGCAACCGGGCCATTGTGCCATGCACCATGCCCCGGCCCGCCCGCTGCGGCCACTTTACGCCGCAGGCGCCGCCGATAGTGTATGGCCAGCTTGACACAAACAGGGGATGACCATGACCGATTTCACCCGCCGCAGCCTGATCGCCGGCACCGCCGCGCTGGCCGCCAGCCCGGCCCTGGCCGCCATCGCCCGCCCGCTGGCCGCTGACGCGCAACGCAAGATCCGCACCGCGATCGACCGGCAATTGCCCGAAAATATCGCCCGCATCCAGGACTGGATCAGGAATCCCGGCATCGCCGCCGAGAATTACCGCATGGAGGAGGCCTGCGCCTATACCATGGGCCTGCTGCGCGATGCCGGCTTCCAGATGGTGAAGAAGATGCCGACCAGCGGCCAGCCCGGCATCTTTGCCACGCTGGATGCCGGTGCCGCGCGCACCATGGGCATTTATTTCATGTATGACGTGAAGCAGGTGAACCCGGCCGAATGGTCGAGCCCGCCGTTCGAGGCGCGCATCACCAACAAGCCGGGCTGGGGCCAGGTGATCGTGGGGCGCGGCGCCATCAACCAGAAGGGGCCACAGGCCGCCTTTCTGGCCGCCTTGCACGCCTTCCGGGCGGCCGGGCAGAAACTGCCGGTCAATCTGGTGATGGTGGTGGAGGGCGAGGAGGAGATCGCCTCCCCCAATTTCCACCAGATCGTGCAGGCGCCCGAGGTGCTGGCCGCATTGAAGAAGTGCGAAGGCATCATCATCCCCAGCGGTTGGCAGGGCAAGGATGGCGGCACCGCGATCAACCTGGGCGCCAAGGGGCCGCTGGAATTCCAGTTGATCGCCAGTGGCGAGCGCTGGGGCAAGGGGCCGAAGGGCGATATCCATTCCAGCTATCACGCCCAGGTCGACTCCCCCGTGTGGCATCTGGTGCAGGCGCTCAACACGCTGGTGGCCGAAGATGGCCACACCCCGGCCATCGATGGCTGGTTCGACAATGTGCGCCCGCTGACGGCGCGCGAGAAGGAGCTGATCGCCCAGACCGCCGCCTCCCTGAGCGAGGAGCAGACCAAGGCGGCCTTTGGCGTGAAGATGTGGATCAACAACGAGCCCTGGCAGCAGAGCCTGGAGCGGCTGGCCAGCCAGCCCACGGTGAACATCCAGGGGCTGGTGGCCGGCTATGCCGGGCCGGGCGGCAAGACCATCCTGCCCGGCCGCGCCGAGGCCAAGCTGGAATGCCGGCTGGTGCCCAACCAGACCAAGGCGGAGGCCGAAGCCAAGCTGCGGGCGCACCTGGCCAAGCGCGGCTTTGGCGATATCGAGGTGGTGGTGAGCGGCGGCTATGACCCGACCGAGACCGCCGAGAATGCCCGCGTGATCCGCGCCCAACAGGCGGTCTATGCCCGCTTTGGCGCGCGCGCCACCCTCTATCCGCGGCTGGCCGGCAGTTGGCCGGGCAGCGTTTTCACCCAGCCACCGGTGAGCCTGCCGGCCGGGCAGTTTGGCCTGGGCCACGGCAGCGGCGCCCACGCGCCCGACGAATATTATCTGATCGAAAGCATCAACCCGGCCGTGCAGGGCCTGGCCGGGGTGACGGCCGGGTTTGTCGATTTCCTCTATGAAATGGCGGTGATCCGCTGATCAGAAGAAGATCGACGTGTCAAAATAGCTATAGTGGGTGTCGGCGCGGGAGCGCACGCCGGGGGCATCACGCAGGAAGCGGCCCTTGTCGAGCAGCAGCGCGCCGGCATCGAAGCGCACCCGGCCCTTGATCGGCCAATAGCGCACGCGCATTTCGAACTGGTTGCCGGCGTGGCGGCCCAGCGCGCCGGTGGGGCTGCGCAGGCCGGTGACGGCAAACTGGTCACGCGCGCTTTCCAGATGCAGGCTGCGCCAGGCCAGGAAGACATCGAACCACGGCCCGGTGTTGGCCTCCAGCCGCAGCGAGGGCGAGATGATGTTGGCGCGGTTCAAGGGCCCATAAAGGCTGGACGGGCCCCATTCCCAGCGCCGCGCGCCGATCAGCGTGTCAAAGCGCGTCACCGTCTCCCCGGTGCTGGTGCCGGCGGGGTTGAACCGGTCCCCGCTGGCGGCATCGATCACCGCCGCCAGCCGCAGATTGACATCGCCGGGGATGGTGTAGCCGGCGGTGGCATGGATGAACCAGCCGCGCTGGTCCACGCGGCGGGCGGTGGCGGCGCTGCTGGTGCTCACCGTGCCCATCTGCACCACGGCCTCGACATCAAGATCGAAGGCACCGGGGCGCGGCGGCTGGAACCAGCGGATGCCCGGCGTGAACAGCCGGCGATCGCTGCTGGCAAAGCCCGGCGCGTCACGCTCAAGGAAACCAAAGGCATAAAGCTGCACCACGCCATTGTGCGGCAGCGCCCAGCTGTAGGCGGCAAGCATGATCTGCTGATCGGTGGTCTCGCGATCCCACACCACCGCGTTGTCGCGGACCCGCGCCGGCTCGCGCGGCAGGCGGATTTGCGGCATCGACCAGAGCAGCAGCAACTGGTTGCCGGCCGCATCGCGCCGGTCCAGCCGCACGCCGGTGATGCCGTTGGCGGTGTTGCGGAACTGCGGCCGGCCGAGCAGGCGGCGGGAGCCGACATCCATGCTCATGCGGCCGATGGTGAGTTCGCTGCTGGTGCCGGCGCCGAGCAGGCCGCCCAGTTCGAACGTCGCCTGCAACTGCACCATTTCCATGGCGTTGATGGCGCCGGTGTCCACGGTGCTGTTGGGCTGGCGCGGATAGGCGCGGGCATCCATCAGCTCAAACCCCAGCCGCACCGGCCCGGTGTCCCACTCCCCGAAAATCTGGGCGCGGCTGGTGAACATCGAATCGCTGACCGGGCCGCTGTTGCGATACTGGCCATCAATCGCATCAAAGCGCGTGCGCAGCACCCCGTTGAGGGTGAGATTGCCGAAGTGGTTGGCCGTGCGCCCTTCCGGAATGGCGGTGGCATACATGGGGTTCTGCCCCGGCGCCGGATTGACCAATTGGGCCGCCGCCGCCGTGGGCAACAGCAGGGCAAGGGCGGCGGTGCGGGCGATGCGGGCAGGCATTGGGGGCTCCTTCGGCGATGACGCGGCGGGCCAATGCCAAAGGCGCTGCATTCGTTCCAATACAAAGATTGGAAGTGATCGTTCGGTTTTGCAAAAGTTGGCCGCGGCGTGCGGCCGGGGAAACCCCTATGGCTTCACCGGGCCGGCCGTGGGATGGTGCGGCCGGTCCGATGCCGAACATGATGGCCCCTCCCCCCGAACCAACCGCGCGGCAACCGGGCGGCGCTGTGCGGCCGCAATCCCTGCGGAGCGCACTGGCGCGCGGCGCCTTGGGGCGCTGCCCGCGCTGTGGGCGGGGCCGGCTGTTCCGGGCGTTTCTGAAACCGGTGGATCGGTGCGGCGCTTGCGATCAGGACTGGTCGCTGCAGCGGGCTGACGATTTTCCGGCCTATGCCGCGCTGTTCATCACGGGGCATCTGGTGGCGCCGCTGGCGGTGCACCTGGCCCGCGACACCAGCGTGTCGCCCGGCATGGCCGCTGCCATCACCCTGCCCGTGACCGCGGCGCTGGCCATCGGCCTGCTGCAACCGTGCAAGGGGGCGATCATCGCGTTGCAATGGCGGATGGCGATGCACGGGTTTCAGCAGGATGGTGCAGCGGGCGGCGAACCGCCGGGCTGACGTGGCCGTTACGCCCGCACAAAGCGGTCCACGCCCGAACCATCCTTCAGCCGCCTCACCCGGCCGCGTTCTTCCAGCCAGTGGAGATGGGCGACCGTCTCGCCGGTGGCAAGGCCATAG
Organism: Sphingomonadales bacterium; assembly: GCA_027483465.1. GTDB lineage: Bacteria > Pseudomonadota > Alphaproteobacteria > Sphingomonadales > Sphingomonadaceae > Sandarakinorhabdus. The sequence continues at coordinate 15,101 of JAIXUQ010000074.1, forward strand.
TCGGCCTCCCCGATGGGCTTCCTGAACAGCGCGGCGAAGCAATCGACGGCGGTGCGCGGTTCGGCGCAGAAGGCTTCGAGCTTTTCCAGCTTGGCGTGGTGATCGGCGGCCAGTTGATCCAGCCGTGTGTGCAAGCCGATGAAGGGCTCGTTGTGGGCGGGCAGCACCAGCACATCGTTCGGAATGGCGCGCAGCCGTTCGATGCTCTCAAGCCAGTCCCCCAGCGGATCGGCATAAGGCTCGGTGGGATAGACCGAAACGTTCGACGTGATGCGCGGCAGCACCTGATCGCCGGAGATCATCACATCCTCGGCCACCAGGCAGGCATGTTCAGGCGCATGGCCGCGCCCCACCACCACGGTGAAATCGCGCCGGCCGATGCGCAGCACATCGCCATCGCGCAACCGCTTGAAGCCGGCCGGCATCTTGCTGATGATCTTGCCGAAACTGCCCCAGGCCTTGGCCTTCATCGCCGCCACCTGTTCCTCGCTCCAGCCGGCGCGCACCGAAAAGGCCACCGCCTCGTCGGGCGGGGCATCGCGCACATCCAGGATCAGGGTGCGGGCCAGCAGATATTCGGTGCGGGTGATTTCCAGCGGCACATCAAATTTGCGGCACAGCCAGCCGGCCATGCCGAGATGATCGGGGTGATAATGGGTGACAATCACGCGGCTGACCGGCTTGCCCGCGAACGGCCCGGCCAGCAGCGCCTCCCACGCCGCCTTGCTGGCCGGCAGGCCCACGCCGGTATCGACAATCGCCCAGCCCCCATTTGGCCCATCCCCGGCATCGATCACCCACAGGTTGATGTGATCCAGCCCGAACGGCAGGCCCATGCGCACCCAGAAAATGCCCGGCGCGATCTCCTCGGCCTCCCCCGGCCCCGGCACCCAGCGGCCGAGCGGATAGGTGAGGCCATTGCGCGCCTCGGCCACCCGCGGCGCCGTGCTGGTCTGGCCGGCGGGGATGGGCAGCAGCGGAGGCGGTTCGGTCATGCTGGCAGCCTAAGTTGACGTATACGTAAAGTCGACTCCCGCTGCTGATAGGCTATGGGGCGGCCATGCACCCCAATGCCGCCTTTCGCTGTGATGATGATCCGCTGGCCTTTGTCGCGGCGCAGGGTTTTGCCCATATCTTTGGCCAGACGCCCGCCGGCCCGCGCGTGGCCCATGCCCCGCTGCTGGTGACGCCGGCGGGCACGCTGATGTTCCATCTGGCGCGCAGCAACGATCTGGCGCGCCATCTCGATGGCCTGACCGCGCTGGCCAGTGTGGGCGGGCCGGGCCATTATGTGTCGCCCAACTGGTATGAAGAGCCCGCCGGCAATGTGCCGACCTGGAATTACCAGGCGGTGGAGATCGAGGGCCGGGTGCGCGTGCTCGACACCGAAGCGCTGGAGGCGCTGCTGCATTTCGCCGCGGCGACGTTCGAGCCCAGGGTGGGCGAGGACTGGACGATGCACAAGATGCCCCGCCCGAAGGCGGAGGCCATGATGCGCGCGATCACCGGTTTTGAACTGGTGCCCACCGCCATCCGCACCACCTTGAAAGCCAGCCAGAACCGCAGCGCCGCCGATGTGGCCGGCGTGCTCGCGGCGCTGGACCGGCTGGGCGAAACGCGGGGCGCGGCCGCCATCAGAGCGGCGCGGGGGGAAGGGACGACCACGTGAAACTGGCGGTGTTTGATTGTGACGGCACGCTGATCGACAGCCAGGCCAATATCATCCGGGCGATGGCCTCCAGCTTTCAGCGCCATGGCCTGGCCGAACCCGATCCGCAGGCGACGCGGCGGGTGGTGGGGCTTTCGCTGGTGGAGGCGATGCAGGCGCTGCTGCCGGAGGCCGAACATGCGCTGCACATCAGCCTGGCCGAGGATTACAAGACCGCCTTTCAGCGGCTGCGCGCCGAACAGGCGCTGGCGGCCGAGCCACTCTATCCCGGCATCCGCGCCCTGCTCGATCGGCTGGCCGATGATGGCTGGCTGCTGGCGGTGGCCACCGGCAAGTCGGACCGGGGGCTGAAGCTGGCGCTGGAGCATCATGGCATCCACGACCATTTCATCAGCCTGCAAACGGCGGACCGCCACCCCTCCAAGCCGCACCCGTCGATGCTGCACGCCGCGCTGAACGAGGCCGGCGTGGGGCAGGACCGGGCGGTGATGATCGGCGACACGATCTTCGATATCGCCATGGGCCAGGCCGCCGGCGTCACCGGCATCGGCGTGGATTGGGGCTATCACGAAGCGCACGAACTGCTGGGCGCCGGGGCGGCCGATGTCGCCAATGATGCCGATCATCTGCTGGCCATATTGAATGGCTGAGGCCGAAGGCGCGACGGTGGCCCGGCTGCGGCGGCTGGGCCGGGTGCTGGCGCTGCTCTCGCTGGTCTTTGGCGGCCTGTTCGTGGTGCTGGCCCGGCGCAGCGCCGCGCTGGGGGAGAGCGGCGGCATCGCCAGCGCGCTGTTCTGGGTGGGCGCCGTGCTGCAATTCGCGCTGGCTTTCCTGTTGCTGTGGCGCGGCCGGCGCGGTTAAGGCCGGTGGCATGAGCGACGCCCGCCAGCCAGACCCCCCGCCCGCCCCCCTGCCCCCCGAGGTCGCCCGCCGGCTCTATCTGCGCTTCCTGGCGGTGCGGCTGGCCGGCTTTGCGGTGATGGTCGGCGGCGTGTGGCTGGGCCGCAGCCACGATCAGGTCGCTGGCCTTGCTGTCGTGCTGCTGGGCGCCGCCACGCTGCTGCTGCGGCCCAAGCATCTGGGCATCACCCGCCGATGAAGCGGTTCTGGACAACGGCTGCGGCCACCGCCGGGCCGGACGGCTGGGGCGTGGCGCTGGATGGCCGGCCGCTGCGCACCCCGGCGCGTGCCGTGCTGCTGGTGCCCGGCGCCGCGCTGGCCGAAGCCATTGCCGCGGAATGGAACAGCCAGGGCGAGGAGGTTGACCCGCGCCGGCTGCCGCTCACCGGCTTTGCCAATGCCGCCATCGATCGGGTGGCGCCCGATCCCGCCGGCTTTGCCCGCCGGCTGGCGGCCTATGCCGAAAGCGAGCTGATCGCCTATCGCGCCGATGGCCCGGCCTCGCTGCTCGCCGCGCAGGCGCAGGCGTGGGACAGGTGGGTGGAATGGCTCGCCCACCGCTATGATGCCACCCTCACGCTGACCAGCGGGGTGATGCACGTGGCGCAGCCGCCGGCCACGCTGGCCCGCATCGGCGCGGCCTTCGCCGCCTTCACGCCGTTCCAGCTGGCCCCGCTCGATCCCATCGTCACCATCACCGGTTCGGCGGTGCTGGCGCTGGCGGTGGCGGCCGGCGAACTGGACGCTGCGGCGGCCTATGACATCGCGCACGTGGATGCGCGCTGGCAGGAAGAGCATTGGGGCCGCGATCCGCTGGCCGAAGCCGCCGAGGCGACCCGCCGCGCCGATCTGGCCGCCGCGGTGGCCTGCCTGCGACTGTTGGCAGCCTGAAACGGCGCGGCGCATTCGCCTCTTGCCCGGCGCGGCGCAATTGCTAGGGGAAGCGGCTGAGGGAGTGCAGCCGCCATGTTGAAGCAATTGGAAGAACTGGAACGCCGCCGCGCCGCCGCCAAACTGGGCGGCGGGGAAAAGCGCATCGCGGCCCAGCATGCCAAGGGCCGGCTGACGGCGCGCGAACGGCTCGACATATTGCTCGATCCCGGCAGCTTTGAAGAGCTGGACATGTATGTCGAGCACAATTGCACCGATTTCGGCATGCCTGAAACCGTGATCCCCGGTGATGGCGTCGTCACCGGCAGCGGCACCATCAATGGCCGGCTGGTGTTCGTCTTCTCCCAGGATTTCACCGTGTTCGGCGGCTCATTGTCGGAACGCCACGCCCAGAAAATCTGCAAGATCATGGACATGGCGATGAAGGTGGGCGCGCCGGTGGTCGGCCTGAACGACAGCGGCGGCGCCCGCATCCAGGAAGGCGTCGCCTCCCTGGGCGGCTATGCCGAGGTGTTCCAGCGCAACGTGCTGGCATCGGGCGTGGTGCCGCAAATCTCGCTGATAATGGGCCCCTGCGCCGGCGGTGCGGTCTATTCCCCGGCGATGACCGACTTCATCTTCATGGTGAAGGACAGCAGCTACATGTTCGTCACCGGCCCCGATGTGGTGAAGACGGTGACCAACGAGGTGGTGACCCAGGAGGAACTGGGCGGCGCCATCACCCACAGCACCAAATCGGGCGTCGCTGATCTGGCGCTGGAGGATGATGTGGACGCGCTGCTGCGCACCCGGCAGTTCTTTGATTTCCTGCCCTTGAACAACCGCCAGGCCCCGCCCTTCCGGCCCACCGGCGATGATCCCTTCCGCATCGAGAACAGCCTCGACACGCTGATCCCGCCATCGGCCACCAAGCCCTATGACATGCACGAACTGATCGCCAAGGTGGCGGACGACGGCGAATTCTTCGAATTGCAGCCCGGCCATGCCGGCAACATCATCATCGGCTTCGCCCGCATCGAAGGCCACACCGTGGGCATCGTCGCCAACCAGCCGATGGTGCTGGCCGGCTGCCTCGACATCAACGCATCGAAAAAGGCCGGCCGCTTCGTGCGCTTCTGCGATGCGTTCGGCATCCCCATCGTCACCTTCGTCGATGTGCCCGGCTTCCTGCCCGGCGTGGCCCAGGAATATGGCGGCATCATCAAGCATGGCGCCAAATTGCTGTTTGCCTATGCCGAAGCCACCGTGCCCAAGATCACCGTGATCACCCGCAAGGCCTATGGCGGCGCCTATGACGTGATGGCCTCAAAGCATCTGCGCGGCGATCTGAACTATGCCTGGCCCACCGCCGAAATCGCCGTGATGGGCGCCAAGGGCGCGGTGGAAATCATCTTCCGGCAGGACATTGGCGACAAGGACAAGATCGCCGCGCGCACCGCCGAATATGAAACCCGCTTTGCCAATCCGTTCGTGGCGGCCAGCAAGGGCTTCATCGACGAGGTGATCATGCCGCATTCCACCCGGCGGCGCATCGCGCTCGGCCTCAGGAAGCTGCGCAGCAAGGCGCTGGAAAACCCCTGGAAGAAGCACGACAATATCCCGCTGTGATTCCGCTGTGAGGAGGGCCAGGCAATGGACAAGGCGAAGTTTCCGCTCAGCTTTGCAATCGGGATCGCGGTGGGCATGCTGATCTACAAGCTGCTGCTGGGCGGCTGACACTGGCGCCGGCGGCCGCAGGCCGTTATGGCCGTGGCGGTCATGCACGATGCCTATCTCGTCTGGAAATTCCTGCACATCACCGGCGTGGTGATGCTGATGGGCAATATCACTGTCACCGCGATCTGGAAATTTTTCGCCGATCGCGATGGCCGGCCGGCGGTGCTGGGCTTTGCCCAGAAACTCATCACCTACACCGATTGGTCGATGACCGTGTGGGGCGTCGTCCTCACCATGGCCGGCGGCTATGGCATGGCGGTCGTCGCCGGACTTGATCTGGTGTCGGGCTGGCTGTTGTGGGCGCAGGTCTGGTTTGTGGTGGCCGGCCTGATCTGGCTGGGGCTGATCGTGCCGATCCAGATCCGCAGCGCCCGGCTGGCGCGCAATTTCAGCGATGGCCCGGTGCCCGATGCCTACAAGGCCTTGTCGAGAAAGTGGATTTTCTGGGGGCTGGTCTCCACCGTGCCGCTGCTTGCCTCGCTGTGGCTGATGATCGCGCAGCCGGGATAAGGGGCGGGATGACCCTTTTGTTGCGTCCAAATGACGTATCGATGACAATTATGTGACAATCCTGTTGCATTGCCATGACAAAGCGCGCATTCTCCCAACATTGGAGTTTGGGAGGTTTTCATGCGCATCATCCTCGCAGCCGTGATGGCCGCAACCCTTGGCAGCCCGGCCCTGGCGGCCGGCCCCGATCAACATTCCGGCCAGGTGCGGGTGCAGA
>JAIXUQ010000086.1 GCA_027483465.1 Sphingomonadales bacterium
GGATCGGGCGCGGTGGTGGCGATGGGGGCGATGGGCCCGTTGGCCGGTGGCAGCGGGGAGAGGCGGGCGATGGCCATGTCGGCGCGGGCCGGCGGCGGGGCGGGGCGCAGCCAGACGAGCGCGCCGCCGGCGGCCCAGGCCAGGCCGAGCGCGATCAGCGGCCAGCGGGCGCGCCGCCATTTCAGCGCCAGCATGGCAGCGAGGCCCAGCGCGGTGAGCGCAAGGAGCGGGCTGGCGGCGGCGCGGGTGCCGGTGCCGGTGAGGGCGGTGGCCAGCGCGCTGCGGCTCCAATCCAGCGGGGAGAGCGCCGGGGCGACGCTGGGCAGCAGGACGACGAGCAGGAAAGCGACAGAGAGGCCTTCGGTGCCGCCCCGGTTGCGATCCGACAGGGCGCGATCCGACAGGGCGTGGCCGATGAGCAGGCCGAGCGCGGCGGCGGCAAAGGCCGAGACGGCCAGCGCCAGCGTGGTGGAGACCGGGTGGGGCAGCGGTGGCATGCCGAGGCTGCGCATCACGGCGTGGAGCGCAGCCAAGGCCAGCGCGGTGATCAGCAGGCGGGCGGCGAGGGCGGGGCCGGGCAGGATCTCGCCCCGGATATCGCCGCTGGCGGCGCGGCGGGCCTGGCCGGTGGCGGCGACCCCGGCGATGCCGAGCAGGGCGATGCTGTGGAGCTTGGCGGCGGACAGCAGCAGCGGGGCGGGCACGCTGCCGCGTTCCAGCACGCTGAGCACGACGGCGGCAAGGGCGCCGAGGCCCCAGAACAGCGGCGTGAGGCGGCCGGTGGCGAGATCGGCGCGCAGTTCGGCGGCCAGCATGCGGGGGAAGGACGGCTTCATGGGCCGAGCATGGCGCGGCGGCTGACGCTTTGGCAATCCATGCTGCACTGCGACATTCTGTGCTTGCCCTCCCGCTTGTGGCAGGCAAAATGGGGTTCATGATCGAAACCTACCGCCAGCGCCTGGGTGAGCTGCACGCCCGCACCGCCGAAACCCCGCTGTTCAACCCGGTGTTCCAGCTGGGGCTGGAGATCAGCCGGGCGCTGGAGGCCGGCGAGGTGACGCTGGCCGGGCTGGCCGGGGTGATTGCCGAACTGGGCCGCGAGGGGTTGCAGGCGCGGGCCGATCAGCTGGCGCGGCTGGTGGCGCCGATTGATGATGCCGCCAATCTGGCCGCCTTCCGCGCCGAGGTGCAGGCTTCGGCGGCCAGTGGCGATTTTCCCGCCTTTCGCGCCCGGTGGGAGGCGCCGCTGCTGCATGTGGTGTTCACCGCCCACCCGACCTTCCTGCTGACGCCGGATGAATATGGCGCGGTGGCCGATGCGGCGGTGAGCGGGGTGCCGGTGGCGCTGGCCCCGGCCGAGGTGCGCCCGGCGCCCAGCCTGGAGGATGAGCATGAAGCGGTGCTGGCCGCCATCGGCCGGGCGATGGCGGCGCGGGACCGGCTGCATGGCGTGGTGCTGGAGGAAGCCGCCGCCGCCTTTCCGCAGGCGTGGACGCAGCTGAGCCCGTGCCTGTTCCGGCTGGCCAGCTGGGTGGGCTATGACATGGATGGCCGGACGGACATTGGCTGGGCGACCTCGCTGCGCTTCCGGGCCGAGGAAAAATCGGTGCGGCTGGGCCATTATGCCGAGGCGGCCGATGCGCTGGGGGAGGCGGCGCTGGCCGGGCGGCTGGCGCGGGCCGCCACGCAGGCCGCCGGGGTGGCGGCGCTGCTGGCCGGCAACACCGATGATCCCGCCGCGCTTTCGGCCATCGCCAACCAGGTGACGGCGGGCGACGGAGATGCCATCACCAGCCTGGCCGGCGTGATCGCCGAATTGCGCGGCCAGGGCGGGCATGACCGGCTGGTGCTGGCCGCGGCGATGGCGGCCGACGGGCTGGGCATGGGCCATATCCATTTCCGCGTGAACGCGGCGCAATTGCACAACGCCATCCGGCGGCGGCTTGATCCCGAAGGCGCCATCGATCCGGCCGGCGGCCAGGCGCTGATCCGGCTGCGCGCGCTGCTGGCCGATGTGCGCCCGCTCAGGAGCAATTTTGCCGCGCTGGCGGTGGAGAGCACCACGGCGGTGCGCCAGTTCCTGGCGATGGCGGCCATCCTGAAGCATATCGATGCCGATGCGCCGATCCGCCTGCTGATCGCCGAGTGCGAGCAGCCCACCACCGTGCTGGCCGCGCTCTATTTCGCCCGGCTGTTCGGCATTGATGCGCGGGTGGATGTCTCCCCGCTGTTCGAGACCGAGGCGGCGCTGGAGCATGGCGGGCGCTTTCTGGATGCGCTGCTGGCCGAGCCGGCCTATCGCGCCCATGCCCGCCGGCGCGGGCGCGTGGCGATCCAGACCGGCTTTTCCGATGCCGGGCGCTTTGTGGGCCAGGTGCCGGCGGCGCTGGCGATCGAGCGGTTGCAGGGCCGGCTGGCGCGCGCGATGAAGGCCAATGGCCTCGCGGATGTGGCGGCGCTGATCTTCAACACCCACGGCGAATCGATGGGCCGCGGCGCCCACCCGGCCAGCTTTGCCGATCGGCTGGCCTGGCCCTTGAGCCGCTGGGCGCGGGCGCAATTTGCCGCTGCCGGCATCAGGGTGGAGGCCGAGGCGAGCTTCCAGGGGGGCGATGGCTTCCTGTTTTTCGGCCATCCGGCGCTGGCGCTGGCCACGCTGGCCCGCATCGCGCTGATCGCGCCGCAGCTGGCGGCGGGCGGGGCCGATGATGATTTCTATGCCCGCACCGATCTCAGCCTCGATTATTACCGCATGATCCGCCGCCACCAGCGCGGCCTGTTCGAAGCCCGGCCCTATGCCCGCGCCATCACCGCCTTTGGCCTGGGCCTGATCCCCACCACCGGTTCGCGCCGGCTGAAGCGGCAATCCGATCTGGGGCGGGACCGGGATGCCAGCCTGCGATCGATCCGCGCCATCCCGCACAACGCCATCTTGCAGCAACTGGGCTATCCGGTGAACGTGCTGGCCGGGGTGGGCAGCGCGGCGCAGGGCGCCACCGAGGCGCTGGGCGCGCTGCTGGGCGCATCGGCGCGCGGGGGCCAGATTTTGGCGCTGGTGGGCCGCGCCAACGCCATTGCCAGCATCAAGACGCTGGCGGCCTATGGCGAGCTGTTCAACAGCGCCTATTGGGCAACCCGGCCCTATCGCGGCACCGAAACCGCGCTGGCGCGGCCCTGCCTGGCGCTGGCCGAACGGCTGGTGGAGGATGACCGCTCCGGCCAGTTCCGCCGCCTCGCCTCCATGCTGCGGGTGGACAATATCAAGCTGCGCCAGTTGCTTGCGCATGTGCCGGCCGAAACCGTGCCGGGGGCCGAGGCGACCCGGCGCACGCTGGGCGTGCTGCACGCGGTGCGGCTGGCGCTGATGCAGCACATGTTCCTGCGCGCGGTGGATATCCCGGCCTTTTCGGCGCGCAACGACATCAGCCGGGATGATGTGATCGAAATGGTGCTCAGCCTGCGGGTGGACGAGGCGCTGCCGCTGCTCAACCGCGCCTTTCCGGTGTCGGCGCCTGATCTCGCTGATTATGCCATGGCCGAGCCGAGCGACTGGCCCGATGGCGATCCGGCCGCCTATGCCGGCATCCAGCGCCGCTTCATCGCGCCGATTGCCGAGGCGGCGCGGCTGATCCCGCTCACCAGCATCGCCATTGCCAATCATTTCGGCGCGCATGGCTGAGGCCGCTTGCCAGCCCCGGCCGGCGCGCGTTACCATCGCGGCTGCGGGGATGGTGTTGGCGCTGCTGGCCGGCTGCACGGTGGATGCCGGCAGGCCGGGTGGTGGATCGGCGCTGTATGTTGGCATTGTCAGGGTGAAGCGGCCGGAACGGCCGGCCGGGGTTGATGCGGCCGATGTTTCGGTGCTGGGGCTCAGCCTTGACCGGGGCATCACGCTGGGCTGGCGGCGCTCGCAATGGGTGCAGGTGCCGCCCGGCCAGTGCAGCCTGACGATCATCGTGCGCAACCGGGCCGATCTGGCCCAGGCGCAGGCCATGTTGCAGAAGTTGGAGGGCAATCCATGTCTCGTCTCGCCGCCCGTCGCGCCCTCTGGGCCGCCCCGCTGATGCTGGCGCTGGCCGGCTGTGTGTCCAATCCCAACACCATGGTGTTTGGCACCAGCACCACCTTCGGCGTTTCGGCCGGGGCGGGGGCCGCCTCCTCGCCGGCCATCGTGGTGGGTTATCAGCGGCAGGAAGCGGTGGTGATGCCGCTGGTGATCACCCAGCGCTGGGGCGAGAAGGGGTTTGAAAGCTGCGACACCAGCAAGGCGCCATCCTCCAGCCTGTGCAAGCTGGTGGGCACCGGCCTGGTGGGCGGCGAACGCGGCGCTGATGCCCTGTCGGTGATGGCCAGTTTCGGCACCAAGGGCGATGTGGGAACCGGCACCGAGGCCAAGCTGAACGGCCGCATCACCCAGTATTTCGCCACCGGCCTTGCCGCCCGCGAACTGGCGCGCGCATCCGGCGCGGCGGCGGTGGCCACCGGCGAAGCGGCACGGCTGAGCGTGAGCCCGCTGGTGGCGCAATTGCAGGATGACCGCGCGGCAGTGGCCGCCAAGATCAAGGCGTCCACCGATCTGGCCGCCACGCTGGGCAAGCTGGACAGCGCCAATGGCTCGGTGTTTTTCGCCCCGCGCTGCAAGGATGTCGCGCCTGCGGTCTGCGCCACCACGATCGAAACCAGTTCCAGCTTCGATGGCTTCTCGCACGCGATGTGGGGCAGGTTCCTCGCTGCGCTGAATTGACCGGGAGGGATTGACGATGAGCAACACGACCCATGTTCACGTCTGCACGAGCCTTGCTGCGGCCAATGAGCAGGCAGCGATCATGCAGGCACAGGGCTACAGCGTCCGCATCACCGGCCCCAGCGCCGACGTGGTCATCGTCGTTGACGGCAAGGTGATCGACGGCGGGGCCGGCCCCAGCCAATATGTCGTCGTCTGCCACCAGCCGCCGGCCACCAGCACCCCCGCCTGATCCCGCCACACCGTCGCAGCGCCATTGCCGGCAGTGGACGCGGGGGCCCGGCTGGGCTTATGCCACGGCCATGTTCCGCCGCCTGATCCTGCTGCTGGGCCTGCTGCTGCCCGCCGCGCTGCCCGCCGCCACCCATGATCTGGTGGTGGCGGCGCGCACGGCCGAGGTGGTGCCCGGCCGCACCGACCGGGTGATCGCCATCAACGGCAGCGTGCCCGGCCCCACGCTGCGCTTCCGCGAGGGCGAGGAGGCGGTGGTGCGGGTGACGAACCGGCTTGACCGGCCCACCTCGATCCACTGGCACGGCCTGCTGGTGGATGGCCCCCATGATGGCGCGCCGGGCTTCAACGGCTTCAAGGGCATCGCGCCCGGCGAAACCTACAGCTATCGCATCCGCATCCGGCAGAGCGGCACCTATTGGTATCACGCCCATTCGGAGGGCCAGGAACAGGCCGGCCAATATGGCGCGCTGATCATCGATCCGGCCGGCGCCGATCCGGTTCCCAGCGACGCCGAGCAGGTGATCCTATTTTCCGATCACACGCGCGAAGACCCCGGCCGCGTGATGAAAAATCTCAAGGCCGACAGCGGCTATTACAACTGGAACAAGCGCACCCTGCCCGATCTGGTGCGCGATGCGCGGAAATTCGGCCTGAAGGCGACCCTGGCCGAACGCCGCGCCTGGGGCCAGATGCGCATGGACGCGACCGATATCGCCGATGTCTCGGGCTATGCCCTGCTGGCCAATGGCCGGCCCACGGCGGCGCGGCCGGCGATCGCCTTCACGCCCGGCCAGCGCCTGCGCCTGCGCCTGATCAACGGCAGCGCCATGAGCTTCATCGATGTGCGCATCCCCGGCGTGACGATGACGGTGGTGGCCGCCGATGGCCGGCCCGTGGCCCCGGTGCTGGTGGACGAACTGCGCATCGCCGTGGCCGAAACCTGGGACGTGATCGTGACCCCGCCCGCCGGCGCCCACGCGCTGTGGGCCGAAACGCTTGACCGCCGGGCCAGCGTGCTGACCAGCCTGACCAGCGATCCGGCCGCCACCGCCACAGCGCCGCCGCCGCGCCCGAAACAGGTGCTGCTCCTGAGCGAAATGGGCCACAGCATGCCCGCCCCCGGCGAGGCCTGCCCGCCCGAGCATGCCGCGATGGGCCATTGCACGCCTGCCGGTGCTGCACCGCCGTCTGCAACCGACCCCGATTGCCCGCCCGAGCATGCCGCGATGGGCCATTGCACGCCCAAGTCTGCCAGCCCGGCCCCCGCCAGCCCGGCTGTGGTCTCCCCCACGGACGTGCGCGTCGGTACCGCCGTGGCGCAGGCCAGCCGGCCCTTGGGCGGCACCCCCTATCCGGTGGTGGATTATGGCTATGGCCGCGATCCGATGGCCGGCATGGACCATAGCCAGATGAAGGGCATGCACATGCCGGTGCTGGGCCGCGAGGGTGACACTGATGGCAGCGGCCGGGTGTTTGGCTGGGCCAGTGGCGCGCCTTATGGCGCGCGCGTGCTTTCGATGCGCGATCTGGTGGCCGCCAGCCCGCAGCCACAGCCGGAGCCGACGCGCGAGATCGTCGTGCGGCTGCAGGGCAATATGGAACGCTATATCTGGACGCTGAA
>JAIXUQ010000011.1 GCA_027483465.1 Sphingomonadales bacterium
GCCCCGTCAAAGCGGCGGGCGGTATAGAGCAGGTCCATGGCGCGGGCCTGGCCGATGTGGCGGGTGAGCAGCCAGGCCGAACCCTTTTCGCCGGGCACGCCGATGCGGGCGAAGGTGGCGTTGAACAGGGCCGATGCGCTGGCAAAGCGGATGTCGCAATGTAGCGCCAGGATGAAGCCCCAGCCAAAGGCCGGGCCATTGACCGCCGCGATGGTCGGCTTGCGGCAGGTGATCAGCGTGGGCCAGCCGCCGCTGTAATAGGGGGCCAGCGCCGGGCCGATGTCATCGCCCCATTGCGGTGCGGTGTCGGGATGGGTTGCCACGCCGGCGCCGGCGCCGCTGCCGATAATGGCCAGATCGAGCCCGGCGGAAAAGGCCCGGCCGGCCCCGGTCACCACGATCACTTTCGCCTCCGGATCGGCCCCTGCCCTGGCCACGGCGGCGAAGAAATCGCTGAGCATCTGCGGCGTCAGCGCGTTCAGCTTGTCTGGCCGGTTGAGGGTGATGGTCGCCACCCCCTCGGCCAGATCATAGAGGATCGGCGTGTCCATCACGCGACAAACCGCTGGAGCCGGGCGCGGATGATCTCCTCGGCCTCGCGCACCATGCCCTCGATCAGTTCCTTGCAGGTCGGGATGTCGTGGATCAGGCCCACCACCTGGCCACAGCTCCAGCCGCCGGCATCCATCTCGCCATCCTTCATGATCTTCGGATAGACGCCGGCGACCTCCTCGATGATGTCCTCGAATTTCAGCTCCTTGCCCTTGGTGCGCTCCTTTTCGAGCAGGCGTTCCACCGCAGCGTTGTTGAGCACCCGTTCGGTGTTGCGCAGCGGGCGCATGATCAGGCGCGTGTCCAGCTCGGTTGCGGCCAAGATCGCTTGCTTCACATTCGCGTGCACCGGGGCCTCCACCGTGGCGATGAAGCGGGTGCCCATGTTGACGCCATCGGCGCCCATGCACAGGGCGGCGGCCAGTTGCTTGCCATTGGCCACGCCGCCGCTGGCGACGAAGGGGATTTTCAGCTCCTCGGCGGCGCGCGGCAGCAGCACCCAGTTGCCCACATCATCCTCGCCGGGGTGGCCGCCGCATTCAAACCCGTCCACGCTCACCGCATCGCAGCCGATCGCCTCGGCCTTCAGGCTGTGGCGCACGCTGGTGCATTTGTGGATCACCTTGATGCCATGTTCCTTCAGCGCCGGCAGATATTTGGCCGGGTTGTTGCCGGCGGTTTCCACAACCTTCACCCCGCCGTCGATGATCGCCTTGATCAGGCCGGGATAATCGGGCGGCACCACGCTGGGCAGGAAGGTGAGGTTCACGCCGAACGGCTTGTCGGTCATCGCGCGGCAACGGGCGATTTCACTGGCCAGTTTTTCGGCTGACCCTTGCGTGAGGCCGGTGATGATGCCCAGGCCCCCGGCATTGGAAACGGCGGCGGCCATTTCGGCAAAGCCGACATAATGCATGCCGCCCTGGATGACCGGATGCTCGATCCCGAACATTTCGGTGATGCGCGTTTTCATGTCTGTCGTCCCCAACGATTATGGCGAAAAGCTAACCCGCGCGCCCGCTGGCGGCAACGCCGCGATTGTGGGAGGGTTGGGGCCGTGATCACATTCGGCGTTCTCAGCATCAGCCTGCTGGCCGGCACGCTGCAGGGGCTGGTGCTGGCGGTGCTGCTGTGGCGCAGCCCGGCCAACCGCGCCGCCAATCGCTGGCTGGCGCTGCTGATCCTGGCGGTGGCCGCGCTGATCATCCCTTATATCATTGGCTTTGCCGGCTTCTATGACGCCTGGCCGTGGCTCAGCTTTGCCCCCTTCAGCTACACGCTGGCCTTTGGCCCGCTGCTGTGGCTGCACGCCGCCAGCCTCACCGGCAGGGCCCCGGCGCTGGTGTGGCCGCATTTCGTGGCCGTGGCGGTGCAGTTTGCCGCCGATGCGCTGGTGTTCCCGCTGCCGCTGGCCACCAAGAATTGGTGGGATGGGGTGGCAATGGCGCCGATCATCGCGCCGGTGCTGCGGGTGGCCAGCTTTGTCTCGCTGGCCGTCTATGGCCGCCTGGCCTGGGTGGCCTGGGCCGATTATCGCCGCTGGCTGGGCGAGAATGTGACCGATGCGGTGGATTTCAATCCCGATTGGCTGCGCAATTTCCTGTTGGCGCTGGGGCTGGTCGGCCTGGTGTGGCTGGGCTTTTTCATCGCCAATCTGCGCGATCCGGCGCGCGATTATTTTGATCAATTCTGGCTCTATCTGATCTTCTCCGGCCTGGTCATCTATCTGGGGGTGGAAGGCTGGCGCCACGCCGCCATGCGCTATCCCCAGCCCACCCCCACCCCTGAACTGCCGCCGCCCGCCGGCAAGGATTGGGCGGCGTTGGGCCGCCGTTTCGAAGCCGAGATCGAGGCACAGGCGCTGTGGCAGGACCCCGATCTAACCGCCGCCAGCCTGGCCCGGGCGCTGGGCACCAATGCCAATTATCTGGCCCGCGCCTTCAATGAAGGGCTGGGGCTGAATTTCAACGCGCTGATCAACCGGCGGCGGGTGCGGGCCGTGCAGGCCTGGCTGGCCGATCCGGCCGAAACCCGCGCCATCCTGACCATGGCGATGGACGCCGGCTTCCGCTCCAAGGCCAGCTTCAACCGCGCCTTTGCTGAACATGCCGGGATGACACCGAGCCAGGCCAGAGGGGCCTTGTCACGTCTCAAATCCTGAAAATCATGATTTTTCAGCGTTTCGGGCGATGGCGGCGGGCCCATCCGCCATCAGCCGGGCCGCCGCCCACCCTTTGCGCAAAGGCCCCGATGATGCTTCGCCCCCTGCTTGCCGCCCTGCTTCTCGCCACGCCCGCCCTGGCTGCCGATCTGCCCGATCCGCCGCTCAGCGCCGCCCAGTCCGCGCACGACATCGCCCTCTTGCGCCGCGCGCTGGACACCATCCACCCCGGCTTCACCCGCTATGCCACCAAGGCCGAGGTGGACGCCGCCTTTGCCCGGCTGGCCGCCAGCGCGCCCACCTCCACCCTGGCCCTGCACCGCGAGATTGCCCGGCTGCTCGCCAGCATCCATTGCGATCACAGCAAGCCCGAACTGCCCGATGCCATCCAGGCCTGGCGCCACGCCAATGCCAGCCACTTGCCGCTGCGCTTCCGCCTGATCGAAGGGCGGATGATCGTGCTGTCGGGCGCGCTGCCGCGCGGGGCGGAGATCACCGCGATCAACGGTCGCCCCGTGCCGCAGATCCTGAACGCCGTGGCCCCGCTGGTCGCCTATGATGGGGACACGGATCAGGCGATTGCCGTGAAGATTGCCGATGATTCTGATCTTTCCGGCAGCGATCTGGAAGAATACTGGCCCGGCCTGTTCGGCGCGCCGAAACGCTGGGACATCGCGTGGAAAATGCCCGGGGCCGCCGCCGGCCAGACCAGCCAATTGGCCCCGATCAGCTTTGCCGCCTGGCAGCAGTTGGAGGCGCCCGATGGCCGCTATCGCCGCGAATTTTACAACGGCGTGACCTGGCGCCTGGCAGGCAAGACCGCGCTTCTGGCCATCGACACGTTCGTCAACTATCGCAACCCGGTGGCCGCCACGCCCTTTCTGGGCAGCTTCTTCCAGGCAATGCGGGCCGCCGGCACCGAGCATCTGATTCTCGATCTCAGGCGCAACGGCGGCGGCTCCACCGCGCCCACCATCGCGCTGGGCCGCTATCTGCTCGATGCGCCGTTCACGCTCACCCGCCCGGTCCGCGCCCGCACGATCCGTTTTGGTGATCTGCCGCAATTCCTCGAAAGCTGGGGAGACCGTGAGGCCCGCTTCAACCCGCCGGCCAGCGCCTGGCGCCCCACCGATGACGGCCTGCTGGAGCGGATCCCCAGCGGCACCGACGAGGCCGATGATGACGATGGCGAAATCCTGCACCAACCGCTGCCCGCCGCCCAGCGTTTCAACGGCCGGCTCACCGTGTTGACCGGGCCGCGCAACGCCTCGGGCGCCACCATGACGATCGCCTGGCTGAAGGACCGGCGCGCCGTGACGCTGGTGGGGGAAGACACGGCGGGCAGCGCCGAAGGGCCAACCGCCGGCAATATCTTCACGCTGGTGCTGCCCGAAAGCCGCATTCGGGTGCGGGTGCCGCAGTTCAAGAGCCTCACCGCCATCAGCCGCTTCACCCCGCGCCGCGGTGTTGCCGCCGATGTGGCCGTGCTGCCCACGCTGGCCGATTTCGAGGCCGGGCGTGACCGGGCGCTGGAGGTGGCGCGTGCCCCTGCGGCCGCGCCGGA
>JAIXUQ010000040.1 GCA_027483465.1 Sphingomonadales bacterium
ATGCGCGGCCAGCGCTGCCCGGCCAGGCTGAGCGAGGTGGCCAGCGCCGGCACCACGAAGCCGGCCCAGATCACCACCGCCGAACCCACGGTCATCACCCAGATCGGCGCCTTGGGCGGAGCCAGGATCAGCGCGCCGGCCAGGATGGCGCCCAGCCAGGCGGCGCTGGCCAGCGCCACCAGCCAGCCGGCAATCCCGCGCGGCCGATCGATGAACTGGGCCAGCAGCAGCCCGATCAGGGTGGCAACCGCAATCGGCACGGCATTGAGCACGATGTAGATCATCTTGGCAGCTTGCCGGCTTTTGCCCGGCGTGCAAGGGGCAGCCGCACTTTTCGAAGGAGACGCAGATGAGCCAATTGCCCCCGCTGCTGCTGGGCCGCCTGAACCATGTGGGCATCGCCTGCCCGTCCATCGATGATGCGGTGGCGATGTATGGCCGGCTGTTTGGCGCCACCGTCTCCACGCCGGCCTTTGATCTGCCGGCCCAGGGGGTGCGTGTGGCCTTCATCGATGTGGCCAACAGCCAGCTGGAATTGATCGAGCCGCTGGGCGCGGATTCGCCCATTCATGGCTTTCTGAAGAAGAACCCCAATGGCGGGCAGCATCATGTCTGTTTCGAGGTGAAGGACATCATCGCCGCACGCGACGCGATGCGGGCGCGCGGCGCGACCGTGCTGGGCACCGGGGAGCCGCGCATGGGCGCCCACGGCGTGCCGGTGATCTTCGTGCACCCGCGTGACACGGGCGGCGTGCTCATTGAGCTGATGCAGGAGCCCGACGGGCATCATTGAAACAATCCTCCCCAAACTCGTTTGGGGAGGTGGCAGCCCCGGCGAAGGCCGGGGATGACGGAGGGGCATCGGCTGCGCAGGCCCCTCCGCCTCGCTGTGCTCGGCACCTCCCCAAACAAGTTTGGGGAGGATCTGGTTGGCTCAGTCCTTGCGGCGGCCGGCGATCAGCCAACCGACGACGAAGCCCAGTGCGATGCCGGCACCCAGCGCGGCGAGCGGCTGTTCCTGCACGGTGGTGCGCACCTTGGCGGTGCCCTCTTCGGCCACCTTCTGGGCGCGTTCCTTGACCTCGCGGGCCTTTTCCGGAGCGGCTTCGGCCAGTTCGCGGGCCTTGGCCGCGGCCTTGTCATAGGCGGCGGTGGCGGCATCCTTGGCCTTGCCAATCGCCTTGTCGGCCTGATCCTTCAGATCGGCCTTCAACCGGTCCAGCTTGCCGGCGGCGTCGGCGGGGGTGATTTCGGTGGGGGTGATGGCGGTTTCGTCTGACATGGCGGATCCTTCCGGCAAAAACGCGACACCCCCAAGCTAATGTCGCATTGCGGCAATTTGAAGGGCTGTCGGCCCCGACAACTCAATCGTCGGTCGAAACCTTGCCACGGCTGGCCTTGATGGTGGCGCGCACCGCCTTGCCAACCAGCCGACGCTGCTTCGATCCCAGCGTGGGCCGGGTGGCGCGGCGCGTCACCGGACGGATGGCGGCCTTGGCCAGCATCTCGTCAAGCCGGGCACGGGCATCCTCGCGGTTGCGCGGCTGATCGCGGAAGCGGTTGGCAGTGATCACGATCACCCCATCGGACGTGGCCTTGCGGCCGGCCAGTTTCAGCAGGCGCATCCGCACATCGTCGGGCAGACTGGGCGAATTGGCGGCATCAAAGCGCAATTGCACCGCCGATGAGACCTTGTTGACATTCTGGCCGCCCGGCCCGCTGGCGCGGACGAAGCTTTCTTCCAGTTCGTCATCCGGGATGAAAAGCGCCATGATGCGGCCCAATACCGATTCGGGGAGGAACTGGCCATGCTGATCGTGCATCATCTCAACAACAGCCGTTCACAGCGGATCCTGTGGCTGCTGGAGGAACTGGGCACGCCCTACGAGATCCGCCATTACAGCCGCGACGCCGTGACCAACCTGGCACCGCCGGAGCTGAAGGCCATCCACCCGCTGGGCAAATCCCCGGTGCTGGAGGCCGATGGCAAGATCATCTTTGAAAGCGCCGCCATCACTGATTGGATCATCCGCCACCATGGCCAGGGCCGCTTCATGCCGGCGCCGGGCACCGATGCCCACGAAGCCTATCTGATGTGGCTGCACTTCGCCGAAGGTTCGGCGATGACACCGTTCCTGCTGGCGCTCTACACCGCCCGGCTGGGGGAGGCGGCCGCGCCGCTGGCCCCACGCATCCAGGAACAGATCGGCGCGCATGTCGCCTATTTCAGCCAGTGCCTGGGCGATCAGGACTGGCTGGTGAACAACGAACTTTCCGGCGCGGACGTGATGATGAGCTTCATCGCCGAAATCGCCGCCGTGCAGGGGCTGGGCGCGCATTTCCCCAATGTGCTGGCCTATGCCCGCCGCATCCAGGCCCGCCCGGCGTGGATCGCCGCGGCGGAGAAGACCGAACCCTACAACTTCCGGCTGCCGCCGGCCTGACGGGTGGCAAGCAGGTTGAGCGCGAGGCCGCCGATGATCAGCGCGGCGGCCATCAGCTTCCACGGCGGCAGCGCCTCGCCCAGCCAGATCGCGGTGGAGGCCATGCCGAAGACCGGCACCAGCAATGAGGTGGGCGCCACGCTGGTGGCGGGATAGCGGGCGAGCAGCCAGCCCCAGGCGCCATAGCCGAACAGCGAATTGCCCACCGCCTGCCAGGCCACCGCCGCCCAGATCGCCGGGGTGGTGGCGGCCAGTGCCGTGGCAATTGCCGGCCAGCCTTCGAACCACAGCGCCATCAGCGCCAGCGGCGGCACCGCAAACAGCGACGACCAGGTGATGAAACCCAGCATCTCCACCCGGCCGGCGGCGCGCTGGGCCATGTTGCCCAGCGCCCAGCCAAAGGCGGCGCCCAGCACCAGCGCGATGCCGGGCAGGCTCACCTCCCCGCCGGTGTGGCCGGCGATCACCGCCACGCCGCCCAGCGCCAGCGCCAGCGCGCCATATTGCAGCGGCCTCAGCCGTTCACCGCTGGTGATCATCGCCATGGCGATGGTGAACACCACCTGCGATTGCACCAGGAGGCTGGCGATGCCGGCGGCGATATGGCCGCTGATGGCGATGAACAACAGGCCGAACTGCCCCACCCCGATGGCCAGGCCATAAAGCGCCAGGATGCGCCACGACACCTGCGGCCGGCGCACGAACAGGATCAGCGGGAACACCACGGCAGCAAAGCGCAGCGTCGCAAACAACAGCGGCGGCAGGCTGTGCAACGTGGCGCCGATCACGGCGAAATTGGTGCCCCACACCGCCACCACCGCCAGCGCCAGCAGCAAGGCGCGCGGGGAAAGCGCCGCCCCGTTCATCGCGCTTTTGCCAGGCCGTGAAAGGCCGCCGCCGCCACCACCAGGGCGATGCAGATATTGGCCGCCATCGGCCGCGCCGTGCCATCATGCACCGCGGCGGCCGCCGCCGACGCCAGCGCGCCCACGGCAAAGCTGATGCCGCCCATCAGGCCCGAGGTGGCGCCGGCGCGCAGCGGATCGATGTTGAGCGCCCCGGCCGAGGCATTGGCGGCGATCAGCCCGTTGGAGGAGAGGGCAAGGAACAGCGCCGGAAACAGCAGCACCAGCGGCGCATCGAGCAGCGCGCAGGCCAGCAGCATCAGCCCGATCAGCGCGGCGCCGATGCTGGCTGTGCCCAGCACCTGATCAGGGGTGAAGCGGCGCAGCAGCGCCCGGTTGAGTTGGCTGGAGCCGACCACGCCCACCGCGATGACCGCGAAGATCAGCCCGAATTCGCTGGCGCTGAAGCCCCAGATGTTGATGACCAGATCGGGCGAGCCGGCGATATAGGAAAAGAGCGTGGCGCCATTGGCCGCCCCCACCAGCAGATAGCCGATCAGCCGGCGCTGCCGCAGCAGCAATGCATAGGTGGCCAGCACCGAACCATCGGCAGCGGCCTCGGCGGTGGCGTCGGATCGGCTTTCCTCCAGCCGGAAGGCCACCGCCAGCGCGATGGCAAGACCCACCGCGATGAACACCTGGAACACTGCATGCCAGCCGGCCACCGCGGCGATCCAGCCCCCCAGCGTCGGGGCCAGCAGCGGCGCAATCGCCAGCACCAGCATCAACAGGCTGAAAATGCGGGCCGAATCGCTGTGATCATAGAGGTCACGCACGATGGCGCGGCAGGTGACCATGGCAGCACAACAGCCCAGCGCCTGGAAGAAGCGGCCGGCCACCAGCGCATTGATGTCGGGCGCCAGCGCGCAGCCCAGGCTGGCCAGCACATAGACGCCGCAGCCGAGCAGGATCGCCGGCCGCCGCCCGATCCGATCAGACAGCGGGCCGAAAAACAACTGGCCCACCGCCATGCCAACCAGAAAGGCCGACATGGTGAGCTGCACCGCGGCATCGGACACGCCATAATCGCGCGCGATCGCCGGCAGCGTGGGCAGATAGAGATCGATGGTGACGGCGCCAAAGGCCGTCAGGCTGCCGAGCAGCAGGATCTCGCCCAAGGACGGATCGCGGGAGGCGGCAGCGGAGGACACGCGCGGCGATGTAGGCCGGCCACCGCCGGAAGGGAAGCGCGCGTTTGGCGCAGGCGGTTCAGGCAAACGGGTTGCGCACCGCCAGCCGGCCATCGATCACCAGGCCGTCGCCCAGATCCTCGCTATGGAACAATGTGCAGCCCGCCGACAGCGCCGCAGCCAACAGCATGGCATCGTAGATGGACAAGCGGTAGCGTTCGGCAATGCGCAAGCCCTCGCTGTGGATGGCCATGGTGAGGGGCACCGGCTCATCAAACAGCCCCGCAATCTCGGCGAGATTGATCGTGAGTTCAGCAAAGCTGCGCCGATATTTTCGCCGCAGCACGAGTGCGAGCTCGTTCAGCGATTGCACTGCAATCCGCCCGCCCCCTTCAAGCATCGCGCGCGCAATATCGCCCTTGGGGCTGTTCTCGAACGAATAAACCAGAATGTTTGTATCGAAGAAGCTGCTCACAACGGACGGCGATCTTCGTACAGCTCCTCCCGGTTGAACTTATAGTCTTCGGGCAGGTGCAGATCATAGGCCTTCAGCCGGGCCAGCACCTCCTCGCGCGTGAGCCGGCGCTGCAACTGCACACTGCGCTCGCCGGTGGCGGTCACCTCCAATTCGTCACCTTCCTTCAGGCCAAGCGTGCGGGCGACATCGGCGGGGATGCGGATGGCGAGGCTGTTGCCCCATTTCGAAACCTGCATGGCAATGGCCTCATGGATATCCGGGCGAAGCCAAATGATATCATTCGGCCCGCCGGATATCAATCAACCGCCATCATGCCCGCGCGGCGCCCTCGTCAACGGCGTTCACGCTGTTGTGGCGCAAGGCATCCAGCACGCAGCGCACGATACCGGCGGCGTCCAGCCCGGCCTGGGCATATTGTTTCGCCGGCGCGTCATGATCCTGATAGACATCGGGCAGGCGCAGGGTGCGCAGCTTGAGGCCGGCATCGAGCAGGCCCTCGTCGCTGGCCAGGGTGAGGACATGGCCGCCAAAGCCGCCGATGGCGCCTTCCTCGATCGTCACCAGCACCTCGTGGGTGGCGGCCAGCTTGCGGATCAGCGCCATGTCCAGCGGCTTGGCAAAGCGCATATCGGCCACGGTCGTCGAAAGGCCCCTGGCATCCAGCGTGTCGGCGGCGGCCAGCGCCTCGGCCAGGCGGGTGCCCAGCGAGAGGATGGCGACCTTGCTGCCCTGCCGCACGATGCGGCCCTTGCCGATTTCCAGCCGTGTGCGGGTGGCCGGGATGGCGACACCGGTGCCTTCGCCGCGCGGATAGCGCAGGGCGATCGGGCCATCATCGTGCAGGGCGGCGGTGTGCACCATGTCGGCCAGTTCGGCCTCGTCGCTGGCGGCCATCACCACCATGTTGGGCAG
>JAIXUQ010000057.1 GCA_027483465.1 Sphingomonadales bacterium
CGGGTGATCGATCTGGCCCGGCGCATGGCCGATGCCGGCGCCCAGGAAATCGCCCTGGCCGACACGATCGGGGTGGGCGTGCCCAGCCAGGTTGGCGAACTCACTGAGCGGGTGATCGAGGCCATCGCCCCCATCCCCATCCGCCTGCACCTGCACGACACCCGCGGTCTGGCCCCGGCCAACGCCTGGGCCGGTTACCTGGCTGGCTGCCGCACCTTTGATTCGGCGCTGGGCGGGCTGGGCGGCTGCCCCTTTGCCCCCGGCGCCGCCGGCAATGTCGGCACCGAGGAGCTGCTGTATCTGTTCGGCCGTTCGGGCATCGCCCATGGCCTTGATCTTGAAGTCACCCTGGCGGCCAACCGCTGGTTTGCCGAGCAGATGGGCCGGCCGCTGCCCAGCCGGGCCGGCAAGGCCGGTGACTTCATCGCCCGCCCTATTCCCACCGGAGCATGAATGTGAGCAATCGCCCCCCCTCCTACCGCCTGGGCGTTGACGTTGGCGGCACGTTCACCGACCTGATCGTGATCGACGAGGAAACCGGCCGCGCGGTGCGCGACAAGGTGCCCTCCACCCCGCATGATCCATCAGAGGCGGTGATCGCCGGCGCCCGGCAACTGGCGGAAAAGGCGGGGATTTCGGCGGCTGACCTGTCGATGTTCCTGCATGGCACCACGGTGGCCACCAACGCCGTGCTGGAACACAAGATCGCCCGCGTTGGCCTGATCGTCACCGAAGGCTATCGCCACATCCTGCAGATCGCCCGCTCCCTGGTGCCCGGCGGCCTCGCCGCCTGGATCGTGTGGCCCAAGCCCACGCCGATGGCCCCGCTGGAGGCGACGATCGAAGCCCATGAGCGCATCGGCGCCGATGGCGCGATCGTCCGCCCGCTGGACGAGGCGGCGCTGCGCCACAGCCTGAAGCGGCTGGCGGCGGAAAAGGTCGAGGCGATCACCGTCTGCCTGATGAACTCCTATCTCAACGACGCGCACGAGCGGCGCATCGCCGAGATTTGCGCCGAGGAACTGCCGGGCCTGCCGGTCTCGCTGTCGGCCGATATCCTGCCCGAAATGCAGGAATATGAGCGGGCGCTGACCACCGTGGCCAACAGCGCGGTGCGGCCCACCGTGTCGCGCTATGTCGGCAATCTGGAGAATGCGCTCAAGGATTGGGGCACCACGGCCAAGCTCAATCTGCTGCGCTCCGATGGCGGCCTGATGTCGGCCGAAAAGAGCCGCACCGCGCCGGTGAACCTGCTCATGTCAGGCCCGGCAGGCGGCGTGGCCGGTGCGGTGTGGATCGCCAAAAATGCTGGCTTTCCCAATGTGTTGACGCTCGACATGGGCGGCACCTCCACCGATGTCGCCCTGATCGAGGATTATCAGCCGCGCCTGCGCCGCGAAACCAGTGTGGGCCATCTCACCGTCCGCGCCTCCAGCCTGGATGTGAAGACGGTGGGTGCCGGCGGCGGCTCGATCGCCACCGTGCCCGAACTCACCAGGGCGCTGCGCGTCGGCCCGCAATCGGCCGGCGCGGTGCCGGGCCCGGCCGCCTATGGCCGCGGCGGCGAACTGCCGACCGTGACCGATGCCAATGTCGTGCTGGGCTATCTGCCGGAAAATCTGCTGGGCGGCGCCTTCAAGCTGGATCGCGAAGCCTCGCGCCGGGCGGTGCAGACCGTGGCCGACGCGCTGGGCCTGCCGCTGCTGGAGGCCGCGGCCGGCATCATCGCCATTGTCAACGAAACCATGTTTGGCGCGCTGCGGCTGGTGAGCGTGCAGCAGGGCTATGATCCGCGTGATTTCGCGCTGATGGCCTTTGGCGGCGCCGGCCCGCTGCACGGCAATGCCATGGGCATGTTGATGGGCAGTTGGCCAGTGATCATCCCGCCCTCCCCTGGCGTGCTGTGCGCCTATGGCGATGCCACCACCCGCCTGCGCGTGGATGCACAGCGCAGCTTCAACCGGCTGGTGACGCAGACCAATGACGCCGAAGTGGGCGCGGTGATCGACGAACTGATCGCCCAGACCAGCGGCGAACTGGCGGCCGAGGGCGTGGCGGCCAGCGAGGTTGAAATCCGCGTGGAAATCGATGTGCGCTATGCCGGGCAGGCCTTTGAGGTGCCGCTCTATTCGCCGCCGGGTTCCACCATCGCCAGCCTGGCCGAACGCTTCGATGCCGAGCACAAGCGCCTGTTCACCTTCAATCTTTCGGTGCCGCAGGAACTGGTCAACATCCGGGTGGTGGCGCTGGGCAAGGCGGCCAATGTTTCGGCGACCCGCATCGACCGGGGCAACGGCAGCCCGGCCGCTGCGCGCGTGCGCGATCACGAGGTGTGGATGGACGGCCAGGCCCGCGCCGCCGCCATCTACGACCGCAGCCTGTTGAAGGCGGGTGACATCGTGCCCGGCCCGGCGGTGATCACCGAGATGGATTCGACCACGCTGGTCCACAATGGCCACATCGCCACGGTGGATAATTTTGCCAACCTCCTCATCACCCCGGAGGCCTGAGCCATGCCCGCCCGCATCATCGAAACCAATCCGCAGCCCTTCGCGGCCCGGGCGATTGACCCGGTCACGCTCGACATCATCGAGAATGCGCTGCGCAACGCCCGCATCGAGATGGACGCGACGCTGGTGCGCACCGCAATGTCGCCCGGCATCCGCGAGCAGGGCGATGCCTTCCCGATGATCGCCAACCCGGCGGGCAAGATGATCGTTGGCCAGTTCGGCAGCTTCATCGATGGCTTCCTCAAGGGCTGGGACGGCACCATCGAGGAAGGCGACATGATCTTCCTGTCGGACCCGTACAGCTGCGAGGGCGCGATTTCGCACAGCAATGACTGGCTGGTGCTGCTGCCGGTGTATCGTTCCGGCCGGCTGGTGGCGTGGACGGCGATGTTTGGCCACCAGAGCGACATCGGCGGCAAGGTGGCCGGTTCGATGCCGATCGACGCCCGCTCGATCTTTGAGGAGGGCGTGCGCATCCCGCCGGTGAAGATCTGGAAGAAGGGCGAGTATAACGAGGATCTGATCAAGCTGATCATGCACCAGACCCGCAAGCCGGACTGGTGCGCGGCCGATCTGAACGCGCTGATCGCCTCCTGCCGGGTGGCGGCCCGCCGCATCGATGAAATGTGCGCCCGCTTTGGCGAGGACGAGGTGGTGGCCGCCATGGACGCGCTGCTGGCCCGCAACCACCGCGCCATGAAGGCGCTGATCGCCTCGTCGGTCTCTACCGACAAGGTGAGCTTTGAAGATTATGTCTGCGATGATGGCGTGGGCTATGGCCCCTACAAGATCAAGTGCACGATGAGCCGGGTGGGGGACAAAGTGGTGCTGGATTTCGACGGCACCGATCCCCAGTCTGACGCGGCGATCAATTTCTATCTGAACGAGAACATGTTCAAGATGTTCTTCGGCATCTACATGATCATGGTCTTTGATCCGCAGATCATGTTCAACGATGGCTTCTACGATCTGATCGAGGTCAAGATCCCCGAAGGCTCGCTCTTGAAGCCGCGCTATCCGGCAGCCCTGTCGGGACGCACCCATGCGCTGGGCCGCATCTTCGATCTGCTGGGCGCGCTGCTGGGCCAGCGCACGCCGGAATTCCTGTGCGCGGCCGGTTTCTCCTCGTCGCCGCACCTCATGTATTCCGGGCGGGACCAGCGGCCGGGCAAGGCGGGCGAGTGGTTCCAGCTGTTCCAGATCGGCTTTGGCGGCATCCCCGGCAAACCCTTTGGCGACGGCCCGGATGGCCATTCGCTGTGGCCGGGTTTCACCAACGTGCCCAACGAGTTCCTTGAGCGTTATTTCCCGCTGCGCATCGAGCGCTACGAGGCGCTGGCCGACACCGGCGGGGCCGGCAAGTTCCGTGGCGGCAACGGCATCCTGATGACCTACCGCTTCCTGAGCGCCGGCACGGTTTCGATCCATGATGATCGCTGGTTCACCTATCCGTGGGGCGTCAACGGCGGCGAACCCGGCGCCCGGGCCCGCAAGATCCTCGAAAAGGCCGACGGCACCCAGACGATCGTGGCCAACAAGCTGGACAGCCTGGACGTGGAGGCCGGCGACCAGTTGCATTTCATCACCTGGGGCGGCGGCGGCTGGGGCAACCCGCTTGAGCGTGATCCGGCGCTGGTGGGGCTGGAAATCCGCCAGGGCCTGGTCAGCGTCGCTGGCGCGCGCGCCTATGGCGTGGTGGCCGATGCCGATGGCGTGGTGGACACGGCTGCCACCGCCGCCCTGCGCGCCGAACTGGCCGCCAGCCAGCCGGCCGAAGCAGCGATCTTCAACCGCGGCGGCAGCATCGAGGAATTGCGCGCCCGCTGCGCCGCCGAAACCGGCCTGCCGGCGCCCCGGCCGCCGGTGTGGCACTTTGCCGAGGCCGCAGAATGAGCGGCGTGGCCGGCCCGCTGGCGGGCATCAAGGTGGTGGAAATGGGCCAGCTGATCGCCGGCCCATTCTGCGGGCAGTTGCTGGGCGACATGGGCGCCGATGTGATCAAGCTGGAACCGCCCGGCCAGGGTGATCCGATGCGCGTGTGGGGCCGCGGCGATTTTCCGCTGTGGTGGGAAGTGGTGGCCCGCAACAAGCGCGCCGTTTCCTGCAACCTGCGCCTGGCCGAAGGCCAGCAGCTGGCACGGGATCTGATCGCCAAGGCCGACATATTGATCGAGAATTTCCGCCCCGGCACGCTGGAAAAATGGGGCCTGGCGCCGGAAACCCTGCACGCGCTGAACCCCGGCCTGATCATCGTGCGGGTTTCGGGCTATGGCCAATCCGGCCCCTACAGCAGCCGCGCCGGCTTTGGCGGCATCGGCGAGGCGATGGGCGGCTGGCGCGCCATCGTGGGCGATCCCGATCGCCCGCCCAGCCGCATGGGCGTTTCGATCGGCGATTCGCTGGCCGCCACCTATGGCGCGCTCGGCGCGCTGGCGGCGCTGAATCATCGCCATGCCACCGGCAAGGGCCAGATCGTTGATTCCGCCCTGTATGAAGCCGTGTTGCAGGTGATGGAATCGCTGGTGCCGGAATATGTCGCGTCGGGCTATGTGCGCGAACGCTCGGGTTCGGTGCTGCCCGGCATCGCGCCCAGCAATGTCTACCCCTGCAAGGATGGCGAATATCTGATCGGCGCCAATCAGGACACGGTGTTCGGCCGGCTTTGTGTCGCCATGGGCCGGCCCGAATTGGCGCAGGACGAGCGTTATGTGAACCATGTCGCGCGCGGGCGGCACCAGGAGGAGCTGGACGCGCTGATCGGGGCCTGGACCGCCACGCTGACCATCGCCGAGCTGGAGGAGAAGATGATCGCGGCCGGTGTGCCGGCGGGGCGGCTCTATCGCCCGCAGGACATGCTGGACGATCCGCATTTCCAGGCGCGTGAGGCGATCATCGGCCTGGCCCACCCGCGCTGGGGCGAGGTGAAGATGCAGAATGTCTTCCCGAAATTGTCGGCCACGCCGGGCGCGGTGCGCCGCCGCGCCCCCGAGGCGATCGGGCAGGATAATGTTGAGGTTTATGGCGAGGTGCTGGGGCTGGATGCAGCCGCGCTGGCCGATCTGGCGGCGCGCAACATCATCTGATCAGCAGGGGCAGCAGCGGCCAGGCGAGCCACAGGCCCAGCCCGGCAAACAGGGCGGATGCCGCCGCGCGCGCCAGCCGCAGCGGCACACGCGCCAGCGCGCGTTCACCCAGCAGCACGGCCGGCACGTTCACCAGCAGCATGCCGGCGGTGGTGCCGATGGTGACCGCCAGAATGTCATCAAAGCGCGCGCCCAGCGCCACCGTGGCGATCTGCGTCTTGTCACCGATTTCCACCACGAAAAAGGCGATGGCGGTGGCGGTGAAGGCGCGGGCGCCATCGGCAGGGCGGGGCGCCGTGTCGATGCTGTCGGGCACCAGGATCCAGATCGCCATGGCCAGAAAGCCCAGCGCCACCGCCAGCTGGAACCACGGCCCGGCCAGCCAGCCGGCCAGCGCCGCGCCGGCCGCCGCCGCCAGGCCATGATTGGCCAGCGTGGCCACCGCGATGCCGGCGATCACCGCACCCGGCCGGCGGTATCGCGCCGCCAGCAGCATGGCCAGGAGCATGGTCTTGTCGCCGATTTCGGCCAGGGCCACCACGCCGGTGGCAGTTGCGATGATCGGCAGGCTGGCGGCGATGGTTGACATGGGCGTTCGCTACACCCCCTTGCCCGCCGCCGCCAATCGGCAGACACTGGCGCGATGATGCTGGCTTCATTGTTTCTGGCGGTGGCCGCGGCCACCGCCACCACCGGCGGGACCACCCCCCTGCCCACGATCGCGGCACCCGCCGTGATCGACAACAGCCTTGATGTGCAGGGCGATCCGCTGGCGGCCGATCAGCAGCGCAACCGCATGTTCATCGAAGTGAAGGTGAACGACAGCGGGCCGCACCGCTTTCTGGTGGATTCGGGGGCCGATCGTTCGGTGGTGAGCGACGGGCTGGCGGCGCTGCTGAAACTGCCCAGCGGCGAGCCGGTGCGGGTGCAAGGCATGGCCGGCACCCGCGAAGTGGCCACCGTGGAGGTGGCCGCCCTCACGCTGGGCAAATCCGAGGTGGGGCCGATCATGGCGCCGGCGCTTTCGGCGCGGCATCTGGGCGCCGATGGCCTGATCGGCATCGATGCGCTGGCCGATCAGCGGCTGATGCTGGATTTCGACAAGCGCACCATTACCGTGCAGGATTCGCGCAGCGCCTATGTGCCCAGCGGCAACGAGATTCTGGTCACCGCCAAGCGCCGCAAGGGGCAGTTGATCATCACCCAGGCCGCCGTGTCCAACCGCACCGTGGCGGCGGTGATCGATACCGGCAGCGAAGTCACGCTGGGCAACGCCGCGCTGCGGCAGCGGCTGTTTGGCACCAGGCGGCCCAACGGCATGCAGGATATCGAGCTGATCTCGGTCACCGGCCAGGTGCTCAAGGCCGAAGCCATGGTGCTCAACCATGTCCAGATCGGCAGCCTCACCCTGTCAAACGTGGTGATCGCCTTTGCCGATGCGCCGCCGTTCGCGCTGTTCGGCCTCACCAATCAGCCGGCGATCTTCCTGGGCTCCGATCTCCTGTCCAGCTTCCGGCGGGTCAGCCTGGATTTCCGCAACCGCAAGGTGCGCTTCACCCTGCGGCCCAACGCCCGGCCGCGCGAACTGGCAGCCACCCCCTTCTGACGCGGATCAGTTCTGCAGCGTGTTGCTGGCCAACCGCTGGAACTGGCTCTGGCAACCGGCCTCGATCAGGGCGGCGCCCAGTGCCTCGACATCGCTGGGAGCGGCAATCTGCTTCATCGTCAGCCGCACCGGGGTCTTGCCACCGGCGATGGTGAGGGTCGCGATCTTGCCGGCCACCGCCGGCGGCAGCGTGGCGAGCGCCTGGCCGGCGCCAAACAGCACGCTGGCGCTGGCGCCGTCATCGCGGGTGATCGTCATCGTCTGGGCGGCGCTGCTATCGGCCCGCCACAGCGCGATATTGGCCGGATCGATGGCACACACCGTGTCGCTGGCGCGGGTATCGAGCGCCCACACGCCCGGCGGGGTGGGCGGGCCCTGATCCTGGCCGCCGGCGCGCACCGCCCCGATGCGGGCGCGGCGGGCAGGCTTCTGCACCAAGAGGTCACTGAACGCCACATCCTGCGCAGCGGCGCTGGGCGCGGCCAGGCTGAAGCTGCCGGGGCCGGAGAAGCTGCGCGTGCCCTTGGCATCCAGCACCACAATCGAATCGCCGGCCTTCAGGGTGATCGGGCCATCCGCCAGGCGCTGGCCGGGCTTGAAGCTGGCGGCCGACGGGCCGGCGGCCCGCACCACCAGCGGGCCGGCCACGGCGCTGCCCGCCATCAGGGCCATAAAAATTGCTGCGGCCGACTTAATCGAGATCATGAACGCCTCCGGGTCCCACCTGTTCCATCCTGTCTATCAGATACGCAAGCGCCTTGTCTTCGGGTGCAGCCGCTGAACGCTGCCTGAGCGCGGCCAGCGCATCGGCCTCCCCCCGTTCAAAGGCGGCATAGAGGCCGGCAAACACCTTGTCGGGCACGGCACCGCCCACGCCCAGCGGCTCATAGACCTCGATGGGCTTCTGCCGGCCACGCACCCGCACCCGGCCCATCGGGCGGAAATGCTCCAGCCCCATCTGGCTGGCGGCCTCCCCGCTGACGAGCGCTGCGGTTTTCAGTGACTTGTTGGCGCCTTCCAGCCGGGCCGCGACATTCATCGAATCGCCCAGCGCGGTATATTGGATGCGGCCTTCGCCGCCGAAATTGCCCACCACCACATCACCCCAATGCAGGCCCACGCGGGTGCGGCCCATTGCCGGCCGGCCCTCGCGCTCCACCTTGAAGCGTTCGCCCACCTGGGCCATTTCCACCGCGCAGGCCAGCGCGCGCTGGGCATCATCGGGCCGGGCGATCGGCGCGCCCCAGAATGCCACCACCGCATCGGCGACGAATTTGTCGATGGTGCCGCCATGTTTCAGCACCACGTCGCTCATGGTGTCGAGATATTCGTTGAGCGTGGCGGCCACCACCTCCGGCGGCTGGCTCTGGCACATCGAGGTGAAGCCTTCGATATCGGTGAACAGCGCGAAGATTGGCCGGCGCTCCCCGCTCAATTGCAGGCGCTCGGGCTCGGCCAGGATCTGCTGGGCGACATCGCGCGGCAGATATTTGCCCAGCGCCCCTTGCGCGAACTTGCGCTGTTCGGCGCCGACGATGCGGGCCGTGGTGCTGGCTGCCATCAGCGCCATCAGCCAGCCGGCACCCAGCCCGGCGCAGGGCAGGCCATAAGTATCAAAGCCGCCGCCTTGCAGGCCATAGGGCAGCCAGCCGAGCAGGCCGATTTCGGCCAGCACGAAGGGGCCCAGCAGGCGGGCGCCCAGATCAAAGCCGCCGGTGATGGCGCCCAGCACCACGGCCAGCAGGGCAAGGCCCCACACCAGCCCGGCCGGCAGCCGCTTGAGATTGCCGCCATCCAGCGCCTGCGCGATCAGCACGGCGTGCAGTTCCACCCCCGGCGTCGTCTTGCCGGACAGGCGGGTGAAGGGGGTGATGAAGCGATCGGATTCGGGCAGATCGGCACCGATCAGCACGATCTTGCCGGCAATCGCATCCTTGAGCGCGGCGGCGGTGGCGGCATCGCCAAACAGATCAACCGGCAGCGAGGCAAACACCGGCCGGTCGGCAAATTGCGCCTTGCGGAACATGGCGGAGCCCTGGTGCCGTTCATAGCCGGTGACACCGGTGATCGCGTTGACCAGCAGCTTGGGCGGGCGCTGGGCCGGGTTGGGCCATTGCCGCCAGGCATTGTCATTGTCCACATCCAGCCGGATATTGGCGGTGCGCACCGGGGCGCTGGCCACGCCGGCAAAGAAGCGCCGCATATGGGCTTCCTGCCAGGGCATGACAAATTCGCCATTTTCGGCATTGCTGGAAAAGCCGAAAAATGTCGGCGTCTTCATCCCCAGCAGGGCCTGGCGCAGCACCGGGTCTTCGGGCTGGGGCTGGTCGATCAATATGTCGACCCCGATGGCGCGCGGGCCCAGCGCATCGAGATTGGTGAGCGCGCGGGCCAGCATGGTGCGATCGAGCGGGGAGCGCTTGCCGGTGGCTGTGAGCGTTTCCTCGGTGAACACCACCAGCACGATGCGCGGGTCCTGGTCCACGCGCGGGGCGGCGAGATCGACCCGCACATCATAAAGGCCACGCTCGGCCGACAGCGCCAGCGGCAGGTTCCAGCTGTAGCGCGCCACCAGCAGCGCCAGCAGCAGCACCAGCAGCGTCACCGACAGGCGGACAGGCCCGGCAGTGGCGACGGCACGGCGCATCGTGGCAATCCGGCTGGCCATGCACCCCCTTTGCTGGCTTTGCCGCCGGAGTATAGGCGAGGCGGACGCCCCAGCGCCAGCCCCGCCTGCGCCAGAGCGGTGGGATCAGCGCCGGCGCTGCGGCTGCGTGTCAAACAGGCCGGCCAGCTGATCGATGATCACGCCGCCCAATTGCTCGGCATCCATGATGGTGACGGCGCGGGCATAATAGCGGGTGACGTCATGGCCGATGCCGATGGCGATCAATTCCACCGGGCTCTTGGTTTCGATCTGCTTGATCACGGCGCGCAGGTGGCGCTCGAGATAATTGCCGCTGTTCACGCTGAGCGTGGAATCATCCACCGGCGCGCCATCGGAAATCACCATCAGGATGCGGCGGTCTTCGGGGCGCGCCAGCAGGCGGTCGTGCGCCCACAGCAGCGCTTCGCCGTCGATATTCTCCTTCAGCAGGCCTTCGCGCATCATCAGGCCCAGATTCTTGCGCGCCCGCCGCCACGGCGCGTCGGCCTGCTTGTAGATGATGTGGCGCAAATCGTTGAGGCGGCCAGGCTTGGCCGGGCGGCCGGCGGCCAGCCACGCCTCACGGCTCTGCCCGCCCTTCCAGGCGCGGGTGGTGAAACCGAGGATTTCGGTTTTCACTGCGCAGCGTTCCAGCGTGCGCGCCAGGATATCGGCGCAGATGGCGGCGATGGAGATGGGCCGGCCGCGCATGGAGCCCGAATTGTCGATCAGCAGCGTCACCACCGTGTCGCGGAAATCGGTGTCGCGCTCGATCTTGTAGCTGAGCGCATGGGCCGGATTGGTGACGATGCGCACCAGCCGGGCGGCATCGAGCAGGCCCTCCTCCTGATCGAAATCCCAGCTGCGGTTCTGCTGGGCCATCAGCCGGCGCTGCAGACGGTTGGCCAGCTTGGTCACCGCCGATTGCAGCGGGATCAGTTGCTGGTCCAGATAGGCGCGCAGCCGGGTCAGCTCCTCGTCGTCGCACAGGTCGGCGGCGCCCACCACCTCGTCGAACTTGGTGAGATAGGCCTTGTAATCAAAATCCGGCGGCAAATCCGAAAGCGGCATGTTGGGCCGCCACGGCATCATGCCCTCATGGCCCTCGTCGCCCATCTCGGCGTCAGACACCTGGTCGGTGTCCATCTCCCCCTCACGCTGCTCGGCGTCCTCGGCGGCGTCGCTCGATTCCTCGGCGCGCGTCTCCACCGATTGTTCGGCGCCGCCGCCGTCGTCGTCCTGGCTTTCCTCATTGTCCTCGCCGGGCTGTTCCTCCTCGGCACCGTCGTCGGACTGTTCGGTCTCGTCGCTGGCCTCCTCCGGATCGGCGGCCAGGCCCAGATCGGCCAGCACATGGCGCATCATCTGGCCAAACTGCGCCTGGTCCGTCATGGCGGCGGCCAGCGCATCAAGATGGGCACCGGCCTGCGCCTCGACATGGCCGCGCACCATGTCAACCGCCTGGCTGGCCACGCGCGGCACGGCGGCGCCGGTCAGGCGTTCACGCACGATCAGGCTGATCGCAGTGGCCAGCGGCACCTCCTCGGCGGTGCGGGCGCGCACGATCGGATCGGTGCGCAGCCGTTGCTCGGTCATCCGGTCAAGATTGCGGGCCACGCCCGCCATCTCGATGGCGCCCAGCGCCTCGAAGCGGGCCTGTTCCACCGCATTCCAGATATCCCGCGCCAGCCCCGCATCGGGCTGATCGGCGACATGCACCTTGGGATCATGGTGGCGGCGCTTCAGCGCGAAACTGTCGGCCCAGCCGCGCACCTCGGCCACCTGTTCGGCCGGCAGGGCGCGGGCCGGCTGCGGCACCCGCGCCGAAACGCCGAAACAGCCCGGCTTGTCGGCCGTGTAGGCCAATTCCATGTCGGGCGCATGCCCCATGGCCCGCATGGCGGCCGCCACTGCCTGCCGGAAATCCTCGATCGGGTTTGGATCAGCCATGGCTGGCACCTTCTGGCGGCGCAACGGCCGTCTTGAAACCAAAGGCCTGGGGGCTGGGGCCATACCGGTCCAGCAGCCACAGCCGCGCCAGCCCTTCCATCACGTCGGGCCGGTGCCCGGCGGGCACCCACCACAGCGCCTGGAACGCCCCCTGGAACGGCACGAACCATTGCCGGCGCTGGCGCATGATGCCGGCATGGCTGCTGCGATAGACAAAGGCCGACAGGCTTTCCAGATCGGCCCACACCGAGATGTTCACCAACAGGTTCGGATCAGGCGTCGGCTTGATGTCGGTGGCGTTGCCGGCTTCGTCCTGCAGCCGCCAGACAAAGCCGGGGCTGGCATCGGCGATGGCGTTGATGGCATCGAGCGCGGCATAGAATTCAGCCACGCGCGGATCGCCCTTGGGCGCCACCATGGTGCCGATGTTGATCTGCGCCAGCTGCCAATCGGCCATGGCTTATTTCTTGGCCCGCGACGCCACGCTTTCCGGCAATTCCTCGCCGAACACGCGCTGGTAATATTCCGCCACGATGCTGCGCTCGGCCTCGTCGCACTTGTTGAGGAACGAGAGGCGGAAGGCAAAGCCGACACTGCCAAAGATCACCGCATTCTGCGCCCAGGTGATCACCGTGCGCGGGCTCATCACCGTGGAGATGTCGCCGCCGATGAAGCCGGCGCGGGTCATGTCGGCCACGCGCACCATGTTGGCCACCGTCTTGCGGCCGGCATCGCTGTCAAACTGCTTCACCTTGGCCACCACGATGGCGGTTTCGGTGTGATGCGGCAGATAATTGAGCGTGGTGACAATGCTCCACCGGTCCATCTGGCCCTGGTTGATCTGCTGGGTGCCGTGATACAGGCCGGTGGTGTCGCCCAGGCCCACGGTGTTGGCGGTGGCAAACAGGCGGAACCACGGGCTCGGCCGGATCACCCGGTTCTGATCGAGCAGCGTCAGCTTGCCTTCCACTTCCAGCACACGCTGGATCACGAACATCACGTCGGGCCGGCCGGCGTCATATTCGTCAAACACCAGCGCGGTGGGCGTTTGCAGCGCCCAGGGCAGCAGGCCCTCGCGGAATTCCGTCACCTGCGCGCCATTGCGCAGCACGATGGCATCCTTGCCGATCAGATCGATGCGGCTGATGTGGCTGTCCAGGTTGATGCGCACGCACGGCCAGTTCAGCCGCGCCGCCACCTGTTCGATATGGGTGGATTTGCCGGTGCCGTGATAGCCCTGCACCATCACCCGGCGGTTGTGGGCAAAGCCGGCCAGGATGGCCAGCGTGGTATCGGGATCGAACACGTAGGACGGATCCAGATCCGGCACGCGCTCATCGGCGATGGAGAAGGCCGGCACCGCCATGTCGATATCCACACCGAACACTTCGCGGGCATCAACCGTGGTATCGGGCGCGGCCAGGGCCACCGGGCGGGTTTCGTGCATGTCGCTCACGTCTTGTTCGACTCCATCTTGTATCCGGCAGCGGATTTCAGGTGCGTAAAGGCGTTGACCACCGCCTGCAACTTTCCTTCGTGGCTGCGGTCCCCCCCATTGCTGTCAGGGTGGTACCGGCGGACGAGGGCGCGATAGGCACGGCGGATATCGGCCGGGCTGGCATTGCGGTCCAGCCCCAAAGCGCCCAGCGCCTGGGCATCGCCCGGCGCCGCCCAGCGCCCCGGTGGCGGCTTGGGCCGGGCGGGCCCGGCCTGGGCAAACAAGTCGTGCGGATCCCCGATGGTGAAGGCCGGGCGCCCGCGCACCATGTCCTGCACCCAACCGGCCATTGGCGATTGTGCGGCGTGGATTTCGTCCACGCTCATCCCATCGAAAAAATTATAGCCGGCGTTGAAGGCGCGCACATGCTCAAGGCACAAATATTGCCAGCCGCCCACATCGCCGGGCACCTTGTTGGATCGCGGCGCGCGGAATTCGCCGGCCTCACCGCAACCCGGCCAGGCACAGGGCTGCGGCTGGGGCGTCTGCACCCGTCCGTGCCAGCGTGTGTGGCGTTTGGCGGCTGGCTCGGAAATAATGATCGTCCCCTGATGCTCTGCCGGTCTATAACGGCCCGCAAAGGAGTGCATATGGGCAAGGTTGCCGCAGAAATCCATGCTCGCCTCTCGGCCGCGCTGATGCCGATCAGCCTGGAGGTGATCGATGACAGCCACCAGCACCGCGGCCACGCCGGCCACCGCGGCGACGGGGCCGAATCCCATTTCACCGTGAAGCTGGTCGCCAGCGGCTTTGCCGGCCAGTCGCGCATTGCCCGGCAGCGCGCCGTCTATGCCGCGCTGGGTGATCTGGTGGCGCCCGATCGCATCCACGCGCTGCGCATCATCGCCAGCGCGCCGGGCGAAGCCTGATGCGGGCGCTGCTTGCCGTATTGGGGCTGGCCCTGGCCATCCCGGCCCAGGCCGCCACGGAAACCGTGGGCAGTCTGGACGGCGCGCCCATCATCGATCGGCTGGACAGCGGCGATCTGCCCGCCGGCCTCACCCAGCGTTTCTGGTTCCGCGCCGGGGCCAGCCCGGTGGGGCAGCCCTGGCTGGTGCCGGTGGTGGTGATCAAGGGGGCGGCGCCGGGCCCGCGGCTGCTGCTCACCGCCGGCATCCACGGCGATGAACTGAACGGCATCGCCGTGCTGCACCGGCTGGCCGAAACCATCGATCCCAGCCGGCTGGCCGGCACGCTGGTGATGGTGCCCGGCCTCAATCCGCCCGGCCTGATGCAGTCCAGCCGCGGTTTCACCCCGGATTGGACCCGCAGCGCCGCCAATCTCAACCGCGAGATGCCGGGCAAGGAAGGCGGCAGCGCGGTGGCGGATTTTGCCGGCCGGCTGTGGAACCGGCTGCTGCGGCCCAATGCCGATACCGCGGTGGATCTGCACACCCAATCACGCGGCACCGCCTACATGATGTATGTCTTTGCCTCGTCCCCGCGCACCCGCCGCATGGCCGAACTGGTCGCGCCCGATATCATCAAGATGGACAAGGGCGACAAGGGCACGGTGGAAAACACCCTCACCGATGATGGCGTGCCGGCCATCACCCTGGAACTGGGCCGGCCGGAAAGCTTTGACGACGTGATGATCGCCCGCGCCGAGGCCGGGCTGACCAATCTGATGCGGGAACTGAAAATGTTGCCCGGCAAGGTCAACCCGCCGCCGGCCAGCCTGTTCGTGGCGAACGACATCGCCGCCGTGCGCGCCACCCGCGCCGGCTGGGCCCGGCTGCTGCTGCCGCTGGGCGCCAGCGTGAAGAAGGACCAGCCGCTGGCCGAAATCCGCGACAGCTTCGGCCGCCTGATCGAAACCGTGGCCAGCCCGGTGGAAGGCCGCATCAACATGATCGCCACCGATCCGCGCACCGATCAGGGCAGCAGCGTCGCCCGCGTCGTCTGGTGGTCCACCGATCCCGCCTGCCAGAACGGCTGTTGAACTTCGGTTGCGGGGCTTCACCGCTCCGTGCCAGACTTGGCCGGCCGGCGCGGCAGATCAGCCATCGCTGGCTTTGGGGGGATCATCATGCGCAACGAAACCGTTCTGATTGCCTTGGCGCTGCTTTCTGCCACCGCCGCACATGGTGCCGAACGGGTGCCCGGCCGCCCCGCACCGGCCAGCCTGCCAACACCGCAGGAGGGGCAAGGCCAGATCCTGTTCTGGCGTTCGGGCACCGTCGTGGGCAGTGGCATGGGCTGTGGTGTGAACCTCGGTACTGAACGGCTCAGCGCCCTGGGTGCGGGCCATTATTTCATTCTGCCCATGGCCCCCGGCACCTATCAGTTCAATGCCAAGAGTGAGGCGAAGGACGTGCTCGACGTGGCCGTGAAGGCCGGCGAAACCAGCTATGTGAAATGCACGATCAAGATGGGGCTGATGATGGGCCGCCCCAATTTGTCACCTTCCACCGCCGCGGAGTATGAGAAGAAACGCGGCGACCTGAAATATGTCGATAGCGATGATATCGGGCCGAAAGTGCTTGCCGATCCTGGCCCGGCCCCGGCGGCGAATCCCTGATCGGGCCGCCGTCCGGCGCCGGTGGCGCCGGACGGACCACGGTCCATTCCACGGTTGAGTTGGCCTCGCATAAGCGCTATTCGGCGACGGCCTCTGGGGGCGTGCCGGCTTAGCACAGCGGTAGTGCAGCGGTTTTGTAAACCGAAGGTCGGGGGTTCGATCCCCTCAGCCGGCACCATCTCCGGTTCGCCGAAACCCGCCCGTCCGGTGCGCCCGGCTGGCGTACGCCACGCGCCGGATCGCGTGACCTGCTCCCTGTTGGATGGTCCATCGGCGATCATCGTTTGGTCCACCCAAAAGGGGGCCGATCACCACAAGCCAAGCACCGCTGCGCCGCAAAGCGACGGAAAAGCCGGGACTTTCTGGAGATAGCGCAGTCAGGGTGCCCTCATTGGGTTCACCCATGGACTGCGTGGTGCGGTCAAGAAGACTCGAACTTCCACGGCCTTTCGGCCACAACGACCTCAACGTTGCGCGTCTACCAATTCCGCCATGACCGCACACGAAGGAATGGGGCACAAGGCCCGCTGGCAGGTTGCGCCGGGTAGCAGGGGAGGGGCCGGCGTGCAAGCCCCTCCCCGCGCCGGCCCTGCTCAATTATATTTGCGCAGTTCGTTCTTGGCGATGGCCTGGCGGTGCACTTCATCGGGGCCATCGGCCAGGCGCAGCGTGCGCTGGCCGGCATAGCCGCTGGCCAGGCCATAATCCTGGCACACGCCGCCGCCGCCATGGGCCTGGATGGCCATGTCGTGGATCATGCAGCTCATGTTGGGCGCCACCACCTTGATCATGGCGATCTCGTTGGCAGCGGCCTTGTTGCCCACCGTGTCCATCATATAGGCGGCCTTGAGCGTGAGCAGTCGGGCCTGCTCGATGGCGATGCGGGCATCGGCGATGCGCTCATGCCACAGGCTGTGCTCCGAAATCGGCTTGCCGAAGGCGACCCGGCTCTTCAGGCGCTTCACCATCTTTTCCAGCGCGCGTTCGGCCGCACCGATGGAGCGCATGCAGTGGTGGATGCGGCCCGGCCCCAGCCGCCCCTGCGCGATTTCAAAGCCGCGGCCTTCGCCCAGGATCATGTTGGACACCGGCACCCGCACATTGTCCAGAATCACCTCGAAATGGCCGTGCGGGGCATCATC
Source organism: Sphingomonadales bacterium (assembly GCA_027483465.1). Lineage (GTDB taxonomy): Bacteria > Pseudomonadota > Alphaproteobacteria > Sphingomonadales > Sphingomonadaceae > Sandarakinorhabdus. The sequence goes on from JAIXUQ010000057.1 coordinate 16,958, forward strand.
AAAGCCGAACACGTTGAGCGGACGCAGCTTGGTGATGCCGGGCGTGTCCAGCGGCACCAGCACCTGGCTCTGCTGCTGGTGGCGCGGGGCGCTGGGATCGGTCTTGCCCATCACGATGGCGATCTTGCAGCGCGGATCGCCCACGCCCGATGACCACCATTTGCGGCCATTGATCACATATTCATCGCCCTCGCGGCGAATCGAGGTTTCGATGTTGGTGGCATCCGAAGAGGCCACCGCCGGCTCGGTCATCAGGAAGGCGGAGCGGATCTCGCCGTTCATCAAGGGGCGCAGCCAGGTCTGCTTCTGCGCCTCGGTGCCATAGGTGCGCAGCACCTCCATGTTGCCGGTATCGGGCGCCGAGCAGTTGAACACCTCCGATGACCAACCGGCGCGGCCCATTTCCTCAGCCAGCGGGGCATATTCCAGGTTGGTGAGGCCAGGGCCCTTCCACTCGCCGGTGTCGTGGTCGCAGATGTTGAGAAACAGGTTCCACAGGCCGGCGGCGCGGGCCTTGGGCTTCAGTTCCTCGATCACCGGGATCACCTTCCAGCGCTCACCGCTGTGGGCTTCCTGCTGGTACCGCTCCTCGTTGGGATAGATATGCTCGTCCATGAAGGCGCGCACCCGATCGATCAGGGCCTTCTGCTTGTCGCTATAGTCAAAATGCATGGCGCACCTTCCCCTTTTGGCGGATTTCCACTGGTTGATGGCGCAGGCTGTCACGCGCGCTGCGGCTTGGCCACTGGCAAAATGGAAAGAGCCGCCGTTAATTGCGCGGCCTCCAACGCAAACGCCCGGCGCAGCGGCCGGGCGTTGACGTGCAGGCGGGCGCTGCCAGCGGCAGGCTCAGTGCAGGCGGCGATCCAGCCCGGCGATGGCTTCGTCGGTCATGCGGGTTTGCAGGGCCGCATCGGCCTTGACCGCGATGATCGCGGCCGCGGCGCGGGTGACCTGGGCGGCCACTTCAGCCTTCAGTTCGGCGGTTGCGGCGCGCTCGGCAGCGGCAATGCGCTGTTCGGCGGCGGCGGTGCGGCGGGCGATGGCCTCGCTGGCGGCGACCTCACCGGCGGTGATCAGATCGGCGGCTTCACGCTCGGCGCGGGCGCGGATGGCGCTGGCATCGGCCTCTGCGGCGGCCTTGCGGGCCTGCGCGTCCGCCAGCAGGGCCTCAGCCTCGGCGCGCAGAGCGGAAGCCTCGTCAAGCTGCTTGCGCACGCCGGCGATGCGATCGTCCAGCGCCTTGGCGATCAGCGCGGGTGCCTTGAACACCACAACAGCCAGCACCAGGAAGATGGTGACACCGGTGTAGACCCAACCTTCGGCATTCAGGCCCAGCAGTGCGGGCTCGTCGTGGTGGGCGCCGCCATGGGCAATTGTTTCGGCAGTCAGTTCAGCGGGTTCCGCCATGATCGCCTCCTCAGCGCGCCGCCAGTGCTGCCGAAACATCAGCAGGCGTGACGTTGATGCCAGCCAGTTTGGCCACGGCCTCCGTGGTCAAATCAGCCACGGTTGCCTCCAGATTGGCACGGGCGGCGGCACGGGCGGCGTCCAGCCGGGTGGCAGCCACTTCGGCATCGGCGTCCAACTGTGCCGCCAGCGCCTTCAACCGCACCTCTGCCGCCTTGGCGGCGCTGTCCCGCGCAGCCGCCACCGCCGCCTGCGCCGCGTCCCGCGCCTGGCGCATGCCATCGTCGTAGGCGGTGCGGATGGCATCGGCCTGGCCCTTGGCCGCCTCGGCACGATCGAGGTCACCGCTCACCTGCGCTTCACGGGCATCAATCACCTTGCCCACTTTGGGCAGGGTGGGGCGCACCACAACGAAATAGAGCAGCGTGAAAAACACGCCGAACCAGAAGAGTTGCGAGGCAAAGCTGGCAGGATCAAACTGCGGCACGGATCATCCCCGGCAGGCTGGAGGCTGTGGGGCGCCCGGCCGCATGGCCGGGCGCCGGAACATGGATCAGCCGAAGGCCAGCGCCAGCGCGACAACGGCCGCGATCAGGCCGAGCGCTTCGGTCACGGCGAAGCCGAAGATCAGGCGGGCGCCCAGCTTGTCGGCAGCGGCCGGGTTGCGCAGCGCGCCCGACAGGAACATGCCGAAGATGATGCCCACGCCGATGGCGGCGAAACCGGCACCCATGGCGGCAAGGCCAGCACCGATCAGCTTGTAAGCAGCGACTTCCATTGTACGTCCTTTGCGTGTGGTAAGAGGTTGAAAGGCTTAGTGAAGGTTGACAGCGTCGTTGAGATAGATGCTGGCCAGCAGCGCGAAGACATAGGCCTGCACCACGGCAATCAGCAGTTCGAGCGCGGTGAGCGCGACATTGACGCCGAGCGGGATGATGCCAAGCCCGATGTTGACCGCACCCAGGCTGACGACGAAGCCGCCGAACACCTTCATCAGCACGTGGCCGGCAGTCATGTTGGCAAACAACCGGATAGCCAGCGTGAAGGGGCGCGACAGGAACGACAGGAACTCGATCAGCGCCACCAGCGGGGCAACGAAGATCGGCGTGCCTTCCGGCAGGAACAGCGAGAAGAAGTGCAGGCCGTGGCGGGCGAAGCCGACAATCACCACCAGCGTGAAGACGATCATCGCCAGCCCGAAGGTGACGGCGATATGGCTGGTCGGCGTGAAGCTGTGCACGAACGGCACCATGCCGAGCAGGTTGCAGGCGAGCACGAAAACGAACACCGCAAAGATCAGCGGCGCATAGCGCAGACCATCCCTGCCGACATTCTCGCGCAGCATATCCCGAATGAAATCATAGAGATATTCAACGGCAGCCTGCATGCGGCCAGGGACCAGCTGCGGCCTGGCGGTGCCGATGAACAGGAAGGCCGCGATGCTGAGCAGCGCGATGAGCATCCACAGCGAACTGTTGGTGAACGCAAGATCGGTGCCGGCCACGGTCAGCGGCGCGATCGTTTCGATCTTGAACTGCTCCATCGGATTGGCCACGGCCGTTCAATCCCTGTCCCGTTCGTCTTCCAAAGCCTTCTGCCGGCGCAATGACTGGGTGAGCCCGGTCACGAACCCCAGCATCAAGAGGATGATCAAGCCCCAGGGTCCGGTGCCAAACTGCCGGTCGATGAACCAGCCGATGAAACCCCCGGCCAGCATTGCCCCGATGAATTCGGAAGCCACCTGCCAGCCAGCATTCTCGCCCTGCTTGGCGCCATCCCGCCGTGCCGGTTCGGCTGCCCGGGCCGCAGCGATGCGGCGCGCGAGGCTGTCCTCGTCGGAGTTGCGGTCGGCCAAGGCGAAAACCCCTGTCGTCCTGAACATCTGCCGGATGCGGCAGAAGGCCCCGCTGGCGCTGCCAGTGGGGCTTGGCGCGCGTCCTAGAGGGGCAGGCCGAGGGTGTCAACCATTGTGCAGTGCACACTTTGGGATGAGACGGCCGGCGGGCCGCCCGATCAAGCCGGCGCGAGCAGCCGTTCCGCGGCCTGGAGATCCACGCTGACCAACTGGCTGACCCCGGGTTCGCCCATGGTGACACCGAACAGCCTGTGCATCCGGCTCATGGTGACGGCATTGTGGGTGACGATGAGGAAGCGGGTGGCGGTTTCGGCGGCCATCCGGTCGAGCAGGTCGCAGAAGCGTTCGACATTGGCGTCGTCAAGCGGGGCATCGACCTCGTCGAGCACGCAGATCGGGGCGGGATTGGCCAGAAACAGCGCGAAAATCAACGCGGTGGCTGTCAGCGCCTGCTCCCCGCCCGATAGAAGCGTGAGCGATTGCAGCTTCTTGCCTGGCGGCTGGGCCATGATTTCCAGCCCGGCTTCCAGCGGATCATCGGATTCAACCAGCGCCAGTTGCGCCTCCCCGCCGCCGAACAAATCGGTGAACAGGGTGCGGAAATGCCCGTCAACCGCTTGAAAAGCTGCCTGTAATCGCTGCCGCCCTTCGCGGTTGAGGCTGCCGATCGAGCCGCGCAGGCGGGCGATCGCGGTTTCAAGCTCGGCCTTTTCGGCCGCGGTCAGCCGGGCCTGGTCCTCCCGTTCCTTGAGTTCGATGTCGGCCCTGAGGTTGACCGGGCCGAGGCGGTCGCGCTCGGCGGTCAGGCTGTCCAGCGCGTTGGCCAGTGCGTCCGGGTTGCCGGGGGTGGGATCAAAGCCGAAGCGGCCCGGCAAAACCGGCGGAGAGCATTGAAATCGTTCACCTGTTTGGCGTTCGATGGCGGTGCGGGCAGCCTCCTGGTGATCGGCTTCGGCGCGCAGGGTGGCGCGGCGTTCGCGGGCTTCGGCCACGGCGGCTTCGGCGGCGCGCACGCTGGCACCGGCCGCAGCGGCGGCGGTTTCGGCGGCGGCCAGTGCATCGCCAGCCTGTTGGCGTGTGATTTCAGCGGCTTGCGCGCGGCTGGCGAGGCCGGCCAGTTCGGTTTCGATGGCGCGCTGCCGGGCCGCGATGCCGCCGCGATCATCGCTGGCGGTGGCCGCGCGGCGGGCCAGTTCGGCGCGCTGGCTGCCGCTCTGCTCCAGCCGGCGGGCCCAGTCGGCGGCCTCGGCAGCGATGGATTCACGCCTGATCCGTGCCGATTCGCTGGCGCGTTGTGACGCTTCGCTGGCGCTGCGTGACGGCGCGACGGCCGCGCGTGTCCGTTCGGCGGCCATCCGTGCCGCATTGAGGGCCGCCGCCAGCGCCGCCACCTGATCGGATGGCGGCACCGCCTGCACGGCGGCTTGGGCCTCGGCCGCCAGCCGCTCGGCTTCGCTCTGGGCGCGGGCGGCGGCGCTGGCCAGGCTGGCCTGTTCGCCGGCGGCGCGGGCGGCGGCGGTTTCGGCCGCCACCAGCCGGCCGCGCGCCTCCACCAGTTGGCGGGCGGCGGCATCGCGGCCGGTGCGGGCGGCGCGTTCGGCCTGGGCGGCGGCGGCGGCGGCGGCATCGGCGTCGCGCTGGCGGGCGGCGGCATCGGCCAGCGCGGCGCTGGC
>JAIXUQ010000041.1 GCA_027483465.1 Sphingomonadales bacterium
GGCACACCAGGACGGGCGCCGATACCACGCCTCGCCTAGTCCGCCCGGCCCCGCCCGTCAAGGGCCGCCCAGTTTTGACAGTTTTGTCGTTTCTGTCCGGGTTTTCCGCATTGTCGCCTAGGGGCGCGGCCTTAGGCGGGGATGGCGGGGAAAAGGCAAGCGGAAGGCCACTGCGGCAGCATAACCCGATGCCGCCGCTGTGGGACAGCGCCGCGACGGGTGCGCGGTTCAGTTCAGGCGGAACCGGATGGGCTGCACCCGGCCAACACAGCCGACGCTTTGTGTGCCGCGCAACACAGGTTTGAACCGCCAGACCTGCATGCGCTTCACGGTTTGTTCAGAGAAGGCAAAGGGCGGCCGTGCGGTGATCACCCGCACATTGGCGATATCCCCGGCCGGGGTGACATCGTGGGCAACGCGCATCAGCGCCGACAGGCCCCAGGTCTGGGCTGCGGCCGGGAAATCATTGCTGGTCAGATATGCATTCCGCCCCTGAGGACGCACATCAACCAGCGCGCATTGCTGCGGCGACAGGCCGGTGCTGGCCAGCGCACTGGCGGCCGCCGCTTCGGCGCCGCGGGCAAAGGCGCGATCGGAAAGCATGATCAGCGCCTTGATGCGCAGTGGATCGGCTTCGCCATGGCGGGCGGCGATGGCGGCCAGTTCGGCTTCAGCCTCCGGCCCGCTGCGATTTTCGATCTGCAACAGCCGCAGATGATCGGCCAGCCGCTGTTCGCCGCGCTGTTCGGCCAGCGGGATCAGCCGGCGATGGACAGCGGCCTGATCGCCCGCCGACTCCGCCAGCGCCGATTGGGCAATCAGCTGCACGAGCGTGGGGGCCTGATGAAATTCGGCCAGCGCATCCAGCCGCTGCGCAAAGGCCCGGCGTTCCACCCGGCCGCCCGATTGGTTGCCCACCAGCTGCACCAGCAGCGGCAGAGCGGCAATGGCATTGGGGTCTTTTGCGCGGTCAGGCCCGCTATCCACCGCCGCCAGCAGTTGCGGGCGGCGCTGGGCATCGCTGCCGCTCAATTCCAGGCGGGGCAGACCCTTGGCCGCCAGCCAGGCGACATAATCGCGAAACAGGCTGGGTCCCAGCACATCGGGCTGCACGGTCTGGCAGCGCAGCTCCACCCGGATGGCGGCCCGCCACAGCGGATTGGTGGCCTTGGCCTGATCGGCCGGCCAGCTCCAGCCGTGCACGGCGGCGGTGAACTCTTCTTCGGGGTGGCTGTCGGGCGGGCCGGACCCGGGGCTGGCGTAAATCGGCCGCACATTCAGCACCCGGCCATCATCGCGCACCGAAAACTCGATCACGGCCATGGCGTCGGGCGCCAGGCTGCCGGTGGGTGCGCAGGGCGGCAGATCGCCCGCACCGCCCATTCGGCTGCCGCCTTCATCCAGCATTGACGCACCCGACATAGCGGTGAGCCGCACCACGCTGGCCATGTCTTGTTTCAACCAGGCCAGCACGATCAGATCGCCACGCAGTTGCACATCATCCAGATTGACCTGCAAGCTGCTGGTGCCGCCGGCCAGTTTGCCGGCCTCGTCCAGCACGCGCTTCGCCTCGTCCAGCCGGCCCAGGCGCATGGCCAACTGGCCCTTCAGCCGCAGCACAAGCAGCCGGCCGCTGATGCCGGCCTTGGCCGCCCCCCAGGCACTGGCCGGTTCGGCGAGCAGGCCATCGAGCAGTCTGGCGGCAACATCGGGCTGGGTCCACTGCCCGGTGCGCGCTGCACCCAGCCGGGCCTGCAAACCGCCCAGGCTGCCGGGCGGCAGCAGATTTTCGGTCAGGATGGCCTGCCAATGGCCAAGGGCCTGGCGCAGCTTGCCATGTTCCTCGGCCGCGCGGGCGAGATGGGTGAGCACGGCGGCACGTTCATCGGCCGCATTGGCATTGCTGGCGGGCAGGCCGGCCAGCGCGGTTTCCAGCAGCGGCTCGGCCTCCTCCACATCGCCCATGGCGATCAGGGTTTCGCCAAGGCGTGACCGCACGATCATTGCCGACCGCGATTTCGATGCGCCCAGCCGGTCCAACAGCGCAGCAAAGCCGGCGCGGGCCTGGGGCAGTCGCAGCGCATCAAGATGGGCTTGCGCCGCATCGAAATCCTCCTGCACTGTGGCGGCGCCGGCCGGCACTGCCGCCAAAAGGACGAGGACAAGCCAAAGACGGTGGAGCATCAGGCCGGCAGAATTGCCAGTCCTTGCCATCATGGCAATAGGGGCAGCGTGCCGCACAAGACGAATCTTCAGTGGAGACAGACAAGATGCCAGTGAACGCAATTGGGGATTATGATCCCAACAATATCTTTGCCCGCATCCTGCGTGGCGAAATCCCGTGCCGGCGCGTGCATGAAACCGATCATGCGCTGGCCTTTCACGACATCAACCCGCAGGCGCCCACCCATGTGCTGGTGATCCCCAAGGGGCCATATCGCAGCTGGGCGGATTTTTCGGCGCAGGCCAGCGAGGCCGAAATCGCCGGCTTCGTGCGCGCGGTGGGCGAAACCGCCCGGCTGCTGGGGCTGGAGGAACCCGGCTACCGCCTGCTCGCCAACGCCGGGCTGAACGCCCATCAGGAGGTGCCGCACCTCCATGTCCATGTGTTTGGCGGCAAGGCGCTGGGGCCGATGCTGGCGCGCTAACCGGCGCGGTGCGCCTCGCCCATGCGGCGGATGGCGGCCAGCTTGGCGTGCAGCGGGGCCCAGTCGTCAGCGCTGGCAATCGGCGCCCAGATCGCCTCCACCTCGTCGATCAACATGGTGCAGGGCGCCGCATCCGCCCAATAGGGATGGCTGGGCGCGCCGCTGGCGAAATCGCCGATCAGCGCCTGAAAGTCCGTGAACGCATCGTGGCTGTAGTGATGATCGGCCGGGGATGGCCCGCGCCGCACGCCGCCCCGCCAATCGAAGAAGAAGCGATCCGGGTCCATCTGCGTCGCCACCAATGCCTTCTGCATGGCCGCCACCAGCGCCTCGTCCTCCGCCGGGCCCAACCGCTTTGCCCCCAGCCGGCCCAGCATGGCATCAGACAGGGCGGCGCGATAACGCTGCGGATAGGTTTCCAGCGGGCCCTTCAGCTCGTCGGTCTCGGCGATCAGCCGCAACGCCCCGCCCAGCTGAAACAGGTTCCACTGCAACGCCTCGGCCTGGCGGCCAAAGGCATACAGCCCGTAATGATCGAAATAGGCGGCGGTGAAGCCGGCATCCCAGGCCGGGGCAAAGCGCCAGGGGCCATAATCAAAGCTCTCGCCGGTGATGTTGATATTGTCGGTATTCAACACGCCGTGGACAAAGCCGGCGGCCATGAACTGCGCCGCCATGCGCGCCGCACCCTGCACCGCATGGTCCACCAGCGCCGCCACCGGCGTGGGGCCGCTGGCCTGCGGCGCCAGGTGGGTGAGGCAATAATCCACCAGCCGGGTCAGCCCCTCGCGGTTCTGGTGAAAGGCCTGCCGCTGGAAACTGCCATAGCGGACATGGCTGTGATTGAGCCTGACCAGCACCGCCGAACGGGTGGGCGACGGCTCATCGTTGCGGGCCAGCGCCTCGCCGGTTTCGATCACGCTGAACGTGCGGCTGGTGTTCACGCCCAGCGCCTCCAGCATTTCGGTGGCCAGGATCTCGCGCACCGCGCCCTTCAATGTCAGGCGGCCATCGCCGGCGCGGCTGTAGGGGGTGGTGCCGCTGCCCTTGGTGCCCAGATCGAGCAGCCGGCCCCGCTGATCCCGGCACTGCCCGAACAGGAAGCCGCGGCCATCGCCCAGATCGGGGTTGTAGGTGCGGAACTGGTGGCCGTGATAGCGCAGCGCCAGCGGCTGCGGCAGGCTGCCCGGCAGCGGGGCAAAGCGGCCGAAATGCCGGCACCAATCCGCATCGGAAAGCCCGTCCAGCCCCACCTCGGCAGCGGCGCGATCGTTGCGGAACCGCAGGATCGTCTGCGGGAAATCCGCCGGCTGCACCGGATCAAAGAAATCCGGGCCCAGTCCCAGGATGGCGGTTTCGGGGGTGAAGATCATGCCGGCCTCATGGCCGGGCGCAGCCCATCAGTCCACCACATATCCGCTGGCGGCGCGGATGAAGCGCACGGTCTCGCGCTCGATCCGGTCAGCCTCTTCAGGCGTGGCGGCACACAGCCAGCGATCAATGGCATCACCCACGATATGATGGGTGAAGCTGGCGGCGATATCGATTTCCACCCCGGTGATGCCGCGCTTGGCAAAGGCCGCCTGCATGTGGCGCTTGATCCAGTCGGTCGTCACTTCCTTGGCGGCGTGATAGAACGGCTCGGCATCCGGGGTTTGCGCCATCTTGGACTTGGGGCCACATTCGCCGCACTCCGGCTCCGCGCCCTCCCAGATCATGTTGTCCCGCACGAAACGCAGCACGCGCGGCACGGTGATGCCCGGCTCCAGATCCTCCAGCGCATGGCCTTCCTCCATGGCGGCGATCATCGCTTCGCCATGGCGGCGGCCCAGTTCGGCCAGCAGCGCCTTCTTTGACCCGAAATGATAGAAGATCGAGCCTTCCGACACATCGGCTTCGCGGGCGATGTCGGCGGTGCCGGTGGCGGCAAAGCCCTGCCGCGAAAACAGCATGTGGGCCGCGGCCAGCACCCGCGCCTTGGTTTCGGCCGGATCATAGCGCCGCGCGCGCACATCGGGCACGGCCCGCGCGCGGGCGGAGCCGCGCACCGGCGCGGTGGAAACGGAACGTGTGTCGACGGCGCGCGTTGCCACTGTGCTTCTTCTTCCCTATCCCCCTCAGGACAGGCTTCCTATAGCGCGCAACCTGAGTCAGAGTCAAAATATGCCGCTCGCCGCCGCCACCACCCGCCTTGCGCCGGCCGAAGGCTGGCAGAAGGCCTATGTGTTCTCGCCCGACAATGTGCGGCTGTGCTGGCGGGAACATCATGCGGCATCGGTGCCGCCGCAGCGCCCCGCCCTGCTGTGCCTGCCCGGCCTGACGCGCAATGGCAGCGATTTTGCCGATCTGGGCACCCGCCTGGGGCCGGGCTGGCGGCTGATCGCGCCCGATCTCAGGGGCCGCGGCGAATCGGGCTTCGCGCGCGATTCGCTGTCCTATGTGCCGCTCACCTATCTGCGTGATCTGTCGCTGGTGCTGGAAACCGCCGGGGTGGCGCGTTTCGTGGTGATCGGATCGTCGCTGGGCGGCCTGTTGGCGCTGCGGCTGACCACGGCGCACCGGGCGGCGATGGCCGGCGTGGTGCTGAACGATATCGGCCCGGCGATCGAACCGGCGGGGCTGGCGCGGCTGCGCGCCAATGTGGGGCGCGGCGGCAACTGGCTCACCTGGGTGCATGCCGCGCGCGACCTGGCGGCCCGCAACGCCGCCATCCATCCCGATTGGGCGCTGCATGATTGGCTGGCCTTTGCCAAGCGCCTGTGCCGGATCAGCCCGCAGGGGCGCATCATCTTTGATTATGATCCGCGCATCGCCGAGCCGTTCCGCCTGCCGCACGGCGATGCCGGCGCCGATGACTGGGCAGCCTTCGAACAGTTGCGCGGTCTGCCGGTGCTCTCGATCCGGGCCGCCCTGTCGGATGTGCTGTCGGCCGCCACCCAGGCCGAAATGGCGCGGCGGCTGCCGTCCCTGCGGGCGGTGACGGTGCCCGGCGTGGGCCATGCCCCCACCTTGGCCGAACCGGCGGCGGCGGCGGCGCTGGATGCATTTTTGATCGCGGTTGAACGGGGAGAACGAGAATGACGCAGCGTCGTTGCTGGAAACTGGTGCGCCGGCCGGTGGGCGATATCGCGCCCGGCGATCTGGAGCTGGTGCAGGAAAACCTGCCCGATCTGGCCGAGGGCCAGTTCCTGTTGCAGATCATCTATATCAGCCTGGATCCCACCAACCGGATCTGGATGAGCGACATGGAGCAGTATATGCCGCCGGTGCCGCTGGGCGCGCCAATGCGCGCCGGCGTGTGCGGGCGGGTGATCGCCAGCCGCAAGGCCGGGGTGGCGGAAGGCCAGATCATGGCCGGGCTGGGCGAATGGGCCGATCACATGGTGACCGACGGGGCGATGATGAGCCCGCTGCCCAGCCTGCCCGGCGTGCCGCTGGCCGCCAGCTATGGCACGCTGGCGCTGGTGGGCCCCACCGCCTATTTCGGCTTGCTCGACATCGGCCAGCCCAAGCCCGGCGAAACGCTGGTGGTGAGCGCGGCGGCCGGCGGCGTGGGCCAGATCGTGGGCCAGATCGGCAAGATCAAGGGCTGCCATGTCATCGGCATCGCCGGCGGCCGGGCCAAGTGCGATTATGTGGTGAACGAACTGGGGTTCGATGCCGCCATCGATTACAAGGCGGAGGACGTCGGCGCCGCGCTCGACCGGCTGGCGCCGGGAGGCATCGACATCAATTTCGAGCAGGTGGGCGGCCCGATCATGGCGGCGGTGATGCAGCGCATGAAGCTGTTTGGCCGGGTGCCGCTGTGCGGGCTGATCTCCACCTACAATGATGTCACCCCGGCCGAGGAGCCGGGCTTCTGGACGCTGATGCTGATGCGGCGGCTGACGGTGCGCGGCTTCATCGTCACCGATTTCGCCCCGCGCTTTGCCGAATGCGGCGCGGCGCTGGCCGGCTGGATGCTGGCCGGCCAGCTGAAAACCCGGCAGGATATCAGGCCGGGGCTGGAAAACGCCGTGGACGCGGTGAAGCAACTCTATTCCGGCGGCAATTTCGGCAAGCTGCTGATCGAGGTGGCGGCGCCTTAGACCCGCATTTTGATGGAATCAGAATGCGGGTCTAAGGGCTTTGTTGTCGTGCATCTTTTGCGGAAAACCGGCGTCCACTTTTCCGCGATGCACGCTAAGGCGCCTGCCACACCACGCGGCCATCAACCACCGTCAGCAGGCTGCGGCCGGCGGCGATGGTGAAGGGATCAACGCGGAAGATATCGCGATCCAGCATGATGAGGTCGGCACGCTTGCCGGGCTCCAGGCTGCCCAGTTCGCGCTCCACGCCCAGTTGCCAGGCGCTGCCGAAGGTGAGGGCGCGCACCGCCTGCGCCACACTGAGGGCCTGGGCGGGATTGCGCGCCGGCAGATCACGCCGGCCGGGCAGCCGGCGGGTGACGGCAACCTCGATCTGGGTGAGCGGTTTCCAGGTGGAGAGATAGGCGGCCGCCGGCCAATCGGTGCCAAAGCTCTGCACCGCGCCGCTGGCGATCAGCGTCTTCACCGGATAGGCCGCCTCCATCAGATCGGCGCCGACAAAGCGGCCGATATTGTCATAGCTGGGATCGCGGGTGGCCCACTGGATGCTGGTTTGCGCCACCACGTTCAACCGGGCAAAGCGCGGCACATCGGCGGGATCAACCAGATCCATGTGGGCAATGGCGTGGCGCTGGCCATTCAGGCCAGCAAAGCGGGCGCGGGCCACGGCATCGAGCACCTGGCGCACCGCCGCCCCGCCAATGGCATGGACATGCACCGGCACGCCGGCCTTTTCGGCGGCGGTGATGCGGGCATCCAGATGCGCATCGCTCATCATCGGCACGCCCCTGAAGCCATCCTTGTCCTTGTAATTGCCCAAGAGATAGGCAGTGTGGCCTTCGGGCACGCCATCGGCAAACAGCTTGACGGCGGTGGGGCGCAGCAGCCGGCCACCATAGCGCGCCTTCAACTGCAACAGCCGGGCCACCGGATCATCCGCCTCCCCCCGGTTGAAGGTGGAGCTGAAATAGCGCAGCGGCAGCGTGCCCGCCGCCTCCATCCCGGCCAGCAACTGATAGGCGCTGGCCTCGTCGGGCGCGCCCATGCCGGCATCGAACAGCCCGGTGAGGCCGGATTCGAGCGCGCGCGGCAGCCAGCGCCGGAAGGCGGCGGCATAGGCGGCGGTGGTGGGCGCGAACAGCCGGCGGGCCATTTCGGCATCGGCGCCCTCGCGGGCGGTGCCGGTGGGATTGCCGGCGGCATCGCGTTCCCAGAAACTGCTGCCGGGCACCGGATCGGAGGTGGCGGCGCTGATGCCGCCGGCCTTCAATGCGGCGGTGGAATACCAGCTGCTGTGGCCATCCACCGATTCGATCAGCACGATGCGGTTCCCGAACACCGCATCCAGTTCGCCCGCGGTGGGGCCTTTCGGGCCAAAGAGATGGTTTTGCCAGCCGCGCGCCTGGATGGGGCCGCTGCCGGGGCTGGCGGCCTTCAGCGCCAACAGCGCGGCGGCCAGCTTCTCACGCGTGTCGGCGGCGGCAAAATCGATGCCGGTTTCCGCCAGGCTGCCCGACAGGGCGTGCATGTGGCTGTCGATCAGGCCGGGCAGCAGCAGCCGGCCGCCGGCATCGATCACCCGCGTGCCGGGGCGGATACAGGCGCGGGCGCGGGCGTTGCTGCCCACCGCCGTGATGCGGCCGTTTTCGCTGCACAGGCCCTGCACCACCCGGCCGCCATCGGCTGCCGATCCGCGCCCGTCCATGGTGTGGATGCGGGCGTTGATGATCACCAGATCGGCCGCCGCCGCCGGGCCGGCAGCCAGTGCGGCGGCCAGCATCATGCGCTTCATCATCGGTGTCCGCCTCAACCGGCAAGCCGGGCTGCGGCCTCGCGCACCAGCAGGATGCGGTCCTGCCCGAAATACATGTCGGCCCCGCCCACGTAAAAGGTGGGGCTGCCAAAGCCGCCGCGCGCGATCAGTTCATCGGTGTTGGCGCGCAGCTGGGCCTTGCGTTCGGGGCTTTCGGCCTCGGCCAGGGCGGCGGCGGCATCCAGCCCGGCGGCGGCGCAGGCTTCCGCCAGCACGTCGGGCTGGCTGATGTCCCGGTCCTCGCCCCAGTAGAGCTGGAAGATGCGCCGGGCCACCGGCTCGCAGGCATCGGCATCGGCCGCCACCAGGCACAGGCGCATCGCCCGCGCGCTGTTCACCGGGAAGATGCTGGGGGTCCATTTGATGGCAAGGCCCGATCGCCTGATCCAGTCGTGCAGATCCTTGGTGAAATATCGCGCCTTGGGCACCACCGGCTTGGCGCGCATTTCATACACGCTGGGGTTCACCGTGTTGAACACGCCGCCCACCAGAAACGGCCGGAAACACACCGCAAACCCGTCCGCCCGCGCGGCCTCGCACAGGGCTTCAAAGCCCAGATAGGTCCATGGGCTGGAACAATCGAAGAAAAATTCCACCTGTGCCGTCATGCCCCTCTCCCCAAATGGCGGATCAGGTCTACTGTGGGCTGATGAAGGTGCAACTGAAACCGGCCTTTTTGCTGGCCCCGCTGGCGGCGCTGCTGATCGCGGCGGCGCCCACATCGGCACCCACCACGGGCCCGGCGGCGCGTGAGGCGCAGTTGGCCCGCGCTGCCGAACTGCTGGATGCCGGCAAGCCCGACGAGGCGCTGCTGCTGCTGGATGCGGCGCTGGCGCAATCCGATCTGCCGGCCGATCGCGGCCAGGTCGAAGGGCTGCGCAGCTTTGCGCTGGCCCGCGCCGGCAAATTCGCCGAAAGCCGCGCCGCCATCGAATTCGCCGTTGACGCCGCAATCAATCCCACCCCGCTGCTGATGCGGCAATTGTTCGTGCTGCGCGCCCTCACCAACGATGTGCCGGCCGCCGGCCAGGCCTTGCAGCTGATCGCCGCCACCGATCCGAAATGGCTGGCCGATCTGCCGACCGAACTGGTCAGCGCCGTGCTGGCCGACACGCGCGAGGAGGAGCGCAAGTTTGATCTGGCGCTCACCCTCGTCACCGCCGGCTATGCCCCGGCCGATCAATCGGTGGGCGATGGCGACGCGCTGCGGCTGGTGGCCATCGCCGGCCTGGTCGGGCGGGACCGGCTGGATGAAGCCCGGCCCATCGTGGCCGCACTGATCAACCCGGTGAGCCTGGTGCGCCTGGCCGTGGACCGGCGCTATCAGCCGCTGTGGCCGGCGCTTGAGGCGCGGCTGGGCCCCGGCGCCGATCTGGCCGATGCCATGTTCATCGCCGCGGCCGAAAAGGCGCTGGCCAAGGCGCCGCAATCGATCGTGGCGCGCGGCGGCCTGGCCGAAGCGCTCAACATCGCCAGCAAGGAGCCCGAGGCGCTGGCCCGGATCGCCGATGTGGGCGCCACCCCGGACGCGCTGGCGCGGATGAGCGAACGCGAATTGTGGGTGATGAACCTCAAGGCCAATCTGCTCGCCGATGCCGGGCGGGTGGCTGATGCGCTGGCCGCGCTGGATGCGATGGCGGCACTGCCGGCCGAAGGCCGCCCCGGCACGCTGGCCTTTCGCATCATCGCGGCCGACATGGCGGTGGAGGCCGGCCGCCACGAGGAGGCGCTGCGCCGGCTGGCCGGCATCGATGCCAAGGGGCTGACCCCCTTTGCCCAGCAGGCGATCGCCGGCATCCGGGTGTGCGCGCTGGCCCGCAGCGGCCGCACCGCCGAAGCCACTGCCGCCGCCGCCGGACTGCCCGCCGGCTGGAGCGCGGACGGCAACAACCGCGCCGTGCAGGCGGCGCTGGGCTGCCTGGGCAACATGGCTGCTGCCGCCGCCCTGCTGATCAAGCGGCTGGACATGCCTGACACGCGTGACGATGTGCTGTTTGAATTGCAGCCCTTCGTGATTGCCGATCGCGCCGGGGCGCCTGATCGCGCCACCAAGGCAACCCTGCGCAGCCTGAAAGCGCGGCCCGACGTGAAGGCCGCCTTCCTGAGATATGGCCGTGATCTGCCGCCGGCGGTCAGCCCGCCGCGCTGATCAGCGGCGGAACCGGTCGCGCAGTTCGAACTTCAGCACCTTGCCGGCCGGGTTGCGCGGCAGCGCCGCCACGATTTCCAGCCGGGTCGGCAGCTTGTAGCGTGCCAGCCGCTCGGTGGCCCAGGCGCGCAGGGTTTCAAGATCAAGGCTGGTGCCGGGCTTGAGCGCGGCCACCGCCGTCACGCTCTCGCCCCATTTCTCGTTGGGTTCGCCAAAGATCGCCACTTCGGCGATGGCGGGATGGTCATAGAGCACGGCTTCCACCTCGGCCGGATAGATATTCTCACCGCCGCTGATGATCATGTCCTTCAGCCGGTCACAGATGTAGAGGAAGCCGTCGTCATCCAGATAGCCGATGTCGCCGCTGTGGAACCAGCCTTCGGCATCGATGGCCGCCGCCGTGGCTTCGGGCTTGTTCCAGTAACCGCGCATGATGTTGGGCCCGCGCATCAGCACCTCACCGCGTTCATTCGGCCCCAGCGGGGTGCGGCCATCATCGCCAACGATCTTCAGATCAACGAAGAACATCGGCTTGCCGGCCGAACCCAGCTTGGCCAGCGCGAATTCCGGGCCGAGATAGCTGCCCGACGGCGCGGTTTCGGTGAGGCCATAGCCCTGATTGAGCGGGATGCCACGCGCCGCATAAAGGCGCAACAAGGGCTCGGGCACCGGCGCGCCGCCGCACATGATCACCCGGATGGACGACAGATCGGCCTCGGCAAAATCGGGCTGCTGGCTGATGAACAGCAGCATCGCCGGCACCGCAAAGCTGGTGGTGACACGATAGGCCTTCACATCTGCCAGGAAGCGCTGCGGATCAAAGGCGCGGTGCAGCACGACATGGCCGCCCTTCTGCCAGCAGCTGAGCGGCGTGACATTGAGGCCGCCGATGTGGAACAGCGGCGCCATCACCAGCGTGATGTCATTCTCGCTGACATCGGCGCCCAGCGTGCCGTTGATGTTGGCCCACCAGAAATTGCCGTGGGTGAGCATGGCGCCCTTGGGCCGGCCGGTGGTGCCCGATGTGTACATGATCACCGCCACATCATCATCGGCTGTGGCCTCCCCGGTGGTGAGCGGGGCGGCGGTACCGACGAAATCGGCCAGCGCCTGCCAGCCATCGGCGGCGGTATCGGCGCTGAGGAAGCGGCGGCAGCACAGCGTGGCCCGCACGCTGTCGATCACCGGGCGGTGCATGGCATCCACCACCAGCGTGTGCACACCGGCATCGTTGATGATATACTCCAGTTCCGGCCCGGTCAGGCGGAAGTTCAGCGGCACGAAGATGGCGCCCAGCCGGGCGGCGGCAAACAGCAGATCGAAATAAACCGGGTTGTTCAGCCCCAGATAGCCCACCCGGTCACCCCGGCAGACCCCGCCGGCGCGCAGGGCCGCGGCCAGCCGGTTGATGGCATCGGCCATCTCGGCATAGCTGCGCGTGGCGCCCTCAAAGCTCAGCGCCGGGCGCTGCGGCGTCTGCACCACCCGCCGCATGAACCAGTTTGCCAGCCCGATATCCGCCTTTGCCATGTTTCACCCTCCCCAGAGCCGCGCCTGTGTGGCGAGGCGCGGCGCCGGCGTCAACCATGTGCGGCGATGGCGGCCAGATGCGGAGCCTGATCCTCCGGGGCCAGGAAACTGCCGGTGAAACTGTTGCGAGCCAGCGCGATGATCTCGTCGCGGCTCAGGTCCAGCGCATCGGCCACCGCGATGAAATTGGCGTTCACATAGCCGCCAAAATAGGCCGGATCATCGCTGTTCACCGTGGCTTTCAGCCCGGCGTTCAGCATGGCGCGCAGCGGGTGGGCGGCCAGATCCTTGACCACGCACAATTTGAGGTTGGACAGCGGACAGACGGTGAGGGTGAGGCCATCGCCGGCGATGCGCTGCACCAGGGCGTCATCCTCCAGCGCGCGGTTGCCATGGTCGATGCGGTCCACGCCCAGCACATCCAGCGCCTGCCAGACATAATCGGGCGGCCCTTCCTCACCGGCATGGGCGAGGATCTTCAGGCCGAGGCCGCGCGCCCGGGCAAAGACGCGGGCGAATTTCTCCGGCGGGTGGCCAAGTTCGCTGGAATCAAGGCCAACCCCATGGATCAGGTGCAGGTGCGGCAGCGCCTCGTCCAGCGTCGCTTCGGCCTCGGCTTCGGACAAGTGGCGCAGGAAGCACATGATCAGCCGGCTGCTGATGCCGCGGCCCTTCGCCTCGTCCAGCGCGCGGGCGATGCCGCCCACCACATCGGCAAAGGCGACCCCGCGCGCCGTGTGGCCCTGCGGATCAAAGAAAATCTCGACATGGCGGACATTGTCGGCCGCGGCGCGCCGCAGATAGGCCGCGGTCAGGTCATAAAAATCCTGTTCCGTCAGCAGCACCGCCATGCCCTGATAATAAATGTCGAGGAAATCCTGGAGGTTGGAAAATTCATAGGCGGCGCGGATCGCCTCGACACTGTCAAAGGCAAGGCGAACGCCGTTGCGCTGGGCCAGCGCGAACATCATCTCCGGCTCCAGGCTGCCTTCGATATGGAGGTGGAGTTCGGCCTTGGGCAGCGCCGCGATGAAGGCGGCCCGCGCGGCGGGTGAGGCGAATCCGGTCATTCACTCAGTCCTTGGATGGGGGCCAGGATCATCTCGGCCGCCGGCTTGTGGGCGCGGATCTCCGCGGGCGTCAGCCCGTCAATCTCGTGCGGGAACACCAGCCAGTCATTGCTTTCATGGATGAAATAATCGGGCCTCAGCGCCGTCTGGTTGCGCGCTGGCTTATACCACACGGTGGCGATGCGGATATCGGCCGGGGTGTTGGCGCGGCAGCGGGCCCTCAGTTCGGCCAGAAACGCCTCGATGCTGCGGCCACTGTCGAACACATCGTCGATCACCAGCAGCCGGTCGTCGGCGTTCAGCGTGTCGATCAGATAGCCCAGCGCATAGACTTTCACCGTTTTGGCCTGCCGGTCGATCCCGGTGTAGCTGGCGGTGCGGATGGCGATATGGTCGCAATCCAGCCCGTGCACCTCGAAAAATTCCTGCACGGCGATGCCGATGGGCGCGCCGCCGCGCCAGATGCCCACCAGATGGGTGGGGCGAAAGCCCGATTCGAGCACGGCGCGCGCAAGCCGGAAACTGTCGGCCAAGAGGCCATCGGCGGTCAGCCAGATCTTGCGCACATCACTCATGCAGGCAACGGTGCCACCATCGGCACCGCGCCCGCAAGAGGCGGATCATTTGCCGGCGGCGAGATCGGCGGCAACGCCTTCCAACATGGCATCGGTGAGCTGCCCGCCGGCCATCGGGGCCAGCTGCTTCAGGCTCATTGCCTTGAACTGATCCAGCATCGGATGGCTGGTGAGGCCGGGGATGCGGGCATCGAGCACGGCCTTGGTCTTCTCGTTGGCGATCAGCGCCTCGATCGGCGTGTCAAGGCTGGGGGCGGCCGGCGCAGCGGGGGCGGCGGGGGCTGCCGGGGCCGGGGCAGCCTGGGCAAGGGCGGCCGCCGGCAGGGCCAGGGCAGCAAGCGCGAGGATCAGCTTCATCGCAGTCGTTCCTTTCGGGGCTTCAGCCGAACACGCGGGCAAAGATGGTGTCGACATGTTTGAGGTGGTAGCCAAGATCGAACAGGCTTTCCAGTTGCGCCGGCGGCAGATGCGCCGTCACCTCCGGATCGGCCTTCAGCAGATCAAGCAGATTGAGCGCACCATCGGCCTGCCACACCTGCATGGCGTTGCGCTGCACCAGCCGGTAGGCGCCGTCGCGCGTCACGCCGGCCTGGGTGAGCGCCAGCAGCACCCGCTGCGAATGGATCAGGCCGCCCATCTTGTTGAGATTCTTCTCCATCCGATCAGGATAGACCAGCAACTTGTCCACCACCTGGGTGAGCCGGACAAGGGCGAAATCCAGCGTGACCGTGGCATCCGGGCCGATCATCCGCTCCACGGAGGAGTGGGAAATGTCCCGCTCGTGCCACAGCGCGACATTTTCCAGCGCCGGGGTGACAAAGCCGCGCACCAGCCGGGCCAGGCCGGTAAGATTCTCGGTCAGCACCGGGTTGCGCTTGTGCGGCATGGCGCTGCTGCCCTTCTGGCCGGGGCTGAAATATTCCTCCGCCTCCAGCACCTCGGTGCGCTGCAGGTGGCGGATTTCGGTGGCCAACCGCTCGATGCTGCTGGCGATCACGCCCAGCGTGGCAAAGAACATGGCGTGGCGGTCACGCGGGATGACCTGGGTGGAGACCGGCTCCACGCTGAGGCCCAGCTGCGCTGCCACATGGGCCTCCACCTGCGGATCGACATTGGCAAAGGTGCCGACCGCGCCCGAAATCGCGCAGGTGGCGATATCCCGGCGCGCCGCGACCAGCCGTTCGCGGTTGCGGGCGAATTCGGCATGGGCCTGTGCCAGCTTCACGCCAAAGCTGGTCGGTTCGGCATGGATGCCGTGGCTGCGGCCCATGGTGGGCGTGTATTTATGCTCGTGCGCGCGGCGCTTGATGGCGGCCAGCAGCGCATCCAGATCGGCCAGCAGGATATCGGCGGCGCGGGCCAGCTGCACGGCAAGGCAGGTATCGAGCACGTCGGAACTGGTCATGCCCTGGTGCATGAAGCGGGCTTCGGGGCCGACCTCGGCCGCCACCCAATCCAGAAAGGCGATCACGTCATGCTTGGTCACCGCTTCGATGGCATCGATGGCGGCCACGTCGATGGGCGGGTTGGTGGCCCACCAGTCCCACAGCGATTTCGCGGCGCTTTGCGGCACCACGCCCAGATTGGCGAGCTTTTGCGTGGCGTGGGCCTCGATCTCGAACCAGATGCGGTAGCGGCTTTCCGGTTCCCAGATGGCAACCATTTCGGGGCGAGAATAGCGGGGGATCATCGGCGGCCTTCCTGTTTGCGCCGCGCGCCTAGCATGGGCGGCCGGGATTGCCTATCTGTCGGATGGTGAGCGAGGCCCCTCCCCAGCGCGTGCGCGTCGTGCCCTTCCAGCACGGGCTGGGGCCGCTGGACTATGCCGTGCCGGCCGGGCTGGCGCTGGCGCCGGGTGATGCCGTTGAGGTGCCGCTGGGCCCACGCCGCATCACCGGCGTGGTGTGGGATGCTGATCGGTTGGCCGCGCCCGACGTGCCGGCGGCGCGGCTGCGGGCGGTGATCGCCCGCCTGCCGCTGCCGCCGCTGGCGCCGGCGCTGATGCGGCTGATCGAATGGACCGCCGATTATTATGTTGCGCCGCTGCAGGCCGTGGTGCGCATGGCCTGGCCGTCGGTCGCCTTTCTGAGCCCACGTGAATTCACCGAATATCGGCTGGGCGGGCCGCTGCCGCAACGGCTCACGCCCGAACGCGCCCAGGCGCTGGAGCGGCTGGCGGGCCGGCAGGGGTCGGCGCGCGATCTGGCCCGCTTCGCCCAGGTGTCGGAAGCGGTGATCCGCGGGCTGGTCGCGGCCGGCACGCTGCTGGCGCAAACCGTGTCGGGCGATGCCAGCCCGCCGCTGCCCGATCCCGATCATGCCCCGCCGCAGCTTTCGGCCGATCAGCGCACGGTGGCTGATGACCTGGTGGCGGCGGTGGACGCTGGCCGGTTCGCGCCGATCCTGCTGGAAGGCGTCACCGGCTCGGGCAAGACCGAGGTCTATTTCGAAGCGGTTGCGCAGGCCATCCGCAGCGGCGGCCAGGCGCTAGTGCTGGTGCCGGAAATCGCGCTCACCGCCCCCTGGCTGGCGCGCTTTGCGCAGCGTTTCGGCTGCGCGCCGCTGGCCTGGCACAGCGATCTGAAAACCGCCGAGCGCCGGGCTGCCTGGGCCGCCATCGCCGATGGCCGCGCCCGCGTGGTGGTGGGCGCCCGCTCGGCGCTGTTCCTGCCCTATGCGCGCCTGAAGACCATCATCGTCGATGAAGCCCATGAAGCCAGCTTCAAGCAGGAGGAGGGCGTGCATTATCACGCCCGCGACGTGGCGGTGATGCGCGGGCGCATCGAAGGCCTGCCGGTGGTGCTGGCCACCGCCACGCCGGCCATCGAAACCCAGGTGTTGAGCCAGCGTGGCATCTATCGCCATCTCAGCCTGCCCGGCCGGTTTGGCGGCGCTGAACTGCCCGATGTCCAGCTGATCGACATGACCCGCCATCCCCCGGCGCGCGGCAGTTTCCTCGCCCCGCCGCTGGTGGCGGCCCTGGCGCGCAACCTGGCCGCCGGCGAACAATCCTTGCTGTTCCTCAACCGGCGCGGCTATGCCCCGCTCACCCTGTGCCGCGCCTGCGGCCACCGCATCCAATGCCCCAATTGCACCGCCTGGATGGTGGAACACCGCCTGTCGCGCCGGCTGGCCTGCCACCATTGCGGCCACCAGATGCCGGTGCCCGCTGCCTGCCCGGAATGCGGCGCGCCCGACAGTCTGGCCGCCTGCGGCCCCGGCGTGGAGCGGATCGGGGAGGAGGTGCAGCGCCTGTTCCCCACCGCCCGCACCGCCATTGCCACCAGCGACACGATTTCCAGCCCGGCCCGGGCCGCCGCCCTGGTGCAAGCGGTGGAGGGCGGCACACTGGATATCATCATCGGCACCCAGATGGTGACCAAGGGCTATCATTTCCCCGAACTCACGCTGGTGGGCATTGTCGATGCCGATCTGGGCCTGGCCGGCGGCGATCTGCGCGCCGGGGAACGTTGCTGGCAGCAGATCGTGCAGGCATCGGGCCGGGCCGGGCGCGGGCAAAAGCCGGGCCGCGTGCTGATCCAGACCCACCAGCCCGGCGCGGCGCTGATGCAGGCGCTGAAACACGGCGACGGGCCGGGCTTTTTCGCCGCCGAGATCGCTGCCCGCCGCGATCTGGGCCTGCCGCCGTTCGGCCGGCTGGCGGCGCTGATCATCAGTTCCGAGGATGCCGCCGCCGCCGCCGCCGCCGCCACCACGCTGGGCGAGGCCGCGCCCCAGGCCGAAGGGTTGCTGGTGCTGGGCCCGGCGCCGGCGCCGCTGGCCATGCTGCGCGGGCGGCACCGCCACCGGCTGCTGGTGCAGGCCCGGCGCGACCTGCCGCTGCCCGCCATCCTGCGCGACTGGCTGGGCCGGGTGCCGCTGCCCGCATCGGTCAGGGTGGTGGTGGATGTGGACCCCTACAGCTTTGTGTAGAGGCTGAGCCAGGGCCGCCCGCTTTCGGCGAAGCCCAGCCGCTGATAGAGCGCCACCGCCCCGGCATTGTCTGGCCACACATGCAGGAACGGCCGCTTGCCCGCCGCCACGATGCGCGCCGCGATCAGCCAGCTCAGCCGCGCCGCCAGCCCGCGCCCCTGGGCCTCGGGGTGGGTGCACACGCCGCTCACCTCGGCATGGCCGGGCGGCTGCATGCGTTCCCCCGCCATCGCCAGCAGCCGGCCGCCATCGGCCACACCCAGAAAGGCGCTCAGCCGGTGGGTCTGGGCATGGAAGGGGCCGGGCCGGGTGAGCGCCGCCAGCGCCAGCATCTGCGCCGCGTCAGCATCGCCGAGCACGCGCGCCGGCAGGCCGTCAGGCAGCGGGCCGGGGCTGGCGGCCAGCGCATCGCAGGCCAGTTGCAGCAACTGGCCGTGGCGGACCAGGGCAAAGCCCGGCGGCGGCGGCAGCGGCTGCGGTTCCACCAGCCAGAGCGCCTCGCCGGGTTGGGCCAATGGTGCCAGGTCGGCCGGATCGGCACCGGGGTCCAGCGCGGCAAACGGGCCAAAGGCGCGATCCAGCCGCACCGCCCGGCCATGGCGCACCGCCCGCGCCGCCCAGCCGGATCGCAGCGCCTGCCACACCGGCCGCGCCAGCACGTTGCCCAATTCAACCACGCGCCAGCCAGCCGGCGGACCGCACCGCCGGCAGATGGGTCTCGCTCACCGCCTGTTCGCCGCCATCGGCCAGCCGCAACAGCCAGCGCCGGCCGTCGCGGCGGGCACCCACCACATGCCGGCCCGCCACCCAGGCGCTGCGATGCACCTGCAGGCCATCCAGCGCGGCCAGTTCGGGCAGCGCATCGCCCAGCCGAAACAACACCAGCGGGCGGCGTCCGTCGGAAAGCACCAGCCGCAGATAATGATCCTCGGCCGCCACCATCAGCACATCGGCCAGATCGGCCAGGCCGGCGCGCTGGGCCAGCAGGGAGGGCGGCGGCACGGCGGGGGCCGGCGCGGCTGGCAGCAGGGCACTGTCTGCCGGCACGCCGCGCGGGCCGCGCATCAGGGCAATGAACCCCGAAATCGAGCCGGCCACCAGCAAGGCCATCAGATACAGCCCCAGCCAGGGCAGCGCCAGCGGCCGCCCGATGGCACGGAACATCAGATCGATTTCCAGCGGCAGGCTGGCATTGATCAGAAGGGCCCCGATCACGGCGGCCAGCACCGCGGTGGCCCGCGTGGTGGTGCGCGGCCCGGCCCAGGCATACCACAGCCACCATTTCACGCTGTTCCAGCCGATCAGCACCAGCCAGAACACCAGCCGGCTGGGCAATGGCAGCCGCCCGGTATCGAACGGGCCGGCCACCGTGCACACGACCACGGCAAACAGCGTGCCGGCCACCAAAGGCCGGAGCGGCGGGGCGGCAGTGCGCGACAGGCTGAGAGACGATTCCACGATGCGTGAATCCGGCAGCAGTGGGGTTGACGAAGCGGCCGGCAGCATAGGCGAAAGCGGCGTTGCGGCAAGCGGCGGCGGCTTGCCACAGCAGGCCGGTCAACCCGAACGGAGGCCTTGCCCATGCTTGCCAATCTCTCGCCGCTGCTGCTTGCCCACCTTGTTGCCGCCTGCCTCGCCATGCCGCTGGGCGCGTATCAGCTGTTGGCCCGCCAGGGCACGCCGGGCCATGCGCTGGCCGGGCGGCTCTATGTGCCGGCGATGCTGGTGTGCAACCTTGGCGCGCTGGCCAGTTACCGGCCCGACACGCAATTCCTGCCGTTCCACATCCTCGCCTTTGTCAGCCTCTATTCGCTGGCCAGCGGCATGTGGGCCTTGCGCAAATGGCTGCGCACCCGCGATGCCGCCGCGCTCAAGAGCCACAAGATCCAGATGGCCTACAGCTGGCTGGGCCTGATGATGGCGGGTTTCAGCCAGGTGCTGACCAATCCGCGTTTTGGCATCATCGAAGGCTTTGCGCCGGTGCAGTTCTGGACGATGGTGATCAGTCTTAACGTTGTGCTCTATGTCATCGGCAGCTGGTGGCTGTTCAAGGTGCTGCTGCGCCGTCAACTGGCCTGATCGCGGGCGGCGGCCGGGAGCGGCAGGCTGGCCGCCTCCTCCTCGATGGCGCTTTCCACCCGCTTCAGGCCGCGGCCAAACAGCAGGCGATCCGCCCCCTTGAAGCCGAAGCGCCAGATGATGAAGCCATAGCTGCCCAGGATGCTGATCTGCCCAATCGAAAGCTGAATCGGTTCGGGCGTGCGCAGCACCAGCAGCCCCAGGCCCAGCGCCGGCAGCGCGCTGACCAGCAACGACAGGCGCCAGCCCGACACATGATGGCCCAGCCGGGCCTGCAACAGCCGGGATTTGGCCACCGATTGCAGCAGCGCCGCTGCCGCCAGGGACAGCGCCGCCGCCACCCCGGCGGCAACGCCATCGAACTGCGGCACCAGCCAGACCGTGAGACCGGCCTGCACCCCGAGGCCCACCAGCGACCAGGCCAGGTTGGGCCCGCGCGCCAGATAGATGAGACCGCCTTCGGCCACCGCCGCCTGGGCAGCAAACAACTCCACCAGCAACAGGCCAAGCAGGATCAGCGCGCCGCTGGCAAACACCGGGCCAAACAGGCCCATGCCGGCCCGGCCGGTGATGCCCAGCGACAGCACCACACCCAGTTGCACCGCCGCCACCCAGAAACTGATCTGGCGGACATGCGCGGCAACCTTGGCCAGATTGCCCGCCGCCAGATTGCGGGTGAGCACCGGGCCCAGGATCGGATCAAAGCTGGATTTCAGCCGCTGCGGCAGCGAGGCGATCTGCTGGGCGACATAATAGATGCCCACCACTTCGGCCGAGGCAAAGCGGCCCAGGATGAAGATATCCAGCCGGCGCGCGCCCCATTCGGCCAGATCGGCCCCGGCCAGCGGCACATTGGCCCGTGCCAGCGCCCACAGCCGCCGCGCATCGGGCCGCCAGCCCCGCGGCCAGCCAAAGCGGCGCAGCGCCGGCGCCAGCGCCGCCACGCAGGCCGCCACCATCGAGAGCAGATAGGCGATCAGCATGCCATCGCCCTTCAGCCAGGTGAAGGCCAGCGCCAGCGCCGCGATGGAGAGCACCCAGGGCTCGATGATCGAACGCGCCCGCACCTGCGCGCCCACATCATGGTGGAAGGCCAGGCCCGCCAGCGCCACATCGGCCAGCGCAATGAACGGGATGATCAGCGCGAACCAGCGATCCAGCGGCTGGGCACCGCCGGCCGGGAACACCAGTTGCGGCAGCGCCAGCAGCAGCAGCACCCCGACAAGGGACGCCAGCAGGCTCAGCAGCAGGGCATCAAACAGCGCGCCGGCCTCGTCCTCCGGGCGGCGGGCCATGTCTTCGGCCAGGCCGCGCTTGAGCCCCAGCGTGGCCAGCATCGCGGCCAGTTCCACCACCATCGTGGCATAGGCAAAGCGGCCCAGCGCCTCGGCGCCATAAAGCCGGCCGGCGATGAACAGGAAGGGAAAGCGCGCCGCCAGCCGCAGCACATAGCCGAAGAAACTGGTGCGCCCGCCCTTGGCCAGCGCGGCGGTTTCGGCGGCATCATTGGCACCCGAGGCGGGCGGATCAGCCAACATGCACCCGGCGGTAGCGGCCGTGCAGATAAAGCAGCGGCTCCCGCGACTGATCGAGGGCCAGGCGGGTCACACGGCCGACGATGATGCGGTGATCGCCGCCATCATGATCGGCATGAAGTTCACAGGCAAAGGCCGCCTTGGCCGCCGCCAGCACCGGCACGCCGTCCCAATCCTGCCAGTCATGCTCGGCAAAACGGTCGATATCCTTGCGGGTGAAGCGATCGGCCACCACCTGGCCATCCAGATCAAGGATGTTGATGGCAAAGCGCCCGGTTTCCCTGAGCGCCGGCAGCGCCGAGGCGCCATTGGCCGGGCAGAACAGCAGCAGCGGCGGATCAAGGCTGACCGAGGTGAAACTGTTGGCGGTGAGGCCCACGCGCTGGCCGGCGGCGGTCTGCCCGGTCACGACGGTCACCCCGGTGGCAAAGCAGCCGAAGGCATCACGCAGCAGGCGCGGTTCGAAGGGGGCGGCAGCCAGGCGGGGGGCAGAAGCGGTGGGGGCGGTCATGCGCCGTCCCCTATCGCGATTCTGGGTCGCGTCAATGATGCCGATGACCACCGGGCCTGATCCCGGCCGGCTGCGGCGCAAGTGTCACAGCAAAGGGGCCACAGCAGCGGCGTGCCAGCATCCTTGCCGCACAAACGCCGGGGCAAAAGCGCCGGCCCCCAGCGCACAAATCGCCAATTCGGTCGAATCAACAAAACAATCGGCACTTGAACTGTCGAAGTTTTCGCTTGAGCGCAGAGAACAGTTTCGCCATTTGACAAAATAGAATATCATTGCCGGTGCAGTGGAATGAAGATTGGCATTTATCATCATGTGCCGCAGGAGTCCGGACGACTTTCGGTGGCGCTGGCGCGGCGGGGCCACAAGCCGGTTGCGCTGGTGACCGGCAGTGCCGTGCTGGACGCCGTGCAGCATGAACGGTTTGATGGCCTGCTGATGCGCTGGGACGGGGCCGAACTGTGCGGCGTGGCGGTGCTGCACCGGCTGCGCCAGTCGCTGGACCGGGTGCCGGTGACGGTGATGCTGATGACCGGCGAAGCGCCCGGCGGCATCGCCGAACATGCCGATCTGCAATTGCCCGATCCGCTGTGCGAGGTGGGGCTGAGCTCGGCGCTGACCGCCTTCACCCAGTCACGGCCGCGCCGCCCGGCCGCCACCGAAACGCTGGACGGGCTGCATTTCAACCGCCTCAGGCACGAGGTGACGGTGCGCGGCCATGCCGTGCAGCTCACCGCCAAGGAATTCGCGCTGGCCCGGCTGCTGGCCGAACATGTCGGCAAGGCGCTTTCCCGCGACACCATCATGGCCGGCGTGTGGGGCCGGGCCGATCTGCCCGGCAGCCGCACGCTGGATGCCCATGTGGCCCAGGTGCGCAAGCGGCTGGGCCTGCGCCCGGAAAATGGTTGGCGCCTCAGCTCGGTCTATGGCTTTGGCTACCGGCTCGATCGGGTGGAGGGCTGAACCACCTCAGACCGCCTGCTGGCGCAGCCAGTCGCGCACCGCCGGGCCGATATCGGGGCGTTCCAGCGCCAGCGCGACATTGGCCATGATGTGCCCGGCCTTGTCCCCGCAATCGAAACGCGTGCCGGTGAAGGTGAGGGCGTGGAACGGCTGCTGGCCGATCATTTCGGCCATGGCATCGGTGAGCTGGATCTCGCCCCCGGCGCCGCGCTTGCCGGCCGCCAGAACGTCCATCACCTCGGGCTGGAGGATATAGCGGCCGATTGCGGCCAGCCGCGACGGCGCGGTGCCGGGCGCCGGCTTTTCCACCAACCCCTTGACCTGGGTGACAAGGCCATCGGCAGCGCCGGGTGACACGATGCCATAACGGTGGGTGTGCTCGGCCGGCACCTCCAGCACCGAAATCACGTTGCCGCCCACCCGGGCATAGACGTCATGCATCTCCTTCAGCGCCGGGGCGGCCGGGTTCCACAGCAATTCGTCGGGCAGCAGCACGGCAAAGGCCTCGCGCCCGACGATGTGGCGGGCGCACCACACGGCATGGCCCAGGCCCGCGGGCTCCTGCTGGCGCACATAGGCGATGCGGCCCGGCTCCAGCTGGGTGGCGGCCAGCGTGGCCAGTTCGGCGGTCTTGCCGCGCCGTTGCAGGCTTTCGGTCAATTCCCAGGCCAGATCGAAATATTCCTCCAGCGCGCCCTTGCCGCGCGCCGTCACGAACACCAGCCGTTCGATGCCGGCGGCCAGCGCCTCATCAACGGCATATTGCAGCAGCGGCTTGTCCACCACCGGCAGCATTTCCTTGGGCACCGCCTTGGTGGCGGGCAGGAAGCGCGTGCCCTGGCCGCCCACCGGGAACACCGCCGTTTTCACTGGCTTGATCGACATTGCCACCCCCTCATCCGGAACCATCCGCCCAATTTGCAACTGCAAACGGCCGGTCAAGTCAAAATTTGATGAATTTCGCCGGCAACGGCTCAGCCGCGCAGCAGGCGGCCAGGCAGCGCGCCAGTGGGCTCGCCATCGCGATAGGTGATGCAGCCAGCCACCAGCGTGGCGACATAGCCGCTGGCGCGCTGCATCAGGCGGCGGCCGCCAGCCGGCAGATCATGCACCACCTGCGGCGGATGCAGGCGCAGGCGGGCGGCATCGATCAGATTGAGATCGGCGCGCAGGCCGGGCGCGATCAGGCCGCGATCATGCAGGCCGACCGCGCGGGCGGTGTCATGGCATTGCGCCTTCACCAGCCGTTCCAGCGGCAGCCGCGCGCCCACCCGGTCCCGCGCCCAGTGGGTGAGCAGGGTGGTGGGGAAACTGCCATCGCAGATCATGCCCACATGGGCGCCACCATCCGAAAGGCCGGGGATGGCATCAGGGTGGGACAGCATGGCGTGCACCGCATCCAGATCACCATCGGCAAAATTCAGGAACGGCACATAGATCATGCCATCCCCGCCATCGCCGCACAGCCATTCGGCCGCCACCTGCTCAAAGGCCACGCCGCGCCGCATCGCCTCGGCCGCCAGGCTGGTTTCAGGCAGCGGTTCATAACAGGGCGGATCGCCCAGCCGGTACATGTCGCCCCAACGGTGGAGCAGCGCGGTGCCCAGCGCGTTGCCGGGCGGCGGCGGGTTGGCGATCAGCCGGGCAACAAAGGCCGGATCAGCCAGCGCCGCGGCCTGCCGGGCCGGGCTGGCAGCCTTCAGGGGCTGCCAATCGGGATGCAGGCTGAACGGGTTGAGCGTGAGATCAAGGCCAAGCAGCACGCCCACCGGCCGCGCGCCCACCTGGGCCTTCATCGGCAGGCCGGCGGCGGTTGCCTCGCCCAGCAGATCAAGCAGCAGGCGCCAGCCAGCGGGCGCGCGCGGCGATTGCGCCAGGCTGAAGCTCAAGGGCCGGCCCGAGGCCTCGCACAGCCGGCGCAGCAGGGCGAATTCGGCAACCGGATCGGCAAAATCGGAAACGAATTGCAGCACGCCCCGGCCGGCCCGGCCCAGCGCCAGGGCAATGCCCATCAACTCATCCTCGGCCGCGGTGAGCGTGGGTGTCGGCTCCCCATCCGAGGTGCGGTGGTTGAGTGTGCGCGAGGTGGAAAAGCCAATTGCCCCGGCGTTCACCGCCGCCTCGGCCAGCGCCGCCATCGCGGCGATATCGGCCGGGGTGGCCGGTTCGCGGTTGGCACCCCGTTCGCCCATCACGAACACGCGCAGCGCCGCGTGTGGCAGCATCAGGCCGATATCGGCATCAAAGGCCCGGCCCGAAAGGCTGTCGAGAAATTCGGGAAAGCTCTGCCAGTTCCACGGCAGCCCCTGTTTCAGCACCGGAAAGGGCAGATCCTCCACCCCTTCCATCAGGCGGATCAGCCGGTCCTGATCCTGCGGCCGGCAGGGCGCAAAGCCGACGCCGCAATTGCCGGAGATCACCGTCGTCACCCCGTGCAGCGTCGATGGCTGCAAGTGGCTCTCCCAGGTCGCCTGCCCGTCATAATGGGTGTGGATGTCGACAAAGCCGGGCGTGACACTGAGGCCGTGGGCATCAAGTTCGCGGGCACCGCGCCCACCCACCACGCCCACCGCCGCGATGCGCCCGCCCGTCACGGCCACATCGCCCACGAAGGGCGCGCCGCCGCTGCCATCGATGATGGTGCCGCCGCGGATGACAAGATCATGCTCTGCGCTCATGGCCCGAGCCTCCCGCGCCCGCACCCGCCCGTCAACCTGTTGTTTCAGGCCACCGGAAAGCGCAGCAGGCGGCCTCCCTCCAGCACCAGCGCCTCGGCCGGGCCGGCCAGCGCCGCCTTCAATGCCGGATCGGCCACATCCAGCCCGCCGGTGAAGGCGCCAAAGGCCGGCAGGATCAGCTTGGCCGGGCTGAGCGCAAAGCAGCGCCGGGCGATGTGGCGGCCGCGCTGCCTGATCACCAGCTTGGGGTGGAAATGGCCGGAAAGCTCAGGGCGCGCATCGCCGCCATCGGCCTCGTGGCGCAGCACGAACGGGCCCAGCCGGGCCTCGCTCAGCACCCGCCCGCCCAGCGCGGCGGCGGCGTCCTCGTCGTGATTGCCGGTGATCCACCACCAGTCCAGATTGCGCGTCATCAGCATCAGGGCGCTGCGGGCTTCGGGCAGCAGCCGATCGGGCCCGCCCTGATCGTGAAAACTGTCCCCCAGGCAGATCAGGCGGCGGGCACCGCTGCCCTCCACCGCATCGATCAGCGCCGCCAGCGTTTCGGCGGTGGCGTGCGGCGGCAGCAGCCAGCCCTTGCGGGCGAAATGGCTGGCCTTTTCCAGATGCAGATCGGCCACCAGCAGGGTCGCCTCGGCCGGCCAGAACAGGGCGCCGCTGGCCAGCGGCACCAGCGTTTCGCCGGCGAACGAAAAGGCAACATCCATGGCCGGCTGATGCCCGTTCGCGCCGCGCCGGTCAATCAACCCGCATTGCGTCGGCGATCAGCGCCTCGGCCTCCAGCAGCAGCGCCGAATCGGCCTCCGCCCCCACCCGCTCGCGGCCGATGGTGAGCAGCGAGGGCACCGCCAGCGGCGTCACATGGGCGCTGCGCACATGGGTGAGGCGGCTGTGCGCCTGTTCCAGCAGATCGGCCAGCCGGGCGATGTCGGTCAGCTTGCCGCGCGCGTCGGTCCAGGCGGCGGTGAGCAGCAGATGATCGGGCTGGTGCCGGCGCAGCACATCATAGATGAGATCGGCCGAAACGCTCATTGCCTTGCCGGATTTCTGCACACCGGGCTGCACCCGCTCGACCAGGCCGCCGATGATCGCCACCTCGCGGAAGGCCCGGCGCAGGAAGGGCGAGGCGGCCAGCCATTCGGCCAGTTCATCTTCAAGCACGGTGGGATCAAACAGCGGACGCGGATCGTCCACCGGCTCAAGGCTCCAGCACACCATGGCATAGTCCGATGCGACAAAGCCCAGCGGCAACAGCCCGGCGCGCTCCATGCGCTGGGTCACCAGCATCCCCAGCGTCTGGTGCGCGGGGTGGCCGGCAAAGCCATAGACCGCCATGTACCAGCGATCATCGCGGCGGAAGGTTTCGACCAGCACATCATCATGGCCGGGCAGGCGGGAGACGCGGGCCTGCAATTCCAGCCATTCGCGCACATCATCCGGCATGGCGGCCCAGCGCGCGCGATCGTTCATCAGGCCGCGCACCCGGGCCGCAAGCCGGGTGGTCATCGGCATGCGGCCACCGGCATAAACCGGCACCTTGGGGCTGCCGCGCCCCAGCCGGACATGGATATCGGCACCGTCAAAGCCGGTGACTTCCAGTGTCTGGCCGGCGAACATGAAACTGTCCCCCACCCGCAATTGCCCGGCGAAATATTCCTCCACCTGGCCCAGCTTGCGGCCCCGGCTCAGGCCGGGGCGGCCGGGCTTGCCGGTGCCGAACACCACGTTCATCGCCACCGCCTCCACGATGGTGCCGCTGTTCATCCGCCATTGCCGGGCAAGCGCGGCCGTGCGCAGCCGGAGCAGGCCATCACGCCCCGGCACCAGCCGCTGATAGCGTTCATAGGCTTTCAGCGCATAACCGCCGGTGGCGGCGTAATCGAGCACAAGGTCAAAGGCCTCGCGGGTGAGGCCGGCATAGGGCGCGGCGCTCTTCACCTCGGCATGGAGCGCATCCGGGTGGATCGGCGCCGCCGCCACCAGCCCCACCACATGCTGGGCCAGCACATCCAGCCCGCCGGGGCGGAAGCCATCGGGATCAAGCTCGCCGGCCGCCACCGCATCGCGGGCGGCCAGCGCCTCCAGATATTCGAAGCGGTTGCCCGGCACGATCAGGCAGCGGCTGGCTTCGTCCATGCGGTGATTGGCGCGCCCGGTGCGCTGCAGCAGGCGGCTGGCCCCCTTGGGCGCGCCCATCTGGATGACCAGATCGACATCGCCCCAATCCAGCCCGAGATCGAGGCTGGCGGTGGCAACGATGGCGCGCAGCCGCCCGGCGGCCATCGCCGCCTCCACCTTGCGCCGCGCCTCGGGGGCCAGGCTGCCGTGGTGGATGCCGATCGGCAGCGCCTGGTCATTTTCGGCCCAGAGATCGCGGAACACGAGTTCGGCCACGGCGCGGGTGTTGACGAAGACGATGGCCAGCCGGCTGTTGGCAATCTGCTGCATCACGGCGCGGGCGGCATAGCGGCCGTTGTGGCCGCCCCAGGGGATGCGGTCATCAATCGCCAATATGTCGATCTGCGGGTCCACCCCGGCCTCGGCGCGGACGATCTCCACATGGGTGGCATCGGCATCGGGCGCCAGCCAGCCGGCCCAGCCTTCGGGATCGGCGATGGTGGCCGACAGGCCAACCCGCTGCATGGCCGGGGCCAGTTTCTGCAGCCGTGCGAGACACAGGCTGAGCTGGTCGCCGCGCTTGGTGGTGCCAAAGGCGTGGATTTCATCGATGATCACCCGCCGCACCCCGGCCATCATCGCCAGCGATTCGGGCGCGGAGAGGAGATTGGCCAGGCTTTCCGGCGTCGTGAGCAGGATCTGCGGCGGGCGCGCCTTCTGCCGGGCCTTGCGATCGGCCGGCGTGTCCCCGGTGCGGGTTTCCACCATGATCTCCAGCCCCATTTCGGCGATGGGGGTGAGAAGATTGCGCTGCACATCCACCGCCAGCGCCTTCAGCGGCGAGATATAGAGCGTGTGCAGCCCGTCGTGCGGGCGGGTGGCAAGATCGGCGAGCGTCGGCAGGAAACCGGCCAGCGTCTTGCCCGCCCCGGTGGGCGCCGTCAGCAGCGCATGGCGCCCGCGCGCTGCCACATCCAGCATCGCCAGTTGATGCGCGCGCGGCCGCCACCCGCGGGACGCGAACCATGAAGCGATGACAGGCGGCAGGATCACACCGCCAGCCTATAGCCAAGCCGCGCGCGCCGGCCAGTCTGGCGGTGTCGCTGATATCGTGATATCACATGCGCCATGGCACAGATTCTGGTCCGCAATCTTGATGAGCATGTGAAAGCCGGCCTCGCCCGCCGCGCCGCCCGCCACGGCCGCAGCCTGGAGGCCGAAGCGCGGGCGATCCTGGCCGAAGCGGTGGCGCCACCCGAGCAGGGGCTGGCCAGCTATATGCAGGGCCTGTTCGCCGATTGCAGCCTTGAAGAACCGATCGCAGAACTCAAGGGGCAGGCGGCGCGGCCGGTCAGCTTTGACTGAAATTCGCCTGCGGGCACCGGCGGGCTGGTTGCTCGATACCAACATCCTGTCCGAACTGATGCGGGTGCCATGCGATGCCAATGTTCTGCATTGGATCGACGGGCAACCCGGCCAGCACCTGTTCACCACCGCTGTCACGGTGATGGAAATCCGCCATGGCCTGGCACGCCTGCCCGATGGCCAGCGCCGGGCCGGCCTGGAATGGCGCTTTGGCCGGTTGCTGGCCGAACGCTTCACGGCGCGGGTGCTGGCCTTTGATCAGGCGGCAGCCGAACAGGCCGGGCTGCTGCTGGCAGCGCGGGAAGCCCAGGGCCGGCCGACAGGCGTGCATGACACCATGATCGCCGGCATCGCTTTGGCAAACCGCATGGGTATCGTGACGCGGAACACGGACGATTTCCACAGCCTTGATGTGCCCGTGCTCAACCCGTTCGATGCCCAATCCTGACTGGATCCTGCCCCAGCCCCAGGGCCTCTATCTGCCCGGCATCAATGCCTGGATTGATCCGGTGCGCGCTGTTGACCGGGCGATCATCACCCATGGCCATGCCGATCATGCCCGCGCCGGCCATGGCGCGGTGCTGGCCACCGCCGAAACGCTGGCGATCATGCACCAGCGCTTTGGGCCACAGGCCGGCGGGCAGCCTCTGGCCTATGGCAGCCGCCTGGCGCTGGGTGATGGCCTCACCCTGATGCTGCTGCCGGCCGGCCATGTGCTGGGATCGGCGCAGGTGGTGCTGGAAAAGGGCGGCACCCGCCTGATCATTTCGGGCGATTACAAGCGCCGGGCCGATCCCACCTGCCCGGCCTTTGAACCGCTGGCCTGCGACATCTTCATCACCGAAGCCACCTTTGGCCTGCCGGTGTTCCGCCATCCCGATACCGGCGGCGAGGTGGCGCGGCTGCTCGCCACGCTGGCCGCCAATCCCGATCGCTGCGTGGCGGTGGGCGCCTATGCGCTGGGCAAGGCGCAGCGGCTGATCGCCGAACTGCGCCGTGCCGGCCATGATGCGCCCATCTATCTGCACGGCGCCATGGTGGCGCTGTGCGCGCTTTATCAGGCGCATGGCGTTGATCTGGGCGATCTGCGCCCCGTGGGCACGCTGAAGGGCGACGCGTTGAAGGGCGCCATCATCATCGCCCCGCCCTCGGCCCTGGCTGACCGCTGGAGCCGCCGCCTGCCCGATCCGATCACCGCCATGGCCTCGGGCTGGATGCGGGTGCGCCAGCGCGCCGTGCAGCGCGGGGTGGAATTGCCGCTGATCATCTCCGATCACGCCGATTGGGACGAGTTGACCGGCACCATCGCCCAGCTTGATCCCGGCGAAGTGTGGGTGACGCACGGGCGCGAGGAGGCGCTGGTGCACTGGTGTGCGCTGCACCAGCGCCGTGCCCGCGCGCTGGCGCTGGTGGGGCGGGAGGATGAAGGGGATTGAACCGCGGCAGCGGGCCTGCCATGGCCAGCCGCGATGTTTGCCGCCATCCGCCCGCTGCTGTTCGCGCTCGATCCCGAGGTGGCGCACAATCTCACGCTGGCGGCGCTGAAAACCGGGCTGGTGCCCGCGGCGCTGGCCGATGATCCGATCCTGGCCACAAGCCTGGCCGGCCTGGCGCTGCCCAACCCGATCGGCCTGGCCGCCGGGTTCGACAAGGATGCCGAGGTGCCCGATGCCATGCTGCGGCTGGGTTTCGGCTTTGTCGAATGCGGCAGCGTCTGCCCGCTTGCCCAGCCGGGCAACCCGCGCCCACGCCTGTTCCGGCTGGTGGAGGACCGGGCGGTGATCAACCGCTTCGGCTTCAATTCGAAAGGGGTCGAATTTGCCCATGCCCGCCTCACGGCGCGCACCGGCCGGCCGGGCGTGGTGGGCATCAATCTGGGCGCCAACAAGGACAGTGCGGACCGCACTGGCGATTATGTCGTGGCCTTGCGCGCGCTGGCCCCGCATGCCTCCTATGTCACGGTCAACATCTCGTCGCCCAACACGCCTGGCCTGCGCGCCCTGCAGGATGGCGCCGCGCTGAATGATCTGATCGCCAGGGTGATGGCGGCGCGCGGCCGGCTGGCGGTGCCGGTCTTCGTCAAGGTCGCCCCCGATCAGGGCGAGGATGATTGGGCCACCATCGCGCGGGCCTGCATCGATGGCGGCATCGACGGCCTGATCGTCTCCAACACCACCGTCTCGCGCCCGGCACTGGCCAGCCGCCATGCCGGCGAAACCGGCGGCCTGTCGGGCGCGCCGTTGAAACCGCTGGCGCTGGCCGCGCTCCGGCGCTTCCGCGCCGAAACCGGCGGGACGCTGCCGCTGATCGCGGTGGGCGGCATCGCCAGCGGCCAGGATGCCTATGACCGCATCCGCGCCGGCGCGGCGGCGGTGCAACTTTATTCGGCGCTGGTGTATGACGGCCCCGGCCTTGTCACCCGCATCAAGACCGATCTGGCCGCACTGCTGCGCCGCGATGGCTTT
This sequence comes from Sphingomonadales bacterium, assembly GCA_027483465.1. Lineage (GTDB taxonomy): Bacteria > Pseudomonadota > Alphaproteobacteria > Sphingomonadales > Sphingomonadaceae > Sandarakinorhabdus. The sequence continues at coordinate 31,518 of JAIXUQ010000041.1, forward strand.
GCCAGCGTTGCCGCAGCGGTCGGTGCGGATTAACCACTTTTCACCAGCGCAAATCGGCCTAAGGTGCCAGCCCCATGAAACGCCTGCTTCTCCTCGCCGCCTCCCTCCTCGCCAGCGCCGCCGTGGCGCAGCCGATCCCGAAGGATGCCGACAGTGGCCCGGTGCAGGCCGCTGCCAGCGCCGGGGCGGGGCCGTTCAAGGCCGTCGTCTCGGCCGCCAATCCGCTGGCCAGCGAAGCCGGGCTGAGCATCCTGAAACAGGGCGGCACCGCTGCCGATGCCGCCATCGCCACCATGCTGGCGCTGACTGTGGTTGAGCCGCAAAGCTCCGGCATCGGCGGCGGCGGTTTCATCGTCTATCAGCCGGCCAAGGGCAAATTGGGCACCATCGATGGCCGCGAAAAGGCCCCCGGCGTCGCCAGCCCCGGCCAGTTCCTGGGGCCCGATGGCAAGCCGATGCCGTTCATGAAGGCCGCCACCGGCGGGCGCAGCGTGGGCGTGCCGGGCGCCGTCGCGCTTGCCGCCGAGGCGCACCGCAAATGGGGCAAGCTGCCCTGGGCCAAGCTGTTTGAACCGGCAATCAGGCTGGCCGAAGGCTTCCCGATCTCGCCCACGCTGGCCCGCTTCATCGCCTTTGGGCAAGACAGTCTGAAACAGGCCGGCCCGGAAGGCCGCGCGCTCTATTTCGACAAGGACGGCGCGCCGCTGCCGGCGGGCATGACCTTCCGCAACGAAAAACTCGCCGCCACGCTGCGTGCCATCGCCGCCGGCGGCCCGGATGCCTTCTACAAGGGCGAGATTGCCGCCGGCATCGTCAAGACCGTCGCCACCGCCGACGCCAATCCCACCGCCATGACGCTGGCCGATCTGGCCGCCTACAAGGCCGAGACGCGCGCGCCTGTGTGCGGCACCTATCGCCAATACCGCATCTGCGGCATGGGCCCGCCCTCCTCCGGCGGGGTGGGCGTGCTGGCCATGCTGGGGCAGTTGGAACGTTTTGACATCAAGGGCCTGGGCAAGGACAATGTGGTGGCTTGGCACCTGTTTGGCGAAAGCCAGCGCCTGGCCTATGCCGACCGGGAAAAGTGGATCGGCGATCCCGGCTTTGTCAGCGTGCCCACGCAGGGCCTTGCCGATCCTGCCTATATCGCCGCCCGCTCCGCCCTGATCGCCGCCGACGCGCGCATGGCGAGGGCCGAGGCCGGGATGCCGGCCGGCGCCCCGGTGGCCCGCGTGAACGCCGCCGACAGTGAAGTGGCCGGCACCACCAATTTCGCCGTTGCCGATGCCGCCGGCAACATCACCACCTGGACGAGCACGGTGGAAAAGACCTTTGGCTCCGGCCTCGTCTCCAACGGCTTCGTGCTCAACAACGAACTGACCGATTTCAATTTCGCGCCCGAGGATCAGGGCAAGCTCACCGCCAACGCCGTGGCACCCGGCAAGCGGCCCCGCTCGGCGATGTCGCCCACCATCGTTTATGATGCCAAGGGGCAGCCGATCCTGGCCATCGGTGCGGCTGGCGGCCCCACCATCATCGCCCAGGTGGCCAAGGCCATCATCGGCGTGCTCGATTGGGGTCTGCCGGTGGAGGAGGCCATCGCTCTGCCGCAACTGATCGCCATCGGTGACCGGTTCGCGGTGGAGAAGGGCACCTTCCTGGAAGCCATGATCCCGGCCTTCACTGCCATGGGCCACAAGCCGGTGGCCACGGCGCTGCCGCTGAAGCTGAACGGCGTGCAGCGCGTGGCCGGTGGCTGGCGCGGCGGCGCCGATGCGCGCGGCGAAGGCCGGCCTGCAGGTTACTAGCCATTGACAAGGGGGCGATCAACGCCCCCGGATGACGTTGCTTGGGAGAGGATGATGCTGCCGAAACTGCCGCCGCTGCGGCCGGCCCGTCTGGCCGCCCGCGTGGACAACAGCCCCAATCTGGTCAGCCTGTTCCTGGCGTGGGCCGATGAACAGCCCAATGCGCCGATGCTCACCGCCAAGGTGGGCGGGCAATGGCGCACGATCAGTTGGGGGGAAGCACGCGACATTGTTGCCGCCCTGTCGGCCGCGCTGATCGGCATCGGCATCAACCGGGGCGACCGGGTGTGCCTGGTATCGGAAAACCGGCCGGAGTGGTGCCTCGCTGATCTGGCCATCATGGCCGCCGGCGGCATCACCGTGCCGGCCTACACCACCAACACCGAAGCCGATCACACCCATATCCTCACCAACAGCGGCGCCCGCGCCGTGATCGTTTCGGGGCCGAAACTGGCCAAGGCGGTGCTGCCGGCGGCGCTGGCCACCCAGAATTGCCGCATCATCATCGGCATGGAGCCGCTGGCCGAGGTGCAGGGCCTGGTGCTGCACGACTGGAGCCGCCTGATCGGCAGCCGTGCGCCGATGATGGACGAGGACCGCGCCGCCGTGCGGGCGCGTGCCACCATGGCCCGCGAGGATCTGGCCTGCCTGATCTACACCAGCGGCACCGGCGGCTTGCCCCGCGGCGTGCGCCAGCATCATGGCGCCATCATGCGCAACATCGCCGGCGCCATCACCGTGATCGAGCAGGATTTTCCCGATCCCCCGCCCGAAGTGCGCGGCGAGTTGTTCCTGTCGTTCCTGCCGCTGTCCCACGCCTATGAGCACACCGCCGGCCAATATATGCCGATCGGCATGGGCGGGCAGATCTGGTATGCCGAAGGCCTTGAGAAGCTGGCCGCCAACATCGAGGAGGCCGGCCCCACGCTGATGGTGGTGGTGCCGCGCCTGTTCGAGGTGCTGCGCATGCGCATCGCCAAGCAGATCGAGAAGCAGGGCGGACTGGCCATCACCCTGCTCAACCAGGCGCTCAGCATCGCCCGCAAGGAGGCCAAGGGCGAGACGCTGAACCTGGCCGAACGGCTGATCGATCAGGCGCTGGAACGCACCATCCGCAAATCCATCCGCGCCAAGTTCGGCGGGCGGCTGCGCGCCATGGTGGCCGGCGGCGCCCCGCTCAATCCGGAAGTCGGCATTTTCTTCACCGCCATCGGCATCCCCATCCTGCAGGGTTATGGCCAGACCGAGGCCGGCCCGGTGATCAGCTGCAACCGGCCGCGCGCCCGGCTGAAGATGCACACGGTGGGCCCGCCGCTGGACGGCGTGGAGGTGAAGATCGCGCCCGACGGCGAGATTTTGGTGCGCGGCGAACTGGTGATGGACGGCTATTGGATGAACGATGCCGAAAGCCACAAGGCGCTGAAGGATGGCTGGCTCTACACCGGGGACATCGGCCATCTCGACAAGGATGGCCATCTGGTCATCACCGATCGCAAGAAGGATATCCTCGTCAACGACAAGGGGGACAATGTCGCGCCGCAGCGGGTGGAAGGCATGCTCACCCTGCAGGACGAGATTGCCCAGGCCATGGTCTATGGCGATCGCCGGCCCTATCTGGTGGGCGTGGTGGTGCCCGAAGCCGAATGGGCGCTGGCCTTCGCGCGGGACAAGGGCCTGCCGGCCGATCTGGACAAGCTGGCGCGTGAACCCGAATTCGTCCGCGCCATGCAGGCGGCGGTTGACCGGGTGAACCAGCGGCTGAGCGTGATCGAGAAGGTGCGCCGGGTGATCATCGCCGATGCGCCGTTCAGCACCGACAACCAGCAATTGACCCCCAGCCTGAAGATCCGCCGCCATGTGCTGAAACACGTCTATGGCGAGCGGCTGGACAAGCTCTACCGGGATTGATTGCGCGGCCGATGCGATACTGGCGTTACCGGCACCGGCCCGCGATTGCCGGCCATGATGTGTGCCTGCTGATCGATGCCCATGTGACCGGCTGGGAAAGCCGGCTGCTGGTGGATGGCGCCGAGGTGGCGCGGCAATGGTCGGGCCTCGACAGCGCCGATCCGCTGGCCAACCATGGCCTTGCCACCACCCTGCCCGATGGCCGCGAACTGGCGGTGGAATGCGGCTACAACAGCCTCGCCACCACCGGGGCGGCCGCCTATGTGGATGGCCGGCTGGTGTGGGAAAGCCACCCCGGCCGGCCGATTGCGCTGCCGGCCCGGGTGAAGGCCATGGCCAACCCGGAACGCCTGGCCCAGAACAAGGCGCACATGGCCCAATTGAAGCGCAACTGGCCGGCGATGGCCTGCGATATCGGCATCGGCCTCCTCTTCTATGCGGTGGCCAAGCTGGTTGATCTGCCCACCGCCGCCATTGTCTCGGCCGTGGCCGGCATCATGCTTGCCGTGGTGCAGCGGTTCGTGAAGGTCGATCTGCTCGGCGGGCTGGCGCGGTTCGGCATTGTCATGGGCCTGGTGTCGGCCGGGCTGGCCATCGCCTTTCGGGATGATCGCGCGGTGATGATGCGCTCCACGCTGATGGGCACGATCACGGCGCTGGCCTTTCTGGGCGATGCCGCGCTGGGCGGGCGCTGGCTGGGCAAGGGGCTGGCCAATTACATGCCCGGCCCGCTCGATCCGCGCCGGCTGGCGCTGGGCATCGGCCTGTTGGGGCTGGCCAGCGCCGCTGCTGAACAGACGATCATCATCATGGGCGGCAAGGATGCCTGGCTGACCTGGACGACCTTCATCGAAATGCCGGTGAGCGTCGCGCTGATCATGCTGATCGCCCACCACGCGCGGGTCTGATCCGGCGCGGTTCAGCGCGGCTCCGGCGGCGGCGGCGGCTCCGGCGGCTGGGCGGCATCGGCGGCGGCATCGGGCACCACCGGCGCCGGCTCGCCATCCAGATTGATCGTCAGATTTTCCATGTCGGCGGCCAGGCCCTCCATGTCCACCTCAACCGGGGCGATTTCGGAGACGATCTGCATCTTGCCCTCCATCTCCAGCGCCCGGCTCATGAAGCCCTTCCACAGCCGCGCCGGCAGGCCGCCGCCCACGATGCTGGCGGCCATCGGCGAATTGTCATCATTGCCCACCCACACGCCCACCACCAGATCGCCGGCAAAGCCGATGAACAGCGCGTCGCGGTGATTCTGGGTGGTGCCGGTCTTGCCCCAGGCCGGGATCGGCAGCCGCGCGACATTGCCGGTGCCGTTGCGCACCACGCTTTGCAGCAACTGCATCATGTCGGCCCTCACCGGCCAGCTTTTGGCGGTGGCTTCGGGCGGGGTCACTTCCGGCAGCGGATCATCGCGCCATAGGCCGGTGGCCTTCACCGGATAACGGCCACTCGCCACGGCGGCAAAGGCGCGGGTCATGTCGATCAGCGGGATCGGCGTGGTGCCCAGCGCCATCGCCGGATAGATGCTCACCCCGCCTTCGATGCCCAGTTTCTTCACCTGCCGCGCCACCGCCGAAATGCCCACCTCCTGCGCCAGCTTCACCGCTGCGATGTTGGAACTGGCGGCAAAGGCGGTGGCCAGGCTGATGGTGCCGCGGAAGCGCAGATCATCATTCTTGGGGGCATAGCATTCGCCCGGCTTCTGGCCCGGCTCGCACAGCTCGATCGGTTCATCAACAATGGTGTCGGCCGGGGTCTTGCCGGCCTCCAGCGCCGCCAGATAGACAAACAGCTTGAACGATGACCCCGGCTGGCGCTGGGCCTGGGTGGCGCGGTTGAAGCTGCTGGCCTTGTAATCGGTGCCGCCCACCATGGCGACCACCCGGCCATCCAGCCGCATCGCCACCAGCGCCGCCTGATTCACGTTTAGGCCGCGCGCCCGCGCCAGGCCATCGGTGATCATCTGTTCGGCCAGCGCCTGCAACCGGGGATCGAGCGTGGTCCTGACGACGATCTCGCCATAATCGGCCTCGGTCGCCTCCCGCGCCTGCGGCAGCACCCAATCGGCAAAATAGCTGCCGGTGGGCAGCTGTGCGCGGCCGGGGCGATAATCGGCCGGGCGGGCGGCGGCAGCCTCGGCCTTGCTGATCGCGCCGGTTTCCACCATGGCAGCGATCACCTGGGCGGCCCGTTCGCGCGCCTCCTTCAGGTGGCGCGAGGGCGCCAGCCGCGACGGCGCCTGCACCAGCCCGGCCAGCATCGCGGCCTCGGCCAAGCTCAGCTGCTCGGGCGTCTTGGCGAAATAGGTGCGCGCCGCCGCGCGGATGCCATAGGCGCCATCACCGAAATAGACCGACGAGAGATAATTCTGCAGGATCTCGTCCTTCGACAGCCGCGCCTCCAGATAAAGCGCGATGATCACCTCCTGCAGCTTGCGCTTGATCGAGCGTTCACTGGACAGGAAACTCGTCTTGGCCAGTTGCTGCGTCAGGGTCGATCCGCCCTGGCGCACGCCGCCGGCCTGGGCATTGGTGACGAGCGCGCGCAGGATGCCGATGGGATCAATGCCCATATGCTCGCGGAAGCGCCGGTCCTCGATGGCGATGAAGGCGGCCGGCACATGGCTGGGCAGCCTGGCGATGGTGACCGGCTCCTCCTTGTAATCGCCACGCCGGGCGATGGGCTTGCCGTTCATGTCGGTGATGATCAGGCTGGGCTGCTTGGCCGGTTCCAGTGCCCGGTCGAGCGGGGCGGTCGCCACCAGCCAGGTGAGCAGCGCGGCAAAGCCGGCCATCACCACGCCCACCGCCCACCAGCGATAGGGGCGCACCACCGCCCAGGCCCCACCGATGCGCGCGGCCAGCCCGGCCATCAGCTGCGTTCCCGGGTGGCGGAAAAGCGGATGTCGGGGAAACGGCCGGTGATGAAGTTCAGTTCCCAGCTGTCCCGCGCCATCAGCACCGGGGCGCCATCGCGGTCTTCGGCCATGGCGCTGCGGTGCTCGTCCATGAAGCTCTTCATGGCCGCAGCCGGGCCGGAAATCCAGCGCGCCGTTTCATAGGGGCTGGGCTCGAAACTGGCGGCCACGCGATATTCCGCCTCCAGCCGGCTGATCAGCACTTCCAGCTGCAGCTGGCCCACCACGCCCACGATCCACTGGCTGCCGATCGCCGGCTTGAACAATTGCGTCACGCCCTCCTCGGCCATGTCGGTCAGCGCGGTTTTCAGCTGCTTGGACTTGGTCGGATCGTCCAGCCGCACCCGGCGCAATATTTCCGGCGCGAAATTGGGGATGCCGGTGAAGGTGAGATCATCCTTTTCCACCAGCGTGTCGCCCACGCGCAGCACGCCATGGTTGGGGATGCCGATGATGTCGCCGGGAAAGGCCTCGTCGGCGATCTCGCGGTCCTGCGCGAAGAAGAAGATCGGCGAGTTGATGGCGATCTGCTTGCCGGTGGACATCTGCTTGAGCTTCATGCCGCGCCGGAAGCGCCCGCTGGCCAGCCGCAGGAAGGCGATGCGGTCCCGGTGCTGGGGGTTCATGTTGGCCTGCACCTTGAACACAAAGCCCGAAACCTGCGGCGCGGTGGGATCGACCGGCGCCGGCAGCGCCGGCTGCGGCCGCGGGGAGGGCGCCAGCGCGGCCAGCGCATCGATCAGATCAACCACGCCGAAATCCTTCAGTGCCGACCCGAAGATCACCGGCGTCAGCGCCCCGGCGCGATATTGCGCCACGTCCAGCGCGGCATAGCCGCCCTCGGCCAGTTCCGCCTGTTCGCGCAGCCGCGCCGCCATCGGCCCGGCCAGCGCATCGATGCGCGGATCATCCAGGCCATCCACCGCCACGATCGCGCCGGCCAGCCGGCTGTCGCTGCCGTCGGGCTGCTGGAAACGGCGGCGCTTCAGATCATAAAGGCCGGTGAATTCGCCGCCCAGGCCGGCCGGCCAGTTCAGCGGCGCCACATCCAGCGCCAGCGTGTCGGCCACCTCGTCCAGCAGTTCGAACGGGTCCTTGCCCTCGCGGTCCACCTTGTTGATGAAGGTGATGATCGGCACGTCGCGCAGGCGGCACACCTCGAACAACTTGCGTGTCTGGGCCTCGATGCCCTTGGCGGCGTCGATCACCATCACCGCGCTGTCGACGGCGGTCAGCGTGCGGTAGGTGTCTTCGGAAAAATCCTCGTGGCCCGGCGTGTCGAGCAGATTGAAGGTGATGCCGTCACGCTCGAAGGTCATCACGCTCGATGTCACCGAAATGCCGCGCGCCTGCTCGATCTTCATCCAGTCAGACCGGGCGCGGCGGTTGGCCCCGCGCGCGCGCACCTCGCCGGCCGCATGGATGGCGCCGCCAAACAGCAGCAACTTCTCGGTCAGGGTCGTCTTGCCGGCGTCAGGGTGGGAAATGATCGCGAAGGTGCGGCGATTTTCCACCGGATTGGCCGAACGGTCAGGGTTGGGGGTCATGTCACTCAGCCGGCAGCAGGAAAGCCGGCGGCGCATGGCAGGTTCCGGGTGAAAGTTCAATGGTGCCGGCATTGGTCGCACGCCGATACCGGCCCGCCGCAGGCCCAGCCGCCATCGGGCTGCGGCAGGCTGCTGCACCGCCATTCACCCTCTTTGCAGGCGGCCGTTGTTGTGTTTATTCTGTGTGACACGCTTGACTGAGGGGAAAAGCGTTTGTTGATGAAGGGCCTGGCGCGGTTTCTTGCCATGATGATGGTGCTGATGGCGCCATCTGCCTTTGCGGCCAGCCTTTATTCCGCGCCGCGCTATGCCGCCATCCTGATCGATCACGACAGTGGCGAGGTGCTTTATGCCCGCCGCGCTGATGAGATCCGCTATCCCGCCTCCATCACCAAGGTGATGACGCTCTATGTCGCGTTCGAGGAACTGGCCGCCGGCCGCCTCTCCCTTGACGATGAACTGCGCATTTCCCGCCATGCCTGGGCCCAGGCGCCATCCAAGCTGGGCCTGCGCGTGGGTGCCAGCATCAGCGTGCGCGATGCCTTCGGCGTGATCGCCACCAAGAGCGCCAACGACATCGCCGTGGCGCTGGCCGAACATATCAGCGGCAGCGAGGCCGCCTTTGCCGAGCGGATGACCGCCACCGCCCAGCGCCTCGGCATGATGAACACCCGCTTCCTCAATGCATCGGGCCTACCGCACCCGGATCATGTCACCACCGCGCGTGACATCGCGATCCTCAGCCGCGCCATGCTGCGCGATTTCCCGGCCCATTATCCGGTGTTCAGCCAGACCCATTATCGCTATCGCGGCATCGCAGTGGCCAACCACAACAATCTGCTCAGCACCATGCCGGGGGTTGACGGGATCAAGACCGGCTTCACCAACGCCGCCGGCTTCACCCTCGCCGCGTCGGCCGTGCGCGACAACCGCCGCCTGGTGGCCATCGTGCTGGGCGGCCCCAGCCGGCTGGGGCGGGACAATAATGTCCAGGATCTGCTCAGCATCGGCTTTGATGTGCTCGATGCCCGCCGCCGCGGCGAATATCTCACCGTCGCCGCCCGCTTTGCCGAGCCCGACGATCTGCCCGATGCCGTGATGGAAACCCTGGCCGGCGAAGATGTGGCGCTGGATGGCACCGCCGAGCGCCCGCTGCGCGTGGCCATGGCGCTGGATGTCGCCACCGCCATCGATGCGCTGGGCGAGCAGGGCCTGCATGCCCCCACGCTGGCCGGCGCCGGCGGTGGTGGCGGCCGGCGCGGCATCAGCGGCCGCTGAACCCCCTGCCCCGATGGCCATCACCCGCATCGCCAGCGGTGCGCCGTGGGAGGCGCTGGTCGGCTATTGCCGCGCCGTGGTCGCGCCGCCGTTCGTGTTCGTCTCCGGCACCGTCGGCCGCCATCCTGACACGGGCGATCTGCCGCCCGACGTGGAAAGCCAGTGCGCCAACGCGCTCACCATCATCGGCCGGGCACTGGCGGCTGCCGGCAGCGATTTCGCCCAGGTCGTGCGCGTCACCTATTATCTGCCGAACCGCGCCGATTTCGAACCCTGCTGGCCGCAGTTGCGCGCCGCCTTTGGCGCCCACCCGCCGGCCAGCACGGTGATCTTCGCCGCCCTGCTCGATCCGGCGATGAAGATCGAGATTGAAGTGACCGCGCTGCTGCCGGGCTGAACCGGCTCAGATCCCCACCCCGCCATCAATCGTCTGCGTGGTGCCGGTGATCATCGCGGCGGCCGGGCTGGCCAGATAGAGCACCAGCGCCGCCACCTCGTCGGCCGTGGCGTGGCGCTTGATCGCCATGGCGGCGTGCATCATCTTGGCAAAGGGGCCCGCAGCCGGGTTCATGTCGGTGTCAACCGGGCCGGGCTGCACCACGTTCACGGTGATGCCGCGCGGGCCGAAATCGCGCGCCAACCCGCGCGCGATGCCCTGCACCGCCGATTTCGACAGCGCATAGGCCGTCTGCCCCGGCCACGGCACCCGATCGCCGTTGATCGAACCGATGATGATGATGCGGCCATTGTCGTGCATCTGCCGCCCGGCCTCCACCCCGGCGAAATAGGGCGCGCGCACATTGATGTCGATCAGCCGGTCCACCTGGTCGGCGTCCATGGTCAACGGATCGCCCATCATCGCCACCCCGGCATTGATCACCAGCACGTCCAGCGCGCCGGCATCTGCCACCGCGCCAATCACCGCATCGCGGCTGGCACTGTCGGCCTGCACCGCGCTCGCCCCGGTTTCCGCCGCCACCGCCGCCGCCGCCTCGGGGGAGCCCGAAAAGGTGAACCGCACATCGGCACCGGCAGCCGCAAACTGCCGCACGATCGCCGCGCCAATGCCCCGGCTGCCGCCCATCACCAGCACGCGCTTGCCTGCAAAATCGCCCATCTGCGTCACTCCCTCCCGCCAATCGCTGCCATTCGCCGCTTGCCGCCGGCGGCATTGGCAGCAACTATCGCCGCCAACGCCTCACACACCAAGCCGGAATCGCGCGCCCATGCTGAAATTCGCTTCCCTCGCGCTCGCGCTGCTGCTGGCCAGCCCGGCCAGCGCCACCGCCGCCGACGATTTCCGCGCCGGCAACTGGGCCGCCGTCGTGCAGGGCGGCCATGCCGAAAACACCCCTGACAGCCTGATCCTGGCCGGCCGCGCCCAACTGTGGATCGCCGGCTACCAAACCGCCGACAAGGCCCGCGCCATGGCCATCATCGCGGCGGCCGAAGCCGATTTCGACAAGGCACTGGCCCGCGCCCCCGGCAATGTCGAAGCCCAGCTGCAAAAGGCCGTCGCCATCGCCTACCGCGCCCAGCTCACCAAGGGCATCGGCCTGGCCAAAGACGTCCGCCGCCGCTTCGAAGCCATCCGCACCGCCCACCCTGGCAACAGCCTGGCCTGGGGCGCACTCGGCGGCTGGCACGGCGGCGCCGTCGCCACCGTCGGCAGCTTCCTCGCCGGCACCGTGCTGGGCGCGAAGAAGTCCGAAATGGAACGCTGCTACGCCCAAGCCCTGCGCCTCAGCCCCACCCTGCCCTCCACCCGCACCTTCTTCGCAATCACCCTCCTCGATCTCGACCCCACCAACGCCACCCGCGCCGCCGGCCTGCTGAAAGGCATCGAAACCCTGCCCGCCGAAGACGGCTTCGAAGCCAGCATGAAACAACAAGGCATCGAACTCGCCAACGCCCTGGCCCGAGGCAACGCCACCAGCGCCCAGGCCACGGCACGGCGGCTGAAGGCGTTCAGCCGGCTGGGGTAGGGTGGCTGGGTTGGAAAGAGGAAATAAATGCCTCCGGCGGGCAGGGTCGCAGACCCTGCACCCGTTCGTTTTTTGTTGCTCAAGTTGGAGGCGGTTCCTCCTTTGATCCGAGCCTCCCTATGCAATGGAGGGAGAGGAAACATCGAAGCCTGACCGCTAGCGGTCAGGCGGTTTCTGATACCTAGACGCGGATTCTAGTTAAACTGTTGGAAAAACAGTCTATCGACACTCACCTCTTCAGACCGTACCTCGCGAACAGTAACGCCCAACCGCCGTTCCTTCAGAAGGTCGCATAAGAGTTCCCCGTCCACCAAGTCGATGGCGGGAGCGCCATCGCGCGTTGCCTCTCGCCGGGCGTCAGCGGTAAAGCTACCCGTTGTGATTATGAGACCTTTGTCGGCTCGGCCCTGCATTGCGCCTCTGAAGTCACGGACTATTGGCGAAGAGACAGCGCCGGCGTAACGCTTGCATTGAAACAGAACCTGGAATGAAATCAGGTTCATGCGGAGTACACCGACTCCATCTATGCCTCCATCAGAGGATTTTCCGGTCACCTCAACTTTGACGAATCCACTTTCACGCAGGAGTCTCTGGCTGAGTCGTTCGAAAGCGGTCGGATCCATCGCTTTTAGTGCTGTAAGCAACTGCTCGCGCCAATCTCCGGCGTCTTCAGTCATGGCTGCGGGTTCAAAGGAAAGTTCATCTGGTGATGCTTCCTCAGCGGCGCTTGCCTCTGATGCCGCCTTTCGTCGAGTGTTATACTCGCGAACGGCTGCCGATATTCGACTATGGATGGCTGCTTCGCCCTCTGCGAGGGCAAGCCGGCCACTTTCAGTCAGCAACCAGACCCCTCGGCGCTCATTTGCCAGGAACCCGGCTAGCTTTAAGTAACTTCGTGCCCATGCTATCCTATTGAGAATAATTGGCGATCCGCTTCTCTCGTGTGTTTCGGCGAGATCAGCATCGTTGAATGCAAACTCATCAACAAGCCGCTGTTCAATTTCCTCAATTGATGCCGATCCGCCCAACGCCTCAAGGAGCCGGAGGATTGGCAGATAGAAATCATCCTTACGCAAATTTTGCACTTTCATCGATCGATGCTTCCTCGCTTTTCGGAACTTTGAATATGTAGTGCGATCCCAGAACCGAAAGATGCGATGTCCGAACTGGCCGATCAACAGATGATTTTCGTTGAACCCACAAACGACATAACGATTGAAGCAAGGTCACCAGACCGCAGCATTCGGCTCAAATCGGCCGCCAAAGCACCACCCGAAAACGAACGGGTGCAGGGTCTGCGACCCTGCCCGCCGGAGGCCTCTTTAATCCCTACCCCTTCCGCCCTGCCTTTTCGTCAATGCCTGACACGCCTTCGCGGCGGGCCAGTTCGGTGCGGATGTCGTCGAAGGTCAGGCCGGAGTCGGCGAGGAGGAGGGCGAGGTGGAAGATGAGGTCGGCGCTTTCGCTGATCAGGCTGGCGCGGTCGTCCTGCATCGCGGCGATCACCGTTTCCACCGCTTCCTCGCCCAGTTTCTGGGCCAGTTTGGCGCGGCCCTTGGCGGTGATCTTGGCGACGTAGGAGGTGGCGGGATCGGCGTTGCGGCGGGCGATGACCGTGGCGAGCAGTTGGTCAAAGCGATCCATGATAGACCTCCCGCACCGGCAGGCCGGCGCTGGCCAGGGCGGCGCGGGCTTCGGCGATGGTGACCTGGCCGAAGTGGAAGATGGAGGCGGCGAGCACGGCCGAAGCATGGCCTTGCGCGACGCCGCTGACAAGATCGGCGACCCCGCCAACCCCGCCCGAGGCGATGACCGGCACCGGCACCGCGTCGGCGATGGTGCGGGTGAGGGCGAGGTCATAGCCGGCGCGGGTGCCGTCCCGGTCCATGGAGGTGAGCAGGATTTCGCCGGCGCCCAGCCTGGCCGCTTCGATGGCATAGGCCACCGCATCGATGCCGGTGGGTTTGCGGCCGCCGTGGGTGAAGATTTCCCATGTGCCGGGGGCCACCTGCTTGGCGTCAACGGCGACCACCACGCATTGTTCGCCAAAGCGCATGGCGAGTTCGCCGATCAGGGCGGGCCGCGCGACGGCGGCGCTGTTCACCGCCACCTTGTCCGCCCCGGCCAGCAGCAGGGCGCGGGCATCGTCCACGCTGCGCACGCCGCCGCCCACGGTGAGCGGCATGAAGCATTGATCGGCGGTGCGTTCGACAATGTCGAGCAGGGTGCCGCGGCCTTCGTGGCTGGCGGTGATATCGAGGAAGCAGAGTTCATCGGCGCCGGCGGCATCATAGGCGGCCGCCGCCTGCACCGGATCGCCGGCATCCTTGAGTTCGACGAAGTTCACGCCCTTCACCACGCGGCCGCCGGCCACATCGAGGCAGGGAATGATGCGGACAGCCAGGGTCATCGTGGTTCCATCATGCCGCTGCCGCGATGGCTTCGGCCAGATCGAGCCGGCCATCATAGAGCGCGCGGCCGGTGATGACGCCTTCGATGCCCGGCTTGCCCACCAGCGCGTGGATATCGGCGATGCCGGCCACCCCGCCCGATGCGATCACCGGCAGGCGGGTGGCGGCGGCCAGCGCCACGGTGGCCTCGACATTCACGCCTTTCAACAGGCCGTCGCGGCCGACATCGGTGAACAGCACGGCGGCCACCCCGGCATCCTCGAACCGGCGGGCGAGATCGGCGACGGGCAGCGTGGAGACATCGGCCCAGCCACGGGTGGCGACCAGGCCGTCGCGGGCATCAACCGCCACCACGATGCGGCCCGGATGATCGCCGGCCAGGCCGCGCACCAGATCGGGATTTTCCAGCGCGGCGGTGCCCATCACCACGCGCCACACGCCGGCGGCCAGCCAGGCTTCGACATGGGCGGCGGTGCGGATGCCGCCGCCCACCTGCACCTGCCCGTCGCCAAAGCCGGCCAGCGCCGCCTTCACCCCGGCGGCGTTGCGGCTGTCGCCGGCGAAGGCGCCATCCAGATCGACGACATGGAGATGGCTGGCGCCGGCGGCGCGGAACAGCGCGGCCTGGGCGGCCGGATCATCGGCATAGACGGTGGCGCGGTTCATGTCGCCTTCGGCCAGGCGCACGCATTGGCCGCCCTTCAGATCGATGGCGGGAAAGATGATCATGATGTCAACCAGTTGGAAAGGAAGGCCAGGCCATAGGCCTGGCTTTTTTCCGGGTGGAACTGCACGCCGGTGATGTGGCCGCGCCTGACGATGGCGGCAAAGCGCCCGCCGTGATCGCTGATCGCCTGCACATCGGCCGGATCATCGGGCGCAAAGGCATAGGAGTGGACGAAATAGGCGTCCCCCGAGGGCACCGGCGCGCCGTTTGCCGCCTCCACCCGGTTCCAGCCCATGTGCGGGATTTTCAGGGCGGGATCGGCCGGTTCCAGCCGCCGGACGATGCCCGGCAGCCAGCCCAGGCCGGCGTGGATGCCATGTTCATGGCCCTCGCTGGCCAGCAATTGCATGCCGACGCAAATGCCCAGGAACGGCACACCGCGGGCGTTCACCGCCTCGTTCAGCGCCGCCTCGATGCCGGTCTTTTCGCGCAACTGGTTGATGCACTGGGCAAAGGCGCCCACGCCGGGCAGCACGATGCGCGCGGCGGCGGCGATGGTGGCGGGATCATCCGTCACCACCACGCGCGCGCCGGCCTTTTCCAGCGCCCGCGCCGCGGAGCGCAGGTTGCCGGCGCCATAATCGATCAGCGCAACCGTCTCAGGCACCGCCCATCGATCCTGAAAGCGTGCCCTTGGTGCTGGGGATCGCGTCGCTCTTGCGCGGATCGATCGCCACCGCCGCGCGCAGGGCGCGGGCCACGCCCTTGAAGCAGCTTTCGGCGATATGGTGATTGTTGACGCCGTACAGCGTTTCGATGTGCAGGGTGATCCCGGCCGAACCGGCGAAGGCGGCAAAGAATTCCTTGAACATCTCGGTGTCCAGCGTGCCCAGTTTCGGCTGGCTGAAGCTGGTGCGCCACACCAGATAGGGCCGGCCGGAAATGTCCAGCGCCACGCGGGTGAGGGTTTCGTCCATCGGGATCAGCGCATCGCCATAGCGGGTGATGCCGCGCCGGTCAGCCAGCGCCTTGGCCACCGCCTCGCCCAGCGCGATGCCGGTGTCTTCGGTGGTGTGGTGGCCATCGATGTGGAGATCGCCCACGGTCTTCACGGTCAGATCGATCAGGCTGTGGCGCGACAGCTGCTCCAGCATGTGATCCAGAAAGCCGATGCCGGTGGACACATCATACACGCCGCTGCCATCGAGGTTCACATGCACCTCGACCTGGGTTTCCTTCGTCACCCGGGAAATGCTGGCTGTGCGCGGCGTCATGGCAGGCTCCTTGGGGGCAAGCGCCTAGTCCATCCCGCCCGCGCCGGCAAGCGTTGGCCGGTTCAGGTCACCTGGCTGGCCTGGCGCTCGCTGCGCGCCTTGTCCTCCTTGCCGGCGATGGTGGAGCGCAGCTTGATCATGTCCTTCAGCAGTTCGAACCAGAAGGGCGCGCCCAGCGTGAGCAGCGCCATTGAGAGCAGCATGCCGACCAGATGGAAGAGAATGGCCGCCCAATTGTCACCCCAGTCATCCAGCCAGTCCGCCCAGTCCCTCGGCCATTTGACCAGATCGACCTGCACCGCTTCCTCAAGGCCCATGCAATTGATGAAGGCCGAGGCTTTGGCCGGCTCTTGCACTTCGGCAATCCTGCCAAGATGTTCCTTGCGACAGCGCACAGCGTCTGACGCCATGCGCGCGTCCGTCACCGGGTCACCCGTTCGGGCCATGGCAGCAGCCACCGCCTGCTGGCGCAACACCGGATCGGTGTTGAGCCGGCTGAGCAACTGGAGCGCATCCAGTTGCAGCACCAAGACCAGCAGCGCGCTCAACCCCACCGTCCAGCCGCGGATGTTGCGGGTGTAGGCGCCGTCGATCCGGTCGATCGTCTGGTCATACCAGCCGGTCAGCTTGCCCATCAGATCGCGCCCCGGCCCGGCCAGGAACAGCTCCAGCATGGCCTGGTTGCTGCGCTGCCCGGCCGACATTTCGGGCTTGTCCCGCTCCAGCTCGGCGATGCGGTTGCGCAGATTGGCCAGCATCGCCGACGGATCGGGAATGCCCGAATTCTTCAGCATCTCCCGCACCTTCTCGCGCGCCGGTTGCAGCGATTCCAGCTCGTTGTTGGCGGCAAAATCCAGCAGCAGCCGCACAAACTCCTCGCGCTGGATCACGCTGGCCCGCTTGCGCGCCGCCCCGGCCCGGCCCGGCACCTGCGACAGCAACGGATCGCGCAGCAGCGTTTCCACCACGATGGCGGCATGATCGCGCAACTCCGGCGTGATGCGCACCAAGAGATCGGTCAACCCGCGTTGCAGCGCATCGGCCTTCAGATTGCCCAGATACACCGGCACCGCCTGCACCAGCGCCGTGATCGTCAGGCTCAGCACCAGCATGGTGAAGGCAAAGCCGATCATCACATCCAGATAGTGCAGCATGCGGCTTCCCCCCGGAACCGGCCCGTAGCCCCAAGTAAAGCACGCCCCGGCGATGGCCACAACAGCGCAGGCCACCCGCCCCCCTTCAATCGCCGCCGCCCAATCCTACATGGGATGGCGAAAGGCAGACCAGATGAGCGAACTCCCGCAGTTTCACGGCACCACCATCGTTTCGGTGCGCAAGCATGACCAGGTCGTCATCGCCGGTGACGGCCAGGTGACGATGGGGCAGACGGTGATGAAACCCAATGCCAAAAAGGTGCGCCGGCTGGGGCCCAAGGGCGAGGTGATCGGCGGCTTTGCCGGCGCCACCGCCGATGCCTTCACCCTGTTTGAACGGCTTGAGGCCAAGCTTGAACGCCACCCCGGCCAACTGCTGCGCGCCGCGGTGGAACTGGCCAAGGATTGGCGGACGGACCGTTATCTGCGGCGGCTGGAGGCGATGATGATCGTCGCCGATGCCCAGGTCACGCTGGTCATCACCGGCAACGGCGATGTGCTGGAACCGGTGGGCGGCATCGCGGCCATCGGCTCGGGCGGCAATTTCGCCCTCGCCGCCGCCCGCGCCCTGGCCGACAGCGCCCATGATGCCGAAGCCATCGCCCGGCGCGCCATGAAGATCGCCGCCGATCTGTGCGTGTACACCAACGAGGAATTGACCGTGGAGACCATCAGCCTGTGAGCGCCAGCCTGACCCCCAAGGAAATCGTGGCGGCGCTGGATCGCCACATCATCGGCCAGGCCGACGCCAAACGCGCCGTGGCCGTGGCGCTGCGCAACCGCTGGCGCCGGCAGCAACTGCCCGACGATCTGCGCGACGAGGTGGTGCCCAAGAACATCCTGATGATCGGCCCCACCGGCTGCGGCAAGACCGAGATCAGCCGGCGCCTCGCCCGGCTGGCCGGCGCCCCCTTCATCAAGGTGGAAGCCACCAAATTCACCGAGGTCGGCTATGTCGGCCGCGATGTCGATTCGATCATCCGCGATCTGGTGGAAGAATCCATCCGCCTCGTCCGCGAAACCCGGCGCGGCGCGGTGAAGGACAAGGCCGAAGACGCCGCCATGGCCCGCCTGCTCGATGCGCTGGTGGGCAAGGATGCCAGCGAAGCCACCCGCCTCGCCTTCCGCCAACGCTTCGAAGCCGGGGACCTGAAAGGCCGCGAGATCGAGATCGACGTGGCGGAAAACCCACCAAGCTTCGAACTGCCCGGCATGCAACCCGGCCAGGTCGGCATGATCAACCTCTCCGACATGATGGCCAAGGCCATGGGCGGCCGCCCGCCCAAACGCCGCAAGATGAAAGTGGAAGCCGCGTGGGAGGCCCTCCTCGCCGAGGAATCCGACAAACGCCTCGACGATGAAGACATCCAACGCGAAGCCCTGCGCAACGCGGAAAGCCAGGGCATCGTCTTCCTCGATGAAATCGACAAGATCGCCGTCTCCGACATCCGCGGCGGCAGCGTCTCCCGCGAAGGCGTGCAACGCGACCTGCTGCCCCTCATCGAAGGCACCACCGTCGCCACCAAATATGGCCCGGTGAAAACCGATCACATCCTCTTCATCGCCTCAGGCGCCTTCCACGTCGCCAAACCGGCCGACCTGCTGCCCGAACTCCAGGGCCGCCTGCCCATCCGCGTCGAACTCAAAGGCCTCACCGAAGACGATTTCCGCCGCATCCTCTCCGACACCGACGCCAGCCTGATCCGCCAATACGCCGCCCTGCTCGGCACCGAAGGCGTCACCCTCTCCATCACCCCCGACGGCATCGACGCCATCGCCCGCACCGCCGCCCACGTGAACGAAAGCGTGGAAAACATCGGCGCCCGCCGCCTCCACACCGTGATGGAAAAA
>JAIXUQ010000028.1 GCA_027483465.1 Sphingomonadales bacterium
AATAGAAATGCGGGCGGATGCCGCCTTCGAACATGGCGTTGCGGTTGATGGCCAGGTGGTGCGGGGTGATGGTGGCGGCGATGAGCGGGCCGGCATCGCGGACGAAATCCACCGCATCCCTGGTGGTGATATGTTCGAAGACGATTTTCAGGGCGGGGAAATCGGCGACGACATGCCGGAGGATGCGATCGATGAAGACGGCCTCGCGATCGAACACATCGACATTGTGATCGGTGACCTCGCCGTGGATGAGCAGCGGCATGCCGATGCGCTGCATGGCTTCGAGGGCGGGGTAGATGTGGGCGACATCGGTGACGCCGTGGGCGCTGTTGGTGGTGGCGTGGGCGGGGTAGAGCTTGGCGGCGGTGAAGATGCCCTCGCCATGGCCGCGGACCAGTTCGTCGGGATCGATGTGATCGACGAGATAGCAGGTCATGAGCGGTTCGAAGTTGATGCCCGGCGAGACGGCGGCGCGGATGCGATCCCGGTAGGCGGCGGCGGCGGCGGCGGTGGTGACCGGGGGCTTGAGATTGGGCATCACGATGGCGCGGGCAAACTGCCGGGCGGTGGCATCGGCCACGGCGGCCAGCATGGCGCCATCGCGCAGGTGGACATGCCAATCATCGGGGCGGCGGATGGTGAGGGTCTCGCTCATGGCTTGCCCGATACGCCTTTGCGAGGGCCCAGAAAAGCCCTGCGGCAAAGCCCTGCGGCAAAGCCCCTTTCCGTATTGATGCGTAAAGATTTTGGCGTGGGTTTGGGGCGATAGAGGAGGGGCTGACGGGATCAAAACGCATGAAGACGCTTCTTCTCCATGTCCATGATGACGATGAGCTGGGCAACCGGCTGGCGCTGGCGCTGGACCTGGCGCGGCAGCTGCGCGGGCATGTGGCGTGCGTGCAGGTGACGCCGGTGGAGGCCTATGCCACTGATCCCTATGGCGGGATGATGGGCATGGCCGCCCTGATCGACACGATCCATGATCAGGACAAGGCGCTGCGGCTGGCCACCGAGGCGGCGCTGGCCGGTTCGGGCGTGGCGTGGGATTGGCACAGTTTCGATGGCAATGTGGTGGAGCATCTGATCGACCGGTCGCTGCTTGCCGATCTGGTGATCCTGTCGCAGCCGGGGCAGGCGGTGCGGCGGGCCCGGCACCAGCCGATGGGGATCGTGGGCGATCTGGTGATCCATGCGCCCTGCCCGGTGCTGATGGTGCCGCAAGGGCATCGCGCCATGAACCTGGCCGGCACCGCGATGGTGGCGTGGAACGGATCGGCCGAGGCGGCGCACGCCCTGCGCCTGGCCCGCCCGCTGTTGCAGCGCGCCGGCGCGGTGCACCTGGTGGAGGTGAGCGACGACGAGCCGGGCCGTTCGGCGCAGGAGGCCAAGGCCTGGCTCAATCGGCACGGCATTGCGGTTGATCTGCACGAATGGCCGGCCAAGGGGCGGCGGATTTCGGTGGCGCTGCAGCATGCCGCGGCCGAACTGGGGGCCGATTATCTGGTGATGGGCGCCTATGGCCACAGCCGCCTGCGCGAAACCGTGCTGGGCGGGGTGACGCGCGAGCTGATCGCATCGGCGACGCTGCCGATGGTGATGGTGCATTGATGCAAAACAGCCGTTGAAATTGCGGCATTTTGCTGCACTATCATCCGCGTGTGCCCCTTTGCCGACAGCCATCGCAAGCAGCCGCCCGGTCTGGCCGACCAGAGCGACGCGTTGCAGCGCACCATCCTGGCGACGGTGCCCGATGCGCTGATCGTGATCGACGAGGATGGCACCATCCGGATGTTTTCCGAGACGGCGGCGCGGATGTTTGGCTATTCCGATCAGGAAGCCGTTGGCCAGAATGTGAAAATCCTGATGCCCAACCCGGATCGGGACCGGCACGACAGCTACATGCAGCATTATATGGAAACCGGGGAGGCGCATATCATCGGCATCGGCCGGGTGACCAATGCGCGCCGCCGCGATGGCAGCACCTTTCCGATCGAACTCGCCATCGGCGAGGCGTTGACCGAGCATGGCCGGCTGTTCACCGGCTTCATCCGCGATCTGACCGAGGTGCAGCGCGCCGAGCGGCGGCTGAACGATCTGCAGGCCGAACTTTCCCATATCAGCCGGGTTTCGGCGATGGGCAGCCTGGCCAGCGCGCTGGCGCATGAACTGAACCAGCCGCTCACCGCCATCACCAGCTATGCCGAGGGGGCGCGCAGCCTGCTGGGCGATGATGGCACCCCGGCGGCCGACCATATCGAGATGGTGCGCGAGGCGCTGGCCGAAGCCAGTGTGCAGGCCCTGCGCGCCGGGCAGATCGTGCGCCGGCTGCGCGAGTTCATCAGCCGGGGGGACAGCGAGAAACGGCTGGAGCGCCTGCGCCGGCTGGTGACCGAAGCCTCGGCCCTGGCGCTGACCGGCACCGGCACCGGCAGCCTGGATTTCAACATCCGGCTGGACCAGAGCGCCGATCTGGTGCTGGTTGACCGGATTCAGATCCAGCAGGTGCTGCTCAACCTGATCCGCAATGCCGTGGAGGCGATGCAGCGCAGCAACCGGCAGATCCTGGAAATCCGCAGCCGCCGCAGCGGGCGGGACATGGTGGAGGTGCTGGTGGCCGACAGCGGCCCCGGCCTGGAGCCTGAAATCGCCGCCGTGCTGTTCCAGCCGTTCAACACCTCCAAGGAAAAGGGCATGGGCCTGGGGCTGTCGATCAGCCGCACCATCGTGGAGGCGCATGGCGGCCGCATCTGGGCCGAACCATCGGAATTCGGCGGCACCGCCTTTCATTTCACACTGCCATTGGCCGAGGAGCCGGGGGATGTCTGACAGGCAAGTCTATCTGGTGGATGACGAGGCGCCGGTGCGGCGATCGCTGGGCTTCATGCTGAAAACCTCAGGCTTTGAGGTGGAGCAGTTTGAATCGGGTGAGGCGTTCCTCAAGGCGGCGCCGCACCTCGCGCCCGGCTGCGTGCTGCTGGATGTGCGGCTGGGCGGCATGGACGGGCTGGGCGTGCAGCAGGCGCTGAAGGATCGCGGCATCATGCTGCCGGTGATCATCATCACCGGCCATGGCGATGTGGGCCTGGCGGTGCGGGCGATGAAGGCCGGGGCGGTGGATTTCCTGGAAAAGCCGTTTGAAAAGGCCGGGGTGATCGCGGCCATCGAACTGGCGCTGGCGCGCAACCAGGGCCGCGCCGTGCTGGAGCAGATGGCCGATCAGGCCCGCGCCCAGTTGAACGGCCTAACGCCGCGCGAACGCGATGTGCTGAACGGGCTGGTGGAGGGCCGGTCCAACAAGGTGATCGCCTATGATCTGGGCATCTCGCCGCGCACGGTGGAAATCCACCGCGCCAATCTCATGTCGAAACTGGGGGTTGGCAGTCTTTCGGATGCGCTGAAGATCGCCTTTACCGCGCGCATGGGCGAGATGGCCGGTTCACATCCCGCAGAGCCGGCCTGAACCATCCAGTTTCTTCTGGCGCGTGCAGCCGACGTGGCAGGCGCTGTCACAGTCGCGATCGCCGCGCTTGCCGGGGTCGCCGGGATTGGCCGGCACGGTGGCGCCGCTGCACAGGCTGATCAACTGGCTGTGGGCGCGGGCCGGCAGGCTGAAGGCCGCCAGGGCCAGCGCCACCAGCGCCGGCAGATAGGCCAGCGGTTCATGGCGCATGAGACGGCTCCGCAGCCGGGGTCGGCGCCGCCGGCGGGGCTGCATCCTCGATCAGGATGCGCAGCGCCGCGCCATCCAGATCATCGAACTGGCCACGCCCCACCGCCCAGAAAAACGCCAGCAGCGCCAGCAGACCCAGCCCCAGCGCGATCGGGATCAGGAACAATATGCCATTCACCGGGCCGATCCTTTCAGGCGCAGGGCATTGGCCACCACGATGATCGAGGAGCCTGACATCGCCAGCGCAGCGATCAGCGGGGTGACCAGGCCGGCAATCGCCAGCGGCACCGCCACGACATTATAGGCGATGGCCAGGGCGAAATTCTGCTTCACGATGCGCTGGGTGGCTCGCGCGCAGGCAATGGCCACCGCCACCGGCGCCAGGCTGTTGCCCAGGAACACCATGTCGGCGGCGTTCTGGCTGGCATCGGCGGCCGAACCCGGCGCCATGGCGACATGGCCCGCCGCCAGCGCCGGCCCGTCGTTCAGGCCATCGCCCACCATCAGCAGGCGGGCGCCCCCGGCCGAAAGCGCCTTGATGCGTGCCAGCTTGCCGGCCGGGTCCAACCCGCCTTCGGCCGGCAGGCCCAGCGCGGCGCCCACGGCGGCCACCGGTTCGGCGCGATCACCCGAAAGGATGCGCGATGGCATCCCCATCGCCGCCAGCCGGGCCAGCGTGGCGGCGGCGGCGGGGCGCAGCGGATCGGCAAAATGGATCAGCTGTTCCGGCCCGTCGCCGATTTGCAGCGCGGTGGCCATGTGGGCGCCGCCGCTGCGGCGCGGCCGGCCCAGCCGCACCACCTGGCCCTGAAACTGGCCGCTCAGCCCCTCGCCGGGCTCCTCGCTGATCAGCGTGACGCGCGCCGGCAGGGTGCCGGCGGCGGTGAGGGCGCGGCGCAGCGCCTCGGACAGCGGGTGCCGGCTGCACTGGGCCAGCGCCAGCGCGATGCCGGCGGCTTGCGCCGGCAGGCGATCCAGATCGAGCGGCTCGGGGCTGCCCAGGGTGAGTGTGCCGGTCTTGTCAAACACCGCGGCATCGGCTTCGGCCAGCCGTTCCAGCGCGCTGCCATCCTTCACCAGCACGCCCACCCGCATCAGCGCGCCGGCCGCCACGATCTGGGCGGCGGGCACGGCCAGGCCCAGCGCGCACGGGCAGGTGATGATCAGCACCGCCACCGCGATCAGCAGGCTGGCATGCCAGCCGGCCCCGGCCAGCATCCAGCCGATGAAGCTGGCCAGCGCCAGTGCATGCACCGCCGGGGCATAGAGGCGGGCGGCGCGATCGGCGATGCGCACATAGCGGGAGCGGCCCTGGGCCGCATCCTGCATCAGCCGGGCGATATCGGCGATGCCGGTATCGGTGCCGGCGGCGGTGACCGCGACGGTGACGGCATCGCCGCAATTCAAGGTGCCGGCCAGCACGCGGCCGCCGGTGGCCACCGCCACCGGCATCGCCTCACCGGTGATCAGCGACTGATCGAAATGGCTGCGGCCGGCCAGGATCACGCCATCGGCGGCCAGCCGCTCCCCGGCGGCGACCAGCATGCGCATGCCTGGCACGAGGGCGCTGGCCGGCTGCCAGTGCGCCACATCATCGCCATCCAGCACCATCGCGCCGGGGGCCATGTGGCGCAACAGGGCGGTGACCCCATCGCGGGCGCGATCGCGCATCACCGCATCCAGCCAGCGCCCGGCCAGCAGGAAAAACAGCAGCATCACCGCGCTGTCGAAATAGGCGTGGGCGCCGTGGTTGATGGTTTCAAACAGCGACAGGGCGGTGGCCAGCGTGACCCCGATCGAAATCGGCACATCCATGTTGGTGTGCCCGGCCCTGAGCGCGCGGATGGCCGAACGGAAAAAGGGCTGGCCGGCATAGGCGATGGTGGGCAGCGCGATCAGCGCCGACAGCCAGTGGAACAGATCACGGGTGAGGCCGCCGGCGCCCGACCAGACCGAGACCGACAGCAGCATGATGTTCATGGCGGCAAAGCCGGCCACGGCCAGCGCCTTCACCAGCCGCCGCGCCTCGCCATCGGGCGCGGCCAGCGCATCGCCGATCGGATTGGCATCGAACCCCAGATCGGCAAAGGCCTTGACCAGCGCCGGCATGGCCAGCGCCGGATCGTGGGAGAGGCTGACCTGCTTGGCGGTGAAGTTCACCCGCGCCGCTGCCACGCCGGGCACCGCGGCCAGGCCATTTTCCAGCTTGGCGATGCAGCCGGCGCAGCGCATGCCCGGCACGGCAAAGCGGCTGGTCGCCAGCGCCGTGCCGGCCAGCGCCGATGGCAGCGGCCGGTTCATGCCAGCACCTGGGCCAGGCGTTTGTGCGCCGCACCGCGCCGGATCGTCAGCCGCACCTGCCAGCGCCCGGCCGGCAGCGGCGTGGTGGCGACCAGCCGGCCGGCGCCATCGGGGCGGAAGCTGAGCTGGAGATCGGGCGCGCGGCCGAGCGGGTGATGGGCGCTGCCGCTGGCGGCAAAGCCGGGGCCGGGCACCGCCACCTGCACATGGCGGCCGGCATCGAGCGACAGCGGCGTGTCCCAGCCCAGTTGCTCCTGTGCGCGCGCCTCGGCCAGCCAGCGGTTGAATTTCTGGCTGGCAACATAGGAGTTGTCCA
Organism: Sphingomonadales bacterium; assembly: GCA_027483465.1. Taxonomy (GTDB): domain Bacteria; phylum Pseudomonadota; class Alphaproteobacteria; order Sphingomonadales; family Sphingomonadaceae; genus Sandarakinorhabdus. Next base: position 6,288 of record JAIXUQ010000028.1, read on the forward strand.
CCACCGTGCCGCCAAAGGTGCCGCTGGCCAGCCCGGCCATGTGGATGTTCACCGCCACAACGATGGCGAAAAAGCCGGTCATCACCGCGGCCATGTGGCGGCCGGTGAAGCGGGCGGGGATGATGTTCATGGCGCCATTCTCCCTATTGGCGGACGAACTTGAGGGTGCGGGCGGCGGTTTGCGGCGGCGTGCCGGCTTCGGCCGGCTCCAGCGGCCGGGCCAGCAGCGTGAAGCCGGTTTCCCCGGCCGGGCCCTGCGGCGCCGAAACATAGACATGCAGCCGGGTGGTGGCATCGGCGGCCAGCGCGATGCGGGCGCTGCGGCCGGCGTCGCGGCTGTCCATCGCGTCGGTCCACATCCGCCCCTGCGGCAGGCCGGCCATGGCCAGTTCCACGCTGCGCGGCCGGCTTTCCATGTTGCGCAGCTTGATCGTCCAGCCGTTGCGCACCGTGCCGTCCGACATGGTGATGACGATGGGGTTGCGATCCTGGGCGGCATCGATGGCCAGCCGGCTGCGGCCGCCCAGCGCGAACAGCATGGCGATGCCGATGCTGGCCCACACGGCGAAATAGATGAGGGTGCGCGGGCGCAGCAGCGTCTTGCGCACCGGCGTCGCCAGGCCGCCGGCCAGTTCCTGTTTCTGATCATCAAGGTTGAGATAATCGATGAGGCCGCGCGGCCGGCCCAGCTTGCCCATGACCTCGTCGCAGGCATCGATGCACAGCGCGCAATTGATGCAGCCCAGCTGCGGCCCGTTGCGGATATCGATGCCGGTGGGGCACACCGAAACGCAGGCGCTGCAATCAATGCAGTCACCGGCGGTGCCGGGGGCCAGGGTGGCCGATTTCTTCAGCCCCTGGGTGCGCGGTTCGCCGCGCCAGTCGCGATAGGTGACGATCAGCGATTTTTCATCCAGCATCGCCGTCTGGATGCGCGGCCAGGGGCACATGTAGATGCACACCTGTTCCCGCATGAAGCCGCCCAGCGTGAAGGTGGTGAAGGTGAGGACGGCGACCGTGGCATAGGCGACGAACGGCGCATCGCCGCCGACAAACTGGCCGGCGAGCGTGGGGGCATCGGCAAAATAGAAGATCCACGCCCCGCCGGTGGCGGCGGCGATGCCCAGCCAGAGGCCCCATTTGGCCAGCCGGCGCACCAGTTTGGCGGCGCTCCACGGCGCGGCGTTCAGTTTCAGCTGGGCGTTGCGGTCCCCATCGATCCAGCGTTCGACATGCTGGAACAGATCGGTCCACACGGTTTGCGGGCAGGCATAGCCGCACCAGGCCCGGCCCACCGCCGAGGTGACGAGGAACAGGCCGATGCCCGCCATGATCAACAGGCCGGCGACATAATAGAATTCCTGCGGCCAGATCTCGATATCGAACATGAAGAAGCGGCGGCCGGCCAGATCGATCAGCACCGCCTGATCGGGGGCATGGGCGCCGCGATCCCAGCGCAGCCAGGGCGTGACGTAGTAAACCGCGAGGCAGAAGGCCATCACCGCCCATTTCAGGCGGCGGAACCGGCCGTTCACCACACGGGGAAAGACCGGCGCGCGCTTGTTGTAGAGGCTGCTGGTGGGATTGATGAGATCAAGAGCGGACATCGGGCTCGCCTGGCTGGGCCGCCGCCGTTTGCGGCTGCGGCAGCGCCTCGCCGCCGCCCAGCGAGTGGACATAGGCGGCCAGCATCTTGATGGTGACGGGATCGAGCTTGCCGGCCCAGTGCGGCATCACGCCAAAGCGGGCCTTGCTGATCGTCTGGGTCAGGCTGGCACGGTCACCGCCATAGAGCCAGATGCCATCGGTGAGATTGGGAGCGCCCATCTCGCGGTTGCCCTTGCCGTCCTCGCCGTGGCAGCTGGCGCAATTCTCGGCAAACAGCGCCGCGCCGGCGGCCGAAGCCTTGCCCTGGCCGGAAATGGCGCGGACATGGGAGACGAGTTGCTGGATCTGGCCCTTCTGCAGCATCTCGGCAAAGGCCGGCATCTGGCTGAAGCGGGTTTCGTCCGATTGGCTGCGGATGCCGTGGCTGATGGTGGTGTGGATCGACGTGATGTCACCGCCCCACAGCCAGTCATCATCCTTCAGATTGGGATAGCCCCTTGATCCGGCGGCGCCCGATCCATGGCACTGGACGCAATTCACCTTGAAGGCGGCGTTGCCGCCCTCGATGGCCGAGCGCATCAGCTGCGGGTTGCCGGCCAGCGCCTCTACCGGGGTGGCGGCGATGGCATTCAGCAGCGGTGCCCGCGCCACCGCCTCGGCCTTCAGGGCGGCATCAAGCTGGCCGCGGCTGGACCAGCCGGTCATGCCGGCCACATCGGGCAAGGCCGGAAAGGCCACCACATAGCCGGCGGCAAACACCACGGTGCCGGCAAAGATATAGACCCACCAGCGCGGCAGCGGCGTGTCCAGCTCCTCGATGCCATCCCATTCATGGCCGACGAGATTGGTGCCGGTGGCCTCGTCGATCCGCTTGTCGTGATCCGTCATCAGGGTCACTCCCTGCCTTGGTTGGATTGGTCATCCGCCCGGAAGATCATGTGGGCGGCATCATGGTGGCGGCGGTTGGCGCCGGGCCGGAAGGTGAAGCCGACGAAGCTGATGAACAGGATCGTCATCGCCAGCAGGCCCCAGCTGTCAGCGAAATGGCGCAACGTGTCATAGCCGCTCATTTCGGCTGCTCCTGCGCCTCGGCCGCCTTGAAATCGACCAGCGTGCCCAGCATCTGGAGATAGGCGATCAGCGCGTCCATTTCCGAAACCATCTGGGGATTGCCGTCGAAATCGCGGGCCTGCGCCTTGGGGAAACGCGCCTGCAGGTCGCTGGCATCGGCATCCTGGGTGGCCTGGAGGGTGAGATCAGCGTTGGCGCTGGCGATGTCCTTGTCGCTGTAGGGCACGCCCACGGCCCGCAGCGCCTTGAAATGGGCCGCCATGTCCCCGGCCTTCAGCGGCTTTTCGGCCAGGAAGGCATAGGGCGGCATGATCGATTCCGGCACCACGCTGCGCGGGTCCTTCAGATGCTCGCGGTGCCATTCATCCGAATAGCGGCCGCCCACCCGCGCCAGATCGGGCCCGGTGCGCTTGGAGCCCCACTGGAAGGGGTGATCATACATGCTCTCGGCCGCCAGGCTGTAGTGGCCATAGCGTTCCACCTCGTCCTTGAACGGGCGCACCATCTGGCTGTGGCAGACATAGCAGCCTTCGCGCATGTAGATGTTGCGCCCGGCCAGTTCGAGCGGGGTGTAGGGGCGCACGCCCTCCACCTTCTCGATCGTGCTGTCCACCCAGAACAGCGGCGCGATCTCCACGATGCCGCCGATGGCGACGGTGACCAGCGAGAGCAGGCCGAGCAGCGTGATGTTGCGCTCAAGGGTGCGGTGGGAAAATCCCGCCTTGCGGGGGGTTTCAGGGTGCGAAGCCATTGGTGGTTCTCCCTTATTCGGCCGGTTGCAGGGCCGGGGCCGGCAGCGGACGGTCAGCCCGGGCGTCGTAGGGTGTCTCGGTCATCGGGGCTTCGGCCCGGATGCGCCCGGCGATCGTCATCGCGATGTTCCAGGCAAAGACGAGGGCGCCCGACAGGTAGAGCAGGCCGCCAAAGGCGCGCAGCAGGAACATCGGGTGGATGGCCGCCACGGTTTCGGCAAAGCTGTTCACCAGATAGCCATCGGCACCATATTCGCGCCACATCAGCCCTTGCGTGATGCCCGCCACCCACATCGATGCGGTGTAGAAGACGATCCCGCCGGTGGCCAACCAGAAGTGCCAGTTGATCAGGCGCAGGCTGTACAGCCGCTGGCGGTTCCACAGGCGCGGCGCCAGATAGTACATGCAGGCAAAGGTGATCATGCCGTTCCAGCCCAGCGCGCCGGAATGGACATGGCCGATCGTCCAGTCGGTATAGTGCGACAGGCTGTTGACCGACTTGATCGACATCATCGGCCCTTCAAAGGTGCTCATGCCGTAGAAGGCCAGCGCCAGCACCATCATGCGGATGATCGGATCGGTGCGGATCTTGTCCCACGCTCCATTCAGGGTCATCAGGCCGTTGATCATGCCGCCCCACGAGGGCATCCACAGCATGATCGAGAACACCATGCCCAGGCTTTGCGCCCAATCGGGCAGGGCGGTGTAGTGAAGATGGTGCGGCCCGGCCCAGATGTAGAGGAAGATCAAAGACCAGAAGTGGATGATCGACAGGCGATAGCTGTAGACCGGCCGTTCCGCCTGCTTGGGCACGAAGTAGTACATCATCGCCAGAAAGCCGGCGGTGAGGAAAAAGCCCACGGCATTGTGGCCATACCACCATTGGGTGAGGGCATCCTGCACCCCGGCAAAGGCCGAATAGCTCTTGGCACCCACCAGGCTGACCGGCAGCGACAGGTTGTTCACCAGGTGCAGCATCGCCACCGTGATGATGAAGGCCAGATAGAACCAGTTGGCGACATAGATGTGCGGCTCGCGGCGCTTGAGCACGGTGCCGCCAAACACGATCAGATAGGCGACCCACACCACGGTGAGCCACAGATCGACATACCATTCCGGCTCGGCATATTCCTTGCCCTCGGTCACGCCCAGCACATAGCCGGTGGCCGCCAGCACGATGAACAGCTGATAGCCCCAGAACACGAAGCGGGCGAGGCCGGGGAAGGCCAGCCGCGCCCGGCAGCTGCGCTGCACCACGAAAAAGCTGGTGCACAACAGCGCGTTGCCGCCAAAGGCAAAGATCACCGCCGATGTGTGCAGCGGCCGCAGGCGGCCGAACGTGGTGTATTCCAGCCCCAGATTGAGCACCGGATAGGCCAGTTGCAGGGCGATGAACAGGCCGGCCAGCAGGCCGACGACGCCCCAGAAGGTGGTGGCAATCACCCCCCAGCGCACCGGCGCATCATCATAATGGCTTTCATCATGGCCAAGCCGGCGGGTGGTGGAGGATGTGGCCATCACCGCCACGGCCGCGATCAGCGCGGCCAGTGCCATGATGCCCATGTGGATGGCAAAGGCGCTGTCCTGGGCCTGGGCCATGGCAACCAGCGCCACGACCATGGCCAGAAACAGGCCGCCGGATTTCGCCAGCGTTGCAGGCATGCGTGCCCCCTTTTCTTGCAGATTTGCGGGCCGAGGTTTCGCGCCTTGGGGTGCAGCTGCGAAATACGGGCTTGCCCTATTAGGTATTGGTCCGGAGGGGCGGGCAGGCGGGAATTGATCTATGTCAATAGCCGGGGCGCAGCAGCTTTTCCGGCGATTGATCCGGCCAGCCGTGCACCTGTGGGCGAACCATGCATCAGCTTGCCATTGTTTATGATCATCCGCGCTGGTTTCAGCCGATGTTTTCGGCCCTTGAACGCGCCGGCATCGATTATGTTGCGGTGCACACCGATGGCCATGGCTTTGATCCCATCGGCGGGCAGCCGCCGGCGCCGGTGATCTTCAACCGGGTGGCGATGGGCGGCCACCGTGTGGGCCGCGGGCATCCGGTGTTCTATGCGATGGCGCTGCTCGATCACTGGGCCGGGCAGGGCGCGCTGGTGCTCAACGGCGCCAATGCCATGGCCATCGATGCCAGCAAGGCGCGGCAACTGGCGCTGATCAACCGGCTGGGCCTGGGCGCACCGGCCACGCGGGTGGTGCATGATGTGCCGGCCCTGCTGGCCGCGGCGCGCACCATCGGCTTTCCGCTGGTGGTGAAGGCCGATATCAGCGGTTCGGGTTCGGGCATCCTGCGCTTCGATTGCGTGGAGGATCTGGCCGATGCGGCCAATGCCGGGCGCTTGCCGCAATCGGCCAATGGCGTGTGGCTGTGCCAGGCGCTGGTGCGGCCGCGCGGCGGCACCGTTACCCGTATCGAGGTGCTGGGCGGGCGTTATCTTTATGGCATCGATGTGATGGCCGATGATGAGGTGCTGACCATCGATTCCCCCGATGCCCGCGTGCAGCGGCTGGCCACCCGCCGGCGCATGCGCGCCGAACCGCCGCCGGGCCTGATCGCGGCGGCCGAAATGCTGGCGCGGGAGGCCGACATGGAGGCGTGCGGCGTGGAATATATGATCGATGATCGCTGCGGCACGGCGCGATTCCACGATATCAACGGCTTGTCGGTGTTTGTTGATCAGCCGATCGATGTGCTGGGCTGGGACCCGCATGACCGGCTGGTGGAACGGCTGTGGCACCATATCCGCCGCATGGGCGGTTGACGCAGGCCGGTTGCCCCGCCCCGGCCGCCGCCCTATGCGGCGCCGGTGATTGATCCCGCCCGGCCGTTCCTGTTGATCGACAATCAAGCCACCGGTGCGGCCTGGCTGCTGGATGATCTGGCCGAAGCCATCGCCATCACCCGGCCCGATGACGTGCAGCCGGCGATTGCCCGGCTGGCCACGCCGGGCCCGTGGGGCGGTTTTCTGGGCTATGAGGCCGGCCATGCGCTGGAACCCCGGCTGGCCGGCCAGATGCGGCCGCCGCCGCCGGGGCAGCCGCTGGGCTGGTTCGGGCGTTTTGGCCGCGCGGTTGCCGTGGATGCCGCCGCGCTGCTGGCCGGGCATGACGGCCCGTCCGAGATCGGCGCGCTGGCGCCGGCGCTGGATGCCGCCGGCCATGGCGCGGCGCTGGCCCGGTTGCACCAGTGGATCGCCGCCGGTGATATCTATCAGGCCAATCTCACCTTTCCGGCCGATGTGGCGGTGGCCGGCCGGCCGCTGGCGCTCTATCGCCGGCTGCGCGCCGGCAGCCGGGCACCATTTGGGGCCGTGCTGTTCACCGGCGATCTCTGGCTGCTGTCCTGCTCGCCAGAGCTGTTTTTCCGCATGGACGGCCGCCATCTGGAAACCCGGCCGATGAAGGGCACGGCGCGGCGCGGGCGCTGGCCGGCAGAGGATCAGGCGCGGCGCGATGCGCTGGCGGCCAGCCCCAAGGATCGCGCCGAAAATCTGATGATCACCGATCTGTTGCGCAACGATCTGTCACGCGTGGCGGATGGGGTGAAGGTGCCGGCGCTGTTCAGCGTGGAGGCCTATCCCACTGTCTGGCAGATGACCTCCACGGTGACGGCCACCGCGCGGCCGGGCATCACGGCGGCCGATGTGCTGGCGGCGCTGTTTCCCTGCGGATCGGTGACGGGGGCGCCCAAGCTGCGGGCGATGCAGTGCCTGGCCGCTGTGGAGCCGGCCCCGCGCGGCGCCTATTGCGGCAGCATCGGTGCGGTGTTCGCGCCGGACCGGGCGCTGTTCAATGTCGCCATCCGCACGCTGGCCTGGTCGCGGGGCAGCGCCACGGCGCGGCTGGGGCTGGGCAGCGGCATCGTGGCCGACAGCCGGGCCGATGACGAATGGGCCGAATGCCTGGCCAAGGCGGCCTTCCTGCACCGGCGCGGCCCGCCCGATCTGATCGAGACCATGCTTGTGGCCGATGGCCAATTGCCCGATCTGGCGCTGCACCTAGACCGGCTGGCGCTGAGCGCCGCGCATCTGGGCCTGGCCTGTGACCGGGCGGCCCTGGCGGCGGCGCTGCCGGGGCTGGTGCCGGCCGGGCATGAGGGCCGCGCCCGGTTGCTGCTGGCGCCGTCGGGGGCGTGGAGCCTGCACCTCTCGCCGCCGCCGCCGCCCTTGCCCGGCATGGTCGCGGTGGCGCTGGCGCCGCTGCCGGTGCCGCCCGATGATTGGCGGCTGTGCCACAAGACCAGCGAGCGCGGCTTTTACGACGACGCGCGCCGGACCAGCGGGGCGGCCGAAGTGATCTTCGTGCGGCCCGATGGCCTGCTCACCGAAGGCAGTTTCACCAGCCTGTTCGTGCCGCGCGATGGCCGCCTGCTCACCCCGCCGGCGCGGCTGGGCCTGTTGCCCGGTGTGCTGCGCGCCCGGCTGCTGGCCAGCGGCGAAGCGGTGGAGGCGGAACTGACCGCCGCCGATCTGGCCGGCGGCCTGTTCATCGGCAATGCCCTGCGCGGCCTGATGCCGGCGCGGTTGCGCGCATCCCCGGTTGCGCCGCAACATTCGGGCGCTTAAGGGCAGCGGCGCGAAAGGAAATCCGATGAACCGCACCTCTGCCGCCATCAACCGCATCCAGCCATCGCCCACCATCGCGGTGACCAACAAGGCCGCCGAACTGAAGCGGCAGGGCCGGGACGTGATCGGGCTGGGCGCCGGCGAACCGGATTTCGACACGCCGGATTTCGTCAAGGAGGCCGCGATTGCCGCCATCCGCGCCGGCCAGACCAAATATACCGGCGTTGACGGCACGCCCGAATGCAAGGCCGCGGTGCAGGCCAAGTTCAAGCGCGACAACAATCTGGACTATGGCCTCGACCAGATCAGCATCAATTCGGGCGGCAAGCACACCATCTTCAACGCGCTGCTGGCCACGCTCGATCCCGGTGACGAGGTGATCATCCCGGCGCCCTATTGGGTGTCTTACCCCGATATCGTCATGCTGGCCGGCGCCAGCCCGGTGGTGGTGCCCTGCGGCGTGGCCCAGAATTTCAAGATGACCCCGGCGCAGCTGGAAGCCGCGATCACCCCGCGCACCCGCTGGTTCATCTTCAATTCGCCCAGCAACCCCACCGGGGCGGCCTATACCCGCGCCGAACTGAAGGCGCTGGCCGAGGTGCTGATGCGCCATCCCCATGTGCTGGTGCTGGCCGACGACATGTATGAGCATATCGTCTATGACGATTTCGATTTCGGCACCTTGGCCGAGGTGGAGCCGGGCCTGTTTGACCGCACGCTGACGGTGAACGGCGCGTCCAAGGCCTATGCCATGACCGGCTGGCGCATCGGCTTTGCCGGCGGCCCGGCCTGGATCATCAAGGCGATGGCCAAGCTGCAATCGCAGAGCACCTCCAACCCCTGTTCCATTTCGATGGCGGCCACCGTGGCGGCGCTGAATGGTGACCAGAGCTTCCTGGCCGAGCGCAACGCCGCCTTCCAGCGCCGGCGCGACCTGGTGGTGAGCATGCTCAACCAGACGCCGGGCCTGATCTGCCCGCGGCCGGAAGGCGCCTTTTACGTCTATCCCGATTGCAGCGGCCTGATTGGCAAGACGACGCCCACCGGCAGCGTGCTCAACAACGACGAGGATGTGGCCGCCTATCTGCTGGAGGCCGAGGGCGTGGCGGTGGTGCATGGCGCGGCCTTTGGCGGCTCGCCGGCCTTCCGCATCAGCTATGCCACGGCCGATGCCGTGCTGGAGGAAGCCTGCAAGCGCATCCAGCGGGCGGTGGGCAATCTCAGCTAAGGCCGATGCGCCCAAGCTCATTGAGGATCGCGCTGTACGAACCGGAGATTGCCGGCAATGTGGGCGCTGTGCTGCGGCTGGGCGCCTGCCTGGGGGTGCCGGTCGATCTGATCGAACCGCTGGGATTCCTGTGGGATGACAAGCGGGTGCGGCGCACCGCCATGGACTATATCGATCATGTCGAGGTGGTGCGCCACGCCGGCTGGGCGGCGTTCCGGGCCAGCATCGGGGATGCACGGCTGGTGCTGCTGACCAGCAAGGCCAGCCAGTCCCCCTATGATTTCGGCTTTGCCGGTGATGATGTGCTGCTGTTTGGCAAGGAAAGCGCCGGGGTGCCCGATGCGGTGGCTGATGCCTGCGCCGTGCGGCTGCGCCTGCCGATGCGGCCGGGTGTGCGCTCGTTCAACCTGGCCATGTCGGCCGGCATCGCCGTGGCCGAGGCGCTGCGGCAAACCGGCGGCCTGCCGGGCTAGAGCATTTTCCGACCAATCTGGATTGGCGGCACGGCGCGGAATTTGGTTTGTGGCAAGGAGCGAGGAGGGCGCGATGCCCAAGGCATCGTAACCGAAGAGCGACGCCGCCACAGGCCAAAGTCCGCCCGCCCCGCAGGGGTCGCCGGAACGGCGATGACGCCGATTCAGATTGGTCGGGAAGTGCTCTAGGCCCGCCACGGCCGCCAGCCGGTGCCGCGCAGCGGGGAGGCGATCAGCCGCGCCGCCACATGGGTGAGCAGGAAGGCCGGCAGATGCGGGATCAGCCGGGGATGGCGCAGCAGCCACGACAGGCCGGGGCGGGGGCCGTGGCGGTGGCTGGCCAGCGCGGCATTGCCCTCCCGCCAGCGGCGCACCATGCGCGGCAGGGCGGCGCCGGCGGGCAGGGCAAAGCCGATCACCGCGCCGTTGGGGATCACCCGCTGTTCGGCAGCAAAGCGGCTGAACACGAAACCATCATCGGCAACCAGATCGGGAAATGCGCCCCACAGCGCCCGCCCGGCGGCATTGACGGCATAGCAGCCGCCGCCGATGAAGCCGGCCATGCCCGGCAGCGCCTCCCACACCAGGCCAAAGCTGTGCGCCAACCGGCCATGCGCGCTCAAGGCGCGGCGCGGGCCGGCCAGCCGGGGTTCGGGTGTGGCCAGCGCTGCCACCAGTGCCCGCAGCGTGCCGGGGCGGGGCCGTGCATCGGCATCCAGATAGACCAGCGGCGCATCGCGGCGGTCAGCCGGGCGGGCGGCATCGCCGGCATTGAGCGCGGCCGCCTTGCCGCTGCCCGCAACCTCGATGATGCCCAACACGTGGCCCCGCGCCGCAAAGGCCGGCGCAAAGGGCTGCGCGGCGGCGCGGGTTTCGGCCATGCCTTCGCCATTCAGGCACAGCAGCACCAACAGATCGAGCCCGTCGCCATCCGCCAGCACGGCGGCCAGCGTGGCGGCGATGCCGGCCTGTTCGGCCCGCGCCGGGATGATGATGTCCAGCCTCATGCCCGCAGGGCCAGCATGGCGGCCAGCGCGCTGGTGATGGCGATCACCGCCAGTTCCAGCGGGCGGGCCAGCAACTGGTGCAGCCCGGCATGGCGCGGCGCATCATCGGCGCCCATGCTGCCGGCCAGATGCCGGGCCAGCCGCCGGTTGGAGCGGGCATAGCGGGTGCGCGCCGCCAGCAGTTCGCGCCAACTTGCCGGCGCCAGCACCTGATAGCTGTGATCGGCCAGCAGCAGCCGTTCGGCGCGCGCAAAGCGCAGCCGCACATATTTGTCGTCGGGCAGGCCGGCGGGCAGGCGCTGCCAGCGCTGGCGCCCGGCGGCCGACACACCATAAACGCCGGCCACCACCGGCGATTCGCGCACATAGGGCAATGACAGCCAGCCCGACAGGAAGGCCCGCACCAGGGCGGAGGGCGACGGGCTGAAGCGCAGGGTGAAGGCGATGAAGCGGGCCTGGCCCGGATCGGCGGTGGCGGCGCGGAAGGCGGCCAGCGCGCCGGCCGACAAGATCGCATCCTGATCGACATACAGGCGCGGCCCCGGCGGGCACAATGCCTCGGCCGCGGCAATGGCCGCCGCCCGGCCTAGTGGGGTGGCAATGATCCGCACATCATAGCCGGCCTGTTCCAGCGCCGGGCGATGTGCCTCGGCCGCGGCCATGCTGCTCACCAGCCCGTCGTTCACCGCGATCACCAGCCGTGTGCCGGCAAGGCTGGTGCCGGCCTGGGCCGCCAACGCCGAAAGGCTGCGCCCGATGCTGGCGGCACAGCGCCAGGCCGGGATGATGATGGCCAGATTTGGCATCAGCTTGCCGCCGCCAGTTGCCCGCTGGCCAGCCAGTCAGCCAGCCGGCGCGTGGCCAGGGCCACGTTGCGCGGGCGGCGGTGGCCGCTGCGGAACTGGTCGCGGCTCACCGGGATGATGCACGAAGGCGAACCCATGCGCGCTGCCAGCCGGCTGATCAGGTCATGCGGGCTCAGCACATCGGGCCCGCCCACGTGCACCAGGCCGGTGCGGCGCTGCCTGGCCAGGGTGAGCAGGATGGCGGCGGCATCGGCATAGGCGATCGGCGTGCGCCATTCGTCCACCACGCCCTGCACCGGCCGGCCGGCGGCCAGATCGGCCTGCACCCGGTGCCAGCCGCCTTCCCGGCCACCGGGCGGCGGCGAATGCATCAGCGCCAGCCGCGCCACCAGCCCGCTGCCTTCGGCCAGCACCGCCGCCTCGCCGGCCAGCTTGGTGCAGCCATAATGGTTGAGCGGTTCGGCCGCATCCTGTTCGTGACGCCGGCCGGGCACGTCGCCGCAAAACACGAAATCGGTGGAGCAATGCAGCACCCAGCCCGAACAGCGCCGCGCATGGGCTGCAAATTGCGCTGTCACCTCATGGTGGAGCCGGCTGGCGGTTTCGGGCTGTTCATCGCAGCGATCCGGGTTCGAAATGGCGGCACAATGCAAAATAATGTCAGGCCTGATCCGGGCAAGCAGATCGGCTGTTGATTGCCGGTCTTCCAGAGTCGCACTGTTCCTGTCAATCAACACAAGTTGCTGATCTGGAAAATAAATCGGCCAAAGCTGCCGGATCGAACGGCCCAGATTTCCGCTGGCACCGGTCAACATGCACAACGGACTCATGGTTCCCCCCCTTAAGAACGGCCCCAATTACATCCAGAATGAACTATAATTATGATTACGGCAACCGATGAGATTTGACGGTGATGGGAAAGACCTGCTGCTGCGGCATCAGGGCGCGCTGCCGGCGGCGGTTGGCCAACAGCCGCTTTACAAGCCTAATACAGCTGCTATCACGGCGGGGCTGAACAGGAGGATCGTGCCGCATGCTGACCTTGACCGGAGTGAGCCATGTCTACCCCAACGGCACCCGTGCCCTTGACGAGGTGAACCTGGCCATCCCCACCGGCATGTTCGGCCTGCTTGGCCCCAATGGTGCCGGCAAATCGACCCTGATGCGCACGGTCGCCACCTTGCAGACCCCCAGCGCCGGCAAGATCCTGTTTGATGATATCGACGTGATCGCCCAGCCGGAGCGCCTGCGCGAGACGCTGGGCTATCTGCCGCAGGATTTCGGCGTCTATCCGCGGGTTTCGGCCTATGACATGCTTGACCATATGTGCGTGCTGAAGGGCATCGCCAGCGCGGCTGACCGCAAGGCGACCGTGGAGACCCTGCTGAACCAGACCAATTTGTGGGCGGTGCGCGGCAAGGCCATCGCCGGCTTTTCCGGCGGCATGCGGCAGCGCTTTGGCATCGCCCAGGCGCTGATCGGCAATCCGCGCCTGATCATCGTCGATGAACCCACCGCCGGGCTTGATCCGGAGGAGCGCAACCGCTTCCTCAACCTGCTGGCCGAAATCGGCGAGAATGTCGTTGTCATCCTGTCCACCCACATCGTCGAGGACGTGGCCGATCTGTGCCCGCGCATGGCGGTGTTGGCCGCCGGGCGCATCCAGCTGGAAGGCGCGCCGCAGGAATTGATCGCCCAGGCGCGCGGCAGCGTGTGGGCCAAGACCATCCGGCGTGACGAACTGGAGGCGGTGAAGGCCGCGCACGAGGTGATTTCCACCCGCCTGTTCGCCGGGCGCACCATCGTCCACATTCTGTCGGATCATGATCCCGGCCAGGGCTTCACCCCGGTGGAGGGCGGGCTTGAGGATGTCTATTTCGCCACGCTGGCGCGCACCCGCCGCGGCCTGGCGGCGGCAGCCTGAGCAGGGGGCGCGCCATGTTTGCCGCGATCACCCGTTTCGAACTGCGCTATCAGCTGCGCAACCCGGTGTTCTGGGTGGTGAGCATCCTGTTCTTCCTGCTCACCTTCGGCGCCGTCACCGTTGACGAAATCCAGATCGGCTCGGGCGGCAATGTCCATGTCAACAGCCCGGCTGCCATTGCCGAAATCCACCTGATCCTCTCGCTGTTCTTCATGTTCGTCACCACGGCCTTTGTCGCCAACGTGGTGGTGCGCGATGATGAAAGCGGCTTTGGCCCGATGGTGCGCGCCACACGGGTGCGCAAGTTCGATTATCTCATCGCCCGTTTCACCGGCGCCTTCATGGCGGCGGCGCTGGCCTTTGCTTGCGTGCCGCTGGCCATCTTCATCGGTTCGCTGATGCCCTGGCTCGATCCCGAGACACTGGGCCCCAACCGGCTGGGCGATTATCTCCAGGCCTGGGCGCTGCTGGCCTTGCCCAACATCTTCCTCACCGCCGCGATCTTCTTTGCGGTGGCCACCGTCACCCGATCGATGATGGGCAGCTATGTGGGGGTGGTGGTGTTCCTGGTCGCCTATCTGGTGATCAGCGGGATCGCGGGAGACAAGCCCGAATATCGTGACATCGTCGCCTGGGCCGAGCCCTTTGGCCTGGGCGCCGTGGCCAACGCCACCCGGTACTGGACGGCGGCGGAATCAAACAGCCTGATGCCGCCGCTGGAAGGGGCGCTGCTGGCCAACCGCATCATGGTGATCGGCATCGGCCTGCTGGCCCTGCTGTTCGCCTATTGGCGCTTTTCCTTCACGCAAAAGGCGGTTTCGGCCCGCGCCGCCGCCCGCGCCGATGCAAAACAGGCCCGCGCCGCCGCCGTGCCGCCGGCCGTGGTGGCCAGCCTGCCGGCTCCCCGGCAGGAGACGGCGGCGCCGATGCGGCTGTGGGCCCGCACCCGCTTTGAAATGGTGCAATTGTTCCGCAGCCCGGCGTTTTTCGTGCTGATGCTGGTGGGCCTGTTCAACGCCGGCGGCGCGCTGTGGTTCTTTGGCGAACTTTATGGCACGCCATCGCGGCCGGCCACCTTTGCCATCATCGGCACGCTCACGGGCAGTTTCGGCATCATCCCGATCATCATCGCCATCTATTATGCCGGCGAACTTGTGTGGCGTGACCGGCAGGTGAAATTCCACGAGATCATCGATGCGACGCCGCTGCCCAACTGGGCCTATCTGGTGCCCAAGGTGCTGGGCCTGTCGGCGGTGCTGCTCAGCGTGATGCTGGTTTCCATGCTGGCCGCAGTGCTGCTGCAACTGGTGCGCGGCTTTGGCGATCTGCAACTGGGCAATTATCTGCTCTGGTATGTGCTGCCGATGGGCATTGGCATGATCCAGACCGCCGTGCTGGCGATCCTGGTGCAGGCGCTCAGCCCCAACAAATATGTCGGCTGGGCCGGGATGACCCTGTTCATCGTGGCCAATATCGTGTTCGTGCAGATCGGGCTGGAGCATCCGCTCTATCTTTATGGCGAAACGCCGTTCGTGCCCCTGTCTGACATGAACGCCGATCGGCTGGGCGGGGCCGGGCGCTGGTGGCTCACGCTCTACTGGTCATTCTGGATGCTGCTGCTGGCGGTGATCGCCCATCTGCTGTGGCGGCGCGGGAATGATGTGTCGCTGAAGCCGCGCCTGGTGCGGCTGCCGGCGCGGCTGCGCGGCGTGCCGCTGCTGTTGGTGCTGCTGGGCGCCAGCGGCGCGGCGGCCAGCGGCGCCTATGTGTGGTACAACACCAATATCCTCAATGATTACCGCAATTTCGACGAACGGCAGATCTGGCAGGCCGATCTGGAACGCAAATATCTGCGCTATGAACGGCTGCCGCAGCCGCGGGTCACCGCGATTGTCCTCACCCTTGATCTGAAGCCGGGCGAGCGCCGGCTGGAGACGAAGGGCCGCTACACGCTGTTGAACGACACCGGCCGGCCGCTTGAAACCCTGCATGTCAGGCTGATCGATCCCGAGGTGGAATTCCTGTCGCTGGCGGTGCCGGGCGCGCAGGTGGAGCGGGACGACCGGGAATTCAATTATCGCATCCTGCGGTTTGCCACGCCGTTGCCGCCCGGCGCCAGCGTGGCGATGGATTTTGCGACGCGGCGCTGGAACCGCGGTTTCCGCGCCCGCGGCGAGGATCGCACCGTGATCCAGAACGGCACGTTCCTCAACAACAGCGAATTTGCCCCGCTGATCGGCATGACCCGCGACGGCCTGCTGGATGACCGGATCACCCGGCGCAAGCGCGGCCTGTCGGGCGAATTGCGCAGCCCGCCGTTGGGTGATCCCTGGGGGCAGGGGCGCAACATGCTGGGCAATGCGCCCTGGGTGACGAGCGACATCACGGTGATCACCGATGCCGATCAGACCCCGATCGCCCCCGGTGACAAGGTGGCCGACAGCGTGGCCGGCGGCCGCCGCACCGCGCGCTTTGTCTCCACCTCGCCGATCATGGCCTTTCTTTCGGTGCAATCGGCGCGCTATGCGCAAACCAAGGGTGAGGCCGCCCTGGCCGATGGCCGGCGCATTCCCATCACCGTGTTCCACCATCCCCAGCATGGCTGGAACGCACCGCGCATGATCAAGGCGATGCAGGCCAGCCTGGCCTATTACACGCGGAATTTCGGGCCTTATCAGTTCAACCATGCCCGCATTATCGAATTCCCCGCCTATGAGGAATTCGCGCAGGCCTTTGCCGGCACCGTGCCCTATTCCGAAGGCATCGGGTTCCTGGCCAATGCCGCCGATGCCGACAAGATCGATTATGTCACCTACATCACCGCGCACGAGATCGGGCATCAATATTGGGGCCACCAGATCGTGCCGGCCGACACGCAGGGCGCCACCTTCGTGGTGGAAACCATGGCGCAATATTCGGCGCTGATGGTGATGAAGCAGCTGTATGGCGCCGACAAGATGCGGCGCTTCCTGAAATATGAGCTGGACAATTATCTGCGCAACCGCGGCAGCGAGGCGATCGAGGAACTGCCGCTGGTGAGGGTGGAGAACCAGGGCTATATCCATTACCGCAAGGGCAGCGTGGTGCTCTATCTGCTGCAGGATCGCCTGGGCGAGGACCGGGTGAACGCCATGCTGGCCGATCTGTTCCGCCGCTATCGCTTCAGCGGGCCGCCCTACATGTCACCGCAGGTGCTGGCCGATGGCTTCAAGCGCCTGGCGCGCACCGATGAGGAGCGCGAACTGGTGGCCGACCTGCTGGAGCGGATCACCATCTTCGATCTGAAAGCCGGCAGCGCCACGACCCGGCAATTGCCCGACGGCCGCTGGGAGACGAAACTGACGGTGGATGCCGCCAAGTTCCACGCCGACGGCAAGGGCGTGGAAACGCCGGCCAGGCTGGCTGACCATATCGATGTCGGCCTGTTCACCGCCCGGCCGGGGCAGGGAGCCTTTGATGCCCGCAACGTGCTGGTGATGACCCGGCTGCCGGTCAAATCCGGCAAGCAGACGCTGGTGCTGATCAGCAAGACCAAGCCTACCGTGGCCGGCATCGATCCCTATGCCAAATATGTCGACCGCAATGCCGACGACAATCTGGTGGATGTCAGCTGAGCCGCTGGGCCCACAACGGGGCCAGCGGCCCGGCGGCAAAATCCGCGCGATCGATGGCATAGAAAAGATGGGTGACCGGCCCGGTGGAAAGCGCGGCGGTCATCCGCCGGTCGGACAGGCGGGCGCCGATGCGCGTGATGGCCGTGCGGCTGCGGATGTTGGTGTCGCCGATCAGGAAGATCACCTGCTCCACCGCCTGGAGCGCGTGGCCCACCATCAGCGCCTTCATGACGTGGTTGGCGGTGCCGCCCCAGTGGCGCCGCACCAGGAAGGTCCAGCCCACCTCCACCTCGCCGGCTGCGGCCCTGCTGAAATCATAGCGGGACGAACCGATGAGGGCACCATCCGGCGTTTGCGCCACCAGCATGCCGCCGCTGGCCAGGCCATCCTCGAAGAAGGCGCGGAACACCGGTTCCTGCCAGCGGTCATGCGCCGGGTGGCCTGCCCAGATGCCCGGATCGCTGGCGGCGGCAAACAGCGCCGACCAATCGGCAGGGCAGGCCGGGCGCAGGTGCAGGGCCGGATGGGCAAGTGTGGGCTGACGATCGAGCATGGCCCGGCCATAGCGCATTGCGCTGCCCATGCCAGCGCCGGCGTGCGGCAAGTGCAGGCTTGACCAGCGCCGGCGGCTGGGGCAGGGCAATTATATTATCGAATGAGGCCCTGATATGACAAGATTCGACAAGTCAAAGCTGCCATCCCGCCATGTTTCGGTGGGGCCGGAGCGGGCGCCGCACCGGTCCTATTATTATGCCATGGGGCTGAGCGAGGAGGAGATTGCCCGTCCGTTCGTGGGCATCGCCTCGGCCGGCAATGATTCGGCGCCGTGCAACACCACGCTGGATGCCCAGGCCGATGCCGCCCGCATCGGCGTGAACGAGGCCGGCGGCATGCCGCGCCGGTTCAACACCATCACCGTCACCGATGGCATCGCCATGGGCCACCAGGGCATGAAGGCGTCGCTGGTCTCGCGCGACTGCATTGCCGACAGCGTGGAATTGTCGATGCGCGGCCACTGTTACGATGCGCTGATTGGCTTTGCCGGTTGTGACAAGTCGCTGCCCGGCATGATGATGGCAATGCTGCGCCTGAATGTGCCGTCGATCTTCGTGTATGGCGGCTCGATCCTACCCGGCCGCTTTGAAGACAAGGATGTGACCGTGGTCGACGTGTTCGAGGCGGTGGGCGGCCATGCCGCCGGCAACTGCCCGCTCACCCGCCTGACCGCGCTGGAAAAAGTGGCCTGCCCCGGCCACGGCGCCTGCGGCGGGCAATATACCGCCAACACCATGGCCTGCGTGGGTGAGGCCATCGGCCTGTCCCTGCCCAACAGCAACATGGCGCCCGCGCCCTATGGCAGCCGCGCCGATATCGCGATTGCCGCCGGCCGCCAGATCATGACCCTGATCGAGCGCAACCTGCGCCCGCGGGACATCTGCACCCGGCAAGCCTTTGAAAACGCAGCGCGCATCGTGGCGGCCACGGGTGGTTCCACCAACGCTGCCCTGCACCTGCCGGCGATGGCCAACGAATGCGGCGTAAAGTTTGATCTGTTCGACATGGCCGAAATCTTCAAGACCACGCCCTATATCGCCGATCTGAAGCCCGGGGGGAAATATGTGGCGAAAGACATGTATGATGCCGGCGGCGTCTACATGGTGCTCAAGACGCTGATTGATGCCGGGTTCATCCATGGCGACTGCATGACGGTGAGTGGCAAGACGCTGGCCGAGAATATCGAGGAAATCACCTGGAACCCCAACCAGAAGGTGATCTATCCGGTGGCGCAGCCGCTGTCGCCCACCGGCGGCGTGGTGGGGCTGAAGGGCAGTCTGGCGCCCGATGGTGCCATCGTGAAGGTGGCGGGCATGAAGACGCTGCAGTTCAGTGGCCCGGCGCGCGTGTTCGATTGCGAGGAGGACGCCTTCAAGGTGGTGGAGGCGCGCGGCATCGAGAAGGGCTGCGTGATCATCATCCGCTATGAAGGGCCGAAGGGCGGGCCGGGCATGCGCGAGATGCTGTCCACAACGGCCGCGCTCTATGGCCAGGGCCTGGGCGAGCATGTCGCGCTGATCACCGATGGCCGCTTCTCGGGCGCCACCCGCGGTTTCTGCATCGGGCACGTGGGGCCGGAGGCCGCCGAAGGCGGGCCGATCGCGCTGGTGGAGGATGGTGACATCATCAGCATCGATGCCGAGGCCGGCACCATCGATCTGCATGTCGACGAAGCCACGCTGGCCGCCCGCCGGGCCAAATGGCAGCCGCGTCAGACCGATTACCAGTCAGGCGCGATCTGGAAATTCGCGCAAACGGTGGGCCCGGCGCGCCTGGGGGCCACCACTCACCCCGGCGCCAAGGCCGAAACCCACATGTTTGCGGATATCTGAACGCCCATCGCGTGCAGGATCGGGTCGATCTGGTGCTGGCCTATCCGCAGTGGCAGGGATCAGGCCGGCCCGATCATCTGCCGCGCGGTGCGACCGCGGCAGAGGCCGTGTGCGCCGGCTATGGGCCGGTGGCACGCGTGCCGGTGGCCGCAGCGGGCGAAACCGGGGAGGGCATCAACCGCTGGACCGCCATCCTGCAGCAGTTCGAAGCGGCCCGCGCCATCCTGCACGACCGTCAACCCGCGCGCATCCTGACGGCGGGCGGTGACTGCGCCTGTGATGTTGCGGTGATTGACTATCTTCACCGGCGCTATCCCGATTTGCAGGTCGTCTGGGTGGATGCCCACCTCGATGCCAACACGGCGGCGACCTCCCCCAGTGGCAATTTTCACGGGATGCCTGTGGCCACATTGCTGGGCGCGCCGCCGCCATCGCTGGTGCCGCTGCTGGGCTCGCCCCTGCGCCCTGACCGCTTCCATTATGCCGGGGTCCAGGCAGGTGACGATGGCGAATGGGCGTTCCAGCGCGAACAGGGGCTGGGCTGGTTCGATCCGGAACAACCGCTCACAGGCCCTGTGCATGTGCATTTCGATCTGGACGCATTGGACCCGGCGGAGTTTCCCCATGTTGCCTTTCCGGACGGCCGCATGGCAGTGGCAGAGGCGCTGGCTATGCTCCGGGCGGTTGCCGGTTCGGCCACCCTGGTCGGCCTGACGGTCACCGAATTTGCGCCCGCCGATGCCACGGCCGCTGCCCAGGGAAGCCAGGTCTTGCGCCAATTGTGCGAGGCCGCCCTTGGAGCAGGCTGACGTCAGGCCGCAGGGGTGAGGCTGAAGCGCTTCCTCACCCGGTCAACCGGGGTGCCGTCGGCCAGCGGCACCCCGCTGATCACGTCGTGATCCACAAAGCCCATGCGGGTGTAGAAGGCGAGGCCGCCGGCATTGTCGGCGCGGATGGTGGCGTTGAGGGCTGACAGGCCCAGTGCCCGCGCCCGCGCCACGGTGGCGGCAAACAGCGCGGTGCCGATGCCGCCCTGGGTGGCGCCCAGCCGGGTGAAGGTGCCGATATCGCCCACGTCGGCCGGCAGGCCGGGATAGCGGCCCAGCGTCTGGAAGCCGAGCAGCGCTTCGCCGGCGCTGGCAACATGGCAGCACCACACATCCGGCCCGGTGAGATAGGCGGCAGCAAGCGCAGCGGCCGTGAACGGCGTTTGCAGCGCGGTGGTGCCGCCGCGCGCGATGATGGCGTTGAGCAGATCGGCCAGTTCGGCGGCATCGGCGGGCACGACAGGGCGGATGGTCATCATGGCCCGCCCATGCCACGCCGGCCAGCGGCTGGCGAGAGGCCGAAGAGTGGCCGTGGCCGGCGAAAAGCGCTTGCCTCACCCCGGCGGCTTTGCGAGGGGTGGGGCCATGCTGATCATCGAACCCGGCCGGCCGCTGTTGACTGCGGCGGAGATGCGCGCTGCCGAGGCTGCGGCCATCGCCGCCGGCACCCCGGCGCTCACCCTGATGGAGCGGGCCGCCGATGGCGCCGCCCGCGCCATCCTCGCCCATTTGCCCGCCCGCCGCGCCACCATCCTGTGCGGCCCCGGCAACAATGGCGGCGATGGCTATGGCATTGCCGCGCGGCTGGCCGCCGCCGGCGTGGCGGTGACGGTGGCGGCCAGCGCCCCGCCGCGCGGCGAACCGGCGGCCACCATGGCGGCACGCTGGGCCGGCCCGGTGGTGCCGCTGGCCGAGGCGCCGCCCGCCCCGCTGATCATCGATGCGCTGCTGGGCATCGGGGTTGACCGGCCGCTTGATCCCGAACATCAGGCCGCGCTCGACCGGTTGCGCGGCAGCGGGCGCGTGGTGGCCATCGATCTGCCGTCGGGCGTGGATGCCGATCGCGGCCTGGTCTGGGGCCTGCCGCTCGCCGCCGATCTCACCATTGCCTTTGGCGCGGCCAAGCTGGGCCATGTCCTGGCCGATGGCCCCGCCCTGTCGGGCCGGCTGGCGGTGGTGGATATCGGCATCGATGTGGCCAGCCCGCGCACGCTGGTGGGCCCGCCGCGGCTGATCGGCCCGGCGCGCACTGCCCACAAATATGATCGCGGCTGGGTGCTGGTGGTGGAGGGGGAAGCCGGCCATGGCGGCGCCTCTGGCCTGGTGGCGCTGGCGGCGCTGCGCAGCGGCGCCGGGCTGGTGACCATCGCCGGCACCGGCACCGGCCTGCCGGCGCTGGCGGCGATGCGCCGTGATGATGAAGAAGCCGCCAACCTGCTCAACGATCGGCGGCTGGGCAGTGTGGTGATCGGCCCCGGCATGATCGGCGACAGCCGGGCACGCGGCTGGCTGAAGCGGCTGACCTGGGCGAGCAAGCCGATCGTGCTGGATGCCGGGGTGCTGCGCCTGCTGGCCGAAGGGCCGATCGGCGCGCCCGCCGTGCTCACCCCGCACGAAGGCGAATTCGTGCAGATGTTTGGCCCCATGGGCGATGATCGCATCGCGGCGGTGCAGAAGGCGGCGCGCATCACTGATGCCGTGGTGTTGCTGAAGGGCGCCACCACCATCATCGCCGCCCCCGATGGCCGGGTGGCGATCAACACCCACAATGCCGCCTGGCTGGCCACCGCCGGCTCGGGCGATGTGCTGGCCGGCATGATCGCGGCGGTGCTGGCGCAGGGCCAGCCGCTGTTTGAAGGCACGTGCGCCGCCGCCTGGCTGCACGGTGAAGCCGGCCGCCGCATGGGGCCGGGGCGCATCGCCGATGATCTGGTGGGCCTGCTGCCCGAGGTGCTGGCGGCGCTGTGACCGCCCCGGTGCCGATCGTGCGGCTGGCGGCGCGCGGCGATGGCATCACCGCCGATGGCCGATATGTGCCGCTGGCGGCGGTGGGCGACAGCATTGATTTCGGCACGGATCCGCCGCGCATCCTGCCCGGCCCGCAGCATGCCGCACCGGCCTGCGCCCATTATCCGGCCTGCGGCGGCTGCCAGTTGCAGCATGTGGACGAGGCCGGCTATCGCGATTTTGTCATTGATCGGCTGGCCCGCGTGCTGCCGGCGGGCCTGCCCGGTGATGTGCGCCCCATCGCCCTGTCACCACCGCGCAGCCGCCGCCGCGCCAGCCTGAAGGCGCTGAAGCGTGGCGGCCGGCTGCTGCTGGGCTTTCACAGCGAAGGCACCCACGCGCTGGTGGACATCAAGGATTGTCCGCTCCTGGCGCCCGAACTGATGGCGTTGCTGGCGCCGCTGCGCGGCCTGCTCAGGGCCCGGCTGAAGGACGGGCAGGGAGCCGGCGCGGCGCTCACCCTGTCTGACACCGGGGTTGATCTGCTGCTTGCCAATGTCAGTGCCGAAGGGCTGGCCGCGATCGAGGCGCTCAGCGATTTTGCCGCCGCCCATGATCTTGCCCGCCTCTCGGTCGAAGGGCCGGGCGGCATCGACACGCTGGTGGAACGGCGCCCCCCGGTGCTGGCGATGGGCGGCGTGCCGGTGGTGCTGCCGGTGGCGCCGTTCCTGCAAGCGACGCGCGAAGGCGAGGCGGCACTGGTGGCGGCGGTGCGCGCGGCGGTGGGCGGGGCGGGCGCGGTGGCCGATCTGTTTTGCGGCCTGGGCACGTTCGCGCTGCCGCTGGCGGCATCGGCGCGGGTGCTGGCGGTGGATGCGGCCGGGCCGGCGGTGATGGCGCTGGGCGTGGCCGCGCGGCAGGCCGGCGCCCGCGTGGAGGTGCAGCATCGTGACCTGTTCCGCCGGCCATTGGCGGGCAAGGAATTGGCCGGGCTGGAGGCCGTGGTGTTTGATCCGCCGCGCGCGGGGGCGGAGGCACAGGCCAAGGCCCTGGCGGGTTCGGACGTGCCGGTGGTGGTGGCGGTATCCTGCAATCCCAACACGTTCGGCCGCGATGCGAGGATATTGCTCGATGCCGGCTATCGCCTCACCACCTTGTGGCCGGTGGCGCAATTCCGCTGGTCAAGCCATGTTGAGCTGGTGGCGCGGTTCGAACGGGCGTAAACGGCCAACAGCAGGAGGTGCAAGTGATGCCCAGCGATCCGCGCCTAGATGATTATGTGGCGCGCGCCCAGCCCTTTGCACGGCCGATCCTGGTGGCGGTGCGGGCCGCCGTGCGGGCGGCGGTGCCGGATGTGGCGGAAACCCTGAAGTGGAGCATGCCATTCTTCACGCTGAACGGCCGCGACGTCGCCATGATGGCCGCCTTCAAGGCCCATGCCGGTGTGGGCATCTTCGATGGCACGCCGATGGCTGGCCATGGCGGCATGGGCAATCTGGGCAAGCTGACGCGGGTGGAGGATCTGCCCGCCGATCTGGCCGAACGGCTTCACGCCGCCGCCGCCCTGGCCCGGGCCGGCAAGCCGGTGCGCCAATATCCCGCCAAGGCGCCCAAGGCGGATATCGCCATGCCCGATGATCTGGCCGCTGCCCTGGCGGCCGATCCGCTGGCCGCGGCCAATTTCGCCGGCTTTGCCCCCGGCTGCCAGCGCGAATATCTTGAATGGGTGACAGGCGCCAAGCAAGCGGTCACCCGCGCCCGGCGCATTGCCACCACGGTGGCGCAGGCGGCCGAAGGCAAGCGCCTCAACTGGAGATATGAACGGCCGTGATCAGCCGGCCGCCGCCATCAGGGCAAGGCCAACCAGCCCGAACAGGCAGAGCGAGGCCAGCGCGAACACGGCAAAGCGCACCACCACCCGGTTGGAGAGGATCTGCACCAGGCTGTGGAGAATGCGCAGGGCGGCATAGCCCCAGGCCAGCTGCACAGCCAGGCCGCTGCCGGCCTCCAGCAGCGCCAGTGCCAGCGCGGTGGCATAGAAGATGGTCGGCTGCTCCATCAGATGGTTGTAATTGTCGGCAACCCAACTGGCCTTCACCTCGCCGGCGGCCACCAGATCATCGCGCAGGCTCTTGCCGGTGCTGCCCACCATTTTCGTGCCATCGATGCCGGCGCGGCCCATGGCCGGCAGGCGGGTGGCATACATCCACAGCCAGATGATCATCGTCCAGCCGGCCAGCACCAGCATTGGCAGCAAAATGGCGTTTGCGCTCATGAAAGACCCTCCCCGTTTGCTGGGGAGAGGGTTGTTGAGATGCGGGACTGGGTCAACAAATATTTTCCAAGGAACAAACCTTGAACGCGCCATTCCGTTTCCTACATGGGTCGAAGGAAAGGGGGTGATGATAGTGGCACGCCAAACCAAAAGCTTTCCGATTGGTCGGAATGCTGAAACAGGTCGCCTGACGAGCGTTGAATATGCAGAAAATCATCCCAAAACGCACGTCGTTGAGCGAATGCCCAAGCCGGGTCGCGGCGACACCAAGTAACCAAGCAGGCGGCGCGGCATAAACCGCGCCGCCGAACTTTCAGGCGAACAGCTTACCCCCTGTTCGCCTCAGGCGAACAGCGAAGCCCATTTGCGCTTGGCGCGGGTCTTCCAGAAACCGCGGTGCCAGGCGTCGCTGGCCAGCAGCGGCATCACGCTGCCGGCTTCGGCAAACACCATCTGCTCGATGCCGGTGTTCACCTTGCCCCAGCTTGCCGCTTCCTGCAGCGTGGAGGAGGAGCAGGCACCATCGCGCACATCGGCCACGGTGATCTGCACGGCATATTTGTGCACTTCCACATCATGGTGGCCCAGGATCTCGGCGCACACCACCGTGTCCTGAATGAAATTCTTGGGCACGCCGCCGCCGATCATCAACAGGCCGGTGGTGCCGGCCTTGATCTTGATCTCGGTCAGTTCGCGGAAATCGGCGATGGCATCCAGCATCATGTAGGGCTGGCCGGCCTTGGCGCGGTCCACCTGATGCTTGACGAGGCCGAAACCGGCCGAGCTGTCGACGAAGGCCGGGCAGAAGATCGGCACGTCATGCTCATAGGCGAGCTTGACGAGGCTGTTCTCCTTCTTGCCGTGCACGGTCAGATACTTGCCCATCTCGCGGATGAAGGCCCGGCTGGAATAGCCGCGCGGTTCCAGCGTGTTGGCGATCTCGTAGATGGTGTGATCGGTCTGCTGCAGGGCTTCTTCGTCGATATAGGTGTCATAGATGCGATCGATCAGCAGCGAGCGCAGCGTGTCGTCATCCGGCACTTCCAGGGCCTGATAATGTTTGTGGCCCAGGCCTTCGAAGAAATCCATGTCGACGATGGAGGCGCCGGTGGC
>JAIXUQ010000027.1 GCA_027483465.1 Sphingomonadales bacterium
CGACACCCTCCAGCGTGTCGGTGCCCTCGTCGGCACCCGCCGCCACAGTCCACTTGCCGCCCACCACGCTGATATCACCCGCGGTCAGCGACGCCGTGTAGCTGGCAGTGTCAGTGCCGTCGCCGCCTTCGAGCACGTCGCTGCCGCCCGCGCCGATCAGCGTGTCGTTGCCGCCCTGGCCCTGGATCAGTTCGTCGCTGGCGGTGCCGGTCAACACTTCGGCGGAAGGGGTGCCGGTCAGTGCGTCGCGGGCGCCGTTGATGGTGATGGTGATGGTGGTGGTGTCGGTGCCGCCTTCGCCGTCAGACACGTCCACCGCATAGGTGAGGGTGAGCGTGTCACCGACATTGAGGAAGTTGAAGGCTTCCGGGTTGGAATCGAAGTTCCAGGCGATATTGCCGCTGGCGCCGGCGTCTGCGGCGATGCCGGCGCTGGTGGCAAAGCTGAGCATGCCCAGCACGTCTGCCTCAACCAGGGTGCCGGTGGCGCCGCCCAGGGTCACGCCCGTCACGCTCACGGAAACCACATCGCTGGCGTCCACATCGGTCACGGTCAGCGTGCCGCTGGTGCTCAGGCTGTCGTTGTTGCTCGGTTCGGTCAGGGTCTCCGCCGCCGAATCGCCGGTCACCACGGCCAGCACCGGATCATCATTGGTGCCGGTGATGGTGACGGTCACGGTTTCGGTGTCGCTGCTGCCGTCCGCGCTGTCGCTGATCTTCAGCGTGTAGGCGAGCGCCAGCGTTTCGCCCGCGGCAAGGAAATCAAAGGCTTGGCCAGCCGAATCGAACGACCAGGCCAGATTGCCGGTGTCGGCGGCATTGGCGGCGATGGCGCCGCTGGTCACCGTCAGCATGGCCAGCAGCTGCGGGTTGGTCAGCGCCCCGGCGCTGCCGGTCACCGACACGCTTTCCACGCTCGCGGTCACGCTGTCGTTGGTGTCGGGATCGCGGGCGGTCAGCGTGCCCGAAGCGGTGAGGCCGGCGTCGGTCTCGTTGATGCCGGCGGTGGCATTGTCACCCGACTGGATGCTGATGGCCGGACCGTCATTGGTGCCGGTGACATCGATCGTCAGCGTCGCGGCGCCCGACACCGCGCCCTTCAGATCGCGGATATTGTAGCTGAACACATCCTGCACGGCCTGGCCGGCGGCCAGCGCATTGGTGGCGGCCAGCGCGCTGTCGATCACATAGCGGTAGCTGCCGTCCGCCTTGAGGAACAGCGTGCCATAGGTGCCGGCAACGGCGGCTTCGCCGGTCTGGGCACCGGGGGCCGTGCCGTTGAACACCAGATCGGCCAGGCTGCCGCCCTGGGCGACCGCCTGCTTCACTGTCAACACCTCGCCCAGCGACGGGTCAGCCAGTTCGTTGCCATCGAAATCGGCGCCGAGGCCGCTGGTGATGACATTGCCGGTGACTTCGGTGGGGCTGCCTTCGGTGGCGGCGCTGCCACCGACATCGTTGAAGGCTTCCGGCGCCGAGTCCACCACGTCTTCAAGCAGATAGGATGTGGTGGGGCTGCTGCTGCCGAGGAAGCGGATGCGCTCCACCCTGTCCGTCTGGATGGTGTGCACTGGCACGCCGCCCACCAGCCGTTCGATGGTGAACCGGTAGATGGCGGGCGTCGCATCGGGATCGTTCAGCGGATCGGCGGTGATGCGCCAATCAGCCCAGGTGCCGGCAAGACGGATCTGATCGGTGCCGGAACCGCCATCGACGATATCGGTGCCAACGCTGTCGAGGCCGAAGACCACCGCATCGGAGCCACCACCAAGGGTGAACGTGTCGCCGGTGAGCTTGCTTGTCGTGCCCGAAGTGCCGTCAGTCGCAATGTTATTGCCGTTGTCGCCAGTGTACGTTCCGCCGGTCAGAGCCATGACAACCTCCCACGCTTGCCGGCACCACAGGCGCACGACAGCAATTTGTGAATCACAGTAAAATGCCCCTACCCAAATCTGGGCACGCGAATCGTGTATTGTAGAGGCGAAAGCTCGTCAATATGGACGCAACTACAGAGCCAGAGGAATTGAAGCGTTACTCATCATTTCAATTAAGATTATATTTCATCGGTGGCATTTGTTCGACGAATCCTGCGAAAAAATGCCAAAAATAGTAAAAAATTAAGACTAAAATATTACAACTTAGTGAATTGCAATGCGATTGCGATCATGGCTGCCGGGTCATCATGACCGTCCCGCGCCCACAGGAAACCGGCGGCCGGACGGGCCCGCTGCCGGCCGGCCACGCCGGTCCGGCGTCGCCGGGCCATCATGCGGGTCAATTCGGGCGGCGCGGCCTGGTGCGGGTTCCGGCCAATCTGCACAAGGACCGCCGGCGATGCGGGCGGCCCCCAGCGGCGCGGGCCGATCCTGGCCCGGTTCAGCGCCGCGGCGCCGGTTGCGATGCCCAATGCCCCACAGGACATCGTCCGCTCCATGCGGCACCGCCGGCGGGCACCGGACCCAAACCGGCGCCGGGCCGCTGCTCCCGATTGGCCGGTCGCCTAGTTGGGTTCGCGGAAGGCGCGTTCGCCGAGGCGGGCGACGGGGGTGAGGATATAGCGCAGCACGCTGCGCTCCTCGCCCTCCAGATCGACCTGGGCCATCATGCCGGCGCTGATCTGCAGGCGGCTGCCGGTGCTGGTGACCAGATCCTTCGAGGTGATGGCGACGCGCACCGGGAACAGCGGCGGCTGATCGGGGGCGGCCTGCACGGCATCGGCGCCCACCCGCTCCACCCGGCCCGACAGCTTGCCATAGATGCTGTAATCATAGGCGGTGAGCCGGATCGAGGCGGGCTGGCCAACGCGGACGAAGGCGATATCCTCGGGCCGCACCATCGCCTCCACCTCAAGCCCGGCGCCCTGCGGCACGATTTCCACCAGCGCATCGGCCGGGCGCACGGCGCTGCCGATGGTGGTGACGAGCAGGCGGTTGACGACGCCATCCACCGGCGCGCGGATGCTGGTGCGCTGCACGCGATCGGTCAGCGCCGGCAGCACCGGGCGCAATTGCTGTTCCTCGGCGCGGGTGGTGGCCTGCTGGGTGGCGATATCGGCGCGGAAACGGCGATCGACCATGGTGCGGGCGCGCACCGCCTCCTGGCGGGCGGCTTCGGCGCGGCGCAATGACAGTTCGGCGGCGCGGGCGGCGGCATCGGCCTGGGCCACCGCCGAGCGGGCGCGGTTGAGATTGAGCATGGGCTCGATGCCCTGGCGAGCCAGCGGCTCGATGGCGGCCAGTTCATCACGGGCAAGGCGCAGGGCGTCGCGGCGGGCCTCCAGTTCGGCGGCGGCCACGGCGGCGCCGCGCTCCATCTGCATCAGGCGCGAATCGGCGATGGCGGCCTCGTTGTCCCGCGCGGCCAGTTGCGCGCGCCACAGGCCCATCTCGTTGGCGACCACGCCGGGCGCGCGGGCGGCCAGTGCGGGCGGGAACACCGGCACGCGGCCGGCCAGCAGCGCGTCCAGCCGCTCCAGCCGGGCGCTGAGCGCGGCGAGGGTGACATCGGACCGGTCACGCTCGGCCGTGCTGGCGATCGGGCTGAGGCGCAGCAGCGGTGTGCCGGCGCGCACGGCCTGGCCGGGCCTGACGAGGAGTTCGGCGAGGATCCCGCCTTCCAGGCTGGAGACGGTCTGCAATTTCGTGCTGGGGGCCACGCGGCCTTCGGCCACCACCGTCTGTTCCAGCTGGGCCAGGGCCGCCCAGACCAGCAGGCTGGCGAACAGGGCGGTGATCAGCCACAGCATGGTGCTGGCAAAGCGGGTGGGCGGCAGCCAGGCCGGCACCTCGTCAACCAGGGCGGCAAAGCGGATGCGGCGGCTGTCGGCGGGTTCGGTGCTCATGTTCAGGCGACCCGTTGCAGGCGTTTCAGCATGTCTTCACGCGGCCCATCGGCCACCACGCGGCCGGCTTCCACCACCACCACGCGATCAACCAGCGCCAGCACGGCCGGGCGGTGGGTGGAGAGCAGCAGGGTGCGGCCGGCCATTTCGGCGCGCAGGCTGGCGATCAGCGCGGCCTCGCTGCCGGCGTCCATGGCGCTGGTGGGTTCGTCCATGATCAGGATCGGCGGGCGGCGCACCAGCGCGCGGGTGATGGCCAGCGCCTGGCGCTGCCCGCCCGACAGGCCCTCGCCGCGATCGGCCAGCACCAGATCATAGCCGTTGGGGATGCCGCCCAGCATGTCGTGCACGCCGGTGATGCGGGCGGCGCGGATGATCTCGTCATCGGGGATGTCGGCGCCCAGGGTGATGTTGTCACGCACGCTGCCGGAAAACAGCACGATATCCTGGAGGACGGCGCCGATGCCGGCGGCAATGTCTTCGGCGGCATAATGGCGGATATCGGCGCCATCGATCAGCACCTGGCCTTCATCGGGCGGATAGAGGCCCAGCGCCAGGCGCAGCGCGGTGGACTTGCCGGAACCGATGCGGCCAACCAGGCCGACCTTCTCGCCCACGCCGATTTTCAGGTTGAAATCATCCAGCACGCGCCGCGTGGCGCCCGGATAGGCAAAGCGCACATGGCTGAGCGCGATGCCGCCGGCCGGCTGGCGGCGCACCGAAGGCGGCACGCTGGCCGGCTGGCTCATGAAGGCGTCCAGCCGTTCATAGCTGGCGCGGGTGGAGGCCAGCCGGGTGAGCAGTTGCGCCAATTGCCCCAGCGGCGCCACGCAGCGGCCCGACAGGATCGAGGCGGCGATCAGCGCGCCCGAGGTGAGATCGCCTTCGGCCACCAGGAACACGCCGGCGACGATGGTGCCGACATAGACGATCTGCTGGGCCGAGGCCGAGACCTGCACGGCCACCGCCATCAACAGCCGGCTGCGCAGCGCCTGATCGGCATGGCTCTGCACCGCGGCCATCCAGCGCCGGCGCAGCATCTGGCCGGCACCGCTGACGCGCAGGGTTTCCAGCGCCGAAACCGCCTCCACCATCACCCCCTGTTTCGACAGGGCGGTGCCCACCTGCTGGCCGGCAATCCGGTCCATGCCCGGCTGCACCAGCCAGCCGGCCAGCAGCACCACCGGCACCATGGCCAGCGGGATCAGCGCCAGCGGGCCGGCAATCGCGGCGATCACCGCCAGAAACAGGAACACGAACGGGCCGTCCACCAGCGCCGTCACGGTGGCGGAGGAAAAGAAATCGCGCAGGGTTTCAAATTCGCGCAGCAGGCCGGCGAGCGCACCATTGGAACTGCCGCGCCGGGCCAGCGGCGTGTCGAGCAGGCGATCGAAGATGGCGGCGCCCACCCGCGCGTCAACGGCCTGGCCGGCGGCATCGACGAAATAACCGCGCAGCATCCGGACGATGAAATCAAACAGCAGGATCAGCGCCATGCCGATGGTGAGCCCGATCAGCGACCAGATCGCGTTGTTGGGCAGGATGCTGTTGTACACCGTCATCGAATAGAAAGAGGTGCCCAGCGCAAACAGATTGGCCAGCGTGGCGGCCACGCCCACCTGCACATACAGGCCGCGGTGGGCGGCCAGCGGTTCGGCCAGCCAGGGGGCCAGGGGCCACAGGGGCCGCCGCGATGCCGGCGCGCTGGTCATGTGATCGGCTCCAGTTGCAGTTGATCGGCCAGTTGCCCGTGCTGCGCCAGCAGCCGGGCGCGGGCCAGCAGATGATCCTGATGGGCGCGCACCAGGCCGGCGGCGGCATTGGCCAGTTCCTGTTCGACGCGCAACAATTCGGGCAGGGCGGCGCGCAGCCGCTTCGTCTGGATGTCCACCATGTCGCGGCTGCGCCGGCTTTCCAGATAGCGCAGGCGGGCACTGGCCAGCGCCTCGCCCAGCAGGCGCACATCGGAAGCCGCCACGCTGCGGTCCCGCGCATCCTCGGCCTGGGCGCGGGCCAGTTCCTGCGCGGCGGCATCGGCACGGGCGCGGGCTTCGCGGGCGCGGCCCAGTTCGGCCCCGCCCAGCGAGAAATTCTGCCGGATCACCACCTGCCCGCGCACGTCATGATCGGGAAAGCCGGTGCCCAGCACGTTGTAAAGCGCGCCAGAGAGCCGTGTGCTCACCTGCGGCAGGCGTTCGCGCTGGGTGGCATGGGCGAGGGCGCTGGCGGCGCGCAGGCGGGCGCGGGCAGCGGCCACGCGCGGCCCTTCGGCATCGCCGGCCGGCGGGGTGGGGGCGATCTGCGGCCACAGCAGCGCGCCGGGCGCCTCGCCATAGACCGAAAGGAACAGCGCCTCGGCCTCGGCCAGCCGGCGCTGGGCCATGCTGTCGCTCACCGCGGCTTCGGCGGCATGGGCGCGGGCCTGGGCCAGCGCGGCGCCGCTGTCCAGCCCGCGTTCAAAGCGCTGGCTGGCATCGGCGGCCAGTGCCTCGATGCGGCGGCGGTGATCGGCGGCGGCCAGCGCCTCCATGCGGCTGCCGCTCACCCCGGCCCAGGCCTGCACCAGCAGCAGCGCCGCCTGTTCGCGCGCCAGCGCCAGTTCGGCGCGCGCCGCCTCGGTGCCGGCGGTGCCGGCGCGGGCGCGGGCCATGGTGGCGCCAAAATCAAACAAGGTCTGTTCGGCGGCCAGGATGGCATCGGCACGGCCCAGCGGCACCAGCCGTTCGGCAAAGGTGCTGCGCCCGCCGAAATCGCGGCTCAGGCTCTGCGAGCCCACCGCCTCAAGGCTGAGGCGCGGCAGCAGCGGCGATGATGCCACGGTGGACTGGGCGCGGGCCGCATCCACATCGGCGGCGCGGGCAAGCAGGGCCGGCAGATGCTGTGCGGCGGCGGCGGCGCGGGCGGCAAAGCCCGGTTCCGTTTCCCCCAGCCGCGCGATCAGCGGATCGGTGCCGGCGGCAATCGCCAGCGGATCATCCCCCGGTGATGGCAGCAGCGTGGGCGGCAGCACGGCTGAAGGCAGCACGGCGGGCGCCGCCAGCGCCGTCGCCACCGCTGCCAGACCGGCCATCCACATCCGCTGAAACCCCCCGAAATGCCCGTGCAACAGCAAACGCAATAAATCTGAAACATCCGTCCCATCACTGTGCCCGGCAAAGTAACAGGAGCGCTTGCTGATCAAAAACGCCTGCAGGCGTTGGCAAATCTAAAGCAGGGCGCGCAGTAAACGACAAGCCGGTTTTGCGCCGGGCAACCGATTTTGCCGGGATCTCACCCGGCTGCCGCAGCGCAATGGCGGGCGATGAATTCGGCGTGGCTGGGCATCGCGGCCGCCGCCTCGCCCATCACCCGCCTGAGGCCGGCGAGCAGGCGCGGCGCATCCACCCCGGCGGCGCGGGCATCGGCCAGCGGATCATGATCCTGCGGCAGGTTGAACTGCCCGACATGCACGGCCAGCCAACTGGCGTTGAGGAACAGCTCCGGCCCGTCCGACACCAGACGGCCGCTGTGCCGGAAATGCGCGATGCGATGCGCCAGCGTGTCGGGGATGTTCATGGTGGCACAATGGCGCCACAGCGGCTCGGGCCGGCTGTTGAGGTGGTAATGGAGGATGAGGAAATCGCGGATGCGCTCCCACTCCACCGCCGTCACCCGGTTATACTCGTCCCGCACCAGCGGATCGATCTGCCGGTTGGGCCACAGCGCCAGCAGCCGCATCAGCCCCGATTGCACCAGGTGCAGCGAGGTGGATTCGAGCGGCTCCATGAAGCCCGCCGCCAGCCCGATCGCCACCACATTGTGCGCCCAGGCCCCGGCGCGGCGGCCGGTGGTGAATTTGAGCAGGCGCGGCTCCGCCAGCGCCGGGCCATCCAGGTTGGCCAGCAGGATGCGCGCCGCCTCGTCCTCGGCCATGAAGGCGGAGGAAAACACATGGCCGTTGCCGATGCGGTGTTGCAGCGGGATGCGCCATTGCCAGCCGGCGGCGTGGGCGGTGGAGCGGGTGTAGGGTGTGAAGCCGGTGCCATCCGTGCCGCCGGCATGGCCGCAGGGCACCGCCAGCGCCCGGTCACAGGGCAGCCAGTGGCTCCAGTTGACGAACGGGGTGGCCAGCGCCTCGGCAATCAGCAGGCCGCGAAAGCCGGAGCAATCGAGCCAGAAGTCCGCCTCCACCCGGCGGCCGTCAGCGAGGGTGATGGCGGTGACATCGCCGCTGTCGCCAGCGCGTTCCACGCCGGTGATGCGGCCTTCGTGGCGGACCACGCCCAGCCCCTCGGCCAGCCGGCGCAGGGTGCGGGCATAAAGCCCGGCATCGAAATGATAGGCATAATCAAAGGTGGACTGCACCAGCCGCCGGTCAGCCGCCGGCGGGGCGAAGCGGTTGGCCCGCGCCGCCACCCAGGCCATGCTATATTCATCCAGCGAAGTGGGATCGCCGGCCAGCCGCTGCCGGGTCCACCAATGGTGCAGGGCAACCGAATCGAAGTCCGCGCCGAAGGTGCCAAAGGGGTGGAAATAGCGGTGGCCGGCGCGGCCCCAGCCGACAAATTCGATGCCCAGCTTGAACGAGCCCTGGGTGGCGCGGACGAACTCGGCCTCGTTGATCCCCAGCATCTGGTTGAACAGCTTGATCGGCGGGATGGTGGCCTCGCCCACGCCCACCGTGCCGATCTCTTCGGATTCGATCAGGCTGATGGCGACGCCGTGGGGCAGATTGCGGGCCAGCGCCGCCGCCGCCATCCAGCCGGCCGAACCGCCGCCCACGATGCCGACCCGGCTGATGCGCGTCTGGCTCATGCCTCCACCCCCTGCGGGATGCGGTGGCCGGTGAGCGGCAGCAGGAGCTTCAGCAGCGGCCCGGTCATGATCGTCGTCACCACCGCCATCACCACCAGCATGGTGAAGACATTGGGCGGGATGACGCCCAGATCGCGGCCGATGTTGAGCACGATCAGCTCCATCAGGGCGCGGGTGTTCATCAGGCTGCCCAGCACGGCCGATTGCGCCGGGGTATAGCCGGCCAGCCGCGCCGCGCCATAGACGGGGATGATCTTGGCGGCGATGGCGACGGCCAGCACCACCGCCAGCCAGGCCAGATCATCCAGCCCCAGCCCCAGGAGATTGGTGCGCAGCCCGGTGTAGGTGAAGAACACCGGCAGGAAGAAGACCAGCACGAAGCCGCCGACCTGGCCCTTCCACGCCGCCACGAAGCCGGCATGGCGGTGCATGATGAGGCCGCCCAGAAAGCCGCCGAAAATCGCGAAGATGCCCAGCTTGTAGGTGCAGATGGCCAGCCCGAACACCAGCGCCAGCATGGCCGCCATCAGCGTGGGATCGATGCGGCCACCCGTGGCCGGAAAGGCGGCGACCAGCCGGCTGGCCAGCGGCGCCAGCACCAGCCGCGCCACCAGCAGCAGCGTGGCAATGCCGGCCAGTTGCAGGGCAAGGCCCATCCCGGAAAAGCGCGCCGCGGCCAGCGCCGAAATGGAGGCCAGCATCACCCAGCCGGCCACATCGTTCACCGCCGCCGCCGCGATGGCAACCACGCCCACCGGCTGGTTGGTGAGGCCGAACTGGGCGAGGATGCGGCCCAATATGGGGAGCGCGGTGATCGCCAGCGCATTGCCGAAGAACAGCGCATAGAGCGTGGGATCGGTGGCCGGGGCCAGGATCGGCGCGGTGAGCCAGCCCAGCGCCAGCCCGCCGGCCAGCGGCACCAGCACCGAGGCGGCAGCGATCAGCAGCGCGCCGGTGCGGTGCTGCGGCGTTTCGAGATGGCCGAATTCAAACTCCATGCCGATCTGGAACATCAACAGGGTAAGGCCGATCTGGCTGATGATGGTGATCGCCGGGGCCGGGGTGGCGCCAAACAGGGTGAGCGCCAGCCCCGGCGCCAGCGCGCCGAGCAGCGACGGGCCCAGCATCAGGCCGGCGATGATCTCGCCCACCGCGCCGGGCTGGCCCAGGCGGCGGGCGACGATGTTGAGGGTGCGGGCGGCAGCGATCATGATGATCAGCTGCACCAGCACGCTGAACAACAGATCCTCGCCGGCGTGAACGCTGCTGGTCATGCCGTGATCATGCCCGCTTCAGGCGAATTGCCACACGATCACCGCTGTCGCAGCCAGCAGCGCGATCGCCAGCACGCGATAATTGGCCCAAATTGGCGTGCCGGCCAGCGCGGCGGTTTCGGCATCGAAAAAGCCACGGTTCCAGAGCAGCCCGTCGGTCTTTTCCGGCGGCGGCGGCGGCGCGGAGAGCGAGCCCAGCACCATCGCCAGCGCCGAGGCGGCGAGCAGGATCGGGGCCACGTGCAGGAAGTGGATTTCAAGGCTGCCGGTGACATTGATGGCGATGAACAGGCCCACGCCCACCACCAGCCCGGCGATGATCGCCGCCATCGCGCCGCGGGCGTTGGCGCGCGGCCAGAACAGCCCGATCAGGAACACCGCCACGATCGGCGGGCTGGTGTAGCTGAGGGCGCCCTGCAGATATTGCCACACGCTGCCGAAACGTTCGATTTGCGGCGCGATGGTGACGGCGATGGCCAGGAACACCAATGTGGCGATGCGCCCGGTGCGCACCAGCGCCTTGCCATCGAGATCAGGGTTCCAGTGGCGGGCGAAGTCCATGGTGAACAGCGTGGCTGCCGAATTGAAGGTGGAGGCGGTGGCCGACATGATGGCGGCAAGGAAGCCGGCCACCACCAGGCCCAAAAGGCCCGACGGCAACAGATCGAACATCAGCGTGGGATAGACGAGATCGGGCGTTTTCAGCGCCGGATAGAGCAGGATGGCGCAGGTGCCGGGCAGCACCATCAGCCACAGCACCGGCAGTTTCAAGAGGCCGGCAAACAGGCTGCCCCAGCGGCCATGATCGATGTTGCGGGCCGACAGCACGCGCTGCACCATGAACTGGTTGGTGCACCAGAAATAAAAGCCCAGGATCGGCACGCCGGTGACAAGGCCGGTCCACGGCACGGAGGCATCATCCACCGGGCGGATCAGCGACAATTTGCTGGCCGGCACGCTGGCCACCACCCGATCCCAGCCGCCCACCGCATCAAAGGCGGCGAAGGAGAGGATGACGGCCGCGCCGAGCAGGATCACCGCCTGCAAGACCTCGGTGTAGAGCACCGCCTTGAGGCCGCCGACGATGGTGTAGATGCCGGCCAGCACGGCCAGCACCATGATCATCTGCCACAGCGGCACCGCCGGGAAGATGAGGCTGAGCATGAGCGCGCCGCCATAGAGGGTGGCGGCCTTGTCGACAAACACGCTGAGGAAGATGGTGAGCCCGGAGAAATAGGCGCGCGTGCCCCGGCTGAAGCGGCGTTCGAGGAATTCCGGCATGGTGTAGACCTGCGCGCGCAGGATGAACGGCAGGAAGAAGATGCAGAAGAAGACCAGGATGACACTGGCCATCCATTCATAATTATAGACCGCGATGCCATTGGCATAGGCCGCCCCGGCCAGCCCGATCAGCGTGGCCGACGAGATGTTGGAGGCGAGCAGCGACAGGCCGATCACTGGCCAGCCCGAATCCCGGCTGGCCAGGAAGAAATCGGTGCCGCTGGCCTGGCGGCGCCCGGCCCACAGGCCCAGGCCCAGCACCACCAGCGCATAGGCGGCAATCACCGCCCAATCGAGCCCGGCCAGCCCGCGCGCAAACACATCCGCCGAAACTGGCCCCGCCATTCCCGCTCCATCCCCTTTGGCCAAGGCCTGCCACGCACGGCCGCCCCCGGCAATGCCCGGCAGCCCCGTATTCGTATGCACCCCCACCGGCTTGCGGGCCGATGGGTGGCATGACATGCTGCCACAAGGCAAGCGGGGCAAGTGGGGGACAGATGGCGGGCGAGCTTTTTGCGCTGACAGGCAAGGACAATATCGAAATCCTGGGCGCCGCCACCATGGCGATCGGCGCGCTGGGCACATCGGCCTTTGCGCTGGTGGATGCCAGCAAGGGCCTGCCCGGCTTTGGCATTTCGGCGCTGGGCTTCCCGGCGATCCTGGCCGAGATGCAGCGCTATGACGCCGCCCTGCGCAAGAGCCTGGGGGAGCAATGGGCCGATGTGCTCAAGGGCCAGTGGGTGAATGGCCGTGAAGCCGGCGAGCAGAAATCGGTGGCCATTTCCGGCATCATGCTGGGCCTTGATCCGGAAAGCGCCCGCGAACTGACGCTGGATGCGGCCATCGACAAGGACGCGCTGGCCGCCGCCATCGCGGCACTGGCCAAGGGCGAGGATCAGGTCACCGAAGCCCATACCGCTGTGCTCAGCCGCCTGCGCTCGATTTTGACCATGCGCATCGACGCTGCCTTTGAACGGGCCCAGCAAATCTATCGCAATCAGGCCAAGCTGTGGGCCATGGCGTGCGCCATCCTGTTGGCATTGGTGGCACAGTTTGCCTCGGAAGGCGGCAACTGGAGCGAATTCATGACCTTCGAAGGCGCCGGCGTCGCCTTTCTGATCGGCCTGATGGCGGTGCCGGTGGCGCCGGTGGCCAAGGATATCGCCGGCGGGCTTTCGGCCGCGGCCCGGGCGTTGAAACTGGGCCGCTGATGACCAGCCACTGGGTGATCAATCTGCGCGGCGAGGTGCCCTGCGTGGGCCAGGTCGCCACGGCCGCTGCTGCCCGGGCGCTGGAAGGCCAGCTTGATCCGCTGCCAGGCTGGCAGAAATTCGCCGAAGCGGCTGCCAATGCCCGGCACCTGCTGCTGATCACCCATGGGTTCAACGTGAAGGCCGGCGAGGGGTTTGAGGGCCTTTCGGCCACGCTGGCCCAGATGGCGGTTCATCCGGCCTTTCCGGCCGCCGGCCTGTTGCCGGTGATCGTGCTGTGGCCGGGCGACTGGGTGGTGCCGGTGGTGAATTTCCCCGCCGCGCACCGGCCGGCGGAGCGCGCCGGGCGGCAATTGGGCGAACATGTTGGCCGCTTTGCCGCCGCCGTGCCGGCGATCAGCCTGATGTCCCACAGCCTGGGCGCGCGCGTGGTGCTGGAAGCGGTGCTGGCGCTGCCCGCCGGCCGCCAGGTGGACACGCTGTGCCTGACAGCGGCGGCCACCGACAATGATATCTTCCGGCAGGACAAGGCCGGCCGCTACAGCGCGGTGCCGGGGCGCTGCCGGCAGGTGATGGTGATCCATTCCCGGCGGGACAAGGTGCTGCGGCTAGCCTATCCTGCCGGGGATTTCCTGGCCGATCTGTTCCTGCGTGACCGGGACAGCCCGTTCCGCGCCGCGCTGGGCTTTCACGGCCCGCGCCCCACGGACCGGCCGGTGGTGCCGCCCAATTTCGGCATTCCCGATGGCGCCGGGGTGGATCATGGTGACTATGTGGGCGCCGGTGCCAAACGC
The DNA here is from genome assembly GCA_027483465.1 of Sphingomonadales bacterium. GTDB lineage: Bacteria > Pseudomonadota > Alphaproteobacteria > Sphingomonadales > Sphingomonadaceae > Sandarakinorhabdus. The sequence goes on from JAIXUQ010000027.1 coordinate 13,195, forward strand.
GCCCAGGTCGCCGGCCTGATGGCCCGCGCGCTGGCTGGCAGGCCGCTCACCTGGCCCTGATCGTTCAGGCCGGCGGCGGCAGTGGCTGGCGGCCCAGCAGCAGGAAACGGCCCCACAGCAGCACGGCCGAAAGCAGGCTGGCGGCGATGATCGCCCAGATCAGCCCGTCCACCCCGCCGCCGCGCGCCACGCCCAGCCACCAGGCCAGCGGCATCATCACCACCACATAGGAAAACAGGTGGGTGGCGGTGGGCACCATATTGTCGGAGCGGGCGCGCAGCGATTGGGCGCCCACCACCTGCAGGCCATCGGCGACGAAGAACAGGCTGGACAGGACCATGGCGCTGGATATGCCGGCCATCACCTGGCGGTCGCGCGAATAGGCCGCGGCGATCGGCCCCGGCTCCAGCCACACCGCCAGCGACACCAGCAGCAGCAGCCCGGCGGTGACAGCAAAGCCCTGCCCGGCCGCCGCCCGCATCGCGGCGGCATCGCGCGCGCCATAGGCGCGGCCCACCAGCACGGACGTGGCAACCGACAGGCCCAGGGGCACCATGAACACCAGTGCCGCCACATTGATCACCACCGCCCACACCGCCACCGCCGTGGCGCTGATCCAGCCGGCGAACACCGCCATCGCCGAGAAGGACAGCGATTCGATGAAATAGCTGCCGGCCGCGCCATAGCCCACCCGCCGCATCGCCGCCGCCGCCGCCGGATCAGCCGGCGCGCGCGCAAACACGCCCAGTGCGCGGGCGCGCGGCCAGCGGGTGATGATCAGCGCAATCGCCACCAGCAGGAACATGCGGCTGGCAAAGGTGGCCCAGGCGCTGGCGGCGGCGCCATCCACGCCCAGCAGATTGCCGCCCGGCACCAGCCAGAGATTGACCACCAGATTGACGATATTGGCCAGCCACATGGCGATGGTGCCGGGCAGGGCGCGGCCATGCGCCTCCAGCCAGAACAGGCCGGCATCGGCAACGATGATCGGGATCAGCGAGACGGCCTGCACCATCAGCACCGGCGTTGCCCCTTCGGCCAGCCCCGGCGCCATGCGGAAGGCGACCAGCACCGGCCCGCCGCCCAGCGCCAGCAGGCCGGCGCAGGCGCTGGCGATCCACAGCGCATAGACGAGGCCGCGGCGCAGGATGGCGCCGGTGTCGGCCGCCCGGCCTTCGCCGATGGCCTGGCTGGTCATCACCTGCACGCCGTGCAGCAGGCCCAGCGCGGTGGTGAGCACCACGCCGGTGACGGCCCAGGCCAGCGCGTGATAGCCCAGTTCGGCCGAGGAGTGGCGGCCGACGATGATCGTATCGACCAGCCCCATCGCCATGATGCCCAGGCGCGAGGCCACCACCGGCGCCGCCAGCCGGGCGAGCGCATTCATGCCGGTGCCGGCCTCGGTGCTGTTCTCGGGGCTGGTGCCCATGCGGCGTCTCTTGCTGGTTGCCCCGGCGCCATACAGGCTGCGGCCCGCCGGCGCAAAACCCAAACCGCGCCGCGCGGGCCCTGGGCGGGCCTATTTGCCCATCAGCCGCAGCACTTCGGAACGGCTGCTCGAATCATCGCGGAACACGCCCATCATGCGGCTGGTGGTCATCACCACGCCGGGGGTCATCACCCCGCGCGCCGACATGCAGGCGTGCGTCGCCTCGATCACCACGGCCACGCCCACCGGATCCAGATGCTGCTGGATGCAATCGGCGACTTCGGCGGTGAGGCGTTCCTGCACCTGCAGGCGGCGGGCATAGCCGTGCAGCACGCGCGCCAGCTTGGAAATGCCGACCACGCGGGCACGCGGCAGATAGGCGATATGGCCCTTGCCGATGATCGGCGCCATGTGATGTTCGCAGTGGGACTGGAACGGGATGTCGCGCAGGATCACGATCTCGTCATAGCCGCCCACTTCGGCAAAGGTGCGCGACAGATGCTGGCCGGGGTCTTCGGCATAGCCCTTGGTATATTCGCGCCAGGCCTTGGCGACGCGCTTGGGCGTGTCGAGCAGGCCCTCGCGGTCGGGATCATCGCCGGTCCAGCGGATCAGCGTGCGCACCGCGGCTTCGGCTTCGGCCTGCGGGATGGTGATGAAATCGGCCGGCGCCGGCGCATCGAGCGGGGCGTCGTCGTCATAGATGACGGAAGGCATTGGCAAATCTCCAGCTTGAGGCACGCGCCTGGCCCGCTGCGGCCCGGTTCGGGACAAACAGAGCGCGCCGGGTAGGCCTTGCGCCCGCGCCCGGCAATCGCTGCATTGTCGCAGCGGTCGCTGGGCGCTGATGGCGCCGATGCCAAGTGAAGAATCGTCAAGCCTGTCGCGGTGCGTGCCGCCTGGGCAACGGGGATCAGTGCGGCGGCCTGATCGCAATGCGCGGATCAAGCGGGACGTAATCATTATCAAGCGCCGTGATAACGACGGCAGGCCGATAATTGTAGCTGTTCCCGCTGTCGTCATTGTCGGTAAGCAGAATATCGGACTGCGGCCCGTTCACCCACGAAGAAACCATCAGCGGATTATTCTGGATCGTGTAGAGATAACCGCCTGGCGCGGCAGGGACGTCAACCTTTGTCCCGCACATCATGGCTGATTTATGGTCATCCGCGCTGATTTCGGTTGCCCAGCGTACGGCCAGCGAACTGCTGCCCTGGTAGCGGGGATCGGCCGGCGCCCCGGTCGTGTTGGCGTGGCTGTTGCTGTCCAGCGTGAAGGTGATGTGACAATTGTCATTGTAGGGGCCGCCGAGTTCGACACCCGGCAGGTCAATCGTGCCATCGGATGAAATGCTCACACCCGGCCCTGTCCCGCTGAGAAGACTGTAGGTCGCGCGGGCGCACCAGCCATTGGGGCTTCCCTGCCGGGGTGGATTCGGGCCCCAATAAACCTCAACCAGCACATTCACATGCATCTCGCGGTCTTGAGGCATGATCGAATTCCCTCGAAGGCAATGAAATCTGCAATGAAATGCATCAATATGGCAAATGAGTGGAAGCGAACTGATGGCAGCGATCGCACGCGAACATGATCATCGCGTGGTTGGAAATGCTGACAACCAGAGGCTTATGCTGTGAGCATGGGGTTTTTATTTGGACGTCAACGGTAAATTTCACCAATGAACAAGCCGTGGCCGGCGTTCATCTTTGCCCCGCCACCCCGATGATGATGGCTGGATCATAGCCGATTTCGGATGGCCCGGGCGTGGCCTGCGCCATGCCTGCCGGCGCGCTCGCCGGCGTGCCCCTCGCAAGATATTGCTTCATCGCTGCATTCCACCCGGTTGGCGATGGCCCCAGCGCCTGCATGGCGCTGGCCAGCAGCCGTTCCGCCGCGGCGGCATTGCCATCCGCCTGCGCGGCAAGGCCCTCCATCGCCAGCACCATCGCCCATTCGCCGCCATTTTCCCCGCGTCGCCGCTGGCTGGCAAAGTCGCGATGGAAATCGGCCATCAGTCGCCGCGCCGTGGCCCGATCCCGATCGGCAAAGCGCAGCGCAATTTCCATCCAGCGCAGCGGCACCAGGCCGTCGCGCCGCCAGATCGCCATGCTGGGATCCAGCCGAAGCATCGCCCTGGCCTTGGCCAGCGCCGGCTGATGGGCCTGGGCCGCGGCCTGCCATTGCCGGTTCATCATCATGGTGTGGATTCGGCTGACATCGATCAGCAGGGCGCTTTCCTGCCAGAACTGGTTGGCCGGATCGGTGCGCGTCAGCGCGGTGATTTCGCGGTGGGCCCGATCATAAAGGCTGCTGGCCTGGCCATATTGCCCCTGCAGCATCAGATTATGAGCGATATAGCTGAGCGTGACGGCACGGCCCGCCCGTGCCTTGGCATCGCCGCCATCGCGCGCCAGCATCGCATCGTAGATCGCCAGTTCCCGCTCGCTTTGCCGCATGGCGGCAGACAGCGCCGAAGTGGCCGTCAGCGCCTTGGCCAGCCAGGCATGGCTTTGTGCCAGTTGCCATTGCTGCTCGGCATCATCGGGCCGGCCAGCGGCAAGCCGCTGTTCGATCTGCAGGGCCCGGCGGAACCGCTCCACCGCCTCCGGATAGCGCCCGGTCTCAAGGTGCAACGTGCCCAGATTGCTGTGGGCATAGGATTGCTCCTGCTGCCATCTGGGGTTGCCGGGGTCGCTTGCCACCAGCGCCGCCGCCAGCCGGTCGTAATCGCGGAAACGGGCTTCGGCCTTGGCGAACTCCTGCCGCTGCCAGGCGACATAGCCCACCCAATAGACGCTCTGGGCATGATCGAACATCTGGTCGGGATCGTCGGGGGCACGGGCCAGGAGTTCGGCGGTTGAACCCGCGGCCTCGGTGAAGGCCCGCAGCGCGCCGGCGCTGTCGCCGCGCAGGTCGCGCACTTCGCCCACCAGATGCAGCGCCCGCGCGCGCCGGCCCAGCGCATCGGCCTTCAGCGTGGCGAGCTTCTGGGCGCTGTAATAGGCGAGGGCCTTCTGGCCCACCGCATCGAGCACGTCCAGCCGCCCGACCGGTTCCAGCTTGCGCCGCAGATCGGTCAGCATGAATTCCACCAGCCCGTCAGACTGGGCGCGCTGGCGCTCGGCCTCGGCCTGGCCGCGCACCGCCAGCACCGCCAGCACGGCCATCACGCCGGCCAGCAGCAGCGCCGCCCCGGCAAACACCAGCAGCCGCCGTTGCCGCCGGGCCTGGTCGCGCTGGGTCAGATCATCCAGCCGCACCCCGGTGAGCGCCGCGACCAGTTTCAGCAGCACCATGCGCCGGCCATCGGCGCCAGGGCGCAGATCGGCGGCAATCGGTTCGGCCAGGTCGGGCAGCAGCTCCCCGCCCGGGCCAAGCTTGTGGCGCAGCGCCGGCGGGAAAAAGGCCGCCCCGCCCGGCGCGCTGCCGGCATCGGGCGGGATCAGGGCCAGCACGCGGGTGGCGCCGCCGCTGGCGGCATGGACCAGCTTGAACTGGCGGATCTCCTCGTTGACCCAGTGCGACTGCACCGCGTTGGGGGAGGCGATCACGATGAGGAAACGCGAATCGGCAAGTGCGGCGGTCAGCTCCGCGCTGAGGTCGCCAACCGCTGCCAGTTCCTCGCGGTCACGGAAGATCCGCCCCAGCCGGCCCGGCACCGGCCCCAGCGCGGTCTGGCTGCCGACCAGCGGCCGCGGCAGGCGATAGGATTCCAGCGCGCGGTGCAGCCAGACCGCCGTTGCCTTGTCGGCATGGCTGTAGCTGATGAACGCGCGATAGCGGAACCCATCCTGC
>JAIXUQ010000043.1 GCA_027483465.1 Sphingomonadales bacterium
CGCACCGCCCACCGCCACGTCCAGCCCAGGCGTTTGCAACAACAACGTGCGACCAGGCGCCGAAAGCCGGATCAGCAATTCACCAAAACAAACAATCCGCATCAACGCGCCATCCAGCCAGCGCCCCGCATCAGGGCCAGCCAGCGATAGAGCGCGTCGCCGCGCCGGGCAAGGCAGGCGGCTGCTTGCGAAACTGCGCCAGGCTTGCGCAATTCGTGCCGCCGCGCCGCGCCAGGCCGGGCCCCGGGGCTTGCCTTCCGGTCGAAAGCTGGCACCGGGGGGCGCTGCCCATGCGTGCGGGCGCCCATCCGCGAAAGGGCCTCACAGCGTGCCTGCCTCCGCTTTCCCCGTCCCGTCCGCTGCACCGCCGCGTTCGAGCATCACCTCCTACGACAGTGCGCGCTGGACCAACGGCGCCCCCCGGCTTGATCGGGTGCGGCGGGCCTTTGGCATCGCCACGCTGCTGCAATGCGGCGGATCGGGCGTGGGCGAGGTGAAGGAAGCTGATGTGCCGGAAAGCGATTTCGCCACCTCGCTGTTCCCCCTCACCACGCCCGGAACCGTGGATCGCCGCATCGTCGGCAAGCCGGCGCGGGCGCAATACCGCCCTGGCCAGGGCTGCCTGCTGGCACCGGGAACCGACAGTTGGTGGACAACGGAAGACCGCAACAACGCCGGCCGGTTCCACATCCGTTTCGAACCCGAACTGCTCGCCGAAGTGCAGGCGGTGCACAACCGGCGGCTGGAAACAGTGCCGCTGATCAACGACCGGCAGATTTTCTGGCTGGTCGCCAGCTTTTTCGATCTCGTGTCACAGTCGGACGAGCCGCAGCCCATCCTGTGGCAATCGCTTGGCCAGATCCTGCTGTGGCGGCTGCTGATGATCACCGCCGGCCCGCGCGGGCGGGAGGATCTGCGCGGCCGGCTGGCCCCCTGACAAGCACGGCGCACCACCGATTACATGGCCGACAATATCGACCGGCGGGTGACACTCGATGAACTGGCAGCCATCGCCCGGCTGTCCTCCTTCCATTTCGCCCGCGCCTTCACCCGCACGCTGGGGATGCCGCCGCACCGGTACCAGCAGAAACTGCGGCTTGACCGGGCCTGCGAGTTGCTGGCGACAACCGACATGCGAGTGATCGATATCGCGCTGGCGGTGGGCTATGAACGCCCGCAGGCGCTGGCCCGCGTGTTCAGCCGCGTGCACGGCATGGCGCCATCGCAGTGGCGCCGGCACCGCTGCAGCAGCTGAAGCCGCCCGGCGCCCCATCCCGCCCCCCCGGCTGCCCCGCCGCCGATCGGCGGCAAGAGCGGTGAACTGGCCGCAAGCCGGGCAACGCGGCCGGCCGCCGGCACTGGCAAGGGCAGGCACGTGCCGCCCATTCCCGCACCGACCGACCGCCACGGAGAACAAGCTCATGACCGTTCCAACCCCATCGCCGCTGCCGTGACCGATTGGCTGGTGCCGTGCGTGCGCCGCCTTGATCCGGCCGATCCGGCCCGCGTCACCCATGTCGGGGTGGACGTGCCGCGCGGCACCCAGCATGTGCCGGTGGCCGAGGCGATTGCCGCCATCCGCGCGGGCCGGCACCGGTTCTTTATCAGTGCCGATGGCGATCTGCTGCAACTGCGGATCAGCAGCCACGGCGCGACGCTGGGCACCAGCCTGGATGCGCCGGGCCAGCCGGTGCTGGCGCGCTGGCCGGATTGCGGCGACGCGGGACCACCGCGCCGGCCGGACTGGACGTTGAGCCTGGGCGGCGCGCTGGTGGTGGCGCCGATCTGGCAGGGCAGCCGCGAAGCGGGCCTGTCGCTGTTTCCCGATCTGCGGCTGAATTACCGCGATGTCGCCTTTGCCTCCATCCAGGATGGCCTGGGCTGGAATCTCGTCAACCGGCAGGGCTGGAAGCTCGGGCCGCTGGCCAAGATCCGCTTTGGCCGGCGGGAATCGACCGGCGGCACGCCCTTCCTGCTCACCGAAGGCTCCACCGCGCTGCGCGGGCTGGGCAATGTTGGCGTGGCCGGGGAATTCGGCGGCTTTTGCCCAGAAGAGCCTGGCGGATGGCCGGCTGCGCCTGCGCGCCGAAGTGCGGCAGGGCGTGGGCGGCCACGACGGTCTGGTGGCCGACACGCTGATCGGCTGGAGCGACCAGCGCCGCGATTACCGGCTGTTGTGGACGGTCGAGCTGAACGCGGCCGACAGCAGCCTGGTTTCCACCCGCGGCCGGCGTGACCAGTTTTCCGGCGGTCTCGGCTACGGCTACCGCTTCAACTGGTGATCACCGCCACCGCCTGTTTCCCGGAGAATTCTGGCCATGTTTACCGCGCAAGACTCTGCCCTCGTGCTGATCGATCACCAGGTGGGCACCATGCAACTGATCCGCAACCTGCCGCGGGAGGAGGTGCGCGCCAAGACGCTGGCGCTGGCCCGGGCGGCGCGCATCCTGGGCCTGCCGGTGGTGATGACCTCCAGCCAGGAGGACCGGCTGCAGGGCCCGCTGATGCCCGAACTGGCAGACATCCTGCCCGAAGCCTTTGCCGCGCGGATCCGGCGCGCCGGCATCGTCAACGCCTGGGATGATCCCGCCTTCCGCGCTGCGATCGCGGCCACCGGCCGCCGCAACCTGATCATGGGCGGTGTCACCACCGATGTCTGTCTCATCTACCCCACGATCAGTGCCGTGGCCGAGGGCTATGCCGTGCAGGCGGTGCTCGATATCTCCGGCTCCCCCTTTGAACTGTCGGAATATGCGGCGCGCAAGCGCATGGAACGGGCCGGCGTGGCCTTCACCGCCACCAACACCATCATCGCCGAACGGGCGCAGGACTGGTCAACCCCGGCCGGCAGCGCGCTTATCCAGCTGTTGTTCACCCAGGTGCTGCCGCCGGTGGTGCCGGCCGGCTGATCGGCGCGGCAGCAGAGGAAAGGACAGGCGATGCGGAGCTTCATCACCGGCTGGCGCGGCTATGTCGGCAGCGCCGTCTGCGCGGCGGCGCGCCGCCACGGCCACCAGGTGCACGTGCTGGTGCGATCGCGGCAACCACCGCCGTCCAGGGCCTGGCGGCGGTCAACGAGATGCTGGCCCGGCTGGCCCCGCATGCCGCGCTGGTGGTGCACGGCGGCAGCCTGGTCTTTGGCCCCACCGGGCCGCTGCCGGCCGCGCCCGTCACACTGGCGCCGCCGCCATTTCTGGCCGCCCGTGCCCGCATCGATCGGCGCCTGCTGGAGGCCGCGGCCGCCGGGCAGCGCGCCATCGGCGTTTATGGTGCCTTCGTGCATGGCGGCAGCGGCGCGGCCATCCCGTTGAGCTGGGCTGCCGCCGCCCGCCAGGCCGGCTTTGTGCCCTGTCCGGGGGATGGCCGGGCGCTGTGGTCGCTCACCAGTGTGGCGGACTGGGCGGAACTGATGGTGCTGGCGGCCATGCACGGCCAGCGCGGGCCGGTGTTTGCCGCCCACCAGCAACAGCCGGTGGCCGCGCTGGCCGAGGCGCTGGGCTGGGCGCCGGCAGACATCAGCCTGGCCGCCGCCCTGGCCGGCACCCGGCTCGGCTGATCCGGCCGCGCCCGGATCAGAGCGCCGCCTCCAGATCAAAGCGATCGGCGTTCATCACCTTGGTCCAGCCGGCGGCAAAGGCCGCCAGCATCGCCGGCTGGCCATCGCGGGCGGCAGCGGGTCCTGCCACAACAATTCTTCGGCCGGCACATCCGGCCCCAGATAGCGGGCCCTTGGCCCCATATCGCGGTGGCACAGCTTGAACCAGGCGCGGGCGAAGGCATCGGCAAAGGCGGCCTGATCGGCATGCAGCAGCAGGCGTTGCAGGATCGCCTCGTCGCCGGCATCGGCCAGGCCGAATTCGGGATTGCGGGTGATCTCCACCCGGGTGCGCGCCTCCCCGCCCAGCGACACATAGCCGGCGGACTGGAGGCCCAGCGGGATATGTTTCAGCCGGGTTTCCAGGGCGGTGCGGCAGGCCGGATCGGCCAGCGCGCCATAATCCTCCTGAAAACGTTGCAGCCGGATCGCCGGCAGCGGCGCGCATTCGGCCCGCACCGGCACGGCTGGCACCCCCGCCAGGAGCAAAGCCGCAACGGTCAGCGGGCGGGCCATCGCCGGCCACTTACCCCGTTGCTGGCCGCTCTCTGGCCAGTGCCGGCACTGGCTGCCCTCTGTTCCAAACGCGGCAAGGCTGCTCTCCTGGCGCGGGCGCGACAGCTGGCACCGGCGACGGCCATCTCCTAACCCAAGTCCCACCCCCCGACGTGACCATCGCTGCGCCGACCACATCGAAGTTGCGGCAATGCCACGCCACCACCGGCCGCCATGGCCGCCCCAGGGGATGTCATCCAGATGGGCAGCCCCCGTGGCAGCATCGGGTCATCGCTTTTGTGCATGGAGACCGATCAGCAAAATCGGCTCGACGTGGCCCGGACCAGGCGACAACGCTGAACCGGATCGATCAGAGGAGCCGCCCGTTGATGCCAGGCAAACAGCCCGCCCCGACGGCCACGACCCGGCACGGGATCGTCTTGATGCTGGCGGCAGTGCTGCCGGCAATGGCGATCATCGCGCTGGTTCCGGTTTTGCCGCTGTTGCAGGCCGAATTTGCCGCCGTGCCAGCACAGGCCGTGCTGGTGCCGATGGCCCTCACCGTGCCCGCACTCTGCGTCGCCCTGTTCTCGCCGCTGGCCGGCTGGCTTTCCGATCGGATCGGCCGCAAACCGCTGCTGATCGGCGCGCTGGTTGGCTATGCCGGGTTCGGCCTCTTGCCCGTGCTGCTGCACGACTTGTTCCAGATCATCGCGGCACGCCTGGCGCTGGGGCTGGCAGAGGCCGCGATCATGACCGTGGCAACCGCCCTGATCGGCGATTATTTCACCGGGCCGGCGCGTGATCGCTGGGTTGCCGCCCAGATTGCAACCGTAAGCGTCAGCGCCATCGTGCTGATCGCGCTGGGCGGTGCGCTGGGGGAAATGCTGGGCACGCGCGGGCCATTCTGGTTGTATCTGCTGGCGCTGCCGGTGGCGGCCGCTGCGGCGCTGATCCTGTTCGAACCAGCGCGCGCGGGCAACCATTCCGCGGCAGGCGCCGGGCTGAACATGATCAGGCCCGCGCTGGGTCTTGCCGCCATCACGCTGGGCGTTGGCGTGCTGTTCTACACCATCGTGGTGCAATTGGGGCCGTTGATCGCCGAAGCCACCGGCATCACCTCGCCGGCGGCCATCGGCAGCATGGGTGCAGCGGCCAACATGGGGGTGGCCATTGGCTCCTTCCTGTTCGGCCGGCGCAAAGCGGCGGCGGGTGCGGGCCTGCTCGGGGCCGGTCTTGTCCTTTCGGGATGCGGCTATGGTGTCGCCGGGCTGGCCAATGATCTGTGGCTGATTGGCGGTGGCACGGTGGCCGCCTGTGTCGGCAACGGCCTGATGCTGCCCAACATGCTGGCCTGGACCCTGGCGCGGCTGCCGGCGCCGGCACGCGGCGGCGGCACCGGCTTGTGGACCGGTGCCTTCTTCCTGGGCCAATTCATCGCCCCCATCATTGCCGGCGCACTGGCAGGCAGGTTGGGCGGATTGGGCAATCTGCTGCTGGCCTATGGCGGGCTGGCGCTGCTGCTGGGGATCGGCACGCTGGCCATGGGCAACCGCTCTCGTAACACAGCTGCGGGGCCGGGTGCGCGCTGATCGCCGCCGGCAATTGAACCGCGAACCGCTCAGGCGGCCTGCCAGACGAAGGCCAGCGGCGCTTCCCGGAACGCGAAACGGTCAAGATGGCGGGCAAGCGCCTGTTTCAGCCCCTCCAGTTGCTGTGGGTGGGTGGCATCGATGCGGCAGGCGATACCGGCCCCATCCGGCCGCAGCGTCACAAGCGCCGGGCCGGGCCAATCGGCACCACGGGCATCGGCCGGAAACCGGATCATGGCCGCATCGCCATCCTGCGCGACGTCAAGATTGTGCGCCCAGTGCCTTGCCAGTTGCTGCACATAGCGAGCGCCCAGGGCCGTTGGCACATGCGCGGTGGCGCTGGCAGTGGCCAGATTCATGCCACGTGCCCGCCCAGCGTATCGGCAAACCAGTCGGCGATATAGTCGCGGCCATACGCCATGTTGTCGGCGCCGACATGCTCCACCCCGCCTTCGCGGCTCGTGAACAGCTTCAGTTCGCGCTGCGGCGAATTCACCACCTGGTCATAGCAGTCATGGGCATAGCTGACACTGATCTGCCTGTCCTCGACACCGTGGGTGACCAAGAACGGCACCGTGATGCGGCCGACATGGCCATTCAGGTTCATCGCCTCGGCACGCTTCAGGAAATCGTCCATGCCGGTCGCGCCGAAGGCCCATTGCACATGCGCCCAATAATGCGGCACCGGGTTCTCGCCTTCCCGCTGCAGCCGCTTCTGCTGCACTTCGGCCCAATTGTGGTTGGCGCCCCAAACGGCGCCGCTGGCAAAACGCGGTTCATAGGCCACGGCGCGCGGCGCGAAATGGCCGCCCAGCGAAATGCCGGTCATGCCGATTCGCGCCGGATCGACATCCGCCTGGCCTTCCAGCCAGTCCACCGCCCGTGATGCCCAGCGTTCGCTGTGCGGATCAACCGGCAGACCCTGGAGGCGCAGCGCCTCGCCGGTGCCGGGCTGATCAACGCACAGGGTGGAGATGCCGCGCCGCGCCAGCGCCTCGGGCAGGCGCGTCCAGAACAGCAGCTCCTTGTTGCTGTCCAGCCCGTTGCAGAACAGCACCACCGGATGCGGGCCAGGGCCGGGTGCGCGCGTGTACAGCGCCGGCATGGTGCCGGCGGCCAGCGGCACCTCCACGCGTTCGCGGTTGAGCCGGCCCAGCGCGGTGGCACGATCAAAACTGGCTCTGGCCTTGGCATAGGTTTCCGCCCGTCCGGGCTGGCCATGGCCCTGCATCCGCTCGGCGGTGAACAGATACAGCGCGGCGCGGTCCAGCTTGGTGGCGGCCGAAAAGGCCCGCCCGCGCGCCTCGTCCTCGGCCGCAAGCCCGGTCAGCTTGTCGGCCATGGCCACCCATTGCGCCATGAACTGCGGCGTGCCGGCATCGGCCCCGTTTGCCGCCGCCTCGCGGATCGGCTTGCACATGTCGATGATCTCGCCGATCTGGCCACCGCTTTCCATGGCGATGGCGACCGACAGGTTCCAGACATAGTTGGGGAAATATTCGAACAGCGCCATCGCTCAAACCTCCGCCGGCTGGAACAGGCAGGGATCGGGTTCGGGCTTGGGCATGGTGTGCGGGCCGCCGATGCCAATTCCCCACTGGTCCATCACCAGTGGGCTGGGCGTGTGCACCGTGGGTTGGTGGTGCAGAAAGTCCACTTCTTCCAGGTCCGAGGTATATTCCACGGCAAAGCCGGCCGGCGTGGTGAAATAGCTGAAGATGTTGTTGCCGGCCGTGTGCCGGCCCGGCCCCCAGCGCAGATCGGTGCCGGTGCGCTTCAGCCGGTGGATGCCGCGCATCACGTCATCAACGCTCGGCAGGTCGTAGGCAACATGGTTGAGACAGGGCGGCCCCGGCAGGATGGCCAACCGGTGATGGGCGGTGTTGCAGCGCAGGAAGCACATGAAATCGCCGAGCCAGTCGCTGACCCGGAAGCCCAGCACATCGCAGAAAAACGCCACCATTGCCTTGTGATCAGGCGCGTGCAGCACGATGTGGCTGATCTTGGCCGGAATGCCCTCCCAGCGCTCCAGCGGGCGCGCGGCCCCGCTCGCCACACCGGCCGAAATCTCGAACGGCAGCCCTTCGGCCGAAAAGAAGCGGAAGCCATAACCACCGCCCAGCGTGGTCAACGCGCGCGGGGCAAAGATGATCCGGCAGCCGGCGGCGACCACGCGGTCGTGCAGCACATCGACATCGGCGCGGCTGTCGGCCTTCAGGGCCATGATATCGATGCGCTGTTGCGCGGCCTGCCGCAGGCGCACCACGAACAGTTCGTCATTGCCATGCGCGGCATAATGCCAGCAGCCGTCATGCGCGCCGACTTCCCTCAGGCCCCAGACATCACGGTAGAAGGCGCGTTCGCTGTCCAGATCGGCTACGGCATAGCCGACATGGCGGATATCGGTAACGCGGCTCATTGCGGTCATGCTCCTGACTGTGGGCGCCCCTGATGTCCAATCGCGGTTAAACCGCCCCGGTCACGGGGAAAAAGTGATTGTTCTGATGTCTTTGCATTGATGAAGCCGATGTTGCCGGCCCTGGCGGGCACCGGGCCGGCGCTGCCCCGTCAGAAGTTGAAGCCAAGCGAAGCCCCGACCACCCGGGTGGTGATGCCGGCGATGGGGCGGGCGCGGGCGCTGCCATCATCAAGCCCGGCGAAGTTCATCGGCAGATAGGCGCTCGGCTCGCGGTTCCGCGTGAGGTTGCGCACGAACAGCGAGGCGGTCCATTTGCCATCCGCATCGCGGATGCCGGCGCGCAGATTGACCGTTTCACCGGCCGGGAAGACAAAGCGGGCCGTGTCGCGGTTGGACAGGCGGATCGCGCTCTTGACGACGATGTTGGCATCAAGGAACGCTTCCACCCGGCTGGTGATCGGCTGCACATATTCACCCGACAGCACCAGCTTGTGACGGGGCGCGCTCAGCACCTGCTGCCCGCCCAGGTTGATCCCATCGTCGCCGATGAAACCGTCAGGATAGGTCACCGGGTTGAACTGGTAGCCGGCATTGACCGACAGGCGGTCGCTGATCCGGCCGTTGGCCATCAGTTCCACCCCCCAGGATTTGACCGTGCCGATGTTGCGGGACTGCGAGATCAGTTCGCCGGCAACGTTGACACTTTCCTGGCCCTGGAAATTGGCGACGTTCATGTAGAAGATGTTGGCATCCAGCTGGATCCCGCCCAGCTGGGTTTTGGCGCCGATTTCAAAGGCGGAATTCTCCTCGGCCCGCAGCTCGATGAAGGCCTGGCCGACATTGGCCGGGAATGCCAGCGCCGACGGCTTGTAACCGCGCGAATAGGAGGCATAGAGATTGGTGTTGGCGCCGGCTTCGTAGCTGATGCCGATGCGGCCCGACAGGTTGTTCTCGCGAATGTCGCCGAAATCGGTGGGGGTGAGCGTGTTGACCCCGAACGAGCTGTCGTTGCGGAAATTGGTGTAGCGCAGGCCGCCGAACAGTTCGGCGCGGTCCGAAAGGGCGATGGTCACATCCGCGAAGGCGGCGATGGTCTGGTTGGCCACCTGCTCGCGCACGTAACGATAGGGCACGTTGCACGGCAGGCCGGTGGGCTGGCAAACGCCAAGCCCGGTGCGGAAGCCCGGCCGCGGGTCACCAAACGGCAGGTTGCTGTTGATCGGCGATTGCAGGAAATCGAAATCGTTGAAGAAGCCGCCGGCCACCACATCAAAGCCTGTGCCGGTGTAGGCGAGGCGCAGTTCCTGGCTGAACTGGCGGTAATCGTCGCGCAGATTTTCATCGCGGGCGGCAAAACCGATGGCCCGCACGGAGAAGTTGCGGCGCGGCGAGATCACGTCATGCTCGCGGTAGGAGGTCACCGAAGTCAGGGTCAGCACGTCTGACAGGGCGAATTCCATGATCCCGGTCAGGCTGATGACATCACGAAACTCCTGCGACTGGGCGTCCTCGCAATAGAAGCGGGCGCGGGGGGTGATCCGGTCCCGCGTGACACCACAGGCGATCAGGTTGTTGAGCGACAATTGCCCCAGTGTCGAACCCGGCGGGCCGAACGGGCGGGTGCTGCTCGGCGCCAGCGAGGGCGAGAAGAAATTGACGCCGTCCTCCTCGATCCTGGCATAGTCGGCAATCAGATGGACCTTCACGCTGCTCGCAGGTTCCAGATAGAGACGGGTGCGCAGTGCAAGCTCAGTCGAACGATCGTCGAGATTGTTGAGGAAGCTGTTGGTCCGCAGGCCCACCTGATCCCGGTACAGTGCCGACACGCGCAGCGCCGCCCTGCTGCCCAGCGGCACGCTCACCCCGCCGCGCACGACAATTTCGGTCGATTCCGAGCCGGCGGTGCCGTCGTCGGCATAGTCGATATTGAAATTGGCGGCATGTTCACCCAGTTCCGGGGCGACGGTGGCAACATTGATCACGCCAGCCGAAGCGCCCTGGCCGAACAGGGTGCCCTGCGGGCCGCGCAGCACTTCAACACGGGCCAGATCGTGCAGGATCGGGAAGGTGACGTTTCCGGCCGCAGCCTGATCGACAACGATGGCAACCGACGGCGAGACACTGGGGTTGAAGGCCTGGGTGCGAATGCCCCGGATACCGGCGCCACCGTTCACGTCGCCGCCAAAACTGGGGCTCACCTGCAAGGCGGGCGTGATGCGCTGCAGATCGGTCAGCGTGAAGATCTGGTCGCGGTTGAGCTGTTCGGTGGTCACCACCGATACCGGGATCGGCACATCAACCAGCTTTTCGTCGCGCAGCCGGGCCGTGACCGTGATCATGCCCTCGTCGGCGGGCTCGGCCGCAGTTTCGGCCGTGGCCGGGGCCTGTTGTGCAAAGGCCGGCAGGCCGCCGGCAACAAGCGCCAGCACAGAAGCAGAACCAAGATATGCGTTCATGGTCATCCCATCCCCAAGGCGGCGCCGAATAGGTTTCGGCTTTGCGAAATCTGCCCGGGTCCGCATGCGCATCGCGGGCAGAATCAGTCCAATTTCTTGTTTTGATGACATTGCATCCACGTAATGGATGCCTGTCCCGCCAACGCCCGGTCGCCGGTCAATCGCTGTGGCCCCTGCCCGGCCCCTGCGCGGGCGCACGCTGCTCCGGCTTTATCTCGGGCAGCGCCTGGCCCAGCAGGCTGAAGGGCAGCGCCTCGATCAGCACGAAGGCGATCCGGCAGACCCGATCGGTCCGGTTCCGCCACAGATGGTTGGTGCCGCGCTGCACGATCACCCCGTGCGGCCCGATCGTCGTGCAGCGGCCATCGTCCAGTTCCAGCTCGATCTCGCCTTCCAGCACGATGCCATAATCAATGGAGTTCGTGCGGTGCATCGGGCTTTCGCAACCGGGCAGCATGTCGACGATGCGAAAGGCGCTGCCGCCGTCGAGGGTGGTGCCGACATCGCGTGCGCGGCCGTCGGTTGGGTCATTGCAGTCGGCCGGCACCGTGGGCGTGGTCCACAGCAGCAGGAAATCCGCATCACCGCTGGGAATGCGTTGCGGCTGCCGGGTGTCGTCGCCGGTGAACACGGCGCGGCCGCCCGCATCATGGCCGGTGACAACGCGGCGGACCGGCGGCAGGGCCGGCACATTTTGGGCCGGCGCCGTCATGGCCGCACCACCGTCTGTTCCAGCACGCCGAAGGGCGCGCGGCCATCAGCCAGCCGGGCTTCCATGCGTACCCGGTCGCCATAGCGCATGAAGCCGGTTTGCGCCGCGCCGGTATCGACGATCTCGATGCCCCGCCGCTCGGCGATGCACGACGATCCGACCTCGCGGTAATTCTCGTTCGACACGGTTCCGGAACCGATCACGGTGCCGGCCACCAGATTGCGGGTGCGGGCCGCATGGGCCACCAGCGCGTCGAAGCCATAGGCCATGGCCGCGCCAAAGGCGTCGCCGAACAGCACATCGTTCCAGTGCACCTGCAGATGGGCGGCGAGCTGGCAATCCTGCCAGGCATCGCCCAGCTCGTCGGGCGTGACCGCAAATGGCGCCATGCCGCATGGCGGCTTGGCCTGCACCCAGCCAAAACCGCTCTTCATTTCCGGGCCGGCCAGGGCGCGCAGCGACCAGTCATTGATCTGCACCAGCAGCCTGATGTGGCGCCGCGCATCGGCGGCATTGGTGCCCATCGGCACGGCGTCGGTGATGATGCCGAACTCGCCTTCGAAATCGATGCCCAGCGCCGGATCGGCCATCGGCACTTCGGCCAGCGGCGCATGGAATGTGTCCGAAACGCCCTGGTACATCAGCGGCCAGTCGGGCTTGAACGGGGTGATGCCCAGCGCCTTGTCCATCAGCGCGCCATGGCTGGGATAAACCGATGCATCCAGCCATTGCCAGGCTCGCGGCAGCGGTGCGGCCAGCGCCCGCAGGTCCAGCCGGTGGGGAAACAGCGTGACCGCGCGCAGCACAGGCTCGGCCGCAGCCCAGTCGTCCAGCGCGGCCTGCAGGGTGGGGACGGGCGCCTCGGCATAGGCTGTGGCGTCCGGCGAGATGATGATCAGCCGTCCATCCGGCGCGTCGGTCTTCAGCGTGGCTAGACGCATGGGGTCTCCATCGGCAGTGCTTGGGGTTGCGCCCCGTTCCTTGCCGCGCCGCCGGCTGGCCGGCAAAGGCTTGCTGTCGATAGGTGGGCATCGATGAATTGCGATGGTCGCTTGGCGCGGGCGGTGCCAGCAGCGGTGATGGCGGCTTGCGACTGGCCGCCGCGCACCCAAGGAGACCAGCCGTGCCCCGCCGCTATGTCGATCTGTCCATGACCCTGTGCAACGACGTGGTGAGCGATCCGCCCTTTCTGAAGCCGGAGATCACCTACCAGCGCCATGCCGACACCCGCCACGAGCTGGAGCAGTTCTTCCCCGGCTGTGACATCGATGGCATCCATGGCGGCGAGCCGTTCTGCGCCAGCGAATGGGTTAAGCTGACCACCCACAGCGGCACCCACGTGGATGCGCCCTGGCATTATCATCCCCGCCAGGATGCCGCCCTGCCCGGCGGCGAACGACCCGCCCTGACCATCGACCAGATGCCGCTGGAATGGTTTTTCAATCCCGGCGTGAAGCTGGACTTCCGCGACCGCCCCGACGGGCATGTGGTGACCGCCGCCGAGGTGGCCGCGGAACTGGACCGGATCGGGCACGTGCTGCGCCCGCTCGACATCGTGGTGGTCAACACGTCGGCCGGCATGGCGCTGGCCAACCGCGATCCCGCCTATGTCGCGCGCGGGGCCGGCGTGGGGTACGAGGCGACCATGTATCTGCTGGAACGCGGGGTGCGGGTGACCGGCACCGACGCCTGGAGCTGGGATGCCCCGTTCGGCCACACCGCCCGGCGGGTCGCGGAAACCGGCGATGCCGGGTTGATCTGGGAAGGCCACCGCGCGGGTGTGGACATCGGCTACTGCCACATCGAAAAGCTGCACAACCTGGAAGCGATCCCGGCCACCGGCTTCATGATCAGCTGTTTCCCGCACAAGATCGCCGGCGCCAGTGCCGGCTGGACCCGCGCCGTGGCGATTTTCGAGGATTGAGGGCAGCGCCGCCTTCAGTTGCGCCGGCGGCCCGCTGCGGTTTCGAATTCCAGCCTGATGCCTTCCTGGGGCAGGCGCCGCCCGGGGCCGGGCCCCGGCATTCCCGCCGCAATGCCGCGGATCTGGCTGACCACCCACTGGATGACCTCGTCATGCTTGCGGCTGAGGTGCCATTGCACGCCCTGGCGGATCGGCGGGATGTCAAACGGCAGTTCGCGCGCCACCAGCGGCAGCTGCCGGATCGCGCGTTCGGCCAGCTTGCGGTGCATGGTCGCCACCCGATCAGTGCCGATCACCAGCCCGGGCAACGACAGGAAGCTGGGCGCCACCACTTCCACCCGCCGCGCCTGCTTCTGCCGGCGCAGGAACCAGTCCTCGAAAGCCGGCATCCGCGACTTGCCAAAGCGCGTGGTGACATGCGCGAGGTTGAAATATCCCTCCTGCGTCAGCGGGCCGGCCAGGGCGGGATTGGCGGCATCGCCCACCACCAGATAATCATCCTGGAACAGGATTTCGCTGGGGTGATCGGTGGACAGCAGGAAATCCACCGTCATCAGCAGATCAATCTGGCCGCGCTCCAGCGAATCCACCGGTTCGCTGGCCATGGCCTGGATTTCGAAATGGATGTGCGGGGCGATGCGCGACAGGTGCAGCAGCACATCGGCCAGCAGCACTTCGGTGGCATAATCCGATGCCATGATCCGGATCTGGCGATCGCAGGTGGCCGGATCGAATTCGGGCGGGATGGCGATGGTGGTGCGCACCTGTTCCAGCACGGCACGCACCGGCTCCACCAGCTCCTCGGCACGCGGGGTCAACACCATCTGCCGCCCCTTCAGCACCAGCAGCTCGTCCTTGAAATAGTCGCGCAGGCGGCCCAGCGCGCTCGAGGTGGCCGATTGCGACAGGCACAGCCGATCGGCGGCCAGCGACACGCTGCGCTCTTCCAGCAGAACATCCAGTGCCACCAGAAGGTTGAGGTCCAGTCTCTGAAACCGCAAGCAAGCCTCCTAATCCAGCGCCGCCAGCGCGCGGGCCACCAGTGTAGCCACGCTGCCATCATGGGCAAAGCCCAGGCGTTCAGCCGCTGGCGCAGCCAGGGTGGGGTGGGCACCGAAGGCCATCTCCAGCCCGGCATCGGGCTCAAATGTGACCAGGCCGGGATCATGGCCGCACTGGCGGGCGATTTCATGCACCAGATCGCCCATGCCAATTGTTTGCGCGGGCAGGGTGACGGCCCTGGTCGGCGGTAGTTGCCCCGTGTCGCACGACAGCGCGGTGAGCAGATTGGCAACACATGAATCCAGTGATTGCGCCCAGATCGTGGCCTGTGGCGAAACCGGGCAGATCATCGGCTGGCAGCCGCGCAGGGCATGAAACACATCCGACATGAAGGCCGATTTCATGCCGGCCGCCCCCCGCGGCCGCGCCAGGATCGCCGGCAGGCGCAGGCTGACGCCATCGATGCGGCCGCGGTTTGACCACAGCGCAACGGCAATTTCCATCATGGCCTTGTGGGCGCCATAGATCAGGTGCGGTGACAAGGGCGTGGCATCATCAACCCCCCGTGCGGGCAACGGCGCACCAAACACCGCGATCGAGCTGGCAAAGATCACCCGTGGCGGCGCTGACGGGTGGCCAACCGCCTCCAGCAGCGCCTGGGTGGCATCAACATTGATCCGCCGCGCGGCCGCCGGATCGGCTTCGGCCGCGCCGCCGGGCATCGTGGCAAGATGCACCAGCGCCGAACAGCCATCGCGCAGGGCTTCGGCCCGAACCGATGCATCGGCAATGTCGCCCTGCACGGTGCGCGCCGCCGGGACACCGGCCATCGGCCCGTGATCCACGCCAACCGTGTCGTGGCCCAGATCATGAAGGGCCGCCATCAGGCGCCGGCCCACAAAGCCTCCTGCCCCGGTCACGACGATCGGCATCGGCACCCTCCCATCACGCCGGCCGGCCCGTGCCGAAGAACAGCACGGCCGCGCCAGCAGCCGGCCCTTCCTAGGCGTTCAGCGGTGTGCTGTGCTGCGGATATCATCGATGGCAGCCATTCGATATTGTCGATTTGCCATCCGCCCCGGCTTGCCTATCCCGCATGCTGCGAGGGGTGTGCAATGATGAGCGATGTTTCCAGCGTGTTGATTGTGGGTGGCGGCATTGGCGGCATGGCCGCGGCCATCGGCCTTGCCGAGCGCGGCGTGCAGGTCGAACTGATCGACATTGATCCCGAATGGCGGGTCTATGGCGCCGGGATCACCATCACCGGACCAACGCTGAGGGCCTATCGCCATCTGGGCATGGTGCAGGATATCGCCAGCCAGGGCGCCATCACCAATGGCTCACGCATCTTCCATTTCAGCGGCCAGCACATCCGCGATCTGGACGAGCCGCCGATCGAGGACGGCCTGCCGGCCACAGGTGGCATCATGCGCCCGGTGCTGCATCACATCATGCAGCAGCGCGTGCGGGCGCTGGGGGTTGCCGTGCGGCTGGGCATCACGGTGGCAGGGCTGAACAATGTGCCCGGCGGCGTGCAGGTGCAGTTTTCCGATGGCAGCCAGGCCCGGTTTGATCTGGTGGTCGGGGCCGACAGCGTCCATTCCCGCGTGCGCGCCCTGGCCTTCCCGCACATGGGCGAACCGGAACGCACCGGCCAGGGTTGCTGGCGCATATCGATACGGCGACCGCCGGCGCTGGAAAGCAGCGAATTCTATCTGGGCCACCGCTATCCGGTGGGCATCACCCGCTGCGGCGAAGACATGGTGTATATGTGGATGCTCACGCCCCATGTCAGCCGTGCGCGCCATTTCGATGCGAACGAGCTTTTCGATCATCTCCAGGCCAATCTGGCTGGCTTTGGCGGCAGCGCCGGCTGGATCCGCGATCACATGACGCGCGCCGACTGGATCAATTACCGGCCACTGGCGGCCCGGCTGCAACCGGGGCCATGGTCCAACGGGCGCATCGTGCTGCTGGGCGATGCCGTCCACGCCACGACCCCTCACCTGGCATCGGGCGCCGGCATGGCGGTGGAAAGCGCCATTGTCCTGGCGCAGGAGCTTGCCCGGGCATCGGGCGTGGAAGCCGGCCTTGCCGCCTATGAAGCGCGCCGCTTTGCCCGCTGCAAGGATATCGTGGACACCAGCATCGCCGTGGGCCGCCTGCAAATGGATGGGGGCAGCCCCGACGCCGTTGGCGGCCTCATCGGCGCCGCGCTGCACCGGCTGGCCGGCGACTTCTGACCGCATGGCATGGAGAGCAATCCGGGGACCGGCCCATGCCACCGGCCGCTGGCGGGCTGCCACCAGCCCGGTGTTCACCTGAAACCCTGGCTGCCGGCCCAGCGCAGGAACAGCGCAAGCCAGTGGCCAGCCGGTGTGCCGATGGCCTTGCGCAATCCAAAGCCATGGCCACCGGTGGTGAACAGATGCATTTCCACCGGCACCGATCGGGCGCGCAGGGCAGCGTGCAGGGCAAGGCTGTTGCCGACCGGCACCGCTTCGTCATCTTCGGCATGCACCAGGAACATGGGTGGCGCATCGCTGGGCACGTTGTGGTCGGGCGCATGGGCGGCTTCCTGCGCGGGCGTGGGATCAGCACCCAGCAGCAGGCGGCGCGCGCCGGCATGGGCCAGTGGCGGGCGCATGGAGATCACGGGATAGATCAGCGCGGCCACCAGCGGGCGCGCCGACAGGCGATCAGCCTCGTCAGCCTCGGCATCGATCCGCGTGCCAAAGCGGGTGGCCATATCCGCGCACACATGGCCGCCGGCCGAAAAGCCCATGGCCCCCACCCGCACCGGATCGATCCCGTAATCGGCGGCGCGGTGACGGATCAGCCGCATGGCCCGCTGGGCATCGGCCAGCGCAACATCGGGCCCGGCTGACCAGCCGTCACCGGGCAGCCGATAGAACAGCACGAACACGGTGAAGCCGCGCGCCGACAGCGCATGGCCAATCTCATAGCCCTCCTTGTCGATCACGATCAGGCGAAAGCCGCCGCCTGGCATGACCAGCAGCGCCGCGCCATTGGGCCGTTCCGGCCGGAACACCACCAGCCGCGGCCGGCTGATGCCCGCCACGGCGCGATCCCGCAGGCCGGCACCGGCCGCCCGTTCGGCCACGGCTTCGACCGGCAGAGCGGGCGGCGCCCCCGGCGCGATGCCGGGCCACAGGTTGATGGTCTCGGCGGGGTCCGCCATCCCGCTGCCGCTGCCCGCGGTGAAGCCGGGCGGCGGTGTCTGGGCGAACACATGGGTGGCGGCAGCACCGGCGGCAAGCAATGTGCGTCGCGTCAACATGCCCGTGCCGCCCTACAGCGCGCGATAGCGGAAGTTGGCGAACCGTGCGGTGCCCGCGCCGGCGGCATACAGGCCCGGCCGCAGGCTGAGGAAATCATAGGCCACGTTGTGGTGATAGCCCGAGACCTCCATCTGGACATCGAACTTCTGCCAACTGGCACCCGCATCGCGGCTGGTGTGAATGGTCAGGATGTTGCAGTCGTTGGTCAGGGCCAGTCGCAGGGTGCGGCTGCCGGCAAGCGCGCGGCGGCGGCGCGGCAGGCCATAACGGTGCATCACCAGGCCTTCGGGGCCAAGGCCCAGCCCGGCATAGAGCCGGCGGTTGTAGAACAGCAGCAGACCCGCCTCGGCACCGCCTTCGATCGCGATGTCAACCTCGACGCGATAGCGCTGATCGCCGGCGATCAGGGTCAGCGGGCTGCAATCGGCCGGCCCGCTGCCCTTGCCGGCCATGTGCAGCACGCCATTGGCGCGATGCAGGCGCCGCGCCTCATCGGGGCCCGGATCATAGAAGGACCAGATCAGGCCCATCCGGTCGGTGCGGAAATCATCGGACAAGGCCTGGCCATGGCGTTGATCCGCCAACCGCAAGGGCATCGGCAGCGATCGCGACAAATCCCCGCCCATCGGCACCGGCCAGCCATCGCCGCCCCAGCGCACCGGTTCCAGCAAGGTCTGCCGGCCCAGGGTCCAATAGCCGTTCTCATAGCCGTGATAGATCATCCACCATTGCCCGCCCGGCCCTTCGAACAGCGTGGCATGGCCACGCGACCACCATTTTTCCGCGGCACTGCGGGTGCGGATCAGCGGGTTGTGGGGTGCCTGTTCCCAGGGGCCTGCCAGGCTGCGCGACCGGGCCATGATGACCATATGGCCAGTGGGTGGCCCTGCGGTCCCGCCCACGGCGAGGGTCATGTACCACCATCCGCCCCGCCGGGTCAGCTTCGGCCCTTCCGGTGCAAAGCTTTCGACCACCCAATCCTCAGGATAGCGCCAGGGGTCATAGACATGTTCGATCGGCCCGGCCAGCGCCAGCCCGTCGGGCGACAGGCGAACCCTGTCGCCCTGTGAAAGGAACAGCCAGCGGGTGCCGTCGCTGTCCACCACATGTTCCGGATCGATATGGTCAGGCAGGCCAAGATCGATGGGATCGGACCATGGCCCTCTCACATCGTCGGCATGGATCACAAAGATCGAGCGTCTGGCCGGCGTGCGGGCCGGGATGTAGCAATACCAGCGGCCCTGATGCCGGGCCAGGGCCGGCGCCCACACCGATCCGATCGGCGTGCGCAACGCGGCGGCAATCGGTTGCCAGTTCACCAGATCGCGGCTGTGCCAGATGACAAGCCCCGGATAGGCATCAAGGCTGGAGAAGGTGAGATAATAATCCTCGCCATCGCGGCAGATGGCCGGGTCGGGATGATCGCCGGCAAAGATCGGGTTGCGAAAGCGGCCATTGCCCAGGTCCGCCTGCCGCTGGCCTTCCGGGCCACGGCCCCATTGCAGCCGCGCATAAGGATCAAGCGCAGCGCTGGCGGCGCTGCCCTGGGCCCAAAGCGGCGTGGTGCCACTGCCCAGCAGCGCCAGACCGGAAAGCGCGACACGCCGATCAATCATCCCGCCACGCCTTCCGGCCGGCCGGTCAGAGCCGGAACCGGGCACCCAGCAACAGGGTGCGCCCGAAGTGGTTGTTCTCGTAATTGCGCTGGGCCACCGCGTCGGTGAAACGGAAGCGGTAATTGTCGGTGAGGTTCACGCCTTCCAGGCTGATCTCGACATGGCTGTTCAGCTTGTAGCGGATGGAGGCATCGAGGTTGAAGCTGGGGCCATAGCCTTCGAACACATTGCCGGTGGCGCTCAACGCGTCATTGAATGAACTGCGATAGGTGGCGGCAACGCGGGCCGAGAAGCGGCCATCATCATAATACAAGGTGGCGTTCCACGACCATTTCGACACATTCAGCAACGTGGCCCGCTGCACGCTGTTGACCAGCGGCCCGAAGGCATTCGTGCCCGGA
Source organism: Sphingomonadales bacterium (assembly GCA_027483465.1). Taxonomy (GTDB): domain Bacteria; phylum Pseudomonadota; class Alphaproteobacteria; order Sphingomonadales; family Sphingomonadaceae; genus Sandarakinorhabdus. The sequence continues at coordinate 19,515 of JAIXUQ010000043.1, forward strand.
ACCTTGGCCACCACCACCGGGCCCGAGACCGTGTAGTCAGCCGAGGAATCGACATAGGTCACGTTGGCAATGCCGCCGAAGTTGCCGAGCCAGCCGGGCAGGAACCGGAACGGCCCCTGGATGGCGATTTCGGCGCCCTTGAGGTTGGCACCGGCGCCGTTGACGACCGAGTTGATCGTCCACAACTGGCTTTCCGGATTCACCGCCGCGGGTGACGAGGGCGGGATCACCGAGGTGGGCAAGCCGGTGGAGGCGAAGCTGTCCTGCCGGGCCGCGCCAATCGGGAAGCTGGCGATGTCCTTGGCGAACAGCGCCACCGAAAACACCGATTCCGGCGCAAAATACCATTCCACCGCCGCGTCGTAATTGGTGGCACGGAACGGTTCCAGGAACGGGTTGCCGTAACTGATGCGGAAGTTGAACCCATCGATGGTGCCGCCGGGGGTGAGGTTGCCAAGCGATGGCCGGGTAATCACCTTGGCCGCGGCCAGGCGGATGATCACATCCCGCGCCGGGAACAGCGCGATGTTGGCCGCTGGCAACCAGTCGTCATAGTTGCGCTTGACGGTGGCAACGACACCGCTGACCAGGCCGGTCGAGCTCTGGTCGGTGCGCACATAGCGCAGGCCGGCATTGGCCGCGAACTCCAGCCCAAACAGGCTCCCCTTGCCGTCAACCTGGACATAGGCGCCCTTCACCTCCTCGACAACGCCGCGGGTGTTGCTGGCATCGATCGCGGCGGTGCGCTGATACAATTTGGTGAAATCGGCGGCCGCCGGCAGACCGGGCACGACCCAGCTGGTGGTGGTCCCCGCCGGCTGGCCCGCCTGGCCAAGGTTGACCGTTTCCGAAAGGGCGGCCGTGCCCGCAAAGCCATAGATGGCCGTTGGCCCGAATGCCGACGAGGGGGAGCAGGTGAGCGTGCCCAGCACCCGGTCAACGCCGCCGTTGCCGCACACCACCGTGTCACGCGTGAAGGCCGATGTATCAAAGGCGAACCGGCGATAGACGGCGCCGGCCTTCAGCGTGAGCCCCTGCATCACGTCCCATTCCGTGCGCAGCTGGGCGGTGCGGAAATTGTTGATCACGGACGACGGGCGGTCCCGGATTTCCGACAGCTGGAAACTGGCCGGATCGCTGACGCTGGTGCCAAACTTGATCAGCGGGAACCGCATGTTGGTGTAATCATACTGGAAACCCTGGGCATCGCGATCATCATAGATCAGCGTCGTTTCCACCGGGATGCTGGCATTGGAACGCGACGCGCCGCCCAACAGGGTGAACCGGAGGCTGTCGGTAACGTCCTGATCCCAGCTGGCGCCAAGCTGCCAGAACGCGGTGCGCGATTTGCGGAAATAGTTTTCCGTGCGCACCGGCGCATCGTTGAAGGTGCCGGCCACCATGTTGTTGTTGCGGTCATACACCGGGTTCACCACGTCGACCGGGCGTTCCAGGGTGCGGAACAGCACTTCTGCCCATTGTTCGCGGCGATCCTCGTCAAAGCGGGAATAGAGCCCGTCGATCGAGATTTTGGTCCGGTCGCTGGGCGCCCACTGCACGCTGCTCGTGATGCCCAGGCGGTCGCGGTCATTCTCGATGCGGCCGTAACGCGGAATGCGCGGGTGGAAGGACAGCGCAGCCTGATCGCAGGCGGCGTTGGACACATAGATGCCGCCGCTGTTGGGGCGCGCGGCGCCGGTTGCGGTGCCATCGGCGGTGAAACAGGGCGTGCCATTGACCGAATCGAACCGGGCCTGCGCCCAGCGCACGGTGTTGTTGCCCAGCTGATCGATCTCGGTGCGCGAAAAGGCGGCCGACAGCGAGGCACCGAATGTGCCTTCGGCATTGCGCCAGGAAATCAGCCCGGCAAGGCGGGGGCCGACATATTTCGACAGGTCGTTGTATGATCCGACGGCGCTGGCAACGGCGGTGAAGCCCGCCTTGCCGGCCAGCGGGTTGCCGGTGTTGAGATCGACAACGGCACCGAGCGAGCCTTCATCCAGCGAGGCTTCCGCCGTCTTGTGGACGACCAGCGAGCTGAACAATTCGGATGCAAAGACATTGAAATCAAAAGAGCGGTCGCGATTGGCCGAGGCGCCATCGGTGGAGGTGGCCACGGTTTCCAGGCCATTGACACGCACGCGGGTGAACTGCGCGCCAAGGCCGCGCACGGTGATGGCGCGGCCTTCGCCGGCGTCACGCTGGATGGCGATGCCGGGAATGCGCTGCAACGATTCCGCCAGATTCTGGTCGGGGAATTTGGCGATGTCTTCGGCCACAATGGCATCCACCGCCGCCACACTGTCGCGCTTGATGCTGAGCGCCTTGGTCAGGGAGGCGCGAAAGCCGGTGACCACGATTTCCGCATCGGCCGGCGGGGCAGCCGCCGTGGCCGGCGCGGCCGGTGGTGCGGTCTGGGCCTGCACGGCGCTGATCGCCAGGGCTGACAGCGAGACACAGGCCAGCGAGCGGCCAGTGAAGCGGCGGAACCGCGAATGAAAGCCCATGTGAAACGCTCCCCCAGATGCCCCGAAGCGCGCTTCTCACCGATTGACACCGGTTACCAAAACGCGCGGCCCAAATTGCCCTACGTCCTGCCTTGCCGATGCGGCGTCTGGTGCGGGTCCGCGCGCCCGGCATCCGGATGCGCACTTCCTCCCCATAACGCCACATTTGCTGTGGTCTGCACCGGTTTTCCTGCTAAGTAACCGGTGTCATAATCGACAGTGTCGAGTCAGACAGACATTGTCAAGCCGGTTGGGGAGAAGACTCATGCAATTCCGTCGTGTACGCATGCTGGTCAATGCCGGGTTGCTGCTGGCGGCGCTGGCAGGCCACCCGGGGGTGGCGGCAACGCCCACGCCGCCACCGGGCGGAACCGCAACCACCGGCGGCCGCGGCGGGGCGATCATCCGGGTGACCACGCTGGCGGCCGATGGTCCGGGGTCGCTCAGGGCGGCCGTCGAAGCCAAGGGGCCGCGCATCATTGTCTTTGAAGTGGGCGGCACCATCGATCTGGGCCGCTCCACCCTGACCATTGCCGAGCCCTATCTGACCATCGCCGGGCAGACCGCCCCGTCGCCGGGCATCACCATCATCCGCGGCGGCATCGATCTGAAGGCCCATGATGTGATCATCCGGCACATCCGCGTTCGCACCGGTCGCGATGGCCAGCCGGCGCTCTCAGGCTGGGAGGCGGACGCCTTCACAACGGTTGCGGCCCATGATGTCATCATCGACCATTGCAGTTTCACCTGGGGCATCGACGAGAACATGTCGGCATCCGGGCCACGCTTCAATGGCGCCAATCTGGCGGAATGGCGCCGCAACACCAGCCACAATATCGTGTTTTCCTACAATCTGGCCGCCGAGGGCCTGGCCAATGCCAGCCATCCCAAGGGCGAACATTCCAAGGGCAGCCTGATCCACGACAATGCCACCGGCATCCTGTTCTGGCGGAACATCTGGGCGCACAATGTCGAGCGGTCGCCCCTGTTGAAGGGCGGTGCGCAGGCGGTGATGGTCAACAATCTGATCTATGATCCCGGCCGGCGCGCGGTGCAGTATAATCTGATGAACCTCGAATGGGTTGGCCATCCCTATGAAACCGGCCGCCTCACCGCGATCGGCAATGTCATGCGTGGCGGCCCGTCCACCCAGGATGGCCTGCCCTTCCTGATGCTGGGCGGCGATGGCGACCTCGCCTGGTTCGGCAAGGACAATATCGCGGTGGACAAGCACGGCCAGCCGCTGCCGATGTTTGGCCGTTATGGCGAAACCCGGGCGCGCCTGATCGCCAGCCCCAGGCCTGATCCCCTGCCGGCTTGGGCGACGGTGCTGCCGGCGCGGGATGTTGAAACCCATGTGCTGGCCAATGCCGGTGCCCGCCCATGGGACCGCGACATGCACGACACCCGCGTGCTGTTCTTCATCGCCGAAGGCCGCGGCGAGATCATTGATGATGAAGCGGTGGTTGGCGGCTATCCCACCCCGGCGCCCACCCGCGCCGCCTTCGTGGAATCGGAATGGGATCTGGCGACAATGGAACCGAAATCCGGCCGCTATCCCGGCCAGCAGCCACAGGCATCGATCGAGAATCTGTCAGTGCGCGACAAGGCCATGCGCGAGGGCCCGCCGCGTTGAGGCCGCGCCCGGTGCGGTTCAGGTGCCCGGCTGGACATAGGGGACGCGGGCGAACAGCGCGCGTTCCCAGCCGCGCGGATCATCCCGGCTGCGGCTGACCGCATCGAAGATCATCGTGGTGCGGCGCCGGGTGCGATATTGCGGCCAGGGCAATGTGCCGGTGCGCGCAAAGCCGGTGAAGGCCCGCATCATGGCCGCGCTGGTGGCGCGGGCAGCGGCACTGTTGCCGGAGGGGCTGCCGGGATCGGCGATGGTGCCGAACACCAGCGGGATGTCGATGGTGTGCAGGGCGCCCAGCAGCGGCCGGGCCGGATCGGCAAAATCGCACTGATAAACCCAGGTCGGCGCATTGGCGGCGGCCCGCATCTCGGCCTCGATCACCTGGCCGCGCCAACTGCGCCCGGCGGTCACGGCCGCCCACATCACCTCCTGCGGGCTCATGGCCGGATGACGGGCGCGATACTGGGCGATGACCCATTCCGGCAGGATATCGACACGCAGTTCCGGCGCCATCCGCGCGGCAAGATTGTCCCAATCCAGGCCGGACAGCCTGGCCGAACCCGGCGGCAGAAAGGCCCGCGCCTCGTCATGGGTGTTGCCGAGCAGCATCGGGATCGCATTCGACAGCGGATTGGCATCCGGCCAGAACGGGTGACGGGTCAACCAGCGCATGTCGAGCACCGGGCCGAAATAGACCGCGCCGCCCAGCACCGGATCGGTGGCGTCCAGCCCGTCGACCAACTGTTCGGCCGGCATGGTCAGCAGCGCCGACAGATCGGCGGGATCGACACCCAGCCTTGCCAGATAGGACCGGGTGCGCGCGGTGGCATTGAGCGGCCCCGAGGCCGTCACCTGCTGGCCGCTCATCGTCGCGGCGCGGTGAAACAGGCCGCGCGCTGCCGGCATGCCCATCAGGGTGGCGATCTTGGCGCCACCGCCCGATTGGCCGAACAGCATGACCTTGCCGGGATCGCCACCAAAGGCGGCGATATTGGCCCGAACCCATTGCAGCGCCAGGATCAGATCGAGCTGGCCCGCGTTGCCGCTGTCGGCAAATCGCGGATCAAGCCGGGCAAGGGAAAGATAGCCGAAGGCGTTGAGCCGATGATTGACGGTGACCACCACCACATCGCCAAAGGCCGCCAACCGGCCGCCTTCGTTCAGGGGATCGGTGCTGCTGCCGCTGGAATAGGCACCGCCATGGACATAGACCATCACCGGTTTGCGCGCGGCCGGGCTGGCATCAGTGGTCCAGACATTCAGGAACAGGCAGTCCTCGCTCTGCGGCTGGTACCGGTTGCCGGCCTGGGGCGCGACCGGGCCGAAGGCACGGGCAAGCACCGGGTCGGGGCCGGGGCGCTCGGCCACGGGGGCCCGGAAACGGGCGGCGCGGCCATAGCGGATGCCGCGAAAGACGAGCACGCCATCCTCCACCGTGCCCAGATGGCGGCCCGCCGGCGCGAGGACATCGGCGCGCGGCCTGCCCAGACCAGGCGCAGCGGTGAGCGCCAGCCCGGCGCTGATCAAGCCCCGCCGCGACCAGCCCTCAACGCCGGACATCATGGCCGCCGGCGAGGAAGGCATCGACATCGGTCTGGGCAAACAGGCTGGCATCGCCGGGCAGCGAATGTTTCAGCACCGTCAGCGCCAGGCCGGTGCG
>JAIXUQ010000104.1 GCA_027483465.1 Sphingomonadales bacterium
GCACCACCTCCCTGCATCGCGCAGCACCCCGCGAGCGAGTGCCCTCTGGTTGAACCTGGCGCCGGTGGATCGTGTTTGTCATGGCCCCCAGCCCGCGATTGGCTGCAATGAGGTGGTCGGGCACGTTGCGGCCATGCCTGTGGAGCAGCTCAACCCAGGCAGGTGTGCGGTCCAACGCCTGTGACCGGCATTTTCCTCGGATCTTTATGCATCGTTTATGGTGCCCCCCCGTCCTCACATGGAAAATTTACGGGCGTTCATGGTCTTTGCGCGGCAACAGTCCATCGGAGCGCAAACATGTCGGTTTTCGAGACGAGCGCGTCGCAGCCTCCCGCCAGTCTGGGCCAGAAGCAGGTTGCAATCCTGACCCTGGGCGCGATTGGCGTCGTGTTCGGCGATATTGGAACCAGCCCGCTTTATGCCTACCGCGAAGCACTGGCACAGACCGCGGATGGTGGCATCGTGCAACCGGAAATTCTCGGTGTGCTCAGCCTCGCGGTCTGGGCGCTCATCCTGGTCGTCACGATCAAATATGTCAGCTTCCTGATGCGTGCCGACAACAACGGTGAAGGCGGGGTGTTGTCGCTGATGGCACTGGCGCGTCGGGCAACCGGCGGCACATGGGCAATCGTGACAGTGCTTGGCGCCATCGGCGCCGCGCTGTTCTACGGTGATGCCATCCTCACGCCGGCCTTGTCGGTCTTGTCTGCCGTTGAAGGATTGAAGTCGGTTCCAGCGGCGGCACCTTATCTCGACCAGGGATTGATCCTTGCCCTGGCCATCGGCCTGCTGGTGGCATTGTTCGCGATCCAAAGTTCAGGAACGGCGAGCGTTGCCCGATGGTTCGGGCCGATCTGCGTGATCTGGTTTCTGGCGATTGGCGGCGTTGGCTTGAGCAATCTGATGGCCAGGCCCGAAATTCTGGCCGCGCTCAACCCCTTGCATGGCGTCCGGTTCCTCCTTTCGCATGGCACGGTCGGCTTGCTGGTCATGGGTGCAGTGTTCCTGACGGTGACGGGTGCCGAGGCCCTGACGGCCGACATGGGCCATTTCGGGCGCTTTCCGATCCGGCTGGGCTGGTACGGGCTGGTGTTTCCGGCACTGCTGCTCAACTATTTCGGGCAGGGCGCCTTTGCCTTGATGCAGCTTGATGCCGCGGCCCGGCAAGGGCAGACGCTGGCGAGCGCCGACTGGTTTTTCCTGATGACGCCGGAATGGTTCCGGCTGGTGATGGTGGCGCTGGCGACAGCGGCGACGATCATTGCCAGCCAGGCCGTGATCACTGGCGCCTTTTCGTTGACCCAGCAGGCGATTTCCCTGGGTTTGTTGCCCCGCATGACGATCCGGCAGACCAGTGCCGATCATGCTGGGCAAATCTATGTTCCCACCGTCAACTGGCTGCTCGCGCTGGGCGTGCTGATCCTGATCCTGGGCTTCCAGTCATCGTCCAGCATGGCCACAGCCTATGGCATTGCCGTCACCGGCACGATGGTGATGACGGCGATCCTTGCGTTCATTGTGGTCTGGAAGCTGTGGAAATGGTCGCTGGCCGCGGCGCTGGCGCTCGTCACCCCGTTCCTGGCGCTGGACCTGTTCTTCTTCGGTGCGAATATCCTGCGGGTGATCGAAGGGGGCTGGGTGCCATTGGCCGTGGGCACATGCATCGCGCTGTTGATCGCGATATGGGTCAAGGGGCGTGCCTTTCTGGCTGAAGATGCCCGCCGCACGATGGTCAACATGAACGAGCTTGCCCCGTCGCTCAGCGCAGGTTCGGTCTCGACCGCCAGGGGAACCGCCGTGTTCCTGACATCAGACCCGGACGTCGCTCCGCCGGCCCTGCTGCACAATCTCAAGCATAATCAGGTCCTGCATGAGGAGAATATCCTGCTGACCGTCCGCAACTCGACAAGACCCCATATTGATCCCGCCAAGCGCATGACCCTGGAGCGCATTGATGGCCGGTTTGCCCGCGTGACGCTGAACTATGGCTATATGGAAACGCCTGACGTGCCCAGTGATCTGCATGGCGACGGCCGGCTGCCGGTGCGCCCGGCCGGAACCTCCTTCTTTGTCAGCCGCAATTCGCTCGCGCCCAGCGCCGAGGTCGGCCTCCCCTTGTGGCAGGCCATCGTCTACAGCTTCCTGCACCGCAATGCCGCAGACCCGACCGCCTTTTTCCAGATCCCGCCTGAGCGTGTTGTCGAACTCGGCTCACGTGTCCGCGTCTGATGCCGGGGCCTGACATGCGATCCGTTGCATCGACGCAGGGATGGCTGCTGTTGGCCTCGCTGCTGGTTGCCGGCCTGACGTCTTTGGGATTGGCGGTTCCGGCCTTTGGCACGGCCAATCTGGCGCTGCTGTTCCTGTTGCCGGTGGTGGCGGCGGCATCGGGCGCGGGGCGACGGGCCGGGATCGGTTTTGCCCTGGTTGCCGGGGCTGCGTTCAACTTTGTCGCGCTGGAACCGCGCCTGACATTGCATATCGCGCGCGCCAGCGATCTGGTCACCCTCGCGGTTTATGCGCTGGTCGCCCTTGTCACCGCCGCGGTCGCGGCGCGGCTGGCGGAGGCCGGCGAGGCGGCGCGTGCCGAGGCCCGAAACAGCGCCGCGCTTTCGGGCCTCGCCCAGCGCCTGCTCGCACTCAACACCCGCGCTGCTGTGGTGGCGATTGCCGGCAAGGCCGTGGGCCAGGTGGCGGGCATGCCGTGCACGCTGGCGGAAAGGGTTGAGGATCTTCAGGTCGCGGGCGCCGCTGACGACGCTGCTGCGCGCTGGGCCCTGGCCCACCGCGACATCGCCGGCAAGGGATCCCCGGTACTACCGGCGGCCTCGGCCTTTTATGCGGCATCGCGGGCCGGCCATCGCAGCCTGATTGCCACGTTTTCGGGTGACGCGCCTGATGGGAAGGTGCTGGCGCTGCTGTGCACGATGATCGACGAAACCGCCGACACGCTCGACCGGCTGGACCTGACGCACCGGGAGGCTGAAGACCGGCAGCGCGCCGAGGCGAACGCCATGCGGGAAGCCCTGTTCGCATCGATCGGTCACGATTTGCGAACCCCGCTGGCCAGCCTTCGGGCCGGCATCGAAACCCTGGCCGGGGTTGACCCGTCCCACCTGGAGCCCGTGCGGCGCGATGCCTTGCGGCTCGAGCAGATCCTGTTCAGCTTGCTGGAACTGGCCCGCCTGCAATCCACCACCGAACCACCGGCGGTTGAAGCGATTGACCTGACGGACACGATTGCCGCGGCTGTTGATGCCATGCCGGCACCGGTTCGCAGCCGGGTCCAGATCGCGATCGCACCGGGCACGCCGCTGGTGGCCAGCAATGCGGTGATGCTGCATCACATCACGATGAACCTGATCGACAATGCCGCCAAATACAGCCCGCAGGGTTCCGCAATCGGATTGTGCGTCAAGGGCAACGGCGCGGGCGGGGCCAGCTTGTCGGTTGTTGATTCGGGCGCAGGCCTGGGTGACGATGCACAGGATCTGTTTTGTCTGTTCCGGCGTGGCCGGAATGCCGACAGCGCGCCGGGATCCGGTGTCGGCCTGGCCGTGGTTGACGCGTTTGCGCGCGCGCTTGGGCATGACGTGACCGTCTCGAACCGCGCCGATGGTCATGGCTCGGTCTTTTCTGTCACCATTCGGGGCTGGCCGCGCCCATGATGGCCGCCCGGATCCTCATCGTCGATGACGAACCGCACATTCGCCGCCTGCTGGAAGCGGCGGTTGCCCGTGGCGGCTATCGCACGCTTGCTGCCGCATCCGGGCGCGAGGCGATCCATCTGGCCGAAACCCATGCGCCCGATGGCGCCTTGGTTGATCTGGGCCTGCCTGATCGTGACGGCATCGAACTTGTCGCGCGCTTTGCCCGCAGCGGCATGGCCGTGATCGTGGTTTCAGCCCGCGATGCCACCGCCGAAAAGATCGCGGCCCTCGATCTGGGTGCCGCGGATTATGTGGTCAAGCCGTTCGACACGGACGAACTGTTGGCCCGCCTGCGCGCGGCGCTCCGGACGAAATCATCCGACACCGGCCAAACGGCTGAAGTGGCGTTTGGGGACGTGGTGATCAATTTCGATGCGCGATTGATCCACCGCCAGGGCCAGGAGGTCAGGCTGGCTCCCAAGGAATATGCGCTGCTGGAATTGCTGGCCCGCAATGCCGGCCGGGTGGTGACCCACGCGCAGCTGTTGAAGACCGTGTGGGGGCCGGCTCACGAAAATGATGTGGAATATCTGCGTGTTGCCGTGCGCGCCATTCGCAAGAAGCTGGAAGCCGATCCAACGAAGCCGCAACTGATCCGCAATGAGCCAGGGGTCGGCTATCGGCTGATGCTGACCTAGCGCGCCGCGATCACCCCCAAGAGCCTTGCTTCCCACTGAAAGCGACCACCATGCGCATCCTGCTTTCGACGGCCCTGATCGCCAGCCCGCTGGCGGCCCAACCCGTCGCTGTGCCCACCGCGTCAACGGCGGCGGCGCCGATCTGCACCGATCGGCCGACCAAGTCGAACTTTGCCTGCACCGTGCCCAAGGGGTTTATCCAGATCGAGGCGGATGGGTTCAACTGGCTGCGCACCAGCAGCCCCGGCACGCGCACCGACCAGCTGCTGTTCACCAACCCGACCATCAAATTTGGCGTGACCAGCAGCAGCGATCTCCAGCTGAACTGGGTCCCCTTCACCACGGTGCGCAGCTGCGACACGGCCGGGCGGGTGACAAGGCTGTCGGGGATTGGCGATGTCACTTTGCGCTTCAAGCAGCGGCTGACCAGTGCTGATGGCGCGTTCCAGTTGGCGATCCTGCCCTTCGTCAAGCTGCCGACTGCGAAACCCGGCGTTGGCAATGGCAAGGTTGAAGGCGGCGTGGCCGTGCCCATCAACATCAGCGTGCCCGGCGGCTGGACCTTCACGCTGGGGCCGCAACTGGATCTGCTCGCCGATTCGGGCGGGAGTGGCCGCCATGCCGGCGTCACCGGGCTGATCAACATCGCCAAGCAGTTCGGCAAATTCACCCTCTACAACGAGATCTGGACCAGCCAGAATTTCGATCCTGCCGGCACGGTCGGCCAGTACAGCTATGATGTGTCCCTGGCCTGGCTGCCACAGCCGACGCTGCAATTCGACATCGGCGCCAACGTTGGCCTCAACCGCAACACGCCCGATCTTGTGGCCTATTTCGGCATCTCGACGCGCTTTTGACGGGGTCTGGCGCAGGGCGCCTGCCTCGCCCGCACTCCCGCAACGCGCCAATCCGACATTGGCAACCGGCGGCGGTCACTCGGCTGCACCGCAGGTCCCGGATTGCGCCGGCCCGTGCCGCCCTGCTTGCCAGCGCTGGCCGGATCTGGCAGATGATACAGAATAACATTTGATTCCCCAGGGCGGCGACAATGGATCCTGAAGACACGCGATTGCCGGTGACGGTGCTGTCGGGCTTTCTGGGCGCCGGCAAGACCACGCTGCTGAACCATATCCTGGCCAATCGCGAGGGGCGGCGCGTGGCGGTCATCGTCAACGACATGTCGGAGGTGAATATCGACGCCGATCTGGTGCGCGGCGGGGAGGCGGCGCTGGCGCAGACGCAGGAAACGTTGGTGGAGATGACCAACGGCTGCATCTGCTGCACCCTGCGCGAGGATCTGCTGAAGGAGGTGCGCAGCCTGGCTGAAGCCGGCCGCTTCGATGCGCTTGTGATTGAATCCACAGGCATTTCCGAGCCGCTGCCGGTGGCCGCCACCTTCAGTTTCGAGGACGAGCAGGGCGACAGCCTGTCGGACGTGGCGCGGCTGGACTGCATGGTGACGGTGGTGGACGCCGCCCATCTGCTGAAGGATTATTCCAGCCAGGATTTCCTGGCCGATCGCGGCGAGACCGCCGGGGAGGGGGACAATCGCAGCCTCGTTGGCCTGCTGGTCGAGCAGATCGAGTTTGCCGATGTCATCATCCTCAACAAGATCAGCGAGGCGGCCGAGCCTGAAACGGTCCGCCAGCTGGTGCGCGCGCTCAACCCGGCGGCCAGACTGATCGAGACTGACCGGTCGCAGGTGCCGCTCAGCGCTGTGCTTGACACTGGCCTGTTCGCCGAGGGCAAGGCCGAACAGCACCCGCTGTGGGCCAGGGAGCTGTATGGCTTTGCCGATCACGCGCCCGAGAGTGAGACCTATGGCATTGAAAACTTTGTCTATCGTGCGCGCCAGCCGTTCCATCCGGCCAGGTTTCGCGCCTTCCTGAACAGCGCCTGGCCGGGCGTGGTGCGGGCCAAGGGGCATTTCTGGCTGGCCACTCGGCCGGACTGGGTGGGGGAGATGAGCCAGGCCGGATCGCAGGTGACGAGCCAGGCGCTGGGCCGCTGGTGGGCCGCCATCCCCAAGGAGCGCTGGCCGCGTGACAACCCGGCCTTCCGCAACCTGATGCGCCAACATTGGGATGATCGGTGGGGAGACCGCCGGCAGGAGCTGGTGTTCATCGGCATCGGCATGGACGAAGCCGCCCTGCGCCGCCAGCTGGATGCCTGCCTGGTACCGGAAAAGTCATTCGCGCCAAGGCTTTGGGCCAAATTGCCCGATCCCTTCCCGGCCTGGGGCGAAAGGGCGGCGGCATGAGCGCGCTGGCCCGCGCGGCGGATGCGCTGTTCCCGCCGGCCCCGCATGTGACGATGGGTGAAGCGCCTGATGCGCTGGCCGCCATTGCCGATCCCGCCATCAATCTGGCCATCTGGCAGCGCCGCCTGGCCCCGGGCCTGGTGGCGGCGGCGGGCCAGCTGGCCCATGGGGCGGCTGGCGAAATCCGCCTGAACGTGGCCGTTGACGGGGTCGCGGTGGCCGTTTCGCGGGCGCTGGTGACGGCGGGCTGGCCCCCGGTGACGGCGTTGGTGGCCGATGTGGCCGAACTGGCCCGCCTGGCCGCGGCCCACATGAAAACCGCCGCGCTCGATCTGCGGCTGGAGGTGATCACCGGCGATGCCTGCCGCAAATTCCACGCCGATCATGTGCCGCTGCGGCTGATCACCAGCTATGCCGGGCCGGGCAGCCAATGGCTGGCCAATGCCGATGCCGAGGCACTGGCCGCCGGCGTGCTGCTTGACCGGCTTGATCTGCGCCAGCTGCTGGCCGGCGAGGTGGCGCTGTTCAAGGGCAAGCTGCTCACCGACCGGCCGATCATCCACCGCTCCCCGCCGATTGCCGGCACCCGCCAGCGCCGGCTGGTGCTGGTGATCAACCCGGCCACCGCGGCCTGCTGCTGATGGCTGCCCTGCTGGAAGCGCGCGGCCTCACCAAGGCCTATGGCGATCGGCTGGCGCTGGACGGGCTTGATCTGGCCGTGGCCGCCGGCGAAACCCTGTGCCTGCTGGGCGCCAACGGCGCCGGCAAGACCACCACGCTCAACCTGTTCCTGGGCTTCACCCAGCCCACCGCCGGGGCGGCGCTGGTCGATGGCCGGGTGGTGGCCGATGATCCGGCGGCGGCGCGGGCCCGGCTGGGCTATGTCGCCGAAGTCGTCAGCCTTTACCCCAGCCTGTCGGGCGCGGAGAATCTCGACTTTTTCGCTCGCCTGGCCGGGGTGGCGGTTGATCCTGCCCGCCGCGATGCCATTCTGGCGCGGCTGCGCTTCCCGGCCGAAGCCATCGCGCGGCCGGCCGGCACCTATTCCAAGGGCATGCGCCAGAAACTGGGCCTGGCCATCGCCCTGATGAAAGACGCCCGCGCCATCCTGCTCGACGAGCCGCTGTCGGGTCTTGATCCGGCCGCCGCCAATGATCTGGTGGCGGTGCTGCGCGAAACCGCGGCGGCCGGCGTGGCGCTGCTGATCTCCACCCACGATATCTTCCGCGCCAAGGAGGTGGCCAGCCGCATCGGCATCATGCGCCACGGCCGGCTGGTGGCGATGGTCGATCCGGCCAGCCTGTCGGCCAGCGAACTCGAACAGCTTTATCTCACCCACATGGCGGAGCGGGCGGCATGAGCCAGAGCGCAACCTGGGGCCGCGTCGCGGCCAAGGACTGGCGCGAATATCGCCGTGATTGGCGGCTGGCGCTGCTCAGCCTGCTGGTGGCGGTGCTGGCCGTCACGGCGGTGGTGGCGGCCTTTGTGGAGGTGACCGCCCATGATGCCGATCGCAGAGCCACCATCGCGGCCGATCGCGTCACCTGGGAAGGGCAGGGCGCGCGCAACCCGCACAGCGCGGCGCATTTCGCCTTCTGGGCGTTCCGGCCGCTGCCGCCGATGGCACTGCTTGATCCCGGCGTGCTCCCCTATGCCGGCAGCGCCATCTGGCTGGAGGCTCACAACCGCAACCCGGCGCAGGCGCGCCCGGCCGAGGATCTGGCCGGCGGGCTTGATCTGGGCCGGTTCAGCGCCGCCTGGGTGTTCCAGACCGTGCTGCCGCTGCTGCTGTTCATCATCGGCGCCGGGTTGGTGGCGCGTGAGCGTGAGGCCGGCACGCTGCGCCTGATGCTGGCCAATGGCCTCGCCGCCGGTGGCGTGATGCCGGCAAAATATCTGGCGCTCGGCCGCATCGCAGCCGTGCTGGTGCTGCCGCTGCTGGCCGCCGCGCTGGCCGCCACGCTGCTGGCCGGCCCGGTTGACGGGCTGGCGCTGGCGCTGTGGCTGGCGGTCTATCTCGTCTATTTCGCGATATTGGCCGCCATCGCGGTGGCGGTTTCGGCGCTGGCGGCCACGGCGGCGCAGGCGCGGCTGCTGCTGGTGGGCCTGTGGCTGGTGCTGCTGCTGATCGTGCCGCGGCTGGGCGGCGGCCTTGCCATGCAGGCCGCGCCGGTGCCGTCGGCCCACGGCTTTGCCGCCGGCGTGGCGGCGCAGATGAAAAGCGGCCATGATCCGTTCGGCAAGGATGGCAAGGCCTTCGAAGCCGCGGTGATGGCGCGCTACAAGGTCAGCCGGCTGGAGGACCTGCCGGTCAACATCGATGGCCTCAGGCTGGAAGCGGCCGAGCAGCATGGCAACCGCGTGTTTGATGCCGCGTGGGGCGATCTTGCCGCCACCCACCAGGCCGGTCGCAACGCGCTGCGCCTCACCGCCCTGCTGTCGCCGCTGGTGCCGCTGCAAAATCTGTCGATGGCGCTGGCCGGCAGCGATGGCGCCGTGCAGCGCGATTTTCAGGACCGGGCCGAAGCCCATCGCCGCCGCATCATCAGCCTGCTCAACGCCGACATGGCGCTGCATGCCGGGGCGGCCGGCTTTGATTATCATGCCGATCCGGCGCTGTGGCGGCGCATCCCCGATTTCCGCTGGCAGCCGCCGGGCACGGCCGCCGCGCTGGCGCGCTGCTGGCCCGATCTGGCGGCGCTGGGCCTGTGGCTGCTGGCGGCGCTGGGCCTGCTGCGTCTGGCCGGCCGGCGGCTGGCGGCGGGCCTGCAATGAGCGTGGCGGCCCAGCCGTCGCTGCTGGCGCTGGAAAGCCGCTTTCTGTGGCGCAGCCGGCTGGCGCTGGCGGTGCTGGCCGTGCTGGTGGCAGCGATCGGGCTGGCGCTGGCCAATGGCCGGGCGCTGCTGGCGGCGCAACAGGCCAGCCGCGCCGCCGCCACCGCCGAACTGGCCGAGGCTGACACCAGGCTGCGCGCCGGCATCGCCAAGGGCATGCCGCTGGCCGATGCGGTGATGCTGCCGATCCGGGTGCGGCTGCCGGTGATCGCGCCGCTGCCGCCGCTGATCGATGCCAGCGCCGGGCAGGCCGTGCTGATGGCCGATGCCGGCGCGGCCAGCCTGCGCACCCGCGCCGATACGCTGTTTGGCCGCTCGTCGCTGGAAAATCCCGAACTGCTGATGCGCGGCGGGCTGGATCTGGGCTTTGTCGTGCTGGTGGTGGCGCCGCTGCTGCTGGTGGCGCTGGGCCATGGCATGATCCCGGCCGATCGCGATTCCGGCGCGTTGCGGCTGGTGCTGGCGCAGGGCGGCGGCATCGGCCGGCTGCTGCTCGCCCGTTCGCTGCCCCGGCTGGCGCTGGTGCTGGGGCCGGTTCTGCTGGCGCTGCTGTGGCTGGGGCTCAGCGGCCCCGATCTGCCGGGGCGCGCGGGCGCGCTGTTGTGGTGGGGCCTGATTGCCGTGGCCAGCCTGATCCTGTGGTGGGCGCTGGTGCTGCTGGTCAACAGCCTGCGCGCCTCCGCCGATGCCGCGGCGCTGGCGCTGGTGGCGCTGTGGGCGCTGTTCACGCTGGTGCTGCCGGCCCTGCTCACCGCGCTGGTCAGCCTCGCGCTGCCGCTGCCCTCACGCTATGCCGTGATCGCCCAGGCCCGCGCCGCCGAAGTGGCCGCCACCGCCGCGTGGGACAATGATCACGCCGAAGCCAGCAGCGACGAGGTGGCCAGCCGCCGCGCTGCCCTGGCCCGCACCGTGGAGGTGACCGGCAAGGTGGCCGCCGCCACCGCGCCGATCATCGCCGATCACGCCCGCCGCCGCGCCGGGCGGCAGGCGATCCTGGATCAACTGGCGCTGATCGCCCCGCCAATGCTGGCCGCGCAGGCGCTGGCGCAGGCGGCGGGCAGCGATGCCGGCAGCGTGGCCGCCTTCCAGTCGGCAGCCAGCGCCCATGCCGGGCAGGTGCGCGCCCGCCTCGCTGCTCTGGCGGCGCGGCCGGCCCCGATGGGCAGCGCCGATCTTGATCACTTGCCCCGCTTCACCCCGCCCGCCCCAGCCGCGCCGCCACGGGCGGCGCTGGCCTGGCTGCTGGCCCTGGCCGGCCTTGCCGGGCTGGCGGCGGCGCGCAACCTCAATCGCCTGCAGCCGGATTGATCGGGCCACCGCCCGCCACCGCGCCGATCCCGGCCGACAGGGAACGACAGCCCCATGCCCTTGCTGCCTGATGTCTCGCCGGCTGCCGGTGCCCTGCTGCTGGCCGGCCTTGTGGCTGGCCCGGCCCTGGCGCAGGCCGTGGACGCGGCCACCGCCGCCACGGGCGCGCGGGCGGCGGAAAATGCCGTGCGCAGCGCTGGTGATGCCTTTGGCACCTCGATCGGGCGGGAGACAATCGGGCTGTACAATGCCGGCAATGTGCGCGGGTTCTCGCCCACCCAGGCCGGCAATGTGCGCATCGATGGCCTGTATTTCGATCAGGTCTGGGGCCTCAACCCGCGGCTGCGGCGGGCGACCAGCATCCGGGTGGGCCTGTCGGCGCTGGGCAGCCCGTTTCCGGCGCCCACCGGCATCGTCGATTACGCCTTTCGCAAGCCGGGGGATGATGCGGCCTTGAGCGTGCTGGGCGCCTTGAACCAGTGGGGCAATGCCGCGCTGGAACTGGATGCCAATCTGCCGCTGGCCACCGGGCTGAGCATGGCGGCCGGGGCGGCGCTGTTTGATGACCGCTATTACAATGCCACCCGGGCCAGCTTCTGGCAATTCTCGCTGGCGGCGCGCTATGCCCCGTCAGACGCCATCGAGATCGTGCCGTTCGTCGCCCGCTCCGAAGGCTTTGACCAGACCGGGCCGATCTTCCTGCCGGCCGGGGAGGGCCTGCCGCCGCGGCTGCCGCGCCGTTTCTTCAAGGGGCCGGAGTGGGCGCGCTATCGCGGGGTGGCGTTCAATGGCGGCGTGCTGGGCACGTGGCGGCCGGGGCCAGGCTGGGAGGTGCGCGCTGGCCTGTTCCGATCCCTGTTTGATGATGCGCGCGGCTTTGCCAATCTGATCACCGATCTGGGCAGCGATGGCCGCGGCAACCAGCTGGTGATCGCCGATCCGCCGGTGAAATTTGCCTCCACCAGCGGCGAATTGCGGCTGACGCACACCATCAGCGACGGCCCGCGCACCCACCGCCTCCATGCCAGCCTGCGGGCGCGGGCCGGGGACCGGCGCTTTGATGGCTCCGATTTCATCGATCTGGGGCCCACCAGCATTTTCGCGCCCACGACCGTGGCCTCCCCGCCCCGCCGCTTTGGCGAGCAGCAGCAGGACCGGGTGCGCCAGCTGATCGCCGGTATCGCCTGGGAGGCGCGCTGGCCGGGCGTGGGCGAGCTGAGCCTGGGGGTGCAGGGCACAAACTATTCCAAGCGCATCGGCCTGCCCAGCCTGGCGCCGGTGGCCACCGATGCCCGGCCGCTGCTCTACAACGCCACGCTGGCCGTGGAGATCAGCCCGCGCCTGATCGCCTATGCCGGCACGGTGACCGGCCTGGAGGAAAGCGGCATCGCGCCGGGCAACGCCGCCAACCGCAACGAGGCGCTGCCGGCGATCCGCACCAGCCAGCGCGATGCCGGCCTGCGCTGGGCGATCAGCGATGATGTGCGGCTGGTGGCCGGGCTGTTTGATGTGCGCAAACCCTATTTCAACCTGGATGCGAACGGGCGTTTTGATGCGCTGGGCGAGGTGATCAACCGCGGCATCGAATTGTCGGTGTCAGGACCGGTCACCAGCCGGTTCAGCCTGGTGGCCGGCGCTGTGCTGCTGTCACCACGCGTCACCGGGGCCGGGGTGGCGCTGGGCCGGGTGGGCGACCGGCCGGTGGGCGCCATCGCCCGCCGGCTGGAGCTGAACCTTGATTGGCGGCCGCCGGTTCTGGAGGGGCTGGGCGTTGATCTGGCGATCAGCCACCGCAGCCCGGAAGTGGCGACGGTGAGCGCGCGCACCCGCATTCCGGCGCGCACCTTTGTTGATCTGGGCGCGCGCTACAGCGCCAAACTGGCCGGCCAATCGCTGCTGCTGCGGTTGCAGGTGGAAAATCTCACCGATCTGCAGAGCTTTGAATTGCAGGGCGCCGGCGCCTATGATCTGACCCCCGGCCGCCGCATTGGCGGCTATCTCACGATCGATTTCTGAGCGGTGGCGGCGAAGGCCGGGGCGGCGGCGATGTCGGCCGCGGTCATCGGGCGGCCGGCGAACAGGAAGGGGTAATGATATTCGCGCAGCGCCCGGTGATGGGCGCGCAGCCGGGCGCGGAAGGCAAGATCGGCCGCCACATCGCTGCCGGCCAGATGCTGCATGGCCTGAGCGGCCTTGATCGGCGGCAGCAGCCAGCCCAGCCCCTGCGCCAGCGCCTCGCGCCGGGCGATGCCGGCCTCGCGCGCCTGGCTGTCGGCGGCCACCGCCATGTCCCCCAGATGCTGGAAGGCGAAATACCATTTCCAGTCAAAGATGCGCGTCACCTGGGCGGCAGCGCGATATTCGGGATAGAGCGCGACGAAGCGGGCCATGGTTTTGGGCTTGGGCCGGTCCCACCCGGCATGCACCTCCTCGCGGTTCTCGCGGGTGATGGCGGCGGCATCGGGCAGCGGCACGGCGGCGTTGATGGCCAGATGCGCGGCGGCCGGCACCACCAAAGTGATGGCAAACCACAGGCCGGCCAGGATGGTGGCCTGGGTGGCCGATTGCGCCTCTTGCCGGGCGACCAGCAGGGTGACGAGCGCCCAGAAGGCCAGGCTGGCCAGCACCAGCCCGGCGGCCACGGCCAGCCGCAGCGGTGCGGTGCCGGCCAGCGCCCCGCCGATCAGCAGCGGCACCAGCAGCGCCAGCGCCACCCCGCCGGTGCGCAGCAGGGCCCGCGGCGCCCAAAGCCGGCGGGCGGCGCCGGGCAGGCTGGCCAGCGCGGCGAGCCGCCCGGCCTCCCGCTCGGATGACCAGAGATCGTGCAGCAGCGCGATCAGCAGCAGCGGCGCCAGATAGAGGGTGACAAAGGCGAAATCGAAGCGCCCGGCCAGCAGCAGTTCGGGATTGGCGGCCTCGTTGTCGTTGATCTGGCCTTCCAGCGCCAGGATGCGGAGGCGCAGCACGGCCGGCACCGCATCGCCGCGGCCGGGCGCCAGAAAGGCCAGATCGCCGGGCGCGCGCCAGGCCGGATGGTTGCGATAATAGCCCAGTTCGCCGGGATCGCCCTTGGCAAAGCCGGTGATCGCGGCGGTTTCGCGCTGTTCAAGCTGCACCACGCGGGCGATATCGGCGCGGGTGGCCGCCACATCGGCCAGGCCCAGCGCCACCGCCACGCCGGCCAGCAGCGCCAGCACCACCAGCCCGATGCGGGCCGGGGCGGCGAGGTGCCGCCATTCGCGGGCCAGGGCGGCGATCATGGCAGGCCACGGCGGGCAATGCGGGCCAGCAGCCAGCCCAGCACCAGCGCCCAGGCCAGCATCACGCCCAGGCCCGGCAGCATCCCGGCGATGCGGGCGGCCGGCGCGGGGCCGGCGAAGTGGAACGGCTGCTGATCGGCCCAGAAGTGGGCCGAAATCCGGCTCTGCCGCTCGGCGATCGGGTCGCGGCTGCGCGTCGCATCGTCGGCGGCGCGCACCTGGAAGGTGTGCAGGCCGTTCAGCGACTGGACCAGCCGGTAACGATGCGCCTCGGCCGCATCCAGAAAGGCGAGATGGCTGGCCAGATCGGTACCGGCGCCGGCCATGCTGGCCTGGGCAAAGCCGATGGCCGGGCTGACGAGGCCGGCCAGCGCCAGCAGCCGGTGCTGCGCCCGTTGTCGGGCGGCGGCCTCGGCGGCGTGGCGGGCAAACAACTGGCTGGTCAGCCGCTCGCCCTCGGCCGAAAGCGCGCCGCGATAGTTGAACGGCAGATCCTCCACCCGGTTGACCTGATAGCGCCGCAGCAGGCCGGCCTTGAAGGCGGCAAAATGCGGATCATCGGGATTGTGGCTGTCTCCCAGGGCGCGCAGCTCGGCGTGGATGATGAGATCGGTTTCAGCCTTGGTGGGCAGGGGATGGGCGATGGCGGCCACGCCGGCGGCGGCGCGCGGCACCAGCACCACCAGCAGCGCCCACACCAGCACCAGCCCCAGCAGCGCCGATTGCGCCGTGGCGGCGCGGGCAGAGGCGAGCGTGACCCCCAGCACCCACAGCAGCAGCCACAACAGCACCGCCAGCGCCATCACGCCTGCCACCCCGGCATCGGCCGGTGTGTGCGCTGCCGCCCAGCCCAGCGCCGCCAGCGCCGGCAGCGCCGCCACCCCGGCCACGGCGCCCAGCGCCAGCGCCTTGCCGGCCAGATATTCGTGCGGCCGCACGCCATGGCCCAGATGCAGGGTGATCAGGCCGCCCTGCCGTTCCCCCACGATCATCGCAAAGCCGGCAAACACCAGCAGCAGCGGCACCAGCACGCGCAGCACGAAGGCCGGGGTGAGCTGGCCAAAGCGGATCAGGCCGGAGGATTCGCGCGCCGTGCCCAGCGTGGTGGCATTCTGGCGATGACCCTCCAGATAGAGGAGCGAGCCGGCAAAGGCATCGACACCGGGATCAAAGGCCGCCAGGCCGCCAAGCGGGCGCAGCGCATAGGTGCCATAATGCACCATGCGGTGCGGGTGGCGATCGGGCTGGTTGGCAAAGCTGGTGTTGGCCGCGGCCTGGGCCTGGGCCCGCTCGGCCGCCATGCGTTCGGCCTGCGCCGCGCCGGTGAGGGCGGCGATGGCTGACAGCATGGCCAGCAGCAGCAGCGCCACCAGCGCCAGGCGGGAGCGGACGAACAGGCGCAACTGCCCCGCCGCGATGCGGCCAATCCGCCTCATGCCTGCACGAACCCATGGTGCAGCGCGTTGAGATCAAAGCGCGGACCGCTGGCGGCGGCCTGCCATTCCCGCGCCAGCCGCCCGCCGGCCAGCAGGCCGATGCGCCCGGCCACTTCGGCGGCGCCAAACAGATCGTGGGTGACCATCAGCACCGCCACCCCGCGCGAAGCCACGGCGGCCACCAAGGCATGAAAATCGCGGGTGGCGGCCGGATCAAGCCCCGAGGTCGGCTCATCAAGCAGCAGCAGCGGCGATGCCCGCAGCAGCGCCAGGGCAATGGCGGTCTTCTGGCGCATGCCCTTGGAAAAACCGCCCACCGGCCGGTCCCAGGCGGCTTCGTCCAGCCCCACGGCGGCAAAGGCTTCGGCAATGTCCGCGGCGCCGCGCGGGCTGCCGGCCAGATCGAGGAAATAGCGGACATTCTCGCGCGCCGTGAAGGCGGGATAAAGCGCCACATTTTCCGGCAGATAGGCGGTGGCGGCGCGCACCGCATCAGGCGCGGTGGCCGGATCATGGCCAACCACGCTGATCTGCCCGGCGCTGCGCGGCAACAGGCCCAAAATGGCAAACAGCGTGGTCGATTTGCCGGCGCCATTGCCGCCCAGCAGGGCATAGACATCCCCGGCGGCCAGGCTGAGCGACAGGCCATCGACGATGCGGCGGCCGCCGCGCGCCACCTGCAGGGCCGTGACGGCCAGCGGCCCGGCCATCAATATTTCACCCGCACCGCCACCGTGCCGGCGCGCGGCTGGCCCGGCTGCACCCACAGTTGCGCGAAACTGTTGGTGTAATAGCTGGTGTTGAACATATTGGTCATTTCGGCAAACAGTTCGACATGGCGGCCGATTTCGGCGCGGGCAAAGACCCGGGCCAGCGTGTAGGCCGGCAGGAAGAATTGCGTCGCCGTCTCGCCCAGTCGGCCGCCGGTGTGCTGCACGCCGCCGCCCAGCGACAATTTCAGGCTGTCGGTCACCTGCACCGCCTTGGCGGCCTGCACGTTGAACTGGTGGCGCGGGATGTTGATCAGCCGGTCACCCACCCGGATGTTCAGGCTGAAATTGGGATCGAGCACATTGGCGCGGGCGGTGGCATCGACAAAGGCATAGCTGAGCAGCAGATCGACATCGCCGGGCAGCTTGCCGTTCACATCCACTTCCAGGCCGCGGCTGCGCGCCCGGCCGATCGGCACCGAAAAGCCCGGATTGGCCGGATCGGCGGCCAGCACATTGTCCTTGGTGAGGGTGAACAGCGCCACCGTGCCGGTGAGCCTGCCATCGAGCAGGCTGAGCTTGGTGCCGATTTCGGCCGAACGGCTGGTTTCCGGATTGAAGATGCGCCCGGCGACATCGGCGCCGATGTTGGCGCGGAAGCCCTCGCCATAGGCGCCGTAGAGCGAGATCTGCGGGTTGACCTCGTAAACGATGCCGGCCTGCGGCGAGAAGCGGCTGAAATCGCGGGCGCTGCCGATGCCGTTGGCGCGGTTCAGGGTCGTCTGGCTGAGATCGTCATAGCGCCCGCCCAGCCGGATCTGCACCCCGCCGCCCAGATCAATCTGGTCTTGCAGATAGACGCCCACCGCCTCCTGCGTGTCGAGCCGGTTGGTCTGCGGGCCCGTCGTGGGCAACGGGAAGCGGCCATAGACGGGGGCGAGGATGTCGATGTCGTTGGATTGCTGCGCCGTGGTGGTGGCCCCGATCGCCGGCGGGCGGAAGCGCAGGAACAACTGGCTGTTTTCAAAATTGTCATAGTCCGCGCCGAACAGCACCCGGTGTTTCAGGCTGCCGGTTGCAAAGCGGCCCTGCACCTCGCCGCGCACCACCTGGTGTTCGGCGTCATAATCGCGGAAGCGGCGCTGGCGCGACAGCGAGCGGCCATCGCGGCCCAGCCGCTGCCGGCCGCCGGCCAGTTCGGCCTCCGTGGAAAAGCCGGTGAGGCGCGTGTCGCGCTGCTGGCCGCCGATCAGGATCGACCAGTTGTCGTTGAATTCATGGCTCAATTGCAGCTGGTGGCCGTTCACCTCGGCGTCCAGCGGGCCATCGCCGGGCTCACCCAGGAAGGTGCGGCGGCTCATCACGCCCAATTGGCCGTTGATGGCAACGACACCGCGATCAAACTGCGCCTCGCTGCGGGTCAGCTCCAGCTCATAGGTCAGTGCCGTCCGCTCGCCGAGCTTGACCAGCACCGACGGCGTGAAGCCCCAGCGGTTGGAGCGCGTGCCGCGGAAGCTGCCGGCATCCTCGTAAAAGCCGATCAGCCGCACCGCCGCCGTCTGGCCGGCGGCCAGGTTGATGTCGCCGTCAACCCGCTGCCGGTCCCAACTGCCGGCCTGCACGCCCAGGCTGGCGCGCGTGTCGAAATCCGCCTTTTTTGTCAGGATGTTGATCACCCCGCCTGGCTCACCACGCCCGAACAGGGCGGCCTGCGGGCCCTTGAGCACCTCGATCTTCTCGATGCCCGAAACATCGCGGGTGCCGCCAAAGCCGCGGCCGTTGTTGTAGCCGTTGACCAGATAGCCCGAGGGCAGATTTTCATCGCCGGCAAAGCCGCGCACGGCAAAGGCATCCCACAGGCCGCCGAAATTATTCTGCCGCGCCACCGAGGCGTTGAGATCGAGCGCATCGGTGAGGCGCAAGATGTTGTTATTGTTGAGCCAGGTCTGATCGATGGTGGTGATCGCCGCCGGGGTTTCCTTGATGGTGAAATCGCCGCGATAGGGCTGGCGGGTGGCGGAAACGATGATTTCGCCGCTGTCGCCGTCATCTGCGGCGGCGGCCAGCGCCGGGGTGGACAGGCCGGTGAGCAGGGCGATCAGCAGGGCGGGCTTCATGCAATCCTCGTGGCAAGGAGTCGAATCGGCTGCGTGATACATCACAACATCACCAATGCAAGCCGGCAAATCACCGGGGCCAATGATGGCTGAAAAATCAGGGGGTTAAAGCAGTTGCTGCGCCAGCCGCATCAGGCTGGTGACGATCACCAGCACGCCGATGCAGATCACCGCGATGCCGGTGGGCAGGGTGCGGGTGAGGCGGGCGGCAAAGGGCGCCGCCACCAGCGCGCCGCCCACCAGGCCCAGCGCCAGCCCCGACACCGCCGACAGGCCGAGATTGCCGACCAGCACCAGGCTGACCGTGACCGCCACGATGGTTTCGCACACCGTGCTGGCCCCCACCACATAGCGCGGGGTGCCGCCGCGTTCGATCAGGCTGCTGGTGACAAACGGGCCCCAGATGCCGGCCAGCGATTCCAGGATGCCGCCAAACAGGCCGATCACCACATGGCGCGGCTTGCCGGTTTCGGGGGCGCCCGAGCGCCTGGGCCGGCGGGCCCGCCACAGCACCAATATCCCCACCAACAGCAAGTAAAGATTGACAAAAAGCTTGAGCTGATCGCCATTGACCGAGATCAGGATCAGCGATCCGATCAGCGCCCCGGCGATGCCGCCCAGCGCCAGCCGCCACAGGCTGGAACCGCTGATATTGCCTTCCTTCACATGCGCGGCCGAGGCGGCGGCGCCGGTGACGATCTTGGCGGCGTTCACCGTGGCGCTCACGCTGCGCGGATCCAGCCCGGTGCTGCTGAGCAGCGTGTAAGACAGGACGCCAAAGCCCATCCCCAGCGAGCCATCGAGCAGTTGCGCCACGAACCCCACCGCCAGCGCGGCCAGAAAGCCCGGTTCCGCCAGCAGGCTGGTCAGCGCCTCAACCATGGCCCAAACCTGTGGCAAAGGTGGCGGCATTCTGGCCATCGGTGACGCCAAACGGGCCGCGCGTGGCATCACGCCGGCCCCCGGTGACGGCGGGCCGGCCCCCGGTGACGGCCGGTTGGCGCGGCCGCCGGGCCGGCATCAAGACGGGCAAAATGGCCATTGGTCAGGGCCGGAACGATGGCAGGCTTGGCCAGCCGTGCCAATGCCGGTGCGGCCAAGCCGTGGTATCAGGCGGCCAAGCTGAGCCTTCAAGCCGGGCTTCAGGTGAGGCCGGCGGCATCCGTCCACGGGCTGGCAAACACGGCGGCCGCCGCCGGGCTGGGCGCCATCAGTTCGGCCCGCGCCGCCCGCCACTCGTCCAGCGCCGGGCCATAGGCGGCGGCCAGGCTGGCCGGGGTGATCTGATTGAGCTTGCCCCAATGTTCGGCATGCGGGATGCCGGCGGCGCGCACATCGGCCACCACGCGCGCCATCACGGCGCGGGTGGCCGGCATGTCGATCCCGTCCACATCGATGATGGCTGACCGGTCAAAGCGGATGAAGCCGATCAGCGCCGGGGAGCGGGTGGCATAGCGCACCGCAAAGGCCACCGGCGCCGGGCCCACCGCCGCCACCGCGCCATGGCAGATGGCCAGCACATCATGCACGCGCGCCACCGGCACCGCCAGCGAGGCCCCGGCCTGCCCGGCGCGCGGGGTGGTGAAATTGAAGGTCTGGCCCCAGCTGGTCAGGCGGCTGCCATCGATGGGCGAAAGTTCGCCGGCCAACACCGCCTTGGTGATCGGCGGGATCAGGCCGGGCGCCGCTGCCATGATGTTGGCCACCACCACCGCCAGGTTGAAGCCCGGCCCGCGCTTGGGGTTGATGCTGTAATCCAGCACATGATCATCCTGCCAGGCGCGCTGATAGCCGGCGGTGATCACCACATGGCCGGCATCGATATGGTCGGCCACCACCGCCTGCAGGAAATAGGGCCGGCGCGGCTGCCCATCGGGGCCCACCTGCCCCGGCAGGCCGGCGCCGGCCGGATCGCCGCCGGCAATGGCGGCCGTCAGCGCCGGGGTCAGCGGCAGCCGCTGCCGGTGCATTTCCATCAGGAAGCGCGGCCGGCTTTCCACCACCACGGCATGGATCACCCCCAGCGCGCCCAGCCCCACCAGCGCGGCGGCAAACAGCCGGTCATCGCGCACAAGGGTGGCGCCCAGCATCGCCGCCAGCCGGCCATCGGTGACAGGGCGGCTCTCCGGCTCGATCCACAGGTTGCGATCGGGCGCGGGGATCAGCTGGATCGCCCGCACCTGGCCCTCGATGCCGGGGTGATCCACCGCCGAGCCATGGGTGCCACAGCTCATCGCGCCCACGATGGTCTGCCCGTTCGAAGCCCCGGTGGTGGCCAGCGAACGGCCGCGCTTTTCCAGCCACATGTTGAGTTCAGCGACGCTGATCCCGGTCTGGCACAGCACCAGCCCTTCGGGATCGCCGGCAAAGCCCGGCGCGACATGGCTGGCCGGCACCGGAAACAGCTGGTTGGCATAGCCGGTGGCCAGCGGCCAGCCGCCGGGGATGCTGGCCACCGGCGAAAAGGCCCAGGTGGCGCCGTGGGCGCGCAATTGCCGCCCCTGCGCGATGGCCGCCGCGATGCGCTGCTGCACCGCCTCGGCACTGTCGCGCATGTCGTCCAGGCTGGGGCTGGTGTCGCGGTGCAGTTCCAGCCGCGCCGCCACCGGCACATTTTTTTCGGTGTAATGGAAATTGTGCCAGGTGGTTTCGGGCACTTCGACGATGCGGGCCATGGGCGTTGTCCTTCAGCCGGGCGGGATGGCGCCTTCGCCGGTGGGCAGCTTGGCGCATTTATACTCCACCTCGGCCGGCTGCCAGAAACCCAGCGTGACCACGGTGGCCAGCGCCTGCCACAGCGAGGTGCGCACCCTGACTTCGGACATCACGTTGGTGGCGGCGCAGCGTTCAGCCTTCTTGGGATCTTCGATGGCACCCCAGGCCAGCGCATGGCTGGTGGAGCGGTGGACATATTGATCGCCATGATTGGGCACCGGCACGGTCAGCCGGTGCTGGGCACAGCCGGCCAGCAGCAGCAGAGCAACCAAGGCGGCGGCGTTGCGCATCACCCATTCTCCCCCAGAATGGTGCTGATCCTGCCATTCATTTGGCGGCCCGAACAGCGAAAAGCGCGTGACGCTGTGGCCCGGCTGGCTTAATCCCGGTGGTTGAACAACAGGAGCAGAGTTTCGTGAACAATCCGTTGCCGGGATTGCCGCTGATCGAATCGCCGCTGTTCCCGCACCTGCTGCCATCGCTGGGGTTTTCGGCCGAAGAGGCACGCATCGCCACCGATCTGTTCACCAACGGTTTTGCGGTGTTCGATTTTCCCGATGCCGCGCTGGATGAACGCATCGCCCGCATAAAGGCCGATCTGGGCCCGCGCTATGGCGTGGATTTCGCCGATCCGGCCGCCGACAAGACGAATGGCGAGCGCCGCATCCAGGATGCCTGGGCCAGCCATGAGGATGTGCGCGCCATCGCCGCCAATGCCGATGTGCTGGCGCTGCTCGGCCGGCTCTATGGCCGCGCCGCCTTTCCGTTCCAGACGCTGAATTTCCCGGTGGGCACCCAGCAGGATGCCCATTCGGATTCGGTGCATTTTTCCAGCCTGCCCGAACGCTTCATGTGCGGCGTGTGGCTGGCGATGGAGGATGTCGGCCCCGATGCCGGGCCGTTGTTTTACGTGCCGGGATCGCACCGCTGGCCGGTGATCGGCAACGCGCTGATCGGCCGGCGCGGCTTTGGCAGCGAACTGAATTCGGCGCAGGATCCCTATGGCCCGGCGTGGGCGGCGCTGTGCGAAGCCCATGGCGCGGCCCCGCAGACCTTTCTGGCCCGAAAGGGCCAGGCGCTGATCTGGTGTGCCAATCTGCTGCACGGCGGTTCGGTGCAGCATGATCCGCGCCTGACGCGCTGGAGCCAGGTGACCCATTATTATTTCGAGGATTGCATCTATTACACCCCGGCCTTTTCCGACGAGGCGCTGGGCCGGCTGCAACTGCGCCAGATCAGGGCCATCAGCGACGGCCAGCCCCGGCCCAACCGCTATCTGGGCGAATGCATCGACCCGCCGCCGAAACGGCCGTCGCTGAAACGCCGGCTCAGGCGGTTGCTGGGGATCAACTGAAAACGATGACGCTCCTTTAAAAATCAACTTTCTTACTAATTATGCCTTGAATTATTTCACTACTATCTATGCATGACAGTAATTCGTGGCCTATTTGACGAACTGTCTTTAGGTGGAGATTTGATGCATCGAGAAGTGGATGATCGGTCGGCAATGAAATTCCAACGTCTCCATTTTTGCTTATTGATATGTGATCGCCAAATTTCATGAACCTAAAATATGCTTCATCAGATATTGTACTATCTACATGAGCTCCTCCGTGTTGATTCCGCATAGACAATATCAGAAACTTCCGAGACATTCTCAGTCCGGAGGAATTACAGTAGACAATGCCATCCCACCATTCGCTGAAAGCTATACTCTTAGCTACATCATCATATGCTCCCAGAGGCGGCTTAACTTCCCATCCCGTATCAGTGCTTCCGATAACGAGAAGCGGTGGCCCAGAAGATGCGACTCTAGGATCTGATGATTTAATAGTAGAAGTATCTGGTAAAAAAATTTCTCGCTTAAGGTTCAATAATGATAAAATTGATTTTGATCGTTTAGAAGCTATGTTGTCGTGGCATATGATATGAACCTTCAATGCAATATTTTTTGCTTCTCGCAGATTGCCGTCATCATAAGCAAAGCACGCTCGCCTTAGGTCGGAAATCTGATCAATGAAAGATTCAATAATTTCTTCTCTCGAAAGAACGTATGTAAATCGTTTTGGGTCTTTTGTTGTCATCGTTCTTTGTGTAGGGTGCTTCTATCGGTGTAGTCAAGCTTCGTCAGCCCGCTGTATGGCGTGGTTCTCTACATGCAACATCTCCATGCGGGCGGTTCGCTGAACAGCGGGTTCTTCTGGGCAGCGGACGGCACGGCCAGCATCAGGAGGGCAAGGGCAAGAGGGCGCATGGGGCCGGTCGGGCGGCCGGGCTTGCGCACCAGCACGTCCATCACCCCGGCCAGCGCTGCCACCGCATCGGCCGGGCGGGCGCGGGCGAAATCGGCCGCGGTCCATTCCGGATTGTCCGCATCGGGGCGGCCATCGCTGGTGGGCAGATCAGAGGCCATGGCGGTTCCTTTCCCGGGCATTGGCGCGGCGCCGGGCCCCTTGTGCTGTAAATGGAGAAAATGGCCCGGACAAGGGCGGCGCGTGGCCCGGTCAGCGGCCTCACACCGGCGGCAGCGCCCAATCGATGGGGGGGTGGCCTTGCTGTTCGAGCCACTGGTTGGTGCGGCTGAAATGGCGGCAGCCGAAGAAGCCATTGTGGGCTGACAGGGGCGAGGGGTGGGGGGCTTTCAGCAGCAGGTGGCGGGCGGGATCGACGAAGCCGGCCTTTTTCTGGGCATGGCTGCCCCACAGCAGGAAGGCGCACGCCGTTTCGCGCGCCGCCACCAGCCGGATCACCGCATCGGTGAAGCCTTCCCAGCCGCGGCCCTGGTGGCTGGCGGCCAGCCCCTGTTCCACCGTCAGGCAGGTGTTGAGCAGCAGCACGCCCTGGCGCGCCCAATGTTCCAGAAAGCCGTGGCGGGCCGGCGCGATGCCCAGATCGGCCTCTAATTCCTTGTAGATGTTGACGAGGCTGGGCGGCACCCGCACGCCGGGGCGCACCGAAAAGGCGAGGCCATGGGCCTGGCCGGGGCCGTGATACGGGTCCTGCCCCAGGATGACCACCCGCACAGAATCGAGCGGGGTGAGATCGAGGGCGCGGAACCACTCGCTGCCACGCGGGAAGATCGCCTTGCCGGCGGCCTTTTCGGCGGTGAGAAAGGCTTTCAGTGCCGCCATCTGCGGGGAGGCGAACTGGCCGGCCAGCGGCACGCGCCAGCTTTCGTGCAGGCGCACCTGATCGACGGCAATGGCCTCCACCATCTCAGACGCCGGCGCGGCGGCCCTTGCCCAGCCCCATGCGCACCAGCAGATTGTCGCGATCGAGCAGCTGGTGCTTGACGAGGGCAAGGAGGTGCAGCGCCAGCAGCGCCAGCATCACCCAGCCCAGGGTTTCGTGCAGTTCATGGGCGCTGTCGGCCACCGCCTTGTCCACGCCGAACTTGGGCACATCGGTGATGCCAAAGAAGCTCAAGGGCCGCGTGTTGCGATCGGCCATCACCCAGCCGGTGAGCGGCAGCGCCAGCATGACGAGGTAGAAGCCGCCATGGCCGGCCTTGGCCAGCAGCCGTTCGCCGCTGGTGAAATAATGCGGGAAATCGGGCGGCGGATTGGCCAGCCGCCAGCCCAGCCGCACCAGGCTGAGCGCGATGATGGTGAGGCCGAAGCTTTTGTGCAGGCCCATCACCAGGCTGCGCTGGCCGCCTTCGGTGGGCACGAAATCATGCAGAAAGCCCCCGGCCAGATTGCCGATGATCATCACTGCCATCAGCCAATGCAGGATGATGGCGCCCTTGCTGTAGCGGTTCACCCGCGATTCTCCCCCTCAGCGACCCTCTGGCGGAGTCTAGGCGGGAACCGGGCGCGTGTCGATAAGCGCTTCAACCACGGTGGGATCGGCCAGGGTGCTGGTGTCGCCCAGGCTGGCGGTGTCATTCTCGGCGATCTTGCGCAGGATGCGGCGCATGATCTTGCCGCTGCGGGTTTTGGGCAGGCCGGGGGCGAAATGGATGGCATCGGGCGTGGCGATCGGGCCGATCTCGCGCCGCACCCAGGCGATCAGCTCGCGGCGCAAGGCTTCGCTGGCCTCCTCCCCGGCGTTCAGGATCACATAGGCATAGATGCCCTGGCCCTTCAGATCATGGGCCACGCCCACCACCGCGGCCTCGGCCACCAGCGGGTGGGCAACCAGCGCCGATTCCACCTCGGCCGAACCCATGCGGTGGCCCGAAACATTGATCACATCATCAACGCGCCCGGTGATCCAGTGATAGCCATCCGCGTCGCGCCGGCAGCCATCGCCGGTGAAATAGAGGCCGGGGAAGGTGGAGAAATAGGCCTCGAAAAAGCGCGCCGGATCGCCCCACAGGCCGATCATCTGGCCCGGCCACGACCGGGCGATGCACAGATTGCCCTCGATGGCGCCAGCCAGGTGGCTGCCTTCGCCATCGACCAGCACCGGCTCCACGCCGAACATCGGCAGGCTGGCCGAACCGGGCTTCAGCGCGGTGGCGCCGGGCAGCGGGGTGATCAGCGCGCCGCCGGTTTCGGTTTGCCACCAGGTGTCGACAATGGGGCAGCGGCGGCCGCCGACAACGCGGTGATACCAGTCCCAGGCTTCGGGGTTGATCGGCTCGCCCACGCTGCCCAGCAGGCGCAGCGACGAGAGATCATGCGCCTTCACCCAGGCCTCGCCCTCGCGCATCAGGGCGCGGATGGCGGTGGGCGCGGTGTAGAGGATGGTGACGCGCCATTTTTCGACAATCTGCCAAAAACGGCCATGATCGGGGTGGCTGGGCACGCCTTCGAACATCAGGCTGGTGGCGCCGTTGGCGAGCGGGCCATAGACGCCATAGCTGTGCCCCGTCACCCAGCCGATATCGGCGGTGCACCAATAGACGTCGCCGGGCCGGTGATCAAAGACGAGATGGTGCGTGAGCGCCGCCCACACGAGATAGCCGCCCGATGCATGCAGCACGCCCTTAGGCTTGCCGGTGGAGCCGCTGGTGTAGAGGATGAACAGCGGATCGCCGGCGTCCATCACCTCGGGCGGGCAGTGGGCGGCCACGTGCGGCAGCAGTTCGTCCAGATAGTCATCCCGCCCGGCCTGCATGGCCACCGGGCCGCCGGTGCGCCGCACCACCAGCACGCGCGCCACATCGGGGCAGTGCGCCAGCGCCGCATCCACATTGGCCTTCAGCGGCACATGGCGGCCGGCGCGCAGGCCTTCATCGGCGGTGATGACGACCTTCGCGCCGCAATCGGCGATGCGACCGGCCAGCGCCTCGGGCGAGAAGCCGCCGAACACCACGGCATGGATGGCGCCGATGCGGGCACAGGCCAGCATGGCGGCGGCGGCTTCGGGGATCATCGGCAGATAGAGCACCACCCGGTCTCCGGGGCGCACCCCTTCGGCCTTGAGCACATTGGCGATGCGGCAGGTGAGGGCGTGGAGATCGGCATAGGTGAGGATGCGGCTGTCGGCCGGATCATCGCCTTCCCAGATGATCGCCGGCTGGTTGGCGCGGGTGGCCAGATGCCGGTCAAGGCAGTTGGCGGCAACATTCAGCTGGCCATCGCCAAACCAGCGTATGCCGAAATCGCCGGCGTGATAGCTGCTGGCATCGGCGCGGGTGAAGGGGCGGATCCAGTCGATGATCTGCGCCTCGCGCGCCCAGAAGGCCTCGGGATCGGTCAGGCTCTCGGCGTGGAGCCGTTGATAGGCGGCGGCATCGACATGGGCGCTGGCGGCCCAGGCGGCGGGAACGGGAAACAGGGGTTCGGCCATGGCGATGCTCCTTTGCGGGGGGGTGTGGCCCGGCGGTGGCGGCCGCCGGGCCGGTGGTTCAGAAGAACAGGATGGCGCCGGCGGCCACCGTGTCGGAACTGGCGCGGTTGCCGCCATGGGCGCTGCTGCGCGTGTGGGTATATTCGCCAACCAGCGTCACCCAGCTGGTCAGGCCATAGCGCAACTGGCCGACATAGCTGCTGTTGGCCTTGAGCAGGGTGGGGTTGACCTCGCCCCGGGTGAGATCAAGCCGGCTTTCCCCGTAGGACGCGCCCAGCGTGACCTTGCCGACCGTGTAGGTGCCCTGCAGGTAGAAGCCATCCGAACCGCGCGCCCGGCCGGCGCCATCGGTGGCCAGGATGAACAGGCCGGTGGTGCCCAGCCCCTTGCCGGTGTAGTAATAGCCCAGCAGCGACGCGCCGCCGGCGCTGACCTTGGCGCCGAAATCGAGGCCGCGGCCGTTGAAGCCCAGCCCGCCCACCGGCCGGTGATCCTGGCTGATACCCGACAACCAGGCATGCACGCCAACATCGCCGATCTTGCCATCGAAGGCCACGCGCGCCTGGAAGCCGGGCGTGCCGTTGATTTCCTGCGCGCCAAAGCTGTTCAAGGGCATGAACACCCCGGCCGAAACCTTGAAGCCATTGAAATCAGGCGAGGTGTAGGTGATCTGCGGCTGGAAATCGGTGTAGATGTAGCCCACGCCGATGCGGCCCAGCGTGGTGTTTGACGGGGCGGCATTGCCGGCCGCGGTGCCCACCGACAGCAGGGTGATGTCGTTCAGGATCGCATCCTGGCCGAACAGGCCGATGGCGCGGCCGATCTTCACCTCGCCGAAACTGGCCTTGCCAAAGGTGAGATAGGTTTCGCGGGCATCGATGCCGCTGGTGGCCAGCGCCTGCGGATTGCCGGGCGTGTTGGCGCCGCCGTTGCCGGTGACGCTGTTGATGCCGGGATACAGGCCGAAATGCGCGCCCACATCCCAATCGCCCTGCTTGGTCGTCACATCCACTTTCAGGAAGCCCGGCAGCAGGCCGTTGCGCACCGACGAGGTGCTGCCGCCCACCGTGGCCAGCCCGCCGGCCACCGTGGTGCGGGCGCCGGGCCGCGTGCCGCTGTCGTGGGCATAGAAGCCGTTGATCGAGCCGGAGAAGGTGAGGGTGACATCGCCCAGTTCCAGCCCCACCCCGGATTTGGACATGGTGACAACCCGCTTGCCGCCCAGCGCCTCGGCAGCGGCCTGTTGCGGCGCCGGCATGGCGGCGGGCAGGGCCGCGGCCGGGGCCGGCTGGGCCTGTTTCAGCTTGGTGAGCGCGGCATATTCCTCGTCCGACAATATGCCCTTTTCCTTCAGCCGCAGCAGCAGCTGATCGGTGGCGTCGAGCGGATTGCCAGCCTGGACATTGGCGGTTTGGGCAGCGGCCGGCAGCGCGGCCAACAGGCCGATGGCGCCCAGCGCAATTGCGATCTTCATCTGTCTTCCCCCCTTGGGCACCGCTCCTTCCGAGCGGCTGGACCAGAAGGGTGGGGGAAGTGGGCAGCGGCCTGTATTGGACTATGGGGGGGCAAATTGCCGGCAGGGTATAATGCCGGGGGCGCCATTTGCCGACCGCTACGCCCCCCAAGGCCGCGTCAGCGGCCGACCGCAACACCCCATGGCGCCCGGGCCAGCGGCACGGTGGCGACCACCTTGGCGGCCGCGATGTCGATCACCGACAGATTGTCGGAAAGCCCGTTGGCGGCATAGGCGCGCCGGCCATCGGCCGAAATGGCCAGGTGCCACACGCGCTGGCCCACCGGCACCAGCGACGTCACCTTTTGCGTTGCCACATCGATGATGGCGACATGATTGGCCCGGCCCAGCGCCACCAGCGCCTGTTTGCCATCGGGCGTGAAGCGCACCCCCACCGGCAGGATCTTCTCCGCCGCCACGCCCGGCACCGCGAAGCGGATCTGCGCCGTCTCGCGGCGGCTGGCGACATCGATGATGTGCAGCGTGCCGCCGATTTCGGCGGTGGCCCATAATTGCCGGCCATCGGCGGTGAATTCGGCGTGGCGCGGGCGCACCCCCACCTCGGTCTCGTCCGTCATGGTGGCGCTGGCGATGTCGATCCAGTGCAGCTTGTTGTCGGTCTCCGATGTCGCCACCACCCATTTGCCATCGGGCGAGGTGGCCATGCCTTCGGGCTCCACCCCCACCACCACCTGGAAGGCAACGCGGCGGCCGGCGATGTCGATGGCGGTCACCTGCGCGTCGCGCTCGTTGCTGGCAAACAGCGTCTTGCCGTCGGCCGACAGGGCGAACATCTCCGGGTCCTCGCCCGATGGCAGATCGGCGATCACCTTGCCGGTCGCCACGTCCACCACCTGCACGGCATTTTCATCGCTGGCGCAGATATAGAGATGCCGGCCGTCCTTGGAGAGGATGATGCCGCGCGGCCGCTTGCCCACCGGCCAGCTCGCCCTCACCGCCAGCGTCTCGCCATCCACCACGCTGATCAGGTTGGCGCGCTCGTTCGAAACATAGATGGTTTCGGCATTTGCCGCGCCGGCCAGCAGCGCCGCGATCAGGGCCCAGTTCTTCATGCGCACACATCCCCTTTGTGCTGATCAGCCTAGCAGCGCCGCCGCCGCCGGCCTGTAGGACCAAGGTGCAATGGGCGGCGGGCCGGCATCGGCGGCATCATCATGGCAGGAGATTCGCAATGCGGGGGCTGCCCGCCGGAGGACGCCATGATGATCCGATCGACTGCCCGATGGCTGGCGCTGGCCGGCACCGCCTTTGCCCTGGGGCTGGGCGCGCCGGCCATGCTGGCGCCGCTCGCCGCCCATGGCGATGTGACGCCGCAACCGGTGGACACCAGCAAGCTGCCCGATATCGGCACCGCCTGGCTGAAGGCCAATCCCTATCGCGGCAATGCCGATGCCATCAAGATCGGCCAATCCGCCTATGGCCAGAATTGCGCCCGCTGCCATGGCCTGGATGCCATTTCCGGCGGCATCGCGCCCGATCTGCGCTATCTGGAAAAGGATGATGCCGGCGACGAATGGTATATCCAGCGTTTCCAGCACGGCTCGGCGCGCGACGGCAAGGTCTATATGCCGCCGATGGGCGAGGCGCTGGGCCAGAAGGCCGGCTGGGCGATCCGGTCCTATCTCGATACCAAATATGACGGCTGAGCCTTGGTCCCGGCGGGGGCTGCTCGCCGGGCTGGCGGCAGGCTGGTCGGGGCTGGCACTCGCCC
The DNA here is from genome assembly GCA_027483465.1 of Sphingomonadales bacterium. Lineage (GTDB taxonomy): Bacteria > Pseudomonadota > Alphaproteobacteria > Sphingomonadales > Sphingomonadaceae > Sandarakinorhabdus. Next base: position 29,973 of record JAIXUQ010000104.1, read on the forward strand.
CGTCGGCGCGGGCGCGGCCATTGGACACGCTGGCCGCTGGCGGCACGCTGTCGATCGCCGTCTATCGCGATTTCGCGCCGTGGAGCTGGCGCGATGCCGCCGGCACGCTGAAGGGCATCGATGTCGATCTGGGCCAGGCGCTGGCCGCCGCGCTGGGGCTGAAGGCCCAGTTCACCGATTTCCTCGCCGATGAAAGCGTGGACGATGATTTGCGCAACATGGTGTGGCGCGGGCCGCTGATCGGCGGCAGCGCGGCTGATCTGATGATGCATGTGCCGACCGACCGGCGCTTTGCCCTGCAGGTGGAACGCTGCGTGATCGGCGCGGCCTATGCCCGCGAAAGCTTTGCCATCGCCTGCGGGCCCGGCGCCGATTGCGAACTGCCGCCGCCGCAATGGGCCGGCAAGCGGCTGGCGGCAGAACTGGATTCGATCCCCGACATCTGGCTGTCGGGCAGTTTTGGCGGCGTGCTGCGCGCCCAGGTGAGCCATCATCTGACCGGCGCGGCGGCGATGGCGGCGCTGATCGAGGGCAAGGCCGATGTGGCGATGGCCAGCCGGGCGCAGGTGGAGCATGCGCTGGCCGGCAATGCCGCCCCGCACATCAAGCGGCGGGTGGGGCCGATCCCGGCGCTGCCCAGCCCCGGCTGGGATGTCGGCCTGGCCGTGAAGGACGACAGCCGCGACCTGGCCGACGCGCTGGAAGCCGCCATCGAGCGCATGGCCGGCGATGGCCGGCTTGACCGGATCTTTGCCGCCCATGGTGTCACCCGCGTGGCGCCGCTGGGCAGCGTGTGAGGGGATGAGAGCGGGCCGGCCGCTCTTGGCCCAAGGTGCAATGGCCGGGATTTACCGGTGGCCTAGCATCCATGCATCGGCCGCAATGCCCGGCCGGAACGACAGGGGAGAGACTGCAATGAAATTCACGCACATGCTCAGCGCCAGTGCCGCTCTGGCCATCGCCGCCGCCGCGCCGGTGGCGGCCCAATCCGGCCCCACCGATGCCCAGATCATGGCCGACGAGGCCAGCCCCGGTGACGTGCTCACCTATGGCATGGGCCATCGCGGCCAGCGTTTTTCCAGCCTCAGCATGATCAACGCCGGCAATGTGAAGGGCCTGGTGCCGGCCTTTGCCGCCAGCCTGGGCGGCGAGAAGCAGCGCGGCCAGGAAAGCCAGCCGATCGTTTATGACGGGGTGATCTATGTCACCGGCAGCTACAGCCGGCTGTTTGCCTTTGATGCCCGCACCGGTGCCGAGCTGTGGCAATATGATGCCCGGCTGCCCGATGGCATCATGCCCTGCTGCGACGTGGTCAACCGCGGCGCGGCCATCCATGGTGACAAGATCATCTTTGGCACGCTGGACGCGCATCTGGTGGCGCTGAACCGCAAGACCGGCAAGGTGATCTGGAACAAGACGCTGGCCGATTATGCCGCCGGCTACAGCTTCACCGCCGCGCCGATGATCATCAACGGCAAGGTGATCTATGGCAACAGCGGCGGCGAATTCGGCATCGTGGGCAAGGTGGAGGCCCGCGACGTCGAAACCGGCGAGCTGATCTGGAGCCGGCCGACGATCGAAGGCCATATGGGCAAGCTGAAAGGGGCCGACAACGGCATCACCGGCAAGCTGAATGCCAGCTGGCAGGGCGATCAATGGACCAACGGCGGCGGCGCCACCTGGCTGGGCGGCACCTATGATCCTGACACCAATTCCATCTTCATGGGCACCGGCAACCCGTCCCCGTGGAACAGCCATCTGCGGCCCGGTGACAATCTCTACACCTCGTCCACGCTGGCGATCGATCCCGACACCGGGGTGATCAAGTGGCATTACCAGACGACCCCGCACGATGGCTGGGATTTCGATGGCGTCAACGAACTCGTGTCGTTCGATGCCAGCATCGGCGGCAAGCCGATGAAGCTGGCGGCCAAGGCCGATCGCAACGGCTTCTTCTTCGTGCTTGATCGCACCAACGGCAAGTTCGTCTCGGCGACGCCCTTTGTCTCCAAGGTCACCTGGGCCAGCGGCTATGACAAGAAGGGCCGGCCAGTCTATGTGCCGGAAAACCGGCCCGGCGCACCCAATGCCGATGGCAGCAAGGGCACCACCGTGTTTGCCGCCCCCAGCTTTCTGGGCGGCAAGAACTGGATGCCGATGAGCTACAGCCAGCAGACCCAGATGTTCTATGTGCCGGCCAATGAATGGGGCATGGACATCTGGAACGAGCCCATCGCCTACAAGAAGGGCGCCGCCTATCTGGGCGCCGGCTTCACCATCAAGCCGCTCTATCCCGATTATATCGGCGTGCTGCGCGCCATCGATCCCACCACCGGCAAGATCGCCTGGGAATACAAGAACAAGGCGCCGCTGTGGGGCGGGGTGCTGTCCACCGCCGGCAATCTGGTGTTCACCGGCACGCCCGAAGGCTATCTGAAGGCCTTTGACGCCAAGACCGGCACCGAATTGTGGAAATTCAACACCGGTTCGGGCGTGGTGGGCTCGCCGGTGACCTGGGAACAGGATGGCGAACAATATGTGGCGGTGATGTCGGGCTGGGGCGGCGCGGTGCCGCTGTGGGGCGGCGAAGTGGCCAAATCGGTGCAGAACATCAACCAGGGCGGCGCGCTCTGGGTGTTCAAGCTGCCGAAATGACCCCTGACGGGCCATTTGAACCCGGGGAGCCGGCGGCCCATCCGCCGGCTCTCCCGCCGGCTCCCCCGCCGGTTGCCCGCTATGGGCATCTCCCTATGGCCGCGGCGGCGCGACCTGCGTTAGGCTTTGCCATCGGGGAGGCGGTGGCCGTGGAACGTGTATTGATCGTGGATGATCACCCGCTGGTGCGCGACGGCTTGCGCACCGTGATCGCGGTGGCCTTTGACCAGACCGAATTGTTCGAGGCGGCCAGCATCGGCGAGGCCATGGCGATCATCGACCGGGAGGGCGATTTCGATCTGGTGATGCTGGATCTGAACATGCCCGATGCGCAAGGCTTTGGCGGGCTGGCGGCCTTGCGCGAACGCTATCCGGCGCTGCCCATCGTGATCGTTTCGGGCGCCGTCGAGGCGGGGCTGGTGCAGGGCGCGATTGCCAATGGCGCCGCCGGCTTCATCCCCAAGAGCCTGAAGCGCAGCGCCATCGTGGCCGCCGTGCAGCAGGTGCTGGCCGGCAATCTTTATGTGCCCGACGAATTTGCCGCCCCCGATGATGCCGAATGCGAGGATATCCGCCGCCGCATCGACAGCCTCACCCCGCAGCAGCGCGTGGTGCTGGGCCTGGTGGTGGCCGGCAAGCTGAACAAGCAGATCGCCTGGGAACTGGATGTCTCCATGACCACGGTGAAGGCGCATGTGTCGGCCATATTGGCCAAGATGAACTGCTACAGCCGCACCCAGGCGGTGATCATGGCCGGCAAGGTGCATTTCACCCCGGCCGAACGCGTGCCGGCCTGATCGTCTTCAGGCCAGCATCCGCCCCATCAGCGCGCGCAACTGGGCCGGCTTCACCGGCTTGGTGAGGATGGCGAGGCCAGCGGCGGACAGCCGCTCCTTCAGTTCGGGCGTGCGGTCAGCGGTGATGATCGCCGCCGGGATCGGGCGGTGGCAGGCTTCGCGCACCTGTTCCACCACGGCATCGCCGGTCACGCCATCGGCCAGGTGATAATCGGCCAGCAGCAGATCAACCGGCCGGCGATGGGCGGCGGCCAGCGCCTGGCCTTCATCGGGCGCGGTCAGCACATCGCAGCCCCAGCCTTCCAGCACCGCCTGCATGCCAGCCAGGATCGCCGGTTCATTGTCGATCACCAGCACGGTGGCGCGGCCCACGCCGGCGCTGGCGCGCGCGGCCTGCGGCCCGGCGGTGGCGGCGGCAGCGGCGGCGGCCGGCACGATGATGGAAAAACAGGCGCCGGCGCCGGGGGCGGAGTCCAGCCCGATCGGCAGGTCCAGCATGCGCGCGGCGCGCTGCACGATGGCCAGGCCCAGGCCCATGCCGCGCTCCACCGTGTCATTCTCGCCGCGCGGGCCCAGCCGGCGGAACTCCTCGAAAATCACCGCCTGATCGGCCGGCGCGATGCCCGGCCCGGTATCGGCCACGCTGATCACGATGCCGGCCGGGGTGGAGGTGGCGGCCATGCTGATCCGCCCGGCCAGCGTGTAGCGCACGGCGTTTGACAGGAAATTCTGCAGGATGCGGCGCAGCAGCCGGGCATCGCTGTTCACCCACAGGCCGGTGGGCGCCACATCCAGCGCCAGCCCGCGCCGCTGCGCCACGGCGGCGAATTCGGCGGTGAGCGCGCTGAACAGATCGGCCAGCGGCATCGGCCGCAGTTCGGGCTGGATCGCGCCGGCATCGAGGCGGGAGATTTCCAGCAGCGCCTCAAGCAGCCCTTCGATCGAATCGAGCGCCGAGGCGGCCTGCCCCACCAGCGCCCGGTTGCCATCGGCCATGCGCCGCCCGGCCAGCGCCGACACGAACAGCCGCGCGGCATTCAGCGGTTGCAGCAGATCATGGCTGGCCGCGGCCAGAAACCGGGTTTTCGAGCTGTTGGCGGCAATCGCCTGGTTGCGGGCGCGTTCCAGTTCGGCGGTGCGCTGCGCCACCAGCGCCTCCAGATGGGATTTGCGCTGGGCCATGGCGGCAGCGGCGGCCACCCGACCGCTCACATCCTCCAGCCGCAGCACCAGCCCGCCCGATGGCATCGGCTGGCGGTGCACCTCGATGCTGCGGCCATCGGCCAGCTTGGCGGTGCGGGTGGTCTCGGCGGCCTCGGCCTCCAGCCAATCGAGGCAGCCTTCGCTCACCAGTTCGGGCAGGGTACGGCGGCACCAGGCCAGCATCGCCGCGTGGCTGCCGATCCGGTCGGGCGCGGCCAGCCGCGCCTCCCCCAGCATCAGCATGGCCAGCAGCGGCCCGTTCCACGCCATCAGCTGGCGCTGGCCATCAAACAGGCAGACGCCATGCGGCATGGCATCCAGCGTGGCTTGCAGCACGGCGGCGCGGGTGGCCTGTTCGCGGGCCCGGCGCTGCGCCTCGGCGGTCTTCAGATCGGTGATGTCGGTATAAACGCCCACGATGCCGCCATCTTCGGTGCGGCGCTCGTTCACCTGGATCCAGCGGCCATCGGCCAGCGCAATGGCCTGGCCGCCGTTGGCGACATGATGATTGGCGATGCGTTCGCGCGCCCAGGCATCGGGGGCGGCCAGCGCGCCCAGCGGCACGCGGCGGGCGGCCAGCGTCTGGGCGATCTCGGCAAAGGGCACGCCGGGCCGGATGATGTCGGCGGCTTCCGGCCACAGGCTCACATAGGTCTGGTTGGCCAGCACCAGCCGGTCATCGGCATCGAAGATGGCAAAGCCCTCGTTGATGCTCTCGATCGCGTCCGACAGGCGCTGGCGGGCGGTGTCGGCCTCGTCACGCGCCAGCGCCAGTGCGGCATGGCTGGCGGCCAGATCGGCCAGCGCGCCTTCCAGCTCGGCGGTGCGGTCCCGCACCCGGCCTTCCAGCGCGATGGCGGTTTCAAACAGCGAAAAGGCGTTGCCGTGCAGTTCGGTGGCGCGCTCCACCCGGTTGATCAGGGCGGTGTTGATGCGCGTCAGCTTGTCGATCTGGGTTTCCAGTTCGGCAATGCGTTCGGCCTGCGGGGTGGTGCCGGTCCAGGTCGGGGGGTTCATGGCGCCGGCGCTCAGTCAGAGCCGATGGCAAGGCCGGAGAAGGTCTGGTTCATGTGCAGCGTGCGCAATTGTTCACCATAGGTGTTGAAGCCGACGACGCCGCGCGCGGCATAGAGGCGCGAGACATGTTCGGTGATCTGCCGCTGGCGGATTTCCAGCCCGTTGAGCACGCAATCAAAGCCGAGCACCCGATCGATGCGGCCCAGCTTCAGTTCCAGCTCGTCGAACAGGCTTTCCAGATTGGCGACGATGTCGCCGGTCTCGCCCAGGGTGAGCACCACGCCCTCATCGATGGCGCCATAGAAGGTGAGGCTGCCATCGGCGTTGGCCGATCGGATCGAGCGGGCATAAAATTCGCCGCCGATCTTCACCACCGGCGGATGGCTGGCAAACAGCGCCGGGGTGAGATCGGCCACCCGCGCGCCGATCAGCCGGGCATATTCGGCCGCCGCCGGTTCGGCGTTGATTTCATGGACAATGCGGTTGACCGGATCGGCGCGGGTGATGACCATGCGCCCCGGCCCGGGCTGGAAATGCTGGGAACGGAACACATGCAGCGGCCGGCGGGAGGACAGGAGCGCCACCACGGCGGCATCGGCGCGGAAATGGCTCTGGTGGAACACGAAGGTCTCGCGGAAATCCAGATCATCGCCCGATGAACCGCCCACCAGCGGCACCGGGCCCAGCGCGCTCTGGATGGTGAGGGTGAGCAATTCTTCCTGCGCCGACAGGCCATCGATCAGGAACAGGCCGGCCTGGTGGATATCGCCCCAGCGCTGGCGGGCGCGGGCTTCGGCATCGGCGGCCAGCCGGCGCACATCGCGGTGCACCAGCGCCGAATTGATGCCGGCAATGCCATCCAGGCACAGGGCATCCAGCTGGAAATCGCTGGCGGGAAAGCCGATCGCGGTCAGGCTGCCTTCGGCGAGGCCGGCCGGGGTGATCTCCCCCGATGAGGTGCAACCGATCACGACATGGCCATCGGCCCGGCGGCTCAGCGCCTCGCCCAGCGCCGCCACCGGATAGCGGCTGGAGCAGAACAGCATGACCCCGGCCAGATCGGGCAGGTCCATCGCGCCCATCACGGCGCGCACCGCCATCTCGGGATCATCGTGGGTGGAGCTGGCCACCCTGACGGCGTTGGGGCTGGACACATCCGGCATATGGTCATTTTGTCACAGCCGCACAGGCTGACCATTAGGGGCTTTTGCGTATGATCAGATTCAACAGGGGCCCGGTTTCATGCGGCCCGGATTGGCAAGCACCAATGGCAAGCATCAATGGCAGGGGCGGGTGCGATCGGCTGATCGCACCCGCCGTGCCGGCCTGCCCATCCCGGGCTTGATGCTGCTGGGGATGGGAGTGGGAGGGGCAGGCCTGCCTGGCCGGCCAGCGCGGGATCAGAAGAAGCCCAGCGCCTTGGCCGAATAGCTGACCAGCAGATTCTTGGTCTGCTGATAATGATCGAGCATCATCTTGTGGGTTTCGCGCCCGATGCCCGACTGTTTGTAGCCGCCGAACGCGGCATGGGCGGGATAGAGGTGATAGCAGTTGGTCCACACCCGGCCGGCCTGGATGCCGCGGCCCATGCGATAGGCCAGCGTGCCGTTGCGCGTCCACACCCCGGCGCCCAGGCCGAAATTGGTGTCGTTGGCGATGCGCAGCGCGTCCTCGGCATCCTTGAAGGTGGTGACGGAGACGACCGGCCCGAAGATTTCCTCCTGGAACACCCGCATGTCGTTGGTGCCGGCCAGGATGGTGGGCTGGAGATAATAGCCGTCGGCAATCTCGCCGCCGACATTGGCGCGGCCACCGCCGGCCAGCACGCGGGCGCCTTCGTTCCGGCCGATGTCGATATAGGAGAGGATCTTGTTGAGCTGCTCCTCCGAAGCCTGCGCGCCCACCATGGTCTCCATGTCGAGCGGGCTGCCCAGCTTCATCCGGCCAACGCGGGCGACGGCCTTTTCCATGAAGCGGTCATACATGCTTTCCTGCACCAGCACGCGGCTGGGGCAGGTGCAGACCTCGCCCTGATTGAGCGCGAACATGGAGAAGCCTTCCAGCGCCTTGTCGAGGAAGTCGTCATCCTCGGCCAGCACATCGGCAAAGAAGATGTTGGGGCTCTTGCCGCCCAGTTCCAGCGTCACCGGGATCAGATTTTCGGTGGCATAGGACATGATCAGCCGGCCGGTGCCGGTTTCGCCGGTGAAGGCGATCTTGGCGATGCGCTTGGAGGTAGCGAGCGGCTTGCCGGCCTCAAGGCCAAAGCCGTTGACCACGTTGAGCACGCCCGGCGGCAGCAGATCGCCGATCACGTCCATCAGCACCATGATCGACATCGGCGTCTGTTCGGCCGGTTTCAGCACGATGCAATTGCCGGCGGCCAGCGCCGGGGCGACCTTCCACGCCGCCATCAGCAGCGGGAAATTCCACGGGATGATCTGGCCGACCACGCCCAGCGGTTCGTGGAAATGATAGGCGATGGTGTCGTGATCAATCTCGGCGATGCTGCCTTCCTGGGCGCGCAGGCAACCGGCGAAATAGCGGAAATGATCGATGGCCAGCGGCAGGTCGGCCGCCGTCGTCTCGCGGATCGGCTTGCCGTTGTCGATGGTTTCCACCAGCGCCAGCAGGGCGAGCTTTTCCTCCATGCGGTCCGCGATCTTCAGCAGCATGTTGGAGCGTTCGGTCGGGCTGGTGCGGCCCCAGGCGTCCTTCGCCTTGTGGGCGGCATCCAGCGCCAGTTCGATGTCGGCGGCCTGGCTGCGGGCGATCTCGCACACCTTCTGCCCGGTGACCGGCGACAGATTGTCGAAATAGCGGCCTTCAACGGGGGCAACCCACTGGCCGCCGATGAAATTGTCATAGCGTGCGCGGATGGCCACCTGGCCCCGCAGCTGTTCAAGCGCCTGTTGCAGCATCTTCGCCTCCCTTGGCCCGCCGCGAACCGGTGAATTCCGACTCCCAGCGTCAACCCGGAGTGTCGCGCGCTGCTGCCGCCCTCGCCATTCTACCAAGGTGCAATGGGCTACCCCGGCGCGGGCGCGCTGTTATGCTGGCGCCATCCATGGGAGGAGAAAGAACATGGCCAAGCTTGTGGTGACCTATCCGGCGCAGCCGGGCGCGACCTTTGACCGGGATTATTATGTGAAGGTGCATCTGCCGCTGGTGGAGAAGCATTTCGGCCCGGTGGGCATGACCGGCGGCGAGGCGCTGTTCCCGCTGGCCGATGATGCCGCCTTCCTGTGCATGGGCATATTGACGTTCAGCGATGCCGGCGCCATCGGCGCCGCCATGGCGGCGCCGGGCGCCGGCGAGGTGTTTGCCGACATCGCCAATTTCACCAATGTGCAGCCCACGGCGACCGCGATGGCGTGAACCGCCGGCGCGGAGTGCGCGGCGCAGGGTGTATGGCGGGGCAAAGCCGCGCCGTCGGACGACTCACGAAAAGGGCGGCATGTTGGGGCCGCCCTTTTTGGTCGCCGGCCGATCTTGCGCGAGTCCGTGCGCGGCACGCGCACTGGCCGCGCTGCGATCAGAAGCTCACCCGCGCGCCCAGCCAGAAGGTGCGCGGCAGCGCGCGTTCGACGACGCCGGTGCCCGACAGCGCCGCCTGCACTTCGGCATCGAACAGATTTTCGGCCCGGCCCTCGATGGCGATGCCCTTCACCACCGGCACCAGGATCAGCGCATCCACCATGGTGGCGGCGTTCAGGCTGCGGCTGTTCAGATCATCCTCATACTGGGCGGCGATGTGGCGCAGCGTCGCCGAGGCGGTGAGCCAGCGGCTGCGATAATCGATGGTGCCGGAAAACTGGTCTCGCGGGGTTTGCGCCGGGGCGAGGCCATCGAGCACGGCGGCGGCGCCGCTGCTGCGGATTTCCGGATCGACATGGCTCCAGCTCGCCGCCAGGCCGAAATCGCCCAGCGCCACGCGGCCATCCACTTCCCAGCCCCACACGCTGAGCTCATCGAGATTCTGGCGCTGCCGGTAAAAGCCGCCGGCCGCGACAAAGCCGACGCCGGGAAAAGTGCCGGGCCCGCTGCCCAGCGTCACATTGGCGATGGTGTCGTCCATGCGGTTCCAGAAGGCCGTCACGTTGAGGTCAACGCCGGCCGCCGGTTTCAGGCTGAAGCCGGCATCCACCCCGGTGACGCGCTCGGGGCGGAGCAGGGCGTTGGCGGCGGTGGCATCGGGGCCGACCCGGAATGGGCGATAGAGTTCGTTGAGCGTGGGCAGCCGCCAGCCGCGATAGGCGGCACTGCGCAGGGTGATCCAGTCGGCCGCTTTCAGCGCCAGGCCGGCGCGGCCGGTGAATTCCCGGCCCGAACGGTCGGCAAAGCGCAGCGTGGTGAAGGGGGCGCCGGTGGCGATGGTGGTTTCCAGCAGCCGCCCGTCGCGGATCTGCCACCAATCGATGCGGGCCGACAGGCTGGCGGTGAGGCGGCCGGCCGCCAGGCTGGCATCGGCAAACAGGCCGCTGTTGCCGGTCTCGCCGCCGGCCTCGCGCTGGCGGGTGGGCGCGGCGTTGACATAGGTGAAAAATTCCTCGGTGCGGCCCTTCAATTGGCGGGTGTCGGCCCCCAGCCGCAGGGTGATGCCATCGCCCAGCGGCGGCGCCACCTCCAGCCGGCCGCCCCAGCCGGTGGCCGGCGTGTTGTATTGCGCCAGTGTTTGGGTGGCGAGGGTGCGGGCGGCGTTGACCCCGGCGAAATCCGAGGTGAAATTGCGGTTCTGCACATAGGCCAGCGCCTGCCAGCCCCAACGGCCCTGTTCCTGGCCACGCCCGACAAGGCGCAGGGCGGCATCCAGCCCGTCGGAGGTGTTGCGCGAAAAGGCGGTGCCGCGCTCCCGGCTGTCGGTGAAGGCGGTGGCGGTCACCTGCGCTTCGGTGTCGGGCGCCAGTTCCACCACGGCGCGCACATTGGCGCTGGCCTGTTCATAGGGGGCCGCCCGGTCAGCCGGGCCGCGGCTGCGCGCCACGATCGGGATGAAGCCATCGCCGCGGCCATAGGCGCCCGAAACGACGGCAAAGCCGCCGCTGCGTTTCAGGGCCAGGCTGGCCTGCGCATCCAGGCTTTCGCGGCTGCCATAGGCGATATTGCCCATGAACGGTGTGAGCGTGGCCGGGCCGGCGCTTTCCAGCTCGATGGTGCCGGCCAGCGCACCGGGGCCCCAATAGCCGGAACCGCCGCCGCGGGTGACGCGGATGCGGTCCAGCCGGCCGGTGGCATAGGCCGGAAACGCCACCCAGCCGCCAAAGGGATCGGCCTGCGGCACGCCATCCAGCATCAGGAGCGCGCGTGACGAGGCGTTGCCGCCCAGCCCGCGCAGGCTGATGCCTTGCGATGTGGCATTGGCCGACCGGCTGTCGGACCGGCGGAACTGCTGCTGGCCGGCGATATCGGCCAGCACCGATTCCAGCCGGTTGGAGCCGGTGGACAGGATGCGGTCGCGCCCGATCACCACCAGGCTCAGCGCAGCATCGCCGGGCAGATCCCGAAGGCCCTTGCCGGTGACGGTGATCATCGCATCCTCCGCCTCGGCGGCAAGGAGCGGGCTGGCACTGGTGAGCAGGGCGGCGGCAAGCAGGCGAAAACGCATCATTTTTCCTTGTTAACAAAAGGCATCACCGGCGCAAGCGGCCGGCCGGCCGCAGCCCAGCCATCGCGGCCGGCGCCATACCAGGCCACCTTCAGCCCGGCGCGGTGCAGGCGCAAGGCGGCGTTCCAGCTCATCCAGCAATCGGCAAGGCAAAAGACGATCACCGGCCGCCCGGCGGCCAGCGCCGGCAC
>JAIXUQ010000072.1 GCA_027483465.1 Sphingomonadales bacterium
CGCCATCGAACGCACATCGGCAGCCGGCGTGCTGACGCCCGACGTTGGCGGCACGGCCACCACCCGCGATGTCACAAGGGCCGTGATCGATGCGATCCACACGTCAAACATCTGAACCGGGAACAGCAGCGGTGATGATTGCCATGCGCAGGGCCACCGGGCTGTTGGCGGCGCTGCTGCTGGCGGCGATGGCCGCCGCCGCTGCCGCCCAGCCGGCCCCACCGATGGCTGCCAATGGAGCGGCTGCCAATGCGGCGATGCCCGTCCCGCGGCTGGCCGATGCCGCCTATGGCAGCGATCCCCGCCAGCGGCTTGATCTGCATGTGCCGGCCGGTGTCCGGCGCCCGCCGCTGGTGCTGTTCGTTCACGGTGGCCGCTGGTTCCGCGGGAGCAAGGACCAACTGGCTGAATATGGACGCATCGAGGCGCTGCTGGCCGCAGGCTTTGCGGTGGCGACCATCAACTATCGCTACTCCAGCACGGCAAAATGGCCGGCGCAGCAGGACGACGTGCTGGCGGCACTGCGCTGGCTGCGCGACCACCGGCGCGCACTTGGCGTTTCAACCGACCGGATTGCCCTTTGGGGCCAATCATCAGGCGCGCATCTTGCACTCATGGCGGCTGCGGAGCTGGCAATGACAGGCCGCAGCCCGGTGAAGGCCGTGGTGGCCTGGTTTCCGCCATCTGACCTCGCGCGGCTGGCGCAGGATCGCGATGCCGATGGCTTCGCCGGGGAAGCCCAGGCCGAACCCAGCCCTGAAAGCCTGCTGATCGGGGCGGCCGTTGCCGAGCGGCCCGATCTGGCGGACAGCGCCAGCCCTGCGGCCCGCATCGCCCGCCTTGCCAGCCGGCACCGCCTGCCGCCGGTGCTGCTGGTGCATGGCAGCGCCGATCCTTCCGTGTCGCCCCGTCAGTCACGGCGACTGGTTGCGCAGCTCAACGCCCGCAGGCCAGAATCCGCGCAACTTCGGGAAGTGGCCGGCGGTGGCCACGGCGGTCGCGGTTTTGCCGCGGAAACGGCGCCATCAGTGGCATTTCTGCGCCCGTATCTGGGCCGGCCGGGCCACCGCTGACCGGCAGCATCACTGGCAGTAGCGGCCGATATTGGCCTTTGCCAACGAAACGAGGAGATCGCGGTGCTCGTCACGGGAACCCCTGACCCACGCCGCAGCCAATGGCAGCGCACTGACCTGATGGCCCCCCTCATCGACCAGCGGCCGATAGACGACGCCTTCGACCGTCATGCGGGAAGTCCAGTGCGGAACCAGGGCCGCACCGATGCCGGCACCGACCAGATTGACAATGGTCTGCTTCTCCTCGGCCTGCTGGACAATGCGCGGTTCAAGGCCGGCAGAGCGAAACAGGCGAAAGGTCAGATCGAAACTGTGGGGCCGGTTGCGCGCGGACGGGACGATCAGCGGCACCTCGGCAAGATCGGCGATCCTGAGGCGCGGCGATGCGCACAGCGGATGATTGCCGGGCAAGGCGACCACGGTCGGTTCATCCAACAAATGATCGAACTGGATTTCCGGACGGACAATGGCGGGCGGCCGCACAAAGGCCAGATCAAGCGTGCCGTTGATCAGCTTGGGCAGCATCCGCGCGGTCTTGTCTTCGACCAGCACCAGTTCCAGTTCGTTGCCCGTGCTGCGAAAGTCGTGCATCAGCTGCGGGATAAGCCCGGTTGCAGCGCTGTCGATCGCGCCCACCCGAAACACCCGTTCGTGCCGAAGCGCGGCACGGCGCACGCCGGCGATGGCATCCTCAAGCCCGGCAAGCAGCACAGGCACCACGCGTTGCAGTTCATGGCCACTACGGGTGAGCACGACGTTTCTGGTCGAGCGTTCGAAGAGACGCGTTCCGATCTCCTCCTCAAGCAGGCGGATATTGCGCCCCAGCGCTGATGGCAGAATGTCCAATCGCCGCGCTGCCCGCCCGAAATGCAGTTCGCTGGCGGCCACTTCAAAACAGCGCAACAGCTTCGTGTCCATCCCCGTGCCCCACAAGCCGTTCACTCGGCGCAAGCGTTTTCCGGCAAGAGCATACGAAAATTTTGTATAATCCAACAAGGCTGTTCTCTGGCCAATCCGTGCATCATCACTGGTCACGCGACGCGCCGCCGAACGGCGCAGCGATTGCGCCAAACGAGCGCGGGGAGGAGTGCTGGTGCCGGGCCGTCAGGTCCTTGCGCCGCTTGCTGTTGGCCGAGCCGCAGGTCCGGCGGCTGCGGTCGCCAGCAAGTCGCTTTCCGAACTGCCCGTTGGCCCAACAAGGAAAGGGGTTTGCGGAATGTCTGGGAAATCGCTTTATCTTGCAGCCGCATCGGCCACATCGTTGGTGCTGGCCGCTGCAACGGCTGCCAGTGCCCAGGTGGCCGATGCGGGTGCCGCGGAGGAGGAGGCCGCTGCCATCACCGTGACGGGATCGCGCATCCAGCGTCGCGATTTCGTGGCGCCCAGCCCGATCGTCACCATCACCCCGGAAAATTTCGTCCGTTCCGGCCGCACCACGGTGGATGATTATCTGCGTGATCTTCCGCAGTTCAACCCGGGCACCGGCGCCTTCAGCAACGACAGCAACGGCGGCACGGCCGGTCGCGCCACCCTGAACCTGCGCGGCCTGGGCCCACAGCGCAACCTGGTGTTGATGGACGGGCAGCGCCTCATGTCGTCGGGCACCGACGGGGCGATCGACATCAACACGATTCCCGCTCTGGCGATCGGCGGGATCGAGATCATCAGCGGCGGCGCATCGGCAACCTATGGCTCGGATGCCTTGTCGGGCGTCGTCAATTTCCGCAGCCGCACCGACCTCAAAGGCCTTGAAGTGTCCGGCCAGGCATCGGTCACCGACCAGTCGGGCGTGCCGACCTATCAGTTCGGTGCCGCCTATGGGCGCAAGCTTTCGGGGGGCCGCGGCTATCTGCTGGTGTCCGCCGAACATGTCGACCGCGGTGGCGTGGCCGTGAACCAGCGCTCCTTCTTCCTCAATCCGCCGATCAGCAGCTTCATCACCCAGGGCCGCTCACGCATCGGCAACAATTTCCTCAGCGTAAACGATGATGGCACCATCTTCAACCAGGGCACGGGCGTCGGCTACACGGGATCGAGCAGCTTCCCCTATCTGCGCGGCAATCCCGGCACCAACACCGGGGCGGTGGGCTGGCACGGCTCCTTCGACAATCTGCTGCAGGTGCCGCTGCGGCGCACCGCCCTGTATGGCAAGATCGATCACGAAGTCGGCGACAACGCCTCGCTGTACGCCCAGGCCATCTACACCACCAGCGTGGCACGCAACATCGGCGCCCCGCCGAACGTGGCCGGGGCGCCATGGATCGTCACCATCCCCGGCACCAATCCCTTCCTGGTTGCCCTGCGCAATGCCAACCCGGGCCAGTTCGGTGCTGGCCCGATCAACATCTTCCAGGCCCGCATCACGCAGGTCGGCAACCGCATCTACCGCACCGAGAATGACACGCTGCATCTGAAGACAGGCGCGCGTGGCCAGATTGGCGACCATGACCTGAACTGGGACATCCATGCCTCCTATGGCAGCTCGGTCAACACTGACCGGACCATTTCGGGCGCGGCCAGCGTCACCGCGCTGCAACAGCTGCTGAACGCGCCCGATGGCGGCAACGCCCTGTGCGCCGGTGGCTATAATCCGTTTGGCGGCACCGATCCGCTGTCGCCGGCCTGCATCCGCTATGTGCAGCGCGCACCGGTCAACACGACCACGCTGCGGCAGTTCGTGGCGGAAGCCGCGCTGGAAGGCGCCGCCTTCAACCTGCCGGCCGGCCAGGCCCGGTTCTCGGTTGCGTCGCAGTTCCGCCGCAACAGCTACAACTTCGTGCCCGATGCCGAAATTGCCGCCGGCACGCTGGCCAACCTCAATGTTGCGCTTGCCACCCAGGGCACCATCGAGGCGCTGGAAATCGGCGGCGAAATGCTGCTCCCCCTGCTCAAGGACGCCGGTGTCGTCGAAGAGGTCAACCTGACGGCCGGCTACCGCTTCGCCAATTACAATCTTGCCGGTTCAGCCCATACCTACAAGGCTGAACTGGATGCCCGCGTGAACCGCAACATCCTGTTGCGCGGGGGTTACCAGCGCGCCGTCCGCGCGCCCAATGTCGGCGAGTTCTTCCTGGCCGGCGAATCCCGCGTGGTCGGCATCGGCAACCCGCCATCGGGCGGTGACCCGTGCGACCGCCGCAACAACCCCACCGGCAATGTGCTGGCGCTGTGCCAGTTCGAAGGCGTGGCGGCCAATTACCAGGCCTCATCGGCCTCCAGCCCGGCGATCAACCGCGGCAACCGCAATCTGGTGCCCGAAACCGCCAACAGCCTGACGGCGGGCGCGGTGCTCGATGTGCCGCTGGGCCGGGCCAAGTTGCAGCTGTCGCTGGACTATTATGCGATCCGGATCGACAACGCGATTTCCGCCCTCTCAGCCGGGGACAGTCTGCAACAATGCTATAATGTCAACAGGTTGACTGGCTTCAATCCCGCCAGTTACCGCGCCGGCAATTTCTTCTGC
This sequence comes from Sphingomonadales bacterium, assembly GCA_027483465.1. Taxonomy (GTDB): domain Bacteria; phylum Pseudomonadota; class Alphaproteobacteria; order Sphingomonadales; family Sphingomonadaceae; genus Sandarakinorhabdus. The sequence goes on from JAIXUQ010000072.1 coordinate 4,537, forward strand.
AACACCTTCTCGCGCACCGGCATCGGCGAATTGTCCCCGATCGAGCAACCGACGCGCAATCTCGGCCGGCTGGCGACCTCGGGCCTCGATCTTGCCGCCAACCTGATTGTGCCGGCCGATTTCCTGGCCTGGGGCGGCGGTGAGGGCAACATCAGCCTGCGCAGCAACGTGAACCATCTGCTCAGCTACCAGATCCGCAACTTCGCCGGCGATCCGCTGCTTGATTATGCCGGCACCATCAGCAGCACCATCACCGAAAGCTTCCCGGCCTGGCGGGCGGTGACCAACCTGACGATCGGGAGCGGGCCCATCGAACTGATCGCGACCTGGCGCTATTTTGCCGCCATGCGCGACCGCTCCACCGTGCTCAACCCGGCCTCCACCATCGCCGGGCCGCCGGCCTACAGCTATTTCGATCTCGCCCTGTCGGCCGACATCAATGCGCGTTTCGAACTGATCGCCGGCATCACCAACATCGCCGACCGCGGGCCGCCGGTGATCGGCGGCGCCGCATCGGTCACCAATCCCGGCACCTACGACATAATCGGCCGCACCCTGTTCGCCGGGCTGAAGGCGCGTTTCTGACCGCACGACACCGGGGCGGCGCCGATGCCGCCCCGCCGCACCGGAGGGCTGGTGGCCATGACGACCGCAGACGGGATTGATCGCCGCTCGGCACTGCTGGGCGGGCTGGTGGCCGGCGGCAGCCTGGTTGCACCGGCCGTGGCCCAACCGGCCCCGCCGGCCCAGCCGGCCGATGCCCTCGCCGCCGCCGCGGCGCGCTTTCCGGCGCTGGCCATCACGGCGGTGCCGGTGCTTGAACTGCTGGTGGAGGTCGGTGCCCGGCTCGATGCCGGGGCCGGGCCGCTGGGGCAGCGCTGGGTGGTGCCGATCACCGGCGGCCGGTTTCGCGGCCGTGGCCTCGCCGGCCGCGTGCTGCCCGGCGGCGCGGATCGCCAGCTTGTCCGCCCCGATGGCATCCGCGAACTGCACGCCACCTACGAACTGGCCGCCGATGATGGTGCCATCCTGATGGTGGACAATCAGGTGATCGTCGATGAACGCCCGCTGGCCGAGGGCAAGGCCCGCTATGCCCGGTCAGTGGTGCGGGTGCACGCCCCCGCCGGCCCGCATGATTGGCTCAACCGCCGGCTGATGATCGGCACGCTCGACAGTCTGCGGCCGGCGGTGGCCGCCGTCTTCCTGCGCTTCCACCAGATCGGCTGATCGCCGTGGCCGCCCCCGCGCCTCAGGCCGGCGGCGGGCTGGCCGCGGCGGCCGGGCTTGCCGCCGGGCCGATTGTCTTCCAGCATGGCGGGATGATCGCGGTGGCCCCTCATCCCGCAGCGCCGGTGGCGCGGCCCGGCGGCGTTTCGGCATGAACGGCGGCATGAACGGGCCCCGGCCGCTGGCCGCTGCCGTGTGCGATTGGGTGGCGGCGCAGGCGCCCGCCGCCGGGCGGCCGGCGCTGCTGATGCTGTCGGGCGCGCAGGGCATCGGCAAATCGCACGCCATGCGCGCGCTGGCCGGGCTGGCGGGGCTGCGGGTGTGCACGCTGGGCCTGGATGATTTCTATCTGGGACGGGCCGAACGGCTGGCGCTGGGGCGGCAGGTCCACCCGCTGTGCGCCACGCGCGGCCCGCCCGGCACGCATGATCTGCCGCTGCTGCATGGCGTGCTCGATCGCCTGACCGGCGCGGCGGCCACCACGGCCACGCCGATCCCGCTGTTTGACAAGCGCAGCGATGACCGGCTGCCGGCCAGCGCCTGGCGCCAGTTTGCCGGCCGGCCCGACATCATCCTGATCGAAGGCTGGCTGATGGGCGCGCTGGCCGATCCGGCGGCGGCCAGCGCGCCACCGGTGAACCCACTGGAACGGGACGAGGACAGCGCCGGCATCTGGCGCGGCTGGCAGGAGGCGGCGCTGGCCGGCGGCTATCAGCGGCTGTGGGACCGGGCCGACGCCTTCCTGCACCTGATCGCGCCCGATTTCGGCACGATCATGGCCTGGCGCACCGAGCAGGAGGCCGAAACCCAAGGCGTGGCTCTGGC
>JAIXUQ010000080.1 GCA_027483465.1 Sphingomonadales bacterium
GCGGCGCTGGCCGGCGGCCGGCTGATGGACGCCCACGCGCTGGCCCCCGAAGCGATCAGCCTCTTGAAGCGCAACAATTGCGGCAAGGCCCTCGCCATCGCCCGCGAGGCGCGTGACATGCACGGCGGCAACGGCATTTCCGATGAATATGGCGTCATCCGCCACGTGATGAACCTGGAAGCGGTCAACACCTATGAGGGCACCCATGATGTCCACGCCCTGATCCTCGGGCGGGCGCAGACGGGCTTGCAGGCGTTTTTCTAGGCCGCCCGGCTGGCGGCCAGCACCGCGGCATAGCCGGCAAACAGCGCCTCGAAATGTTCATCGATGGTGCGGCAGGCCGGCGCCGCGGCGATGGCGCGGGCGCGCATGGCCGGCAGTTGCGGAATGGCCTCGGCAATCACCCCGGCCAGGCTGGCGGCGTCCAGCGACCGGAAGGCCAGGCCCAGGCCGGGTTCCAGCTGGTCATAGGCGGCGCCTTCATCGGGCACGATCAGCGGCAGGCCGCTGGCCCGCGCCTCGGCACAGGCGATGCCAAAGGTTTCGGCCGGCGCGCCGTGCACCATCATGTCGGCACTGGCCAGGATGCGGGCGAATTCCGCCCGGTCGCGCACCGGCGCGATCAGCTGGATATGCGGGTTTTCGCCCACCGCGCGCACCACGCTGGCGCGGGCATGGCCATCACCCAGGATGATCAGCCCCATCGGCCGGCCATAGCTGGCCGCCGTCACCCCGGCGATCACCATCGGCCATTGTTTTTCCGGGCTGTGCCGGCCCACGCCCACCAGCAGGGTCGCTTCCGGCGGCAGCGAGCATTGCGCCAGCAACCGGGCGCGCAAGGCCTCGTCGCGGTTGGCCGGGCTGAACACGCCGGGATCCACGCCCAGCGCATTGTCAACCACGTGGGAAAGGCCGCCGGCGCGCAGCCGTTTCGACAGGCTGGGCGCGGCCGAGATCACCTGATCATAGCGGGCATCCAGCCGGCGCAGATAGCGCCAGAACCAATCAAAGCCGCGATCAATGGCGTGGCGCGGCAGGAAGCCATCAAGATAGCGATAGACCCAGGCCGACAGCGGTTCGGCATGCATGAACAGGCTGCGCGGCGCTGCCCCCGGCCAGTCCGCCACCGCCGCGGCACTGCCCCAGGGCGAGGAACATTCGATGAAATCGGGCTGATGTTCATCAAGCGCGGCGTGGATGATCCGGTCGCTGGCGAAATAGAAATAATTGCGGTCAAGCGGGAAGCGCGGGCTGCGCACCGTGATCAGCCGGGCGCGGCCCACCGCGCGCTCCGCATCCTCGGCGCCCGGCACCACCACGGTCAGCCGCACGCCGTGCCGCTCCGCCACCTCCAGCTTGCGATGGGTATAGGTGCGGATGCCGCCGCCATCGGGCGAATAGAGCGCAGAAATGTCAACGACGTGCACGCTGGTCACCGCCCAGATCGGGTTGCTCGCAGGCCTTCTGCTTGGCGACGGATCGGCCCGGCGGTCAAGAGGCTTTCGGGCCGTTTGCGCTCAATTGGCCGGCCGTTCCAGCGGGCCGAAGCTGAACAGACCGCGCCGGTAGTTCAGGCGGATGCTGATATCGGTCAGGCCCGGCCCGCTGGCAAAGCGCACCGCGGCCGCCTTGGGCTTTGACAGGCCCAGCCGCGGATTGTTGGGAAAACCCACCCCGTCCGACGACAGGCCGAACTTGCGGTTCATGTCGCGATCATGCAGCAGGCTGAGCGTGTAATGGCCCGGCCCCGGCGTGCGGATGCACAATTGCACGGCGCCGGCCGGCGGCACCGGGATTTCCACGCGGCGGAAGGTCTTGCCGGCATTCACCAGGATATTGTCGTCCTCAAGGAAATCCTTGTCATTGTCAGGGTAAAGCTCGGCCCGCATGTTGCCCTTGCGGTCCTTCAGGCCCACCACGGTGATGATCACCGCCGGTCCCTGCTCGTCGGGCCGGCATTGCCCTTCGGCCTTGCCCAGATTGGGGCTGGATTCCACCTGCGCCGCCGCCGCCGCCGGCAGCAGCGCAAGCAGCCATGCCGCCAGCCATGCCGCCCTCATTTGCGGCGCCATCCCAGCGCCTCGCTGCCCATCAGCAACAGGCCCAGGCCCAGATGGGTGACGAGCAGCAGGCTGGCCATCATCGCCATCAGCGTGCCCACTTCGGCATCATGGCCGATCACGAACACCGCAAGCGCGGCAAACACCACATCCTTGTTGGGCAGGAAGGGCAGGCGCGACAGCAACATGCGCATGGCCGAGAGCAGCACCCACAATTCCCAGCTTTCGGCCGGCAGCGCCAGGTGCCAGCACCAGCCGGTGAGCACCAGCGTGGCCACCACGCGCAGCATCTGCACCACGGCCACATGCCACAGATCGCGCGCCGGCAGGCTGAACAATTTCTTGCGGAACAACAGCACCCCGCTGGAAATCACCAGCATCAGCACCACCGACCAGGTGAGCGCGCGCGGATCAATGCCCAGGTGCAGCGTATCGAGCAGCGGATAGGCCATCACCATCAGCACCAGCGTGACGATGTTGGCCGCCATCGCCGAGAGGATGGCGACATCCTTGATGGCACCAAAGGGCGCCGAGGTCATGCCGGTGCGCTGCCGCGCCCAGGTGTAGAAATAGAGATCGCCGACATAGCCGGTGATGAGTTCGTTGCCGATCAGCTTGCGCAGCAGCGCCAGAAAACCCGATGCCGGGATCTGCCACAGCCGGCGGAAGATGATGAAATCACCCAGTGGCCCGGCCACATAGGACAGGGCATAGACCAGCCAGAAGCCGATGGACACGGGCACGATCGCCGTCATCCGCGCGAAATCCACCTGCGCCAGCTGGGCCAGCGCGGCGATCAGCACCGCCAGCGTGATCGCCGACCCCACCCACCAGGTCCAGCCGCGCTCGGAACGCGGCAGGGCCGGCAGCACGTCGGCCGCCCGTGCATCGGATGTCAACGGGGGTGCCCGCAGCCCGTCCGGCCTCAGGCCGGTGGCGGCAGCGCCAGCATCACTCTGAACCATGTCTGGCGCCAAATCCTCTGAACACGCGTCTTCCGGACCATTGGGGGCCTTATCGGGCCAATATGGCAATTTCGCGACGTCAGGCAAGGGTGCGGGCGGGCTGGGCAGGGGCGGGTTGGGCAATGGCTGGCTGGGCGGCAGGCGCGGGGGCTCCGCATCGGGTTTCATGACAAATTTTCAATGTTTTGCCGCATCGCGCCGGCCGTCACCGGGGCCCGGCCAGCAGCGCCAAAAGGCGCGGCTGCACGCTGGCGGCGCACACCAATATGTCGGGCGTGCGCGGCAGCGGCTGGTTGAAGGCCAGCGCGCTGCCATCCAGCCGGCTCACGGCCAGGCCGGCGGCCTGGGCCACGGCGGCCGGGGCGCCGCTGTCCCACTCGTTCATCTCGCCTTCGTGCAGATACACGTCCGCCTCGCCGCGCAGCACGGCCAGCGTCTTCACCCCGGCGCTGCCCATCGGCACCAGCACGCCGCCCACCGCCCCGGCCAGCCAGGCCGCGGTGGGCGATGGCCGGGTGCGGCTGACGGCAAAGCGCAGCGGGCTGGCCGGCGGCGGCACCGGTGGCGGCGCGGCGGTGCAGAAACATTGATCCAGCGCCGGCTGCGCCACCGCGCCATCGGCGATGCGGCCATCGATGCTCAAGCCCACATGCACCGCCCAATCATCGCGGCGTTCGGCATATTCGCGGGTGCCATCCAGCGGATCGACCAGCCACACCCGCCGCGCCGCCAGCCGCGCCAGATCGGGGGCTTCCTCTTCCGACAAGATGGCATCATCCGGCCGGCTGGCGCGCAGCGCATCCATCAGGAAGCGGTTGGCGGCGGCATCGCCAGCCTTGCCCAGCGCCGGGCCATCGGCGGTGGATTCGGCCCGCAGCGCCAGCAGCAGGCGCCCGGCTTCGGTGGCAAGCTGGCGGGCAAGGGCGGCATCGCTGATCATTTCGCCCCAGTGGCAGGCATGGGCGGCCGGGGCAAGCGCCGCGATTGCGCCTTTCATCCGGTGCGTGCATCCGGTGCCGCAGCGCCGGTGCCGTCAATGCAATCAGCTTGCCAGCCCGGCTGCCCGCAGGCAGGCTGCGCCCAACACACGGCGAAAGACCGTGAAAAATGTCGATGGCCTTGGGGAGAGGGAGATGGTGGCTTCGTCCGTGTTGACGGCCGACAAGCATCCGCGGCTGCTGCTGTGGACCTTGCTGGTCGTCTATATCTTCAACTTCATCGATCGGCAGATCGTGGCGATCCTGGCCGAACCGATCGCCCGCGACCTGGCGCTGAACGACAGCCAGATCGGGCTGATGACCGGGCTGGCCTTTGCGCTGTTCTATGCCACGCTGGGCGTGCCGATCGCGCGCTGGGCCGACAAGGGCGGCACTGACCGGGCGAAGCTGATCGCGGTGTGCCTGGTGATCTGGTCGGGCATGACGGCGCTGTGCGGGGTGGCGCAGAATTATTGGCAATTGCTGCTGGCCCGCATCGGCGTGGGCGTGGGCGAAGCCGGCTGCACCCCCACCGCCCATGCCCTGATCGCTGACAGCCTGCCGCCGGAAAAGCGCGCCGGCGGCATCGCCTTCTTTGGCCTGGGCATCCCCATCGGCGGCCTGCTCGGCACGCTGATCGGCGGCGGTGTGGCGGAGGCGCTGGGCTGGCGCCAGGCCTTCTGGCTGGTGGGCCTGCCCGGCGTGGCGCTGGCCATTTTCGTGTGGCTGATGCTGAAAGACCCGCGGCGCGCGCGCGCGGCCACGGCGGCACCGGCGGCCCCGCGCCAATCGATGCTGGAAAGCCTGAAAACCCTCGCCACCTCGCCGGCCTATTGCCTGATCCTGGGCGGCGCCTCGCTGGTGGCCTTCCTGTCGTATGGCAAGGGCGTGTGGGTGCTGGTCTATTTCATGCGCACGCACAAATTGTCGGTGGGCCAGACCTCGCTGTGGGTGGGCGTCACGCTGGGGATTGCCGGGATTTTCGGCACCTGGCTGGGCGGCTGGGCGGCCGATCGCTGGGGCAAGCATGACAAGCGCCACATGCTCACCCTGCCGGCGCTGGCCATGCTGGTGGCGGCGCCCATCCTGTTCCTGGGCTATGCTGCCGATGATTGGCGGCTGGCGATCCTGCTGCTGATCCTGCCCACCATCGCCAATTCGGCCTATTATGGCCCGGCCTATGGCGCGGCGCAGGTGCTGGCCCGGCCCGACACGCGGGCGATGGCATCGGCCTGGATGGTGTTTGCGCAAAATCTGATCGGGCTGGGGCTGGGGCCGCTGCTGTTCGGCGCGCTGTCGGATCTGCTCAAGGCCGAATATGGCGCCGAATCGGTGCGCATGGTGCTTTACGTGGCGGCCTGGGCCGGGCTGCTGCCGGCGCTGCTGTTCTGGCTGGGCGCCCGCGCGCTGGGCCGTGAAACCAATGGCAAGGATATGAATGATGCAGTTGTTGCGCACGCCGGATGAGGCCTTTGCCGGCATCGCCGATTATCCCTTCGCCCCCAACTGGACGGAGATCCACGACCGGGCGACCGGCACGGCGCTGCGGCTGCACCATGTGGACGAGGGCCCGCGTGCGGCTGCGCCCATCCTGCTGATGCACGGCGAGCCAAGCTGGTCATACCTCTACCGCAAGTTCGTCGGCCCGCTGGTGGCGACCGGGCACCGGGTGGTGGCGCCCGATCTCATCGGCTTTGGCAAGTCCGACAAGCCGGCCGACAGGAATGATTACACCTATGAACGCCATGTCGAATGGATGAGCGACTGGCTGACCGCGCTCGATCTGCGGGGCATCACGCTGTTTTGCCAGGATTGGGGCGGGCTGATCGGGCTGCGGCTGGTGGCGGCCTTTCCGGAGCGGTTTGCCCGGCTGGTGATCGCCAACACCGGGCTGCCGGTGGGCACCGGCTGGTCCCCCGGCTTCAAGGCCTGGCTGGATTTCTCGCAGAGCGTGCCGCAGTTTCCGGTGGGGATGATCGTGAACGGCGGCACCACCCGCGACCTGACCCGCGCCGAGATCGCCGCCTATGACGCGCCCTTCCCCGATGAGCGCTACAAGGAAGGCGCCCGCCAGTTTCCCACGCTGGTGCCGATCACGCCCGAACATGCCAGCGTGGCCGAGAACAAGGCGGCCTGGGCGGTGCTGGAGCGGTTCGACAAGCCGGTCGTCACCTGTTTTTCCGACAAGGACGCCGTGACCCAGGGCGGCGAGCGGGTGTTCATCGAGCGGGTGCCGGGCGCCGCCGGCCAGCCGCACGTGATCGTGGCCGGGGGCGGGCATTTTCTGCAGGAAGACGCACCGGAACAACTGGTGCAGATCATCCTCGATCATATCGCGAGAGGATAAGGCCATGCAGGTGCTGAACGAGACGTCGCCGCGCCCCGAGGTGGTGCAGGGGTTTTTCGGGGCGGCCGATCATGGCCCGATGGTGATGGTGAACCTGCTGAAATTCAAGGAAAAGGCCACTTATCCCGATGGCCGCGATCCCGATTTGAGCGGGCGCGAGGCCTATGACCGTTATGGCGCCGCCGTGGTGGACTGCCTGAAGGCGGTGGGCGGCCATGTCGTCTATTCCGGCCCTGTCACCGGCATGCTGCTGGGCCAGGTGGAAGAACAATGGGACGCGGTGGCGCTGGCCTTCTATCCCAGCCCGGAGGCGATGCTGCGCATGGTGGCCATGCCGGAATATCAGGCCATCGAAATCCACCGCTATGCCGGCCTGGCCGGCCAGTTGAACATCCGCACGGCCCCGCGCGCATGAGCCTGGCTTTCGATCTGTTCTGGTCGTTCCGCTCGCCCTATTCCTATCTGCTGCTGCCGCGCGTGGTTGAACTGGTGGCGTCCCACGCCGTCGCCTGCAACGTGCGCATCGTGCTGCCGATCGCGGTCAGGCAGGCGGATTTCTTCCAGAAGGTCGATCCGCTCTGGGTCTTCTATTTGATGAAAGACACGTATCGCACCGCCGAATATCTGGGCATGCCCTATCGCTGGCCGGTGCCCGATCCGGTGGTGATGGACCCGGCCACCCGCCTCTATCCGGCCGAA
>JAIXUQ010000064.1 GCA_027483465.1 Sphingomonadales bacterium
TCGGCGGTGGCGCCCAACAACAGCCCCTTTGCCCGCGCCTTTGCCGAGGCGGTGCAGGTGAAGGGCCTGGATGTGACCAAATTGCCGACGCGCGTGGCCAATCTGATGGCCACCAAGGACCAGGTGAATCAAAAGCCTGACCAGATCGGCGTCTGGTCGGACGAGGATTTCATGCTGGTGCCCGGCGAGCGGCAGCAGCTGGCGGTGGCCGCCGCCCCGGCGGTGACGCGCCAGGCCGTGGCAGTGGCGGCCCAGACCATCGAGAAGCTGGGCCTGAAAGTGGCGCGTGACCCCGGCAGCGACGGCATCCGCGTGGTGAGCGTGGCGCAGGACGGGCCGGGCTTCAGCAAATTGTTCAACAACGACGTGATCGTGCGCATCAACGGCGAACTGGTGGATGGCAGCGTGGACCCCGCCACCGCCATCGCCCAGGCGCTGGAGGAGCAGAGCGTGATCCGCCTGGGCCTCAGGCGCGGGCAGATCCTGGTGAATGCCGTGCTGCGGCCCATCGAACCATGACAGTGAGGGACAACAGGATGATCAGCCGATTGTTTGCCGCCCTTGCCGGCGTGACCCTGCTGGCCGCCCCGGCCGCCGCGCAGGTGACCAAGGTGAAATTCATGGCGCCCCACCCGGCCAAGGCGGGTGAGGCCGCCAAGCTGAAGCGGGTGGCGGTGCTGGACTTCAAGGGCGGCGAAGGCGACCGCTTTGCCGCGACCCTGCTGGCCGAGATGCGATCGGCGCTGTTCAACAACGAACCCTATTTCGATGTGGTGGGGGCCGAAGGCGTGGTGGCCGAAGCGCCGCCGCCGCCACCGCCGCCGGTTGCCACCAAGGGCCGCAAGGCGGTGTCCACCATCAAGGTGATCCCCAATGCCGACAGCCAGGTGGCCCGCGCCCTGCGCATCGGCCGCGCCGCGCGGGTGGACGGGGTGCTGATCGGCGACGTGCAGGCCGCGCGCGAACTGCGCAACTATACCGAAAGCCGCACGGGCGAGAACAACAGCACGGTGCAGGTGCCCTGCACCGCCACCACGATCAATTTCACCGTGACGCCCAAGATGATCAATGTCGCCACCGGCCAGGTCGTCTATTCGCGCACCATCAACAGCCGTGACACCTTCAAGGTGTGCGCCGGCAAGGTTGACCGCGGCGTGGTGGGCAACATGGTGGGCAGCGTGGAGGACATGTTTGGCGGCCTGTTCAAGGGCAAGCCCAAGCGCGGCGAACTGGCGGCCAAGACCAGCGACCAGATGAAGGTGGAAAGCGAGCTGGACCTGATCACCAAGGTGGTGAAGGCCGCCGCCGAGGAGATCGTGGAGGAAATCGCGCCCTACAACTACGAGACGGAGGTGGCCTTCTACGCCGACTCGCCCAAGCTGGCGAAGGACGTGCGCACCCAGTTCAAGAACGCCGCCACCTTTGCCAAGGCCAGCCGCTTTGACCGGGCCTGCGCGGAATGGCTGAACCTGAAAACGCCGGAAACGGAACAGAATGTGCAGCTGCTGTTCAATCTGGCCAGCTGTGCCGCAGTGGAAACGCCGGATGAACCGGCCGAGGCGCTCAGGCTGCTGAAGCAGGCGGAGTCGCTGGTGCCGACCTACAACAAGGATATCGATAGCGCGTTGCAGCGCCTGCAGAAGGCCGTGGCCAATTCGGGTGAGTTGAAGAAACAGATCCGCGGCAATTGAGGGGATTGATGATGAAACGCATGCTGATGCTTGGTGCCGCCCTGATGGCGGCGATGCCCGCCGCCGCTGCTCCTTTCACGCTGGTGACGGCGGCCGAGGCCGACGCCAACGCCCAGGCCGAGCGCAACGGCGCCGAAGACAAGTCCTTCTTCCCCCGCAAGGCCGATCCGCTGGCGCCGCGCATCGAGGTGGTGGAGCCGGCGACAACCGCAGCGCTCACCAACCCCTTTGATGTGGTGGTGCGCTTCGTGCCGCAGGGCGGGGCGCAGCTTGATCCCAAATCGCTCAAGGTGCGCTATGGCACACTGCGCTTTGATGTAACCGAACGGCTGCTGGGCGGTGCCACCTGGAACGGCAACGAGATCAGCGCCAGCGGCGCCGAAGCCCCGCGCGGCGAGCATAAATTCTATGTGCAGATCGCCGACACCATGCGCCGCGTGTCGGAAATGAAGCTCACCGTGATCGTGCGTTAACCGGGGATCAGTTCCAGCCGCTCGTCGCTGCCGGTGGCCGGCACCAGGTTCACCGCGCAGCCGGCGGTTTCGGTGATGATGGTGGTGGCCGCCTGCCCGGCGGCCATGCCGGCGGCGCCGGCCGGGGTGATGAGGGTGACACGCTGCCCGCACAGGCCCGGCTGCCGCGCCCATTCCGCCACGGCGGCGCGATCGGCGGCCACCAGGCCCCGCGGCCCGATGCCCAGCCGCAACGGCGCCACCGGCTGCGGCCCGGCATCGGCGGCCATCACCGGCGCACCGCGATCCGCCGGCCCCGGCCACAGGCTGGCCACGCCCACCACCGTCGCCACCGCCACCGCGGCGGCCATGCCCATCCATGGCTTGAACCGGCCGCCATCATTGGCCGGCGGCGGCATCCGCTCCAACTGGGCTTCGGCCTCGATCGCGGCCAGCGCGGCCATGATGCGCATTTCCTGATCGGCCGACGGCTCGGCATCGGCCACGCTGGCCTCCAGCAGCTTGCCCCAGGGCGATGGCGGCGGCGCGTCGGTCATGGGGTGTTCATGCATGGCTCAAGTGCCTCACGCAAGCGGTGCACGCCGCGCCGGTGGCGGGCGCGCGCGGTTTCCAGCGGGATGGCCAGCGTGTCGGCAATCTCCTGCCAACTCAGGTCCGTCCCCTCCTTCAGCAGGAAGACATTGGCCTCGTTCACCGGCAGCGTCTTCAGCGCAGCTTCGAACAGCGCCAGGCATTCGGCCGATTCGGCCACCCGGTCGGGCAACGGCGCCTCGTCGGCCACGCGGCTCATCGGGTCATCGCCCTCCTCGCCGGCGGCGGTGTCGGCAATCTGCGGCCGGCGGGCGCGGCGGCGGAAATGCTCGGTCACGCGGCTGCGGATGATGAAGTTGAGATAGGTGCGCAACTGGGCATCGGGGCTATAGCCCGGCAATTGCCGCGCCAGCGTCGTCCACACCTCCTGATCGATGTCGGCGGCGTCATCGGGCAGGCGCACGATGCTCAGCACGCGGCGATACACCCACA
>JAIXUQ010000076.1 GCA_027483465.1 Sphingomonadales bacterium
GGGTGGCGCCATCGTCCACGAAGATGTCGAACTGGCGGCCCTCGGTGGCGCGATCATCCATGCCGAAACGCGGCGCAAACAGCGCCTGCACTTCGGTGATGCGGGCGCCGATCACCAGCGGCGCGCCCGTCTGGCGGCGCAGCCAGTCCCCACCGGCCAGATGATCGGCATGGGCATGGGTTTCCATGATCCAGCGCACGTTCAGCTGGCGGCGCGCAACCGTGGCCAGCAGCGCCTCCAGCCCGGCATGGGAAATGCGGGCGCCGCGCGGTTCATACTCCAGCACGGCATCGATGATCACCGCCTCCCCGCTGGCCGGATCGGCGACCAGATAGGTCCAGGTGTTGGTGGCGGCATCGAAGAAGGGGGTGACATCAGGGGTGGGAATCGCGGTCATGGTTTGGCTCCTTGCTGCCATCATATTAGCACTTGCTAAATTAGAATCAACTGATATATTGCAGCCATGAGCCCGGATGATCTTGCCCGTTTCGAAGCCTCCGCCAGCGCTGCGGCCCGCCTGCTCAAGGCCATGGCCCATGATGGCCGGCTGCTGGTGCTGTGCCAGCTGGCCGATGGCGAACGGCCGGTGTCGCAAATTGCCAGCCGGCTGTCGCAATCCGCCCTGTCCCAGCATCTGGCGCTGCTGCGCGCCGAAGGGCTGGTGGCCACCCGCCGCCACGGCCAGGCCATTTTCTATCGCATCGCCGATCCCGCCGTGGGCGCGGTGATCACCACCCTGGCCGGCATTTTCTGCCCCCCGGCCCCAGCGGAGACCGATCATGATACACAATATTTCGCCCAATGATGCCGCCGCCCGGCTGGCCGCCGGCACCGCCCTGCTGGTTGACGTGCGGGAGGCCGGCGAATTCGCCGCCCGCCACGCCGCCGGTTCGCTCTCCCGCCCGCTCAGTCTGGCGGATCAGGGCCCGCTGCTGTGCGGCAGCGGCATCGATGTGATCTTCACCTGCCAGACCGGGCGGCGCACCGCCGCCAACGCCGCGCGGCTGGCGGCGCTGGTGCCCGGCCGGCGCGGCCTGGTGCTGGACGGCGGGCTGGATGGCTGGGCGCGGGCCGGGCAGAAGCTGGTGGGCAGCGAGGCCGCGCTGCCGCTGCCGCTGATGCGCCAGGTGCAGATCGCCGCCGGCCTGCTCGTGCTGGCCGGGGTGGCGCTGGCGGTGCTGGTGGCGCCCGGCTTCATCGCGCTGGCGGGCTTTGTGGGCGCCGGCCTGACGTTTGCCGGGGTTTCCGGCTGGTGCGGCATGGCCCGCCTGCTGGCGCTGATGCCGTGGAACCGGCCGGCTGCCCCAGTGCCGGCCGCCCCGCTGGCGGCCTGATATGACGGATCCGGCGGGCCTTCTCGTGGCGCTGGCCGGCGGCGCGCTGATCGCGCTGCTGCTTGGCCTGTTCGGCGGCGGCGGCTCGGTGCTGGCCACGCCGCTGCTGCTCTATGGCGTGGGCATCCGCGATCCGCATGTGGCGATCGGCACCGGGGCGGCGGCGGTGGCGCTGAACGCTGCCGCCAGCCTGGCGGTGCAGGCCCGCGCCGGCACGGTGAAATGGCCGTGCGCGCTGGCCTTTGCCGGCGCCGGGCTGGCCGGATCGCTGGCTGGCGCGGCGCTGGCCCAGCGCGTCGATGGCCAGGCGCTGCTTGGCGGCTTTGCGCTGGCGATGCTGGCCGTTGGCCTGGCCATGCTGCGCCCGGCTGCCAGCGCCGGCGATCCGGCGGTGCGGCTGGACGCGGGGATGACGCTGAAACTGGTGCCGGCCGGGCTGGTGGTGGGGCTGGCGGCCGGCTTTTTCGGCATTGGCGGCGGCTTTCTGATCGTGCCCGGCCTGATGGCCGCCACCGGCATGACCCTGGCCAACGCCGCCGCGTCCTCGCTGGTGTCGGTGCTGCTGTTCGGGTTGGCCACGGCCGGCACCTATGCCGCGGCCGGGCGGGTGGATGGCCCGGTGCTGGCGGCGATGGCGGCCGGCGGCCTGGTGGGGGTGCTGGCCGCCCGGCCACTCGCCCCGCGCCTGGCGGCGCACGCGGCGCTGGCGCGGCGGCTGTTTGCGCTGATGGTGATGCTGGTGGCGCTTTATGTGGGCTGGCGGGCGCTGGGCTGAGGCGGCTCAGCCCGGCACGCCGGCGGCGCGCAGCAGGGCGAAAATCTGCGCCTGATCGTCCTTGCGGCGAAACGGCAGGCCGCGCACGATGGGGGAAGCAAGGCCCTGCGGGATCAGGCGGGTGAAGGCGGCGGCCCGGCGTTGCGCCGCGTCCGGATCGCCCAGCGCCGCTGCCGCCGCCGTCGCGCTGAACAGCGCCGATGGATGCAGCGGTGCCAGCGCCAGCGCCGCATCGGCCCAGCGCAGCGCCTCGGGATACTGGCCCGCCACCAGGCAGCAGATGGCGCGGCCGGCCTGGATATTGCCGTTTTCGGCATCGGGCAGCGGGTTCAGCCGCGCCGCCCGATCAAACAGCGCCATCGGCCCATCATGTTCGCCGGCGGTGGCGCGGATCCAGGCCGCCGAAATCAGCACCACCGGATCATTGGGATTCAGCCGCAGCGCCCGGTCCACCGCCGGCAGGCCGGCCTCGTAATCCTGGCCCAGGAACACCAGGCTCATGGCGCCCATCGCCAGCGTGCGGGCATCGCTGCCGGCCAGCGCGATGGCGCGGCGGGCCATGGCGATGGCGGCGGCAAAATCCGCCGGGGTGGCCAGCCGCATCGCCATGCCCTGCGCCCAGGGCAGATAGGCCAGCGCCGGGGCGAAATCCGGCGCGATCGCCAGCGCGCGGGCAAAGGCATCGGCCGCCGCGCCATAATCGCGCCGGCCGCTGCCAAACCCGGCCGATAGCCCGCGCAGATGATGATCATGGGCGGCCAGATCCACCTCGGGCCGATCGGCGCCCGATTCCAGCCGCAGGCTGGCGATGCGCGGTTCGATGGCATTGGCGATCTCGGCCGCCACCGCATCCTGCAGGGCCAGGAAATCCGCCAGCGGCCGTTCCAACGTGCCCGACCAGGCAATCGCCGCGCTGCGGCCCACGATCAGGCGATAGCGGATGCGCAGGCGCTCACCCGCCGGCGCCGGCGCGATCTGCACCGAACCGCCCAGCAGATAATCCGCCCCCAGCGCGGCGGCGGTGGCGATGGGATCGAAACCGGCCGTGTCCGCCGGCCCCGTCGCCCCCGGCGCCAGCACCCGCAGCATGGCATAGCGCGACAGCGCATCGGCCACCCCGTCGATCAGCCCTTCGGCCAGCCATTGGCGGGCTTCGGCCTCTGCCCCCAAGGCGCGGAACGGCAGCACCGCCAGCGTGGCGATGATGCGCTGATCCCGCGCCACCGGCACGCCCGGCCGGGCGGCCAGCGCGGCGGCCAGCGTGCCGGAAAGCCCGATGCGCTCGCGGCGGAAACTGGCGGTGGCGGCTTCGGCCAGCCGGCGCGCCTCGTCGGGCCGGTCGAGCGCCATCAGCGCCGCCACGCAGGCGGCATGGGCCTCCTCGTCCAGCGGGTCCAGCTGCACCAGCCGCTGTGCCGCCGCCAGCCGCCGCGCCGGTTCGGCGTGCAGCCGGGCGATCAGCGTTTCCAGCAGGCGGCGCTGCTGCACCCGGCAATCTTCGCGCACGGCCGCCAGCCAGGCGCCGAATTCGGGCGCCAGCTCCGGCTCGCTGCCGGCCAGGAACGGGCCGCACAGGCTGGCGGCGGCGGCCTCCAGCGCCTCGGTCGTGGCCGCCGCCAGCGCTTCGGGGCGGGTGAGGGCGCGCAGGTCGTCCACATCCACCGCCGCGCCAAGCCGCTGGAACGCCGCCGTTTCCCGATCGGCCAGCAGATGTTCGGCAGCGGCCGAATTGAGCAGCGGGCGCAGCCGGGCGAGGTTCCAGCGCAGCGCGCCGCGCGGATCATCGGTGCGATCAAACAGCAGCTCGCACAGGCGCTCGCGCCGCTGCGGGCGGGCGTTGATCACCAGCCAGGCCAGCAACGCCCGCGCCTTGCGTGAGGTGGGAACAGGCAGCGGCGTGCCGGCCCGCTCGATCGCAAAGCCGCCAAGAAACCGCAGATGCAGCCCGGATGCAGACGCCATGGCGTGTGATTTAGCCGCGCCGGCCAGCGCCCGGCCAGTGCCAAATTACCACGCTGGCTCACACGGCCGCCACCACGCCGCACCGCCATGGGGGCGCCAGCCGCGGCACCGGCCGCCGCCCCACAACGGAGACGCCCCCCAATGCAACGCCCTCTCACCCTGATTCTCGCCGCCGCCACGCTGGCCGGGCTGCTGGCCGCCCCGGCCCGCTGCAACCCCTTTGCCGGCCCCTATGTGGGCGCCGATGCCGGCTTTGAACGCTGGAACGGCCTGATCGATGGCAATGGCGCCAGCCTTGGCCTGTTTGCCGGCTATAATGCCGCGCTTTCGGATCGCCTGGTCCTGGGCGCCGAGGCCCGCATCGGGGACAGCGACGTGAAACGCACGCAAACGCTTGTCACCCAGTCGGCCACCCGGGTCACCGACCGGTCGGTGGGCCGCGATCTGGGCCTGGCCGCACGGCTGGGCCTGGTGCTGGGTGAACGCACCCTCGTCTATGGCCGCGCCGGCTGGGAACGGGTGCGCCTGAACATCGTTTCGGTGCGCACGCCCACGCCGCCCACCGCCAATCCCAATCCGGTGATCGACGATCAGTCGCTGCATCAGGACAGTCTGGTGCTGGGTGTGGGCATCGAACAGCGGCTCACCCGCAAGGTGGGCGTCCGCCTGTCCTATGATTATGGCGAGCGGCTGGAGCGCCACCAGCTGCGCGCCGGCGTGGTGTTTGCCTTCTGAGCCCGCGCCGTGGCCGATCCCGCCATCATCCGCCTGCCGGGCATCGCCTGCCGCATCGATCATGTGGCCGTGGCGGCGCCCGGCAGCCAGCTGGTGGTGGATGTGGCCCCCGGCCACGGCGCCCCGGCGCAAACCGCCCCCTATGCCCGATGCATCATGGTGGCCGCCGGGGCGATCAACCTCACCATCGGCGATGGTGCCGAGCGGCTGGGCCCCGGTGCCAGCCGCCGCATTGCCGCCGGGCAGGTGCATGGCTTTTCGGTGCCCGGCCCCGGCCCGGCGCGGCTGCTGATCAGCGCGGCCGCACCGGCACAGGCCGCGCTGGTGCGGGCGCTGGCGGCGCTGCCGCCGGGTGCGGCCTGGGCCGATGTGGCGGCGCTGTTCCGCCGCCACGGCCACCGGCTGATCTATGATTGAGCCGCCGTCACAGCGGCAGGCCGACATAATTTTCGGCGATGGCGGTGCGGGCGGCTTCGGAACTGGCGATATAATCCAGTTCGGCCACCTGCATCCGCCGGTCAAAGGCGTCGCCATCGGGGAAGCGGTGCATCAGGCGGGTGAGCTGCCAGGAAAAACGTTCGGATTTCCACACCCGCGCCAGCGCCCGCGCCGAATAGCCGGCCAGCCCGTCGCCTTCGCCCTTGGCATACCAGCGGATCAGCGCGTCCGACAGATAGGCCACATCCGATGCCGCCAGGTTGAGGCCCTTGGCCCCGGTGGGCGGCACGATATGGGCGGCATCGCCGGCCAGGAACAGCCGGCCGTGGCGCATCGGTTCGCACACGAAGCTGCGCAGCGGCGCGATGGACTTCTCGATCGCCGGGCCGCGCACGATGCGGCCGCCGGCTTCGGGCCCCAGCCGCAGCGCCAGTTCGTCCCACAGCCGCTCATCCGGCCAATCGGCCAGCGGTTCATCCAGCGGCACCTGGATATAATAGCGGCTGCGCGTGGCTGACCGCATCGAGGCCAGCGCAAAGCCGCGTTCGTGATTGGCATAGATCAGCTCGTCGCTGCACGGCGGCACATCGGCCAAAATGCCCAGCCAGCCAAAGGGATAGGCCTTGTCAAACACGCGGGCCACATGGGCCGGCATGGCCTGGCGCGACGGGCCGTGAAACCCGTCACAGCCGCAGATGAAATCACATTCCAGGCGCTGGCTGCGGCCATCCAGCGTGAAGCTCACCGCCGGCCGGTCGCTGTCCACATCGTGCAGCGCCACATCGGCGGCGCCGTGGATCACCGCCAGCCCGCGCGGGGCGGCGGCCTCCATCAGGTCACGCGTCACCTCGGTCTGGCCATAGACCGTGACATGCCGGCCGGTGAGCGCGGCGATATCGACATGAATCAGCCGCTCCCCATCGGCCAGGAAAAAGCCGTCATGCCGCAGGCCCTCCTGCCGCATCCGGCCATCCAGCCCCAGCCGCACCAACAGATCGGTGGTGGTGCGTTCCAGCACGCCGGCACGGATGCGGCCCAGCACATGGGCGGCGCTCTGCCGTTCGATGATCGTCACCGCGATGCCTTCGGCCCGCAGCAAATGGCCGAGCAGCAGCCCGGCCGGGCCGCCGCCGATGATTGCCACCTGGGTTCGCATCCTGCCCTCTCCCTTGTGCCGGCCACCATAGGGTGCGGGCGCGGCGCAGGGGATGACGGGACGCACATGAAGCTTGCACATTTCGCCGGATTTCACCAGCATCGCCGCGTGATGCAACAGGCTGCCGTGCCCAGTTTCTATCTGTATGGCGAACCGCCGCGTGCGGCCGAACTGGCCTTTGTCCATGTCGAGCCGCTGGACGACCGCTCCCGCCCCAGCGAATGGACCATCGCCCCGCACCGGCACGACGGGCTGGCGCATCTGATGCTGATCTGCGCCGGCGATGGCACCGCCTTTGGCGATGGCGCGGCCTGCCCGTTCCGCGCCCCGGCGCTGGTGATCGTGCCGGCGCGGCTGATCCACGGCTTTGCCTGGGCGGTGGAATCGCGCGGCCATGTGGTGACGGTGGCGGTGGAGCATCTGGCCACGCTGGGCCAGTTGCACGCCGAGGCGGCGGCACTGTTTGGCGGCTGGGCGGTGCGCGCCCTGCCGGCCGAGGCCGCCGCCGGCATGGAGCAGCGCATCCGCGACCTGGCGCGCCACCTGAATTGGGACCGGCCGGGCCGCATGCTGGCGGTGAACGGCATGTTGCTTGCCCTGATCGCCGAAGCCTGGGCGCATCTGGCGCCGGCCGCGCCGCCGCCGCCGGCCAGCCGCGCCGCCCGGCTGGTCGCCCGTTTCCGCGAACGCATCGAGCAGTGTTTCCGCCAGCGCCCCGGCATGGCCGTCCACGCCCGCGCGCTGGGGGTGAGCGTGTCCACCCTGCGCGCCGCCTGTGTGGCGGTGGCCGGGGTGCCGCCGCTGCGCATCCAGGATGAACGCACCATGCTGGAGGCGCGGCGGCTGCTGCGCTATTCCAGCCTGACCATTGCCGAGATCGGCGATGCGCTGGGCTTTGCCGATCCGGCGCATTTCTCCCGCTTTTTCAAGCGCATGGATGGCGCCGCCCCGCAGCGCGCGCGGCTTATCGGAGCATCCGGCGGATAAGCTGGCGATCGCGCAGCACGAAATGATGCCACAGCACGGCGCCGGCATGGGCGGCCAGCGCCAGCCCAAACAGCGCCGCCAGCGCCTGGTGCGCCGCCCGCGCCGCCGGCAGCGGCACGGCTTCGGGCAGATGGAGGCCCAGCACCGGGAAGCCGGTGGCGCCGGCCAGCGCCAGGCCGGAAACCGGCAGCATGGCCAGCAGCAGATAGAGCGCCAGCTTGTTGAGCGCAGCCGCGCCATTGGGGCTGGCCGGGCCGGGGGAGGCCGCCTGCGCCAGCACGCGCAGCGCCAGCAGCAGCACCACCACCAGCCCGATGCCATTGTGCGCACCGGCGAATTCCGCCCGCTCCGGCGATGGCGCCAGCACCGCCACGAACAGGCCCATCGGCAGCGCCGCCAGCATCAGCACCGCGCTGCCCCAGTGCAGCAGCCGGGCAATCTGCCCCCAGTGCTGGCGCCGGTTCCACATCGTCACCGCCTCCACCGCCCGCAGCCATTGCCCCGGCAGCAGCGCCAGCAGCAGCAGGATCACCCCGGCCGCCGCCACCGCCATCCCGTTCAGCAGCGCCGGCCGCCAATCGTCCGCCGGCCGCGCCGCGAAGGTGCCATCGCCATTGGCCAGCCAGATTGACCAGCCCATCATCGCCAGCGCCGCCGCCGCGCCCACCTGCGCCGCCACCCGCCACCAGCGCCCGGCGGCATTCAGCCCGGCGGCGAGGGCCAGGGCAAGGATCAGGTAAAACAGGGTCATGCCGCGCTGCGTGGGGGATAAGGCCGCGCGATGCAAGGCCGCGCGCCCGGCCCGGCCGCGATATGCTGGCACAGGCCTGCCATAAATCCCCCCGCCGCGCCGCCGTTCACAGGGGGCAGCAACAGCGCGGGAGCAGGGCGTGAAGGGTGTGATTTTCAATCTGGTGGAGGAGGTGGTGGCCGCCGCCTTCGGGCCGGAGATGTGGGAGCGGTTGCTCGACACCGCCGATGCCAGCGGGGTCTACACCTCGCTGGGCAGCTATCCCGATCAGGAACTGCTTGATATCGTGGGCGCGGCCTGCACCCACACACGCATGGCCGCGCCGGAATTGCTGCGCACCATCGGCACGCTGGCGATCCCGCGCATGTACGCCCGCTTCCCGCATTTCTTTGATGGGGCGCCCGATGCGCGCAGCTTCGTGCTCAGCCTCAATGGCATCATCCATCCCGAGGTGCGCAAGCTTTACGCCGGGGCCGGCTGCCCGCATTTCCATTATACCCAGGCCGATGCCGCGCTCACCCTGGGCTACAACTCGCCGCGCAAATTGTGCCATCTCGCCGAAGGCTTCCTGATCGGCGCGGCCGGCCATTATGGCGAGGCGGTGACGGTGAGCCAGAGCGCCTGCATGCACAGCGGCGATCCGGCCTGCCACATCCATCTCGCCTGGGATTGAAGGCCCTGCCTTGACGATCAACCGGCCCAGCGACGCCTTTGCCGGGGCTGAGGATGTGCTGGCGCGCTGCGCCCGGCTGGAGCGCCAACTGGCGCGCGAGCGCGCCGCGCGCAAGGCCGCCGAGGATATCGCTGAACAGGGCCTGCGCGATTATTATCTGGGCGAACAGCGGCTGCTGCTGCTGAGCCGCATCGCCAGTTTTGCCAATGAATGCACCGATCCGGCCGATGCGCTGCGCTTTGCCGCCGAACAGGTGCGCGATCATCTGGGCTGGGCGGTGGGCCACGCCCTGGTGGTGAACGGGGAGGGCAGCAACCAGTATCTGGAAGGCACCGATGCCTGGAGCCTGCGCGATCCGCAGCTCTATTTTCCCTTCATCGATGCCTCCCGCAATCTGATCGCCTGGCCCGGTGATGTGCTGCCCGGCTGCCTGTTTGCCGATGCCCGCTCGCGCTTTGTTGCCGATCTGCCGGCCCAGCCCGGCTTCACCCGCGCCGCCGCCGCCCGCCGCTGCCGCCTGCAGGGCGCGATTGCGGTGCCGGTGATGGCCGGGCGCGATCTGGCGGCGGCGCTGGAGTTTTTCCAGACCGATGCCAACCCGCCCGAACCCGGCGTGCTGGAGA
The DNA here is from genome assembly GCA_027483465.1 of Sphingomonadales bacterium. GTDB lineage: Bacteria > Pseudomonadota > Alphaproteobacteria > Sphingomonadales > Sphingomonadaceae > Sandarakinorhabdus. The sequence goes on from JAIXUQ010000076.1 coordinate 9,435, forward strand.
TACTGGACCAGATCGGCGCCCAGATCGGCCGGGTGTTCACCCGCCGCCGCCATGCCGATCAGCTGCTGCACGGCACGCTGACCGATCCGGTGACCGGCCTGCCCAACCGGGCCGCGCTGGAGCGGGATGGCGATGCCCTGTTGCGCGCCGGCCGGGCTGTCGATGCCGATGGCCAGGGCGGCGTGGCGCTGCTGTGCATCGGGGTGGATGGGCTGCAACTGGTGAACGACACGCTGGGCCATGCCGCCGGCGACAGCCTGTTGCAGGCCATCGCCGATCGGCTGCGCGCCGTGGTGGCGGCGCTGGCCGACCGGCCGGGGCTGGCCCGGCTGGCCCGGCTGGGCGGCCATATCTTCGTGCTGATGATCGCTGCCCCGCAGCGCGCCGCGGCGGCCAATGCGCTGGCCGGCGCCGTGCATGCCGCGATGGGCCCGGTGCTGGAGGTGGCCGGCCACCCGGTGCATCTGGCCACCCACATCGGCATGGCCTTTGACCGGCCGCACTACGCCGGGCTGGACGAGTTGCTGCGCGATGCCGATGTGGCGCTGGTGCAGGCGCGCGCCACTGGGCCGGGGCACAGCATCCTGTTTGCCGATGCGATGCGGGCCGAGGCGCTGCACCGGCTGGAGCTGGAGGCAGCGCTGCGCACCGCCATCGAGGCCGGTGATTTCGTGCTGCATTACCAGCCGATCGTGGCGCTGGATGATGGCCGGGTGCTGGGGTTCGAGGCGCTGGTGCGCTGGCGGCGCGACGATGGCCGGCTGGTGATGCCCGATCAGTTCATCGGCATGGCCGAAGTGACCGGCCTGATCATCCCCATCGGCACCTGGGTGCTGCGGGAGGCCTGCCGCGCCATCGTGCGGCTGCGCGCCCAGGCCGGCCGGCAATCGGCTGTGTATGTGGCGGTGAACGTGGCGGCCCAGCAGTTCCAGCGCGCCAATTTCGTGGCGGTGGTGCGCGATATCCTGCTGGAAACCGGGGCCGATCCGGCGATGCTGCGGCTGGAGCTCACCGAAACCTCGGCCATGGCCAATCCCCAGCAGGTGCGTCGCATGGTGGCCGAACTGCGGGCGATGGGCGTGAAGATGAGCCTGGATGATTTCGGCACCGGCTATTCCAGCCTGGCCTATCTGCAGGCCATCCCGTTTGACACGGTGAAGGTGGATTCGGTGTTCGTGCGCCACCAGATCGCCGACGGGGCCGACTGGTCGATCGTGACGGCGGTGAAGGCGATGGCCGATGCCATGGGCATGACCCTGGTGGTGGAGGGCGTGGAGAATGAGTTTCAGCGCGCCGCCCTGGCGCGGCTGGGCTGTGCGGTGGGCCAGGGCTATTATTTCGATCCGCCGCTGCCCGAGGCGGCCGCCGCGCGCCGGGCCGGCCTGGTGGCATTGCAGGGGGCATGACAAGCGGCGCTGCACGCCGTAAAGCCGGGCCCGTCATGACCCACAGCAGCGAATTCCTTCAGCGCCTCGATGCGCGCGGCTTCATCCACCAGATCACCGATGCGGCGGCACTGGATGCGGCGGCCCACAAGGGCCCGATCACCGCCTATGTCGGCTTTGATTGCACCGCGCCGTCCCTGCACATCGGCAATCTGGTTTCGATCATGATGCTGCGCCACCTGCAGCAGGCCGGCCACAAGCCGATCGTGCTGATGGGCGGCGGCACCACCAAGGTGGGCGATCCATCCGGCAAGGACGAGGCGCGGCAGTTGCTGGATGATGGGCAGATCGCCGCCAACATGGCCAGCATCCGCCGCATCTTCGAACGTTTCCTGCGCTTTGGCGACGGGCCCAGCGATGCCATCATGGTCAACAATGATGAATGGCTGTCGCAGCTGCGCTATATCCCGTTCCTGCGCGATGTCGGCCGGCATTTCTCGGTCAACCGCATGCTCAGCTTTGACAGTGTGAAGCTGCGGCTGGACCGGGAGCAGCCGCTGTCCTTCCTGGAATTCAACTACATGATTTTCCAGGCCTATGATTATCTGGAACTCAGCCGCCGCCACGGCTGCACCCTGCAGATGGGTGGCAGCGACCAGTGGGGCAATATCGTCAACGGCACTGATCTGATCCGCCGCATCGACGGCCGCGAGGCCTTTGGCCTGACGACGCCGCTGATCACCCGCGCCGATGGCGCCAAGATGGGCAAGACCGCCAGGGGCGCGGTGTGGCTGCACGAGGATCAGCTGCCGCATTTCGATTACTGGCAATTCTGGCGCAACACCCATGATGCCGATGTTGGCAAGTTCCTGGCGCTGTTCACCGATCTGCCGCTGGACGAGATTGCCCGGCTGGCGGCGCTGGATGGCGCCGGCATCAACCACGCCAAGGAGGTGCTGGCCACCGAGGCGACCGCGCTGTGCCGGGGGCGGGCGGCGGCCGAAGCCGCGGCCGCCACGGCGCGCGCCACCTTTGCCGATGGCGGCACCGGGGCGGCGCTGCCGCAGTTCGCCGTGGCCGCGCCGGTGACGATCATCGAGGCGCTGATCGGCCTTGGCTTTGCCGCATCGAAGAACGAGGCGCGCAAGCTGGTGGCCCAGGGCGGCGCCCGCATCGATGGCAATGCCGTGACCAGCGATGCCGCGCCGGTGGCGCCGGGGCAGAAGGTGAGCGCCGGGAAAAAGCGGCACGGGCTGGTGGTGGCGGCCTGATCAGCCGCCGCTCACTCCGCCGCCGGCACCGCCGGCAGCTCCAGCAACACCTTCAGGCCGGGCTTGTTGTCGGCCAGGGCCAGCGTGCCGCCGTGCAGCCGGGCCACCGCGCCGGCCAGTGACAGGCCCAGCCCGGCGCCCTGCAGGCCGGGTTTCTGGGCGCGGCGGGCGGTGTCGAGCCGGCCAAAGCGGCGCAGCGCCTCGCGCCGGCGGCCCGCCGGGATGCCGGGGCCGTGATCGGCCACCCACAGCGCCGCGCCGCCGTCGCGCGCCGCGCTGGCGCCCAGTTCGATGCGCTTGCCGGCCGCGCCATAGCGCAGGGCATTGTCGATCAGATTGGCCAGGGCGCGGCCCAGCAACTGGCGGTGCACGGCCAGCAGCACCGGGCCATTGGCCGCCACCACCAGTTCCACCCCGGCATCCTCGGCCAGCGGCTCGTACATGTCGGCCAGTTCGCTCACCATCGCCGAAAGGTCCACCGGCTCGAACCGGTCGCGGCCGATGCCGGCTTCGGCGCGGCTGATTTCCAGGCTGTTGTCCAGCATGGCCAGCAGCGCCTGGGCTTCGGCCGAAACCGCATCCAGATCATCGGCGTTCACCGTGCTGCCGGCCGAAAGATGATCGATGCGCGCCTTCAGCCGGGTGAGCGGCGAGCGCAGATCATGGGCCAGCCCATCGGTGACGGTGCGCAATTCGTCGATCAGCATCTCCACCCGCGCCAGCATGGCGTTGAAGGCCTGGCCCATCGCATCAAAGGCATCGGCCGGCGGGCCGGGCGGCACGTCCACCCGGGCATGCAGGCGGCCGGCGGTCACCTCGCGCACCACGCCGGCCAGGCCCTGGGCGCGATCGGCGATGATGCGGGTGATCATCCGGCTGGTGAACAGGCTGATCAGCGCGGCAAAGGGCAACACCAGCACCAGGGTGGTGAGCAGGGTGCGCTGCAACTGCCGTTCGGCCTCAAGGCTGCGGCCCACCAGCAGGCGATAGCCATCGGGCATCATCCGCGCCGTCACCATGTAAGGCTCGATATCGCCATGATCGGCGTGCATCGCCGGCACCCGGTAATAGCTGCGATCAACCGGCACGCCGGCCGGCCAGCGCGCCAGATTGCCCAGCAACAGGCTGCCATCGGGGCTGGCCAGATGGATGATCAGCGGGCCGGGCACGCCCAGTTCGCCGTCCAGCAGGGTGATGCCGGATTCCAGCCCGTCCTTGCGCCAGGCCTGTTCGGCGGTGTCGGCGATGGCGGTGATGCGGGCGCGGGTCTCGCTGTCCAGCTGGCTCTGGGTGGCGCGTTCCAGCAGGATCAGCGGCGCGCCGGTGGCGACCAGCAGCACGACAAACAGCAGGATGCCGATGCGCGCCGTGGTGGTGCCGCGCCATACCGAGGCCAGCAGCAGGCCAAATCCCGAAGGTTTCCAGGCGGATCGCCCCGGCCGGGGCATGGCCGCCTCAGGCCGAAACGGCTTCGCCGCCAACGCGGTAGCCGGTGCCGCGCACGGTCTGCACGATATTGCCGGCGCCGCCCTCGTCCAGCTTCTTGCGCAGCCGGCTCACGTGCACGTCGATCACGTTGGTGCCGGGATCGAAATGATAATCCCACACGCCTTCCAGCAGCATGGAGCGGGTGACGACCTGGCCCTTGTGGCGCACCAGATATTCCAGCAGGCGGAATTCGCGCGGCTGCAGATCGATGCGGCGGCCGGCATAGGTCACCCGGCGGCTGAGCAGATCCAGTTCCAGTTCGCCCTCGGTCAGGCGGGTCACTTCGCCGGCGGCCTGGCCGCGGCGCTGCACCACCTCCAGCCGGGCCAGCAGTTCGGGCAATTCGAACGGCTTGGTGACATAATCATCCGAACCGGCGCGCAGGCCGCGCACCCGTTCATCCAGGCTGGCCAGCGCCGAAAGCATCACCACCGGGGTGTTGTTGCCGCTGTCGCGCAGGCGGGCCAGCAGCGACAGCCCGTCCAGTTCCGGCAGCATGCGATCAAGCACGATGGCGGCATAGCTGCCAGCCTGCGCCATATCGAGGCCGGTGCGGCCATTGTTGGCGATATCGACGGTGTAGCCGGCCTCACGCAGCCCCCGCGCCACGTGATCGGCCATAGCGGCGTCGTCTTCGATGCACAGGATGCTTAACATGACTGTGACTTTATGACGCTCAAAGCCACAAACTCAAGGCCTGTCGTGACCTTTTGGCAATTTTTTTGCCGCGCTGCAAAATCTGCTGCTATGCGCCCGGCGATATGGCCATTTTCCGGACCCGCCCATGAGCCAGACCACCCCGCCCATCCGCCCCCAGGTCGAGCGTTCCGCCCGGCTGCCGCGGCTGTTCCTGTGGCTGGTGGCGATCGCCATCGTGCTGGTGATCATCGCCGGCCTGGTGTGGCGGCTGGCCGGGGACCGGCTGCTGGCCAGCGTGCTGGTGCCGCAGGGGCCGTTTTCCGCCAGCGCCGCCGGGCCGCCGCCGGATTTCGCGCAAGCCGTCGGCTGGGCGCTGCGGCCGGGCAAGACATTGGCTGATGATCCCGCTGCCTGGCGCCCGCCCGGCGCCGCGCCGGCCGTGCCCGGCGATGTCGCGGTGTTCTTCGTGCCGCCCACGGTGGCCTTTGGTCGCGATGGCTGGAACCACCGATCCGATGCCGTTGATGTGGCGCAGCGGCTGGCGGGTTTCCTGCGCATCCAGGCCAGCGCGCTGGCCGATGCCGGGCCGCTGTGGGCGCCGCATTATCGCCAGGCCGTGCTGGGCAGTTTCCTTGCCAGCGATCCGGCCGAGCGGGCGGCGGCGCGCGCCGCGCAGCAACTGGCCTATGCCGATGTGAAGGCCGGCTTTGCCGCCTTCGTGGCGGCGCAGGCGCCGGATGCGCCGATCATCCTGGCCGGCCACAGCCAGGGCGCGCTGCACCTGATGCGCCTGTTGGCCGAGGAGGTGGCGGGCACGCCGTTGGCGGCGCGGGTGGTCGCGGCCTATCTGGTCGGCTGGCCCCTGTCCGTCTCCGCCGATCTGCCGGCTTTGGGCCTGCCGGCCTGCACCGCCCGCGCCCAGGCCGGCTGCATCATGGCGTGGCAAAGCTTTGCCGAACCGGCCGATCCGTCGGCGCTGATCGCCGCCTTCGCCGCCGAACCGGGCCTTGCCGGCCAGCCGCGCGCCGGCACCGCCATGCTGTGCGTGAACCCGATCACCGGCGGCGGCGATGCGGCGGCGGCCAATCCCGGCAGCCTGGTGCCGTCGGCCAATCTGGCGGCGGCGCAATTGGTGACGCCCGGTGTGCCGGCGCGCTGCGATGCCCGCGGCCTGCTGCTGATCGGGGAGGCACCGTCGGGCTATCCGGCCTTTGTGCTGCCCGGCAACAATTTCCATGTCTTTGATTATGCGCTGTTCTGGCAGGCGGTGCGGGCCGATGTGGCGGCGCGCACCACGGTGTGGAAAGCCGCGCATTGATCACCGCGCAGGCCGCCGAATTTGCCGCCGCGCTGCCCGGCGGCGGCCGGCTGGGCGGGCTGGATGTGGGCACCAAAACCATCGGGCTGGCCACCTGCGATGCGGGCTGGCGCTTTGCCAGCCCGGCCCACACCATCGCCCGCACCCGCTTTGCTGCCGATCTCGCCGCGCTCACCGCCTTCGTGGGCAAGGAGCGGCTGGCCGGGCTGGTGATCGGCCTGCCGCTCAACATGGATGGCAGCGACTCGCCGCGCACCCAATCGGTCAGGGCCTTTGCCCGCAATCTGGCGCCGTTGGCGCTGCCGCTGCTGCTGTGGGACGAGCGCTGGTCAACCGCCGCCGTGGAGCGGGCGATGATCGCCGAGGACCTCTCCCGCGCGCGGCGTGCGGAGCGGGTGGACAGGCTGGCTGCGGGCTATATCCTGCAAGGCGCGATCGATGCGCTTGCCCGTTGGAGACCATGATGAGCTGCCTGTCCCCTCAAGCCCGTGCCGTGCTGTATGATCATGCCACCGAACGGCCGTTCACCTCGCCGCTGAACGATGAAAAGCGCGCCGGCGATTATCACTGCGCCGGCTGCGGCGCGCTGCTCTATCGCAGCACCGCCAAATATAATTCGGGTTCGGGCTGGCCCAGCTTCTGGGAGGCGGTGGACGGCGCGGTGGGCACCACCACCGACACCAGCCACGGCATGGTGCGCACCGAGGTGCATTGCGCCGCCTGCAACGGCCATCTCGGCCATGTCTTCCCCGATGGCCCGCCGCCCACCGGCATGCGCCACTGCATCAACGGCCTCGCCCTCGATTTCGTGGCGGACGACGCCTGATGCAGCGCCTGCTCCCGCTGCTGGCCGCGCCGCTGCTGCTGGCGCAAGCGCCCCCTCCGTCGCCGGCCGAACCCCCGGTGTACAACGCGGCTGACAAGATCATCGCCGATGCCCCGGCCGCGCACTGGCTGGCGATCAATCCCGATGACATCATGGTGATGGACACCGCCGCCGGCCGCATGCTGGTGCAACTGGCGCCCGATTTTGCCCCGGCGCATGTGGCCGCCGTGAAGAAACTGGTGCGCGAAGGCCAGTTCGACGATGGCCGCATCGTGCGCGTGCAGGACAATTATGTCGTGCAATGGACGGCGCGGCCCGATCCGGCCAAGCCCAAGGCGCCGCCGCTGCCGCCGGAATATGAGCGGCCTTCGGCGGGCCTCGCCTTCACCCCGTCGCCCTATGTCGATACCTATGCCCAGGCCGGTTTCGTCGCCGGCTGGCAGGCGGCGCGCGATCCCGCCACCGGCACCACCTGGCTGGCGCACTGCTATGGCACGGTGGGCGTGGGCCGGGACAATCCGCCCGACACCGGCGATGGCGCCGAGCTGTATGCCGTGATCGGCCACGGCCCGCGCCATCTTGATCGCAACATCGCCAACATCGGCCGCGTGCTGGCCGGGATCGAGGCCCACGCCGCGCTGCCGCGCGGGGCCGGCGCCATGGGCTTTTATGACGAGGGGCGCGGCCTGAAGATTGCCCGCGTGCGGCTGGCCAGCCAGATCCCCGGCTTTGCGAAATGGCAGATGATGGACACCGCCAGCCCCAGCTTTGCCGCCGTGGTGCAGGCCCGCGCCAACCGCACCGGCTTCTTCCCGCGCCCGGCCGGCGCCGCTGATCTGTGCACCCTGCGCGTGCCGGTGCGGGAGGTGAAATGACCCCGATCATCAAGCTGCTGCGCGCCGGGGAATGGGCGCAGTTTCAGCGCGATGGCGTGTTTGCCGGCTCGCCTGATGATGTGCGCGACGGCTATATCCACTTCTCCACCCCCGATCAGGTGGCCGCCACCCTGGCCAAATGGTTCGCCGGCGAAGCGGGCGTGATGGCGCTTACCGTGGATGCCGACACGTTGGGCGAGGCGCTGCGCTGGGAACCGGCCCGCGGCGGGCAGCTTTTCCCCCACCTCTACCGCCCGCTGCGGCTGGACGAGGTGGCAGCGGCCAACCCGGCCTGAGCTTCGCGCCCGGCCCGCCCCCTCCGCCTCCCTGCGGTCGGCACCTCCCCCGGAGGGGGAGGATCTTGGTCTCGCGCGCCAACCCAGATCCTCCCCCACCGGGGGAGGTGCCCGCAGGGCGGAGGGGGCGGCACACGTGGCAGCAGGCGCCGGCAATCAGCCCTCGCGCCGCACATCCGGCCGGGCCAGCGCGGTGGCCACCACCTGGCCGGCCGCCGCTGCCGGATCGGCGAGCACCGCGGCAGCGGCGAGGCGCAGCACGGCGATGCCATGGCTGGCCAGCCAGGCATCGCGCCGCGCATCATGCGCCGCCTGCACCGCCACGCTGTGCACATGGCCGTCAACCTCCACCGCCAGCAGGCGGGCGGCGCAGAAGAAGTCCAGCACATAGGGGCCGGCCGGATGCTGGCGGCGGAAATGCAGGCCGCTCTGGCGGCGCAGGCCTTGCCACAGCAGCACTTCCGGCAGGCTCATGGCCCGGCGCAACTGGCGCGCCCGCACACGGGTGGAAGCCGGGCCGCTGAGCATGGGGTGAGCTTATGATGGAAGGCCGGTGCGGGGAAGGGGGGCGGTGGTTTTTTGGGTTTGGCGCCTGGGCCGCCCCCTCCGCCTCCCTGCGGTCGGCACCTCCCCCGTAGGGGGAGGATCTTGGTCTCGCGCGCCAACCCAGATCCTCCCCCACCGGGGGAGGTGCCCGCAGGGCGGAGGGGGCGGCACACTCAGGGGTTCGCGCCCCGCCTATCCCCGCTGCGCCGCCTTCGCCCGGGCAAAGCCTTCGCGGGCGCTGGCGCGGTCCCAGAAGGCGCGGGCGTGGGGGCCCACCTCGTCGAGATGGCCGAGCGTGCCGGCCAGCAGGAAGGCATAGGCCACCGCGATGTCGGCAACCGTGAAATCATCGCCGCACAGCCAGGGGCGGCCATCGGCCAGCGCCTGCTCCACCCACAGGGTGCGGGCGAGGAACCAGCGTTTATAGTCGGCGGCCACCTTGGGCAGGCGGTTTTCCGGCTTTTCTAGCAGGCTGTAGCGCAGCACCAGGGTTTGCGGGAAGGTGAGGGTGGCATCGGACTGGTGCAGGAAATTCAGATAATCGCCATAGGCCGGATGATCCGGCGCGATCCGCAGCCGCCCGGCCTGTTCGGCCAGATACTGGCAGATGGCGGCGCTCTCCGTCATCCGCACCGCGCCATCGGTGAAGAACGGGATGGTGCCCAGCGGGTTCAGCGCCAGGAATTCGGGCGCCTGCCAGCGCGGCGGGAAGGGCAGCCGCACCAGTTCATAGGGCAGGCCCAGTTCCTCCAGCGCCCACAGCACGCGAAAGCTGCGCGCATCCCGGCAATGCCACAGTTTCATCGTCCACCCCTTCGCATCCTGAAATTTCCACCCATATTCATGGCTGCTTAAACTTGGCCCCGCAATCACGTGAGAATGAACAGGATCCTTGCCGCCATGATCACCCGCACCAAGTTGGCCGCCGGCGTGGCGCTGGGCATTGCCGCCGGCGCGGCGCTGGCCGTTGGCGTCGTCCAGCTCAGCGACAGCAAGGTGGCCGCACAAATCCCGCCGATGGACACGACCGACGTGCCGCGCGCCGTGCCCGCCGCCGGGCAGGTGGCCTTGAGCTTCGCCCCGGTGGTGAAGGCCGCGGCGCCGGCCGTGGTGAACATCTACACCGCCACCGTCGACCGGCGGCCGCGCAGCCTGAACGAGGAGTTCATCCAGCGCTTTTTCGGCGGCGCCCCGGTGCAGCCGCGCGTGTCGCAATCGCTGGGTTCGGGCGTGATCGTGGGGGCCGATGGCCTGATCATCACCAACAATCATGTGGTGGAAGGGGCTGACCAGATTCTGGTGGCGCTGGCCGACCGGCGCGAATTCAAGGCGAAGATCCTGTTTGCCGATCCCCGGCTCGATCTGGCGCTGCTGAAGGTGGACACCGAAGGCGCGGCGCTGCCGGTGATCCGCATGGCCGATTCCGACCGGGTGGAGGTGGGCGATGTGACCGTGGCCATCGGCAACCCGTTCGGCGTGGGCCAGACGGTGACGACGGGCATTGTTTCGGCCGTCGCCCGCACCGGCATCGGCGTTTCGGATTGGCAATTCTTCATCCAGACCGATGCCGCCATCAATCCCGGCAATTCCGGCGGCGCCCTGCTGGATGCGCAGGGGCGGCTGATCGGCGTGCCCACCGCCATCTACAGCCGCAGCGGCGGCTCCAACGGGATCGGCTTTGCCATCCCGTCCAAGATGGTGCGCGTGTTCCTCAACGCGGCCGACAAGGGCAAGCTGGTTTCCGGCTGGATCGGGGTGGAGGGCGAGGCGCTGACCGCCGAGACCGCCCGCCAGCTGGGCCTGGACCGCCCCGGCGGCCTGCTGGTGACCGGCGTGGTGCCGGGCAGCCCCGGTGCCCGGGCCGGCATCCAGATCGGCGACGTGCTGCGCAGCGTGGACGGCAAGGAGGTCGCCAACGGCGGCCAGCTGCGCTACAGCCTCGCCACCGAAGGCGTGGGCAAGTCGCTGACCGTGAAGCTGTGGCGCGACCGGGCCGAGCGCAATGTGAGCGTGACGCTGGCCGCCCCGCCGGAAACCCCGCCGCGCAGCCTGACCCGGCTGGCCGGCCGCTCCATCCTCACCGGGGTCACGCTCGGCAATCTTTCGCCCGCCTATGCCCAGGAACTGGGCGCCGGCCTGCCCGAACAGGGCGTGGTGGTGGTGGCGATCGATGGCAATGCGCCGGCCGCGCGCTTCCTGCGCCCCGGCGCGCTGATCGAGACGCTGGGCGGCCAACCGGTGAAATCGGTGGCCGATGCGGTGCGCCTGTCGGACGCCGGGGCGCTGATCGTGGGCTTCACCATGGGCGAACAGCGCGCCGAATGCGGGGTGAACAATCTGGGCGGGCTTTCCTGCCGCAGCTGATGGGCCTGCCGCCGCTGAAACGCGCCGTCCGATTTCCGCCAGACGCCCAGCGTGAGCCGGTGCACTGTGCGCCCATGTTCACCCGATCCCGCCTTCCCAGCCCCTTGGGCGATCTGATCGCCATCACCGCCGCCGATGCCACGCTGCACGCGCTGGAGTTTGCCGATCACCAGCCCCGGCTTGAACGGCTGTTCGCCCGCCACCATGGCCCGGCCGCTGTGGCCGATGGCAATGCGCCGCCGGTGCTGGCCAGCGCCATGGCGGCCTATTTCGCCGGCGATCTGGCCGCCATCACGGCGCTGCCGGTGGCCCGCATCGGCAGCCCGTTCCAGCAGGCGGCCTGGGCGGCGCTGCGGGCGATCCCGGCCGGGCAAACCCGCAGCTATGCCGGGCAGGCCGCCGCCATGGGCCGGCCATCGGCGGTGCGCGCCGTGGGCCTGGCCAATGGCGCCAACCCCATCGGCATCGTGGTGCCCTGCCACCGGGTGATCGGCAGCGGCGGCGCGCTCACCGGTTATGCCGGCGGGGTGGAGCGCAAGGCCTGGCTGCTCAGGCACGAAGGGGCGCTGCCGCCACGGCTGGCCTGACCGGGCCGTAACCGGCCCAGGGCCGCAGCCAGCCCAGCCGCGCGGTTGCCCGGCAAAAGGCCGCGGTGCCGATCAGGGTGGTGCCGATCAGCAGACTGGCCTTGATCGCCAGCGGCACCGCCAGCGGCAGCAGCCACCAGGCCGCCAGCACGATGATCGTCTGGTGGATCAGATAGGCGGGGAACACCGCTTCGGCCAGCGGTTGGCGCCAGCGGTGATCGCGGTTCAGCCAGCGTTGCGCCGCGCCCAGCAGGCCGATGATCATGCCCCACGCCTGCACGGCGCGGGCCAGCCGGCTGGCGGCCTGCCACGCGCCGGCCGGATCGCCGGGCAGGGCATTGATGGCCGCCACCACGGCCCAGCCGGCAATGCCCAGCGCCAGCCCCGGCCGCCACCAGCGCGCCACACCGGCCCACAGGGCGCCTTCGGGGCCCATCGCCACGCCCAGCAGGAATGACCCGCCATACACCGCGTGGGCAGCCCAATCATGCACCAGATCATGGGTTTCGGGAAAACGGCCAGCCAGGCCCAGCCGCACCGCGGCGATGGCCAGCATTGGCAGCCACAGGATGCGCCCACCGGCCAGCAGCCGCGCCGCGCCGCGCCGCAGCGCCGCCAGCCCGGCCGCCGGCACCGCCGCCAGCAGCATGGAATAGACCCACAGATAGACGATGAACCACAAATGGTTCCAGGTGGGCAGGATCAGCCCAAGGCGGCTGGAAAAGCCGAAATACTGGCTGTGCCAGAACTGCAGGAACGAACCGTGCCAGCGGCCCTGTACCTGCACCTCCACCCAGGCCTGTGGCGGCACGATCAGCACCACCCCGGCCAGCAGCGGCAACAGCAGGCGCCGGCTGCGGCTGGTGGCAAAGCCGGTGCCGCCGCCGGCCCGCATCGCGGCGGAGGCGACGCCGGAAATCAGGAACAGCAGCAGCAGGCGCCAGGCGTTGCTGAACAGCATCAGCGGTTCCAGCCAGGCCAGCCGTGCCAGCTTGATGTGCCAGGGCCAGGCCACGAAGGCCATGCCGCAATGATAGAGGATCAGCAACGCGAAGGCGGCGATGCGCAGCCAATCGAGATCGGCGCGGCGGGTGGGGCGGGGGCTCATGGCAGCGGTGATGCCCTTGCGCCGCCCGGCGATCAGGTGCGAAGGGATGGCCGGCAGGCGGGCAGGGACGGGCGGCAGACAGGTGGGGACAGGCGGCACCGGATCAGGGACAGGCGGCGGCACCCCCGGCTGGGCCGCAGCCGTGGTGGCGCTGGTGTTGTTGCTGAAGGCCGTGGTGGACGCGCAATCCATCGCGGATCGCACGCCGGCTGCGCCGGCATGGCAGCCATTCGCGCTGGAATTGAGCAGCGCCGCCTTCTTCATGGCGCTGTTGTGGCCGCTGTGGCGTGTGTCGCGGCGGCTGCGGCCGCCCCGCCTGGGCTGGCTGGCGGCCGGGGTGGCGCATCTGGCGCTGCTGCCGCCGCTGGTGCTGCTGCACGCGGCCTGGCTTGATGCCAGCCGTCGCCTGATCTTTGCCGCGTGGGGCGCGTCCTATGGCTTTGGCTGGACGGGCGCCCATCTGCTGTTCGAGGCGCGCAAGGATGCGCTCACCCTGCTGGTGCTGGCGGCGCTGGGCTGGCTGCTGGATCGCCTGTTCGCGCCGCCACCGCCTGCCGGCGCGGCGCCGCCGCCGCCGTTCCGGCTGGCGGTGAAGGATGGCAGCCGCACCCTGCTGCTTGCCCCGCACGAGATCAGCCATGCCAGCACCGCGGGCAATTATGTCGAACTGGCCACGCTGCACGGGCCGGTGCTGCACCGGGTGACGATGGCGGCGCTGGCCGAAACGCTGGCCCCGCATGGCTTTGTGCGCATCCACCGCGCCCATCTGGTGCGGGCCGCCGCGGTGGTGGCGGTGGCGGCGGCGGGCAGCGGCGATTTCGCCGTCACCCTGGCCGGCGGGGTGGAACTGCCCGGCAGCCGCCGCTATCGCGCGGCGCTGGCCGGCATCACTGTCACGATGAATTGATTTGACCGGCCGGGGCGTTGTGCCAATCATCATCGCCTGATGATGCGCCTGTTGCTTGCCCTGTTGTTGCTGCTGGCCCCGGCGCCGGTGCTGGCAACTTGGCGGGTGGCGGAATCCGCGCATTTCCGCGTGTTTGGTGACATGCCGGAAAGCCGCCTGCGCGAAAAGGCGGCGCTGCTCGAAGATTTCCGTGGCCTGCTTGATCTGATGACCACGGCCCGTTCGGCCGAGGGTATGCCGAAACTGGATGTCTATATTGTCGACAAATTGTCCACCACCGTGCCGTTTGGCACGCTGCGATCGGGCATTGCCGGCTATTATATCGCCAGCGCGCGCGGCATCGCCGCCTTTGCCAACAGTGATGATTTCGGCCAGCAGACGTTGCTGCACGAATATGCCCATCACCACATGTTTGCCAACACCGGCCTGCGCTATCCCGGCTGGTATGTGGAGGGGTTTGCCGA
>JAIXUQ010000094.1 GCA_027483465.1 Sphingomonadales bacterium
CGCAGCATCGCCTTGCCAGCCTCGCTCTTGAGATCAAGCACGATGCTGCGCTTTCCGCGATTGAGATTGGCAAACCACACGCTGTGGCCATTTTCAAACGGGGCCTGCGTGCGGGCCGGATCGCCCGTCGCCGGCTCGATCTTGATGACCTCGGCACCCTGATCGGCCATCATCATGCTCAACATCGGGCCCGGCAGGAACTGCGAAAGATCAATGACGCGAATACCGGAGAGCTTGCCCATAACCTTGACCACGCCTCAGACGATCCGCTGGCGTTTCAGTGCAGCCAGTTCATCACCGGCGATGCCCAGTTCAGCCAGGATTTCATCGGTATCCGCACCCAGCAGCGGTGCCGGCCGGTTGGGCAGGCGCTGTCCGTCAAGCCGGATCGGATTGGCCAGGATCTGCATGTTCGGCCGATCGGGATGGTCAACCGCCGTGCGCATGCCGGTACGCGCCAGCCAGGGATTGTCGAGCGCCTGATCCAGGCCATAGACGGGCGCGACCGGCACATGCCCGGCCAGCAGTTCCTGCCAATAGGCCATCGGCTTGGTGAGCAGGATGGCGTCCAGCTCGGCGGTCAAGGCGTCGCGGTTGGCCAGGCGATCGGCGTTGGTGACAAAGCGCGGATCTTCGGCGAGGGCGGGATGGCCGATGCGCTCCACCATGATCGTCCAGAATTTCGGCAACTGGCACATCACGAACATCCAGCCATCAGCAGCGCGGAACATCTGGCTGGGCGTGGCGGTGGGATGGGCACTGCGCGGTGTGCGCGCGGTCACCTCGCCCTCGTTCATGTACCACAGTGCCGGATAGCTGGTCTGATGCACGGCTGCCGACAGGAGATCGGTGTCGACATCACGGCCGATGCCGCTGCGCTGGGCATCGATAAGCGCCGCCAGCAGGCCGATGGCATGGATGGTGCCGGTGATGAAATCCACCATCGAAAGCCCCATGCGTTGCGGCTCGCCATCGGGATCGCCGGTGAGCAGGCAATAGCCGGCTTCGGCCTGCATCAGATAATCATAGCCGGGCCAGCGCGCCCGTTCATTGTCGCGGCCATAGGCCGAAAGATGCGCACAGACGATAGCCGGGTTGATGTCCTTCAGGGCATCATAGGCAAGTCCCAGCCGGGCCGGCAGGTCACCGCGCATATTGTTGGCCACCGCATGTGCCGTGCCGGCCAGCTTGCGGAAAATGGCCTGGCCCTCGGGCGTGTTCAGATCAAGGGTCAGACTGCGTTTGTTGAGGTTGAAGGCCTGGAAATAGAGGCTCTCGCCCTCGCGCAGAAAATGCGGCCCCACCGCCCGCGCCGTGTCACCGCCCCCAGCACCACCGGCTCCGGGCAGGCCTGGCGGCTCGATCTTGATCACTTCGGCACCCAGCTGGGCCAGAAACATGCTGCCATAGGGGCCTGCGCCATATTGCTCGGCGCTGATGATCCGGAAGCCAGAGAGCGGGAGACGGGTCATCAGGCCGGATTGGCCTTCAGCCACTGCTTGGCAATGATCATCCGCTGCATCTCGTTGGTGCCCTCGCCGATGCACATCAGCAGCGAGTCCCGATAATAGCGTTCGATGTCATACTCCTTGCTATAGGAATAGCCGCCATAGATGCGCATCGCCTCCTGGCTGTTTTCCACGGCAGCCTCGCTGGCAAAATATTTGGCCATGCCCGCTTCCATGTCGCAGCGGTCACCACGGTCATAGGCTTCGGCGGCATCCAGGGTCAGCAGCCGCGCAGCGCGGGCACGCGTGACCATCTCGCCCAGCTTCAACTGGATGGCCTGGTGATCAGCAATCGGCTTGCCCATCGTATGGCGTTCCTGGGCATATTGGGTGGCCAACCGCAGCGAGCCTTCGGCCAAGCCCACCCCGCGTGCGGCGACATTGATGCGGCCCAGTTCCAGCCCGCCGGTGGCCTGGAAAAAGCCCTGGCCTTCGACGCCGCCAATCAATTGATCTGCCGGGATGCGATAATCCTGAAACACCAGCTCGGCGCTGTCGATCGCCTTGTAGCCCAGCTTGTCAAACTTCTTGCCGGTGGTGAAACCCTCGCGCTTGTCGGCGATGAACAGGCTCATGCCTTTGTAACGCGGGCTGGCTTCGGGATCGGTCTTCACCAGCAGCGCAAAACAGCTGCCGTTGAGCGCATTGGAAATCCACGTTTTGGTGCCGTTGATCACATAATCATTGCCATCACGGCGAGCGACGGTGCGAATGGCCTGCAAATCGGTGCCGGCGTTGGGCTCGGTCAGCGCCAGGCCGCCGCGGATTTCCCCGCTGGCAAAGCGTGGCAGCCATTTGGCCTTCTGCTCGGGCGTGCCAAAACGCTCCACCGCGGCCGCCATGATCAGGTGCGAATTGAAAATCCCGGTGATCGCCATCCAATAGGATGAAATACGCATCACGATCTTGGCGTAGGTGGTGGCCGGCAGGCCAAGGCCGCCGTATTGCTGGCCGATGGTGGCGCCGAACAAGCCCATCTCCGCCATTTCGGCGACCAGTTCCGCCGGCCAGATGTCATTATGATCATGGTGCATCACCACCGGGATCACCCGGCGTTCCAGCCAACGGTCTATCGCATCCAGAAAGGCGGCTTCCTCGGCCGGATCGATGCTGCGGCCCTGATCGGCCATCAGCTCAAGCTTGGGGGCGGTTGCCATTTTGGCTCTCCTGTCGTCCTGCGATCAATCGTCCACCGGGCCGCAGCCCCGCTTCCACACCAGCATGGTGCGGTTGAAGGTGCAGACCACATCGCCATGCTGGTTCTTGCCGATGGTGCGCACCGTCACGATGCCCTGTTCCGGCCGGCTGCTGGACTCGCGCTTTTCCAGCACCTCGCTCTCGGCATAGAGCGTGTCGCCGCAGAACAGCGGGTGGGTAAGGCGGATATTGTCCCAGCCAAGATTGGCCACCGCCTTCTGGCTGATATCCGAAACACTCATGCCCACCATGATGGCCACGGTCAGCGGCGACGCCACCAGCGGCTTGCCGAATTCGGTCTTCTTGGCAAACTCATAATCGAAATGCGCCGGATGGGTGTTCATCGTCAGCAGCGTGAACCACACGTTGTCGGCCTCGGTGATGGTCCGCCCAGGCCGATGCTCATAAACATGGCCGACGACGAAATCCTCGAAGGCCCGGCCAAACACCTCCCGGAACCGGCCTGGGGCCACTTCACGCACACCGTCACGCATGATCAATCCTGTCCTTCGCGTCAATTATCGCATGGTACCGGCGGATGATGGGCGCCTCCAGCATGCGGCCCCTGAACCTGATGGCCTGACCACCGCCATCGGCATACGCGGCCAACGCCTCGGCGGCCTCGGCCACTTCCACTGGCGTTGGGGCGAACGCCGA
Source organism: Sphingomonadales bacterium (assembly GCA_027483465.1). Lineage (GTDB taxonomy): Bacteria > Pseudomonadota > Alphaproteobacteria > Sphingomonadales > Sphingomonadaceae > Sandarakinorhabdus. Next base: position 3,363 of record JAIXUQ010000094.1, read on the forward strand.
ATGGATATGCGGCAGTTGCGCCGGATGGATGGCCGCCTTGGCGGCAAAGCCAAACGCGCGGGCCCGCCGTGTTTCGGCAATCAGGCCCTCGTGGTCATCCAGGCCGATGAACGGCACGTCGATGGCCGGCACCTTTGCCTCGGCCGCTGCCAGGATGAACTGGCCGCGCGCGGCCGCCAGCGGTTCCCAGGCCAGCGCCACACCAAGCTCGGCGGAAAAATCACCGCCACCGAACATCAGCGCCACCACCTGCGGCGCCCTGCCGATGGCATGGCCTTCGCGCAGGCCAGCCGGCGTTTCGATCAGCGGGATCAGGCCCGGGCAGCGGTGGCCCAGCACATTGGCGATGATCTTCAGTTCCACCGGGCTTTCCACCATCGGCACCAGCAAAACGGGCGGCAGCACCGCCGCATCGCCCAAGGCGGCCAGATCAGCGATCCCGGCAGCGGTGGTGACCGCGTTGATCCGCAGCGCCCAGCCAGACAATGCGCCACTCTCGGCCGCCGCGCCGAATTCGGCCAAGGCGGCGCTGCGCGCAGCCAGCTTGTCGGCCGCCGGCACCGCATCCTCCAGATCGATCACGGTCAGGCCGGCGCCCGCGGCACGGGCCTTGCCGAACCGGTCGGGCCGGTGGCCCGGCACGAACAACAGGCTTTGCGCGGTGAACACGGCGGTGAACTTGCCCCTGTCATATCCGGACAAAACGCATGAATCGCGCCGGCCCCGTTGATTGCAGCTTCACAATTTGTCCGGACAAATCTAATGTCAAGCACCAAGCAACAGGCGCTTGCGGCGGGAGAGGTCATTATGAAGCTGAGCATCAGATGTGCGGCGATTTGCGCCACGGCGATTGCGGCGATCACGGCCGGGCCGGTGCTGGCGCAGGGTGCGGCCAAGGCAAAGGCAGCCAAGCCGCGCCTGCTGGATCCAGCCGTTGCCGAAGATGCCCTCGAAATCTCCAAGCGCGTCCAGTGCGGCCCCGGCGATGGCCAGGCCGGCATCTATCATTGGTCAGGCAAGGTTTACAGCCGGGTGGCCGGGGAACCTGACCGGCTGCTGTTCAAGGCCGAAGGCATGAACATCCGCACCTGCACCACGGTTGAAGACCCGGTGCGCGGCAAGGGCTGGCGCCTGGTCAGCCGCGAACTGCTGCTCTATCTTGATCCCAAGACCGGCGAGGTCGTGCGCCAATGGGACAATCCCTGGACCGGCGAAAAGCTGGACGTGCTGCACATCGCCAATGATCCGGTGAACCAGCCGGCGCAATTCCCCAAGCTCGCCAGCGGCGCCCCCTATGCCATCCCCACCCTGCGCCGCGAAGGGCGCTGGTTCTTCATGCCGTTCGAGGCGCCGCTGTTTTACACCAATCCGCTGCAGGGTGAGTATCAGGATTGGGTGGGCGGCAAATATCACGCCATGGAGATTTTCGACTTCGCCTTCGACGCCGCCGAGATGCTGGATACGCGGAACCCCACCGCCTATCCGACCGTGAGCTGGGTGCGGATTTCCGATTTCCTGCCATGGATGAAGATGCGGGGCCGCCAGGGGCAGCTGGTGTTCAACGCCATGGGCAACAAGCTGAAGAGTTTTGACGAATTGCCCCCCGTGCTCAAGGCCGAGATTGCAGCCAATTACCCGATCTACACCGCGCCGCCGCCGGTGGACGACAAGCGCCCGAATGAAACCAGCTGGACGGTGTTCAAGAAGTGGGTTGATGCCAAGAAGCCGGCCCGCTGAGTCTGGCACCAGTTGAAGGCAAAGGGCGCCGCCGGTCCACCCGGCGGCGCCCTTTCCTTGTGCGGGGCAGCCCCGTTCAGAAACGCATCACGGTTTCCACGCCAAAGGTGCGGCCGCGCCGCAGGGCCGCGAAGAACGCCCGCGGACCGCCGGTCTCGATCTGCGCCGCTGCCCCGTTGAAGGTGACACTGGCAGCCGGGGGCAGGCCACGGCCGGTGGCACCATAACGGAAATCGAACCAGCGTGTGGCCAGCGGGGCTGCATCCTCGTTGGTGAGGTTGCGCACGAAACCGACCACCTGGATGCCCTTGAAGCGCACGCCTACACGGGCGTTGACGATGAACGCCTCAGGCACGTAAGCCAGATTGTCAGTTTGCACGAACTTCTTGTCTTCATAGGAGAAGTTCACGTTGGTTGTCAGCCGCGTATCGGTGCCGATTTCCGGTTCCCAGCTGAACGAGCCATTGACCTGATAGCTTGACCCCAGCGGCAGCCGCTTGCCGGTGATATCACACAGAGGCAGCGCCGCTGCCGGCGGATTGCGCGTGTCGAAATTCACCCGCAGGCCACCCGAATTGATCTGGAAGAAATCCGCATCGCAGCCATTGGTGAACCGGGCGTCCACATAAGATGCATTGACCGTGACGGTGATGTCACGATGGGGCGCGGCGACCATGTCAATTTCAAAGCCCTTGGTGCGGGCATCGCCGGTGTTGACGACGATTGAATTGATCGCCGTGCCCGACGGGATGGCGTTGGTCAGCTGCACGGCCGACAGATCATTCAGATAGGCCGCCGCATTGATGCGCAGCTTACGGTCAGCCGAGGTCCACTTCACCCCGATTTCGCCGCCCTTCACGATTTCTTCCTGATAGGTCGGGTTGTTGACCAGGATGCCGCCGGTGCCGTTGAAGCCGCCCGGTTTGCGGCCTTGGCCGTAGACGGCATAGAACAGTGTGCCGCCCGGCGTGGTGTAATTCACCGTGATGCGCGGATCGGTGCCGGTCCATTTGCCCCTGGCAAGGCAGGTTCCGGTGAAACCGAAAAGGGTGGCATTGCCTGCCTCACCGGCGCAGAAGATGCTGGTGGCGCTGGCGCGGTCCATCAGCGTCTTGGTTTCTTCCTGATAGCGGATTTCGCCCTGCACGGTCAGACGTTCGGTGATGTCCCAGGCGGCAAGGCCGAAAACCGCCTTGTTCTCGATGCTGGCCACTTGGCTGGCATTGGTGCCCAGGGCATCACCGGTGCCGCCCGAGGTGAAGCTGATATCGCGCTGGTTGAATTTCTGGCTGTAGTAATAACCGCCAACCATCACGCGCAGCGGCTTGTCCTGCGGCGAGGCAATACGGATTTCCTGGCTGAAATCCTTGAAGTTCTTGCGGTTGGTGTTGGCAAAGGCCGGCTCCACCGTGGCCGCCGGCGCGGCGCCTGGTGCCAGGAAGAAGAAGGCATCGCTGTGGTCGCTGTCGGTGCCAAAGCGGTTCAGCAAATCGCGATAACCGGTCATCGACGAGACCACCCAGCCCGAACCGGCAATATCCCAATCGATGATGGCCTGGGCGTTGAACTGCTTGTTCTGCACACCGTCGAAAGCGGTGCCATCACGGACACCAAAGGACGTTTGCACCGGATCGGTGTGGAGGCGCACATTGTTGGGCTGGGCCATGATCGGGCCGCAGAAATACTGGTTCTGATTCTGCGCGCCTGGCGTACCGCCCAGTGTTGCCGGCACATTGCCAAAGAAGGGCACACCCGACTGTCGATAGAAGTTGGACCGGAAGCCCGGCAGGCAGTTATTGTCCGCCGAGCCTTGCAGGAACAGCGCCAGCGGCCCGTCATTCTGTTCCGAATACTCGCCGCGCAGCCGGATCTTCAGATCATCGGTCGGCTTGGCCAGGATCATCGCATAGCCAACCCGCGTCTTTTCCTGGCCCACCTTGCGGCCGGTCAACTGGTTGACGAACTGGCCACCGTAATCCTGATAGCGTCCGCCGATGCGGAAGGTCAGCTTGTCTCCGATGATCGGGCCAGACAGCGAGGCCGAGGCAATATATTCGCCATATTGCGCCACCGAGGCGCGGATACTGCCCGACAGCGTGTCGGTGGGATCCTTGGTGACGAAATTGATCGCGCCGGCATAGGTATTGCGCCCATACAGCGCCGACTGCGGGCCCTTGACGATTTCCACCCGCGCCAACTGCTCCGGGTCAAAGCTCTGCAGGTCACCCTGCCAATAGACGCCATCAACGAAATAGGCGGCACCGGTTTCGACACCAAACTGCACGTTGGCCAGGACGTTGGACTGGCCGCGGATCACCGGCCGGTCAGACGAGCGGCCGAACGCCTGCGAAAAGCTGATGCCCGACGCCTGCTGGGCGAAGTCGTTGATGCTGTTGAGGCCCAGGTTGGCGATGCTCTTGTCGGAAATGGCGCTGACGGTCACCGGGGCGCTCGACAATTTCTCCTCGATCTTGCGCGCGGTGACCGTGAGTTCCTCAACGCCACCCTCGGCTTCGGCCACCGCCTGGGCCATCGCGGTTGCCGGCGTCATCAAGCTGGCCGCCAGCAGCATTGCGCGCATCATCGAAGCCATCAAAAATCTCCCCGTCGTCAGGGCACCCCCCGGTGCCCGCGTGCAGGGACCAGAGAAATCATCGGGCGTGGCAATTTGTCCAGACAAATTTCGTTCGCGGTCCAAGATGTCCGGACAAATCCAACAGGTGTGGCCGTGGCGCAACGCCTCAGGCGAAGGGCTTGGCAACCCCCAGCCACGATGTCAAGACAAGCAGAATGTAAGTGAGCGTCACCCAGCGCCGCGTTTTGTCCATGGTGGTGCGCAGCGGCACTTCGGTGCTGTCACTTGATCCTTGCGCGATCAGCGCCATCAGTTGCGGCCCCACCGGCTTGAAGCTGAAATCGATCATGATGGCTGCGACGAAGATCAGGCCGAAAAGCAGCGCCTTCCATGCCAGCCAACCCGGCGCGATGGGCTGGCCCGTCATCAGCGACACGCCGCCCAATCCGAGATAAAGCGCGGCCAGCAGCCAGCGAATCCAGCCTTCGATGCGGCGATTGCGCGCAGCCCGCGGCGTCTGGTCATGCCAATGCGCATCCCACACCAGCCACAGCCAGGCCCCGCCGATCAACCAGCTTGCCGCCACCAGCGCAAGCGGCACGTCCCACCATCCACCGGCAAAAGAAACGGTGAGCGACAAGGGCACCATCAGTGCCCAGGCGGTGCGCGGGGTCATGTCCACCAGCACCAGCAGTTTGAGCAGGGCAAGCCGTTGATCGAGCGTGTATTCATCGCGCTTGCGGAAATGCTGGCCCAGCAGGAACACCCCCACATCCGCCCCAAGCCACAGCACGAACAGCAGCAAATGGGCATATACCAGGCTGGAATAGATCAGGTCTTGCATCGCGCTCATGCCCCCATCCGGCGCCGCTGCGGCTTCCCGGCCACAGTCAGCCCAAAAGGGATGGCTCGCCCGGCACGATACGTCAATTGTCCGGACAAATGGCGCGGTGCCGCTTGACAAGGCGGAAGCTGTCCGGACAACTTGCCATCATGACGCCAGTGCATGGCGGCATGCCGGGGCACAGGGTGGGTGCCGCGGTGAATTGGCGGGGAGCGCGGATCGGGACGCCGGCCGCACATGCTGGGGACAAGATTGATGACGATGGCAGGGAAATTTTCGTGTCGGGCTCAGGCCAGCCGGGTGGCATTGGGCATGGCCATGGCGCTGGCTGCAGCCGCGCCGGCAACCGCACAGGCCGCCAAGTCGGACGCGGTGGTGGAAGACACCGGCGCGGTCGAGGATATTGTCGTGACCGCCCAGCGCCGCCGTGAGCGGGCGCAAGACGTGCCGATCGCGATCACCGCCTTTTCCGCCGAAACCCTGGCAGCGCGCGGCGTGGTCAACGCGCTTGATCTCACCCAGTTCGTGCCCAACCTGGTTGGTCTGAACAACACCGGCCTCGGCACCGCCAACGCCTATTATCTGCGCGGCATCGGCAACACCGAATCGATCGCCACTTTCGACCCGCCGGTCGGCACCTATGTCGACGATATCTACATCAGCCGGCAGAACGCCAACAACTTCAACCTGTTTGATGTGGAGCGGGTGGAAGTGCTGCGCGGGCCGCAGGGCACGCTGTTTGGCCGCAACACCACGGGTGGCGCGATTTCGGTGGTGATGCGCCAGCCGGGCGAGCGCACCGGTGGCTATGTCGAAGCCGGTGTGGGCGCCTATGATCAGAAGCTGCTGCGCGGCGGCATCGATCTGCCGGTTGGTGAAAAGGTCGCCTTCAAACTGTCGGGCTATTGGCAGGAAGACGAAGGCTGGGTGCGCAACACCGTCACTAACGAACGGCTGAACAACAACAATGGCTGGGGCCTCCGGCTGGGCGCCCGTGCCAAATTGTCTGACAGCGCCAGCTGGACCGGCAGCTACACGCACACCTTTGCCGACGCCACCAACGTGCTGAATTTCGATTGCAACCCGGCTGCCCCCAACCAGTGCGGCGGCCGCTTTGCCACCACCGGCCTGCGCCGCACCAATGATTTTGGCGGGCGCTTCGTGGGCCGGAAGGATGATTTCGGCAATTTCAACAAGGCGCGCTTCAACATGTTCACCTCGAACTTCGCGTTCGAGGTGGCCGATGCGGTCAATGTCAATGTGATCACCGGGTGGATCGATCTGGGCCAGCGTTTCGCGCTTGATTTTGCCGACGGCACGTCCCTGCCCTCGCTGCTGGTGCCCACCCCGCCGGTGCGCAGCTTCACCCCGGGCGGCTTCGTGATCGCCAACGATGGCCGCCATCGGCAGTTCACCCAGGAAGTGAAACTGTCCGGTTCGGCCTTCGGCGGATTGGTGGATTATGTCGGCGGTGTTTTCTATTTCCGGGAATCCAACAACACCGATTTCGCCGATCTGTTCAACATTGGTTCCGCCGGACCGGTGGGCGTGCCGCTGGTTCTGGCTGATCGCACGCTGCGCAACACCACCGAGGCCTGGGCCGGCTATGCCCAGGTGGACGTGAAGCCGATCGAGAATTTCACCGTCACTGCCGGCATCCGTTATACCGACGAGGTGAAGACCTTCGGCGTGCGCGACAACCGCGCCAGCTGCAACGACGGCAGCATCGAGGCGACCTGCATCGACACCGCCAATCTGCGCGCGCCCAACGGCGTTGGCATCCCCACCCAGCAGCGCGCCAAGCTGTGGACCCCGCGCTTTGCGCTGGCCTACAAGGCGTCGGATGATCTGATGCTGTTTGCCAGCGCCACCAACGGCTTCAAGTCGGGCGGCTGGAACGCCCGCGGCACCGCTGCTTCGGAACTGCTGCCATTCGGGCCCGAAAAGGTCTGGAGCTATGAAACCGGCTTCAAGGCTGATCTGTTCGACAAGCGGCTGCGCTTCAACCTGACCGCCTTCCTGGTTGATGTCAGCGGCTTGCAGACCCCGTCGGCCTTTGTGCGGCCCAATGGCTCGATCGCCTTCCTCACCCGCAATTTCGCCGATTATCTCAACAAGGGCATCGAAGCGGAATTCACTGCCCGGCCAACCGATGCGCTCACCCTGTTCGGTTCGCTGGGCTATCAGGATGACAAGTATCAGTTGCCCGGCAATGCCCCGGCCTTTGACGAGTATAATTTCCAGTCGGTGGCGGGCCAGCAGGCGCTGTGCCTGTCGCAACTGGCCTCGGGCCGGGTCGCGCTGGGCACGGCAGCCGAAAACGCCTCGGCCTGCGGCGTGGGCATCGTGGCGCCCGATGGCAAGATCGCCACACCGGTGCGCACGCCGGCCTGGACGGTCAGCTTGGGTGCCACCTATGAAGTCAAGCTGGACGACACGCTCACGCTGATCCCCTCGGTCAACGCCAACTGGCGCGCGTCGAGCGAAGTGGGCACGAGCCAGGTCAGCTTCTTCAACCAGGCCTTCACCAGCGCCGGCGGCACCACCTATGCCTCCAATACCGGCTATCGCGGCGACTTCATCCGCGGTTCGTTCAGCCAGGCGCGCTGGATCGCCAACGCCAGCCTCACCCTGAAATCCAGCCAGAGCTGGCAGGTGCTGGTCGAATGCCGCAACTGCTTTGACGAGGAAGCGGTGGAATCGAGCCTGGCCAACCACGCCTATCTCAATCCGCCGCGCACCTGGACCGTCCGGGCCCGATACGCCTTCTGATGCGCCGCGCGGCCTGGCTGGCGTGCATGTTCCTTGGCCCGGCCAGCCCCGCGCTGGCCGGGCCGGAACCGGTCAATGCGGCTGCCCATGGCGTTGGCCCGTGGACGGAGGCGGTGATCAGCGTTTCCGACGTGGCGCCGTTCGCCCGCCTGCTGGGCGATATCGGCGGCTGGCGGCGCACGGCAAGCGGCCGGCTTGATGGGGCCGAAATCGCCTATTGGCGGCTGCCGGCCAGCGCCACCGGCCGGTTCGAGCGCTGGTGCGCACCGGGGGTGGACACCGGCTGCCTGCGCTTGGTGGTGTTTGGCAACGTGCCCCAGCAGCCGATCCGGCTGGCGGCACGGGCCTGGGATCCCGGTGGCATCTATTCGATCATGATGCGGTCCGATGATCTGCCGGCGCTGTTTGACCGGGCGATCAAGGCCGGCTGGTGGGCAGAAAGCCCGGTGATCCGGTTCAATTTCGGCGGCTCTGATCTGCGCAACGTGGTGCTCACCGGCCCGCACGGCATCAATTTCGCCGTCTATCAGCGGCTGTCCCCGCCGTTCACCGCCTTCCCGCTGGGCCTGATCAGCCAGGGCTTCAATTCGATGCGCATGGTCGCCAGCCGGCCGCGCGCCCGCGATTTCTATCGCCAGCAGCTTGGTTTTGGCCTGGTTTTCGATGGTGATGGCACCAATGCCATCGGCTCCCAGCCCGAACCGTCAAACTTTGGCATCCCGTTGAACTACACGCTGAAAGCCCTGCGCGCGGCCGCTGCGCTGGGTCCGGTGCCGGGCGAAACCGGGCGGGTGGAGGTGATGCAGATCACCGAATTTGCCGGCATCCCGCAGGGGGAGCGTGCCCGCGCGCCCAACCTGGGCATCCTCTCGGTCCGCTATCCGGTCCGCGATCTGCCCGCCTATCGCCGCGCCCTGGCCGCCGCCGGCGTGGAACCGGTGCAGGCTGGCCAGGCCATTGCCGTCACCGGCGCCGGCCGCACCGATCTGATCGCGGTGGCCGATCCCGATGGCAACCTCACCGAGTTTTACCATGCCCGCTGACTTCACGCCCCTGCGCCGCCGTGCCGGCCGCATCGCCTACCGGTCTGCCACCAGCGGCGACCTGTGGGGCCTGGAGGATTTCAGCGTGCGCCTGCAGGCTGATCAGGGCCGCACCCTGATGGTCAGTTGCGAGATGGCGCATGGCGAGGCGCATGTCACCCGCTTCTCCACCCTGGCCGTCGATGCCGCCTTCCAGCCGCTGGAGGCGCATGTGCGCATCCTCAACCACGGCCGGCCCACCGGCAGCGGCTGGTTCCGCTTCACCGAGGACATGGCCGAGGCCGAGACGGCAACACTGGCCGAAGGCCGGCTGTCGCAGCAGCAGCCGATCGCCCGGCCGATGCGCGGCTTTGGCATCCATGCCCTGATGGGCGATGGCTGGCTGGCGGCCAGCTTCCCGTTTGACCGGGGGCCCGGCCACACGCATTTCTGGGGCCCCAGCCTGCTCCACAGCCTGCATCATTTCGGCGCCACCGGGCCAATGCTGGTCACCTCCACCTCCGGCCTGCGCCATGAAGCGCGCGAGGAGGTGACCGTGCCGGCCGGCAGCTTTGATTGCCATCGCCTGTCGTTTCAGGGCATGACCAACAATCACCCGCCCTACACGATGTGGATCAGCGCCGATGGCGATTTCCTCTACGTCAAGGGCGTGGTTGAAGGCTACATGGACGGGTTGTTCCAGCTTGAACATCTGATCGGGGAGCCGCTGGCGTGAGTGAACCGCGTTCCGAATTCGCCGCCGGCTGGAAGATCCTCACCGCCGGCATGCTGGGCGTGATGTGCGGTGCTTCCCCCTTGCCGTTCAACACCATCGGCTTCGTGCTGGGGCCGCTGCACCAGGAATTCGGCTGGAGCTTTGCCACCATCTCGGCGGGCGTCACCACCTTCGGCATCACCGCCGGCCTGCTCGCCCCGGTGATCGGCGCGGCGGTTGACCGGTTTGGCGTGCGCCGCATCGCGCTGGGCTCGCTGCTGGCCTTCGCGCTGGTGTTTGCCGCCATCGGGCTCATCCCCGGCTCACTGTTCGCCTGGTTCGGCCTGTGGTTCCTGATCGGCCTTGTCGGCATGGGCTCCACCCCGGTCACCTGGAGCCGGGCGATCAACATGTGGTTCTATCGCAGCCGCGGGCTGGCGCTGGGGCTGCTGCTGGTGGGCACAAGCCTCGCCGCGCTGATCGTGCCCAAGGTGGCGGTGTGGGCAATCGCGGAATGGGGCTGGCGCGTCATGTATCCGGTGGTGGCACTGTTTCCGCTGCTGCTGGCGCTGCCGCTGGGCCTGGCCTGGTTCCGGGAGCCTGAGCCGGCAGAGCGCCCGGCCGAAATCGGCGCCGGCACCAGTCTGGTGGGGGTCAGCTTTGGGGAGGCGGCGCGCGATCGCCGCTTCTGGACGATCTGGGCATCGATCGCGCTCGTCGCGCTGGCCTATGGCGGCGCCCACATCCACATGCCGGAAATCATCAAGCAGCATGGCCTCACCGCGGCTGAAGGCGCCGGCATCATGGGCATGATCGGCCTTGCCCTCCTGTCAGGCCGCATCGTCACCGGCTGGCTGCTGGATCGGATCTGGGCGCCATTCGTGTGCCTGCCCATCCTTTCCATCCCGGCGATTGCCTGCTGGTGGCTGATGGGCAACAGTACGCCCGAAACCATGGTCTGGGCCTCGGCCTTCCTGCTCGGCTTTGCGGCCGGGGCCGAATCAGATCTGATCGCCTATCTGGCCAGCCGCTATTTCGGGCTGGCCCATTATGGCAAGATCTATGGCATGCTCTACATGCCGTTCGGCATATTTTCGGCCATATCGCCAATGCTTTACGGCCGCATCCGCGATACCACCGGCAGCTATGACCAGATGCTGATGGCCGCCATCTTCCTGTTTGTCGCCGGTGCGCTGCTGCTGCTCACCCTGGGCCGCTACCCGGTGTTCACCGCCAAGGAGGCCGCATGACCACCAGCACGCTTGTCAGGGACGATCTGCTGGGCGGCGCGGTGCCGCCGGCCACGCTGCTGGCCGATGCCGCCACGCTGGCGCTGTTTGCCCATGATGTCTATGCCGCCGGGCCGCCGCCGCTGGCCGTGTTCCGGCCCGACACGGTGGAGCAGTTGGCCGCCGGCATCGCCGCTGCCACGGCGCGCGGCATCGCCATCGTGCCGCGCGGCGGCGGCATGAGCTACACCGGCGGCTATCTGTCGCCCACCCCGCGCTTCATCCTGATCGACACCGCCGGCCTTGATCGCATCATCGCCCTGAACGAGGCGGACATGACGGTGACGGTGGAAGCCGGGGTGAGCTGGGATGCGCTGCGCCGCTTCCTCCAACCCCGCGGCTATCGCGTGCGCTGCTGGGGCACGTTGTCGGGCATCAACGCCACCGTGGGCGGCGGCATGAGCCAGAACGGCGTGTTCTGGGGCGCCGCCGCCGGCACGGTGGTTGACAGCGCGCTCAGCTTTGATGTCGTGCTGGCCGATGGCCGCATCCTGTCAACCGGCAGCGCATTTTTCCGGCCCTATGGCCCTGATGTCACCGGGTTGTTTGCCGCCGATTGCGGCGCCTTCGGGGTGAAGGCGCGCATCACCCTGCGGCTGGTGAGGGAAGGCCGCTGCGCCTATGGCAGCTATGCCTTTGACACGGCCGAACAGATCATCACCGCCATGGCCGGCATCGCCCGCGAAGGCCTGGCCGCCGAGAATTTCGGCTTTGATCCCTTCCTGCAATCCCAGCGCATGAAGCGCGAAAGCCTGACCAGCGATGCCAAATCGCTGATGACGATGATGAAGGCGCAAGGCTCGCTGCTCAAGGGCCTGAAGGAAGGCGCGAAGGTGGCGCTGGCCGGGCGCAACTTCCTGGATGGCGTGCCCTTTTCGCTGCACTGCATCGCCGAACGCCGCCGCGAGGCCGAGGCCGAGGCCGACATCGCCGAGATCACCCGCCTGGTCGAAGCCGCCGGCGGCCGCGCGGTGGAAAATTCCATCCCCAAGATCCTGCGCGCCAATCCCTTCCCGCCGGTCAATTCGATGGTGGGCCCCAATGGCGAACGCTGGGTGCCGGTGCATGGATTTCTGCCGCATTCCCAACTGGTTGCCGGCTGGCAGGCGGTGGAGGCCATCTATGCCGCCCATCATGATGCGATGCAGGCGCACGGCGTGGAGGCCGGGGCCATGCTCGCCGCCGTCTCCCCGCAGGCCTGCCTGATCGAGCCGGTGTTCTTCTGGCCCGAAGCGCTCAACCCGCTGCACCGCCACGCCGTGGAGGCCGGCCATCTCGCCAAGCTGAAGGGCTTTGGCGACAACCCTGCCGCCACCGCGCTGGTGCATCAATTGCGCGGCGAGATCATCGCGGCCTTTCAACGGCTTGGCGCCATCCATCTGCAGATTGCCCGCACCTACCCGCTGAAAGACAGCCACAGCCCGACCGGCTGGGGGCTGCTCAAGGCGCTGAAACAGGCGGTGGACCCGGCCAATCTGATGAACCCCGGAAGCCTGGGCCTGTGAGCATCGCGCCCTATACCGCCATCGCCCTGCAATTGACCGCGCAGAGCGTGGAGCAGGCGGCCGACACCGCCGCCGCCCGTGCCCAGATCATGGCCCAGATCAAGGGGTTGGAGGGCAAGATCCGCTCGGCGCGCATCTTTGTGGAGCAATATGGCGGCTCCCCGGTGAAGCTGGTGGTGCTGCCCGAATATCTCTTCACCTCCTATCCGGGGCGGATTTCGGTGCCCGATTTCGCGGCGCGCGCCGGTTTCGCCGCCGAAGGCCCGGAATATCAGGCGCTTGGCGGCATCGCCCAGCGGCTGGCCCTGTTCATCGCCGGCAATGCCTATGAGACCGACAAGGCCTTCCCCGGCTTTTACTTCCAGACCAGCTTCATCGTGGCGCCATCGGGCGCGGTGGTGCTGCGCTATCGCCGGCTGCTGTCGATGTTCGCCCCCTCCCCGCATGATGTGCTTGACCGTTACATCGATGCCCATGGCCCGGAGGCGCTGTTTCCGGTGGCCGATACCGAGATTGGCCGGCTGGCCGCCATCGCGTCGGAGGAGATTCTCTACCCCGAAATCGCCCGCTGCCTGGCCTTCAAGGGGGCGGAATTGTTCTGCCATTCCAGTTCGGAAATCGGTTCGCCGCTGGCCACCGCCAAGGATATCGCCAAGCGAGCGCGGGCGTTTGAAAATGCCGCCTATGTCGTTTCGGCCAACACCGCCGGGATCGCCGGTTCGGCGCTGCCGCTGATGAGCGCGGATGGCAACAGCCAGGTGGTGGCGCCTTCGGGCAAGCTGCTGGCGCAATCGGGCAGCGGGGAGACGTTCACCGCCTTTGCCGAGATCGACATCGCCCATCTGCGCGCCCAGCGCCGCCAGCCGGCCATGGTCAACAGCCTGGCGCGCCAGCGCCCCGGCCTGTTCGCGCCGGCCTATGCCGCGGCCGCCGCCGCCTTTCAGGCCGGCAATCTGATGCTGGGGCCCGATGGCCGCCCACAGGTGCCGGAGCGTGAGCAGTTTCTGAAGATGCAGCGCGACGTGATTGAAAAACTTGCAAAATCGGGCGTGATATGAAGCATCGCAGCATCGCCGGCACCATCCGTTACACCAGCATGAAGCCCGGCATGGAGGGGCAGGAGCGCGGCCGCGAATGGTTCCGCTTCACCCATCATGGCGATGGCAGCGTGATCCTGCGCGCCACCTGCGAGATCGAGGAACCCGATCCCAGCGTGCTGCGCGATGTCGTCTATCACCTCGGCCCCGGCATGGTGCCGTTGAACCTGCATGTCCACCTCACGGTGGGGGATCAGCACATGGGATCGGGCTGGATGCGCCATGATCCCACGACCGGCCTGTTGGAGTGCGAGAGCCACAGCCCGTCGCTGGGCCGCATCCGGCAGAGCCGGCCGGCCGACGGGCCGTTCGATGCCTTTGGCACCCATCCGGTGGTGGGCGATGGCTATCTGGCCAGCGCCATGGACGTGGGGCGCGGCCCGCACCGCCGGCTGATGCGGGTGTTCCTGCCCTCCCCCGATCATCGCGGCGCCACCCCGCCGTTGATTGCCGAAGTGAAGATCAACCTGGAATATGTTGGCGAGGAAGAAAAAACCGTCGCCGCCGGCACCTTCCACTGCCGGCATTTCCGCTTTGTTGACGACAGCGCCGAGGGCATGGGCGGCAAGACCCACCCGGATTATGACATCTGGGTGACCGCCGATGATGATTGCATCCTCGTGTATGGCAGCATCGACGGTTACATGATGAACCGCTATGAACTCATTGATTTGAAACGATGATTCTCATCATCGGCGCCGGCTTGGGCGGGCTCGTCACCGCCATCGCGCTGGCCCGCGCCGGCCTTGCCGCCAGCGTGTTTGAAGCGGCGGCCGAACTGAAGGAGACCGGCGCCGGCCTCACGCTGGGGCGCGGTGCCCAGCATGTGCTGCGCGATCTGCGCTGCCAGGCCGACGTGGCGGCGCGCGCCTGCCCGGCCGGCACCCTGCCCTTCCTGCACTGGCGCAGCGCCCGGCTGTTGATGGGCGCCCCCGATCCGGGCGACGGCACGCCCGACGATGGCCGGGCCGATATCGTGCGCCACATCTATCGCGCTGATCTGCAAGCGGTTTTGCTGGATCACGCCGCCCGGTTGGGGGTGGCCATCTTGACCGGCCGCCGCCTTGTCGGGCTCGCCCAGGATGACGGCGGCGTGACGGCGCGCTTTGCCGATGGCAGCACCGCGCGCGGGCGTGTGCTGGTGGGGGCCGATGGCGTGCGCTCGGCGGTGCGGGGCCTCCTCCATCCCGGCGATGCGCCGCGCTTCACCGGCCATGTCGCCTATCGTTTCCTGGTGCCGCGGGCCGCGGCGGCGCCCTTCATGGGCCAGGGCCGCAGCGCCATCTTCATCGGGCCGCGCCGCACCTTCAACCGCTACACGATGCAGGGCGGCGCCGTGGTCAATTGCGCCGGGCTGGCCGAAACCGGCGAGGCGGTGCCGGAAGGCTGGTCGCTGCCGGCCGGCCAGGACGAGGTGGCGGCGGCCTTTCCGGGCTGGCACGGCGATGTGACCGGCCTGATCGGCCAGGCCCGCGCCATCATCAAATGGGGCCTGTATGACCGGGCGCCGCTGGCGCGCTGGTCTGCCGGGCGGGTGACATTGCTGGGCGATGCCGCCCACGCCATGCTGCCGTTTCTGGGCATGGGCGCGGCGATGGCGATCGAGGATGGCTGGGCGCTGGCCCGCTGCCTGGCGCTGGAGCCGAACGTTGACGCGGCGCTGGCCCGTTACGAGGCCGCCCGCCGGGCGCGCTGCGAGACGATGCAGGCGATGTCCCGCCGGCAGGGCGAGTTGACCCAGGCCATGGACCCGGACGCGCTGGAACCGGCCGCCGTGCCGATGGCCAACCAGGCGCTGATGGGCTTTGATCCGGTGGCCGCCGGGGTGTGATCGGATTTTCAAGGAACGGAGCGAGTATGGCATTTTTGGCCGCCTGTAGGACAGGGGGCGGGTTATTTGCCTGAATTTGTTGCGTTTTTCCGTTGGTCTGGGATGGATTTGGCGGGATTCGGCCGGTCGGGGCGGGTTTGGGGCGTGTCCGGTGGTTGGGCTTTGGTGGCCGCTGGCGGGGCGCGGGTGACGGCTTGGTGGGCGCCGGTGACGGACACGGGGGCACCAATGATGGCGTGGTGGGCGGTGGTTGGGCTCTCCATTTTTTCATTGGATTTGCCCCCCGGTCAGCCCCGGTTTGCGGCTGGGGGTGTAACGCCCCCCCCGTCACGCTGCGCGTGCCACCCCCCCATCCTGCGGCTGGGGGGGATCGCCTCTCCAGCGCGACCCCTCCACCGCGGCCCCTCCACCGCGGCCCCTCCACCGCCTTCGGCGGTCCCCCTCCCCAAACAAGTTTGGGGAGGATTGGCGGTCCCCCGTCCCAAACAAGTTTGGGGAGGGTCTTGGGGGGGTGGATCTTCAGGCGCTGCGGATGGGGGCGAAGATGCGGTCGATGAAGGCTTTCAGCTTGGCCTCGCGGTCAACCGGGGTGGCGCCGCGGGCTTCTTCCAGGGCGAGCAGGCGTTCTTCCTGCACCCACAGTTCCTGGGCCATGTTCATCACCACGGCGACAAAACGGTCCATCGCCGGATCGGCGAAGAAGCGGGCGTTGCCGGCCTCGTCATAAAGGCCGGGCGGGGTGTCGTCGGGGCGTGGGACCTCGCTCATCAGCGTTTCCACGCGCCAAAGCCGAACCACATCACGCCTTCGGCCAGCCGGCCGGTGGTGGCCTGGCCCACCGCCTCGGCGGCCTCGCTGGCGACCAGATCGGCGATCGCCTGCTCGCCATAAATGCCCACCGAAGGCACCACGAACTGGAAGCAATCGGCCGCGGCAAAGCCTGCCTTCACGCAATTTTCCTGAGGGATTTCATCGCGATAGCCCTTGTAGTAAGGCTCCTCGTTATACCATGAGTCCCAATCCAGATAGAAACCGTCAAAGGCGCTCATTTCGGCATTGGGCGGCAATTCCATGTGCAGCATCAGCCCGCCGGGCTTGAGCACGCGATGCGCCTCGGCCAGGGCGGCGGCGCGGCTCTTCTTCGACAATTCGTGCAGGAACATGGAGGACCACACCAGATCGAAGCTGGCATCGGGATAATCCAGCCGGTCGGCACACATCTGCACGAACTGCACATCCTGGCCCTGCATCGCCGCCCGCGCCGCGCCATAAACCAGCCCGCCGGGCGCGGCATCGATGGCGATCACTTCGGCTTGCGGATAGGTCTGTTTCCACGGCAGCGTGTTGTGGCCGATGGTGGTGCCGGTATCGAGGATGCGCCGGGGCCGGAAATCCGGATATTTCAGCGCGATATAGCGGCTCATCGACAGGCCGATATCATCGAGGTTGGCGCCCATCAGGCCCATGGAGAACACCGCAAGCCCACGGTCATAGACGGCGCCGGCCTCCACGCTGTCGTCGCCGCGCGTGTAGCTGCCGGGCATCAGATGCACCTCGATGGCGCCGACATTCTTCGGCACCTCCAGCGCCGGGTTGAGCGTCACCCGGCCGCCGGCGGCCGCAGCCGCGCCGGCCAGCCGGTCGGCCTCGCGCTCCACGCTGTCAGCCACGCTGGCCCACACCATTTTCTGTGCCTGCACCCGCATCGCCGAATAGATGTTGAAGGCGGGATCGCCGCGCAGCGCCTTGTGCGCCTCCGCACTCGTCTGCGGCGGGCGGCCGTGGGCGCGCGCAAAGGCCGGGGCGGCGCGCCGGTCGTAAGCGGCCTTCATGTCGGCGGCCAGATCGTTGAGGATCAGGCTGCGGATGCCCGAAACAAAGCGCCCGCGCGCCGCCTCCTCGGCGGTCAGTTCCGGCTTCATTGGGTGTTGCAGTTCCACGCTCATGGTTTGGCCCCCTCCACCTGTGCAATCCCCTCGGCGCTGAACGGCGCCCGATAGCCATTGTCACCCACCTTGCCGATCATGTCAGCCCGCAGCGGCGCTTCGGGATAGACTGTGACAATATAATCCCCGGCCGACGGGTTGAGCCGCAGCGGCCTGATCTTTTCCTGATATTCGCGCGAAAACCAGAAGGCGCGGGCATTGGCCATGCAGGGAAAGCGCACGATCAGGTTGACATAGCCGGCCGGCGCATTGCCTTCGAACACCGCCTGCGGAAAGGCGAGATTGACATAATAGCCGCCCAATTTCTGATACAGGCCGCTGTCGGCAATCGCCTTGCCATAGGCCAGCATGCGCGCCCGGTCGTGGGTGGGGCCGGAAACGATCATGATCACCGGCGCATTGCAGGGCGCCGGTGATTGGGCGGTGGCGGCTTGCGCCAGCAGGGCGATGGCGGCGAGCATCAGGGCCTCTCCTCGTTGCACAGGGTCCATTTCCACGGCGCGCCGCCCTGGAACCATTGCCAGGTGCGCGCCCGCGTGCGCCGGTCCGCCGCCAGCGCGATCATCTCGATATAATAAGCGTCGGCCACATCGCGCCGGTCCAGCCGCAGCATCAGCACATCCTCACCCGTCTGCCAGCCATGGCCGGCAAAGCGGTCGGTCTCCCACAGCAGTCGCGCACCCACCAGGGTGCCGCCGAATTCGTACACGGCGGTGCGGCCATCATCCCATTCCAGCCAGTTGTGCTGGACATAATGGAACGGGCCGGCATCGGGAAATTCGCACCAGGTGCGCACCCGGCGGGCATCCAGCAGCCGGCCATCGGCGGCGAAATCGCGATACCAGCCCTGCCAATGGCCTTCGTGCAGCAGCATCGCCGGCATTGCGGCGGCAAGTTGGGCGCGGTTGCCCATCAGGCGCCAGCTTCTGCGCCGCTCGCTGACGAGCGCTCGGCATAGGCCGCCAGCGGCAGCGGCTGGCCGGTCTGGATGATCAGCGCCTGGGTGCGGAAAAAGCGCAGCAGGCCTTCATCGCCCATGCGGCTGGGGCCCAGCCCGCTCAATTTCTGCGATGAATTGGTGGCATCCCACACCATCGAGGTGAGCGCGCCATCGTTGATCGAGACGGCGCCCGCCTCCAGCCGGGCGGCCACCGCCTCGGCCTCGGCGCGCGGGCCAACGACGGCGGCGGACAGGCCATAGACGCTGGCGTTGGCCCACGCGATGGCCTGGTCCACATCGTCATAGACGGTCACCGGGATGACCGGGCCGAACGTCTCCTCGGCCATCACCGCCATGTCGGCGGTCACGTCCACCAGCACGGCCGGGCGCATGTACCAGCCGCCGCCCAACTGCTCGGGCTTGCCGCCGGCGAGCAGGCGGGCGCCCTTGGCCAGCGCCTCGTCAAGCTGGGCGGCGACCTTTTCGGCCTGGGCGGCCAGGATGAAGGGGCCGATCTCCCCCACGTTGATGTCGGGCCAGTTGGGCCGCACCGCGGCGGCACGCTCGGCCAGTTCGGCGAGGAAGGGCTCGGCCAGCCCGCGCGGCACATAGACACGCTCGATCGATTGGCAGGCCTGGCCGGTGGCGACCACGCTGGCGCGCAGCGCGAGGCGGGCGGCGGCGACCGGATCGGCGCCGGGCAGGATGATCATCGGATCCTTGCCGCCCAGTTCCAGATTGGCCGGGATCAGCGCGCGGGCGGCGGCCTCGGCCACCGCGCGCCCGGTGGCGGTGGAGCCGGTGAAGCAGACATAATCGACCGCGCCGATCAGCGCCTGGCCGGTTTCGGCACCGCCCAGCACATAGGCGAAGACGGCGGCGAGTTCGGGCACCTCGGCCAGCGCCGCCTGCATGGGTTCGACGAAACGCGGGGTGATTTCCGATGGCTTCACCAGCGCGGCACAGCCGGCCATCAGCGCCGGGATGGCATCGATGTGGGAAAGCACAACCGGGAAATTCCACGGCGCGATAGCGCCAAACAGCGGATAGGCGATGGCGCGGCCCTTCAGCACGATGCCGGGAACAGCGCTGGCGGTTTCGCCGCCATCAAGCCCGGCGATCAGTTGCGGGCCGCGCGCCGCCCAGCGCCGGATGGTGCGCGGCAGCCCTTCCACCTCGATGCGGGAGACGGCGTGGCGGCCGGTGTCAGTGGTGAGCGCCGCGATGATGGCCGGCGTGTGGCGCTCGATGGCCTGGGCGAAGCGTTCCAGCACGGCGGCGCGGCCCTGCGGCCCCAGCGCCGCCCAGGCCGGCTGGGCGGCGCGCAGGCGGGCGGCGGTGGCGGCGATTTCGGCCGGGCCGGCGGGGGTGAAGCTGTAATCCTCCTCACCGGTGCGGGGGTTGCGGGCCTTCATCTCGCCTCCTGCGCGGTGAACTGGTCAACGATCTGGGCGCCACTGGCGAACCAGCATTCGGGGCGGGCCGCCAGCCGGGCGAGCAGATGTTCAAAGGCGGCGATGCGATAGGGCAGGCCCATGATATAGGGCGTGACATGGATGGGCAGCATGCGGCTGGCGCCGGTGGTGGCGGCCTCGGCAGCCAGCCAATCGAACGCGTCCTCAAGGCTTTGCGCCCAAGAGTCGGCCGATTGCTGCTGCACGGCGATGATCTGCCGGTCAGACAATTCATGGTTGAGCGGCAGGTTGATGAGGCCGTTGGCAAAGCGCCAGGGCAGTTCGTCGTTCACCCAATCGCAGCAATAGCGATAGCCGGCCTGCCGCAGCAGATCGGGCGTGTGGAAACTCTGGCTGCGGGCGATGGAGAGCCAGCCATCGGGCGTGATCCCGCAGGCGGCCAGCCGGTCCCGCGCTTCGCTGATCAGGGCGCGTTCGGCGTCGATGGGCAGGCTGGAATCGATGGTGCCGTTCATGTCGGTCGAATGCGCGATCACCTCGTGGCCGGCGGCAGCCACGGCCGCGAGCAGTTCGGGGTTGCGCTCCGCCACGGCGGCGTTGGTGGCGAAACTGGCGGTGGCGCCCACGCCGGCCAACGCATCGAGGAAGCGCCAGGCGCCGACCCGGTTGCCATAATCGCGCGCGGTGAAATGGCGGAAATCGGGATAGGCCGTCTGCATGTGGCCGGGCGCGCGGAAGGGTTTGTCGGCCGGCAGAATCGGGAAGAACTCGAGGCTGACGCAGACCCAGACGGCGACACTGCCCCTGGGCCAAGCGAGCGGCGGGCGCTGGTGCAGGGCCGACCAGGCGTAGAGATCATGATCATAGCCATGGGCACGGCGGGGATAGTGGAGATAGGCGGGATCAAGGCTCATGCCTGCACCTCGTGCCAGGCGTCGACAATCTGGCTGGCGGTGGCGATCCAGGCGCGGCCGTCGGCGGCGATGCTTTTCAGCGCCTGTTCGAACGGGCCGATGCGGTGCGGCTGGCCGATCAGATAGGCGTGCAGCGGGATGCACATCACGCTGCCCGGTTCCTGCGCCAGCCGTTCAAACTGGCGCACCAGCGTCTCAGCATAGTCCCGGCCTGACATGTTGTAGACGAAGAAGCCGTAATGATCATTCACCTCCAGGCTGTAGGGGATGGAGACCAGCCGGCCGCTGCGCGTGTTGACGGGGAGCACCTGATCATCATGGTAGAGATCACAGGTGTAGCTGAGGCCATATTCGGCGATCAGATCCAATGTGCGCGGCGTGTGGGTGAGCGCGGGGGCGAGCCAGCCGCGGATCGTCTGGCCGGTGGCGGCGCGCACGGTCGCAATCGAATCCTCGATGATGGCGCGTTCCTGTTCCTCCGCCATGTCATAGGCATAGCGGGTGTTGTAGATGCCGTGGCTGAAGAATTCCCAGCCGCGCGCGGCGGCATCCGCCACCACTTCCGGGTGATGCTGGCACAGCGCCACCGACAGCGAGACCGAGCCGGGAAAGCCGTGCCGGCTCATCACATCGGCCATGCGCCAGTGCGAGACGCGGTTCGAATGGTCGCGGTGCGAAAAGCCGACAACATCGGGATGCGGCCGCGCCCAGGCCTTGCGGCGCGGGTGCGGCGGCGGATCAATCTCGTAATATTCCAGATTGGGCGCCACCCACACCGCCACCGTCTTGCCGCCCGGCCAGGTGAAGCGCCGGCGCGCAGGCGCGGGATCATAAAGGCCGGGATCGGCGGCGCCCTCGATCACGCGCGCGCCTCCAGCCAGTCGATCACCGTCTGCACCGGTTCGACATCGGCATATTTCAGCTGGAGATCGGTCAGATTGGCGAAATGATAGCTCTCGTGCTTGTCGGCACAGGTTTCGATGGGGACGATGGTGCGATAGCCGTGGGACAGCGCATCCACCGCGGTCGCCCGCACACAGCCACTGGTGGAGCCGCCGGTGACGACCACCGTATCGACCTTGTGCCACACCAGGTAGGAGGCCAGCGGGGTTTCGAAAAAGGCGCTCGGCATGCGCTTGGTGTATTGGAGGTCATCGGGGCCGATCACCACGCGCGGATCATATTGGTGGCGCTCGCTGTCATATTTGATGTTCTGCAAACTGTCTGGCGTGTTGGTGCGGGTGCCCCACACGCCGGCATCGCCGGCATCTTCCTTGTAGGCCACCCGCGTCCAGATCACCGGCATGCCGCGCGCGCGGGCCAGCGCGCTGATGTGGTTGACATGCTCGATCTGGCGCGGGTCCGTCTCATAGGCGGTGGCGAAGGCGGCGATATCGGTATAGGCGCGCTGGAAATCGACATTGACGATGGCCAGGCGCTGGCCGAATCCGAACTTGCGGCGGGCCGGATTGGCCATCACCTCCTCGAAAATCGCCCGCGCGGTCCGCCCGTCGCTGACCATGCGTGTGCCCTTCACGGCCATGCCTGTCCCTCCTGATTCCCGCCGCAAACCCTGCCC
>JAIXUQ010000020.1 GCA_027483465.1 Sphingomonadales bacterium
CTGGGCATCGGGGCTATAGCCCGGCAATTGCCGCGCCAGCGTCGTCCACACCTCCTGATCGATGTCGGCGGCGTCATCGGGCAGGCGCACGATGCTCAGCACGCGGCGATACACCCACAATCGGTGCCGCTGGTACAGCAGGCCGAACGCCCGCCGGTTGCCCGCATTATGGGCAACAACCAGCTCGGCATCACTGGCCGCAGACAGATCGCGCATCGTTTCACCCCCACATGAACGCTTCGCGCCGCGCAAACGTTCATTGTCTTGCCGACCATATCGAATATTTGTGAAATTGGACCACGCAATATGCCCAAGCCCCCCAACTTCCTGCCCATTGTGGCGGCGCTGCTGGCCGCCACCCCGGCGGCGGCGCAGCTGATCAGCCCGCGCCTGCTGGATGATGGTGCCAACAAGGCGCCGGGCGGGGTGGCGGCGCTGCTGATCCCGGCCGAAGGGCGCCGGTTGCCCGCCCTGCCCGGTGCGGTGGCGCTGGAGGATGGCAGCCTGCTCGCCCGCCTCACCCCGGCCGCGCTCGAAGGCCTGGCGGCCAGCGGCACGCTGGCCTATGCCATGCCGCAGCAGCCGGTGCTGCCCCCCGATGATCTGCCCGAAGCCGCGCCCGGCCTGGCCAGCAAATCGGTGGGCATCACGGCCCGCCCGGCCGGCGGCCGCGGCATCCGCATCGGCCTCATCGATTTCGGCCGCATCGCGCCCGACAATCCGGCGCGGGCCCGGCTGGTGGGTGAGCAGCGGGCCGGCCCAACCGCCGCCAGCAGCCATGCCGATCAGGTGCTGCGCATCGCCCATGCCCATGCCCCCGAAGCCGAATTTCTGGTGGCCCTGCTGCCGGCCGCACCCACCGAGCAGGATGTGCTGGACGCCGCCGACTGGCTGGCCGGCCAGGGCGCGCGCATCATCAATTTTTCCGGCGCCAGCTATGGCGGCCGCCGCGATGGCCGCAGCCCGATCGATCGGCTGGCCGATCGGCTGGCCGCCGATGGCCGGCTGTTCGTCACCACCGCCGGCAATGATGCCCGGCGCAGCTGGAGCGGCCCGCTGGTGGACCGGGATGGCGATGGCCTGGCTGATCTGCCGGCCGGCGGCCTGTGGGTGCAGGCCAGCGGCGGCGCGGTGCAGATCCAGCTCACCTGGGATGATTGGGGCCCGGTGGCCCGCCGGCTGCCGTTGGGCCCGTTTGATCTTGATCTGGAACTGCTGGCCGAGGATGGCCGCCTGATCCGCGCCGCCGCCCACCGGCGCGGCCTGATCGGCGAACCGGTGGAGAGCATCGCCATCAGCCTGCCGCCCGGCCGCTACCGGTTGCGCCTGCCGGTCAGGGCCAGCGGGCCGGGCCAGCCGCTGGTGCAGATCGTCGCCACCGGCGCGGTGACGGCACTGCTGCCATCGGTTGCCGAACACAGCATCGCCATTCCCGGCACCAGCCGCAGCGCCCTCACCGTGGGGGCGGCCGATCCGGCGCGCGGCGGCCCGGCGCCCTACAGCGGGCGCGGCCCCACGCTGGACAATCGCGCCAAGCCCGATCTGCTCGCCATCGCCACCGCGCCGGGCCGGGAGGGCACATCCTATGCCGCGCCGCGCATCGCCGGGCTGGCGGCGCGGCTGTGGAGCGCCCAGCCCGATCTGCCGCTGGCCGCCCTGCGCGCCGCCGTGCTCGCCGCTGCCGCCAGCGAAGGCGAATGAGGCCCAATCAGGGCGCGATGCGCAGCACCAGCAATTTCTGGTTGGGATCGCGCACCGCGGCCGCATCGGTGTCGCGCGGGCGCACGCGGATGCCCTTTTCGGCAAAGGCCTTGGTCAGCTCCGCCCCCGGCGCGCGGCCAAAGCCGGCATCGATGAAATAGCGGGCGCTCATGTCGATCGGCTTGGGGCTGGCCACGAAGAAGATGCGCTCCCGCCCCGGCGCGTCACTGAAAAACTCGCGGGCAGGCGGCAGGCTCACCCACTGGCCGCGGGGCAACAGATTGCGGTCCGTCGCCTTTTCCGGATAAAGCAATATCACCTGGTTGCCCTTCGCATCGGGCACGAACACATAGACATAGGCCGGCCGGTTCACCCGCGCCTTCACCTTGATGGCTTCATTCACCTTGTATTCCGGCTTGTCGGCCTTCACCTCCAGCACCAGCGGCGCCGCCGCCGCGCGCGGGCGCATGCCGATCTGCTTGGCCTGCTGGGCCATGGCCGGGCCGGACGGCAAGGAGGCCAGCAGGGGCGCCAGCATCAGGGTGGCGGTGATCAATGGGCGCATGGTCTGGCTCTCTCCTTTGCCGGGCAACCATAGCCATCAACGCCGCCGCCGGCAAAACCGGTTTGCACCACCGCCACGGCCCTGATGATCGCCGATGCCGCCAGCTTCGCCGGCCTGTTTGCCAGCGCCTTCCTCGCCGGCTCCATCCTGCCGGCGCAATCCGAAGCGGTGCTGGCGGCGCTGCTGATCGCCGGCCGGCAGCCGGCGTGGGCGCTGCTGCTGGTCGCCAGCCTGGGCAATGTGGCCGGGGCGCTGCTCAACTATGGCCTTGGCCGCTCCGCCGGCCGTTTTCGCCACCGCCGCTGGTTCCCGCTGTCGGCGCGTGGCTGGATGCGGGCGCACGACTATTGGGGGCGCTGGGGCAAATGGAGCCTGCTGCTGAGCTGGCTGCCGGTGATCGGCGATGGCTTCACACTGGTGGCCGGCACGCTGCGCACGCCGTTCTGGCAGTTCCTCGCCCTCGTCAGCCTGGCCAAGACCGGGCGCTATCTGGCGCTGGCCGCGCTGATCGATCCGCTCGGCTTCGGGTAGCCCGCCGCTGCTACATGCGCTCCATCACCTGCACCGCCGCGCGTTCGCCCGATTCCAGCGCGCCTTCCATGCCGCGCGCCAGTTGCGCCGTGTGTTCGCCGGCAAACACCAGGCGGCCGATGGGCTGATCGAAGGCGGCGACCAGCCCGGCGCGGATCTGGCCGGGTTTCCAGCTGACATAGGCCCCGCCGGCAAAGGGATCGCGCTGCCAGCTGACCAGGCGCAGCGGCCGGATGGCGCCCTGTGCCGCCGGGCGCAGCCGCGCGATATCGGCTTGCACGGCGGCGATGGCGGCGGCCGGCTCCATCCGGTCAAGCCGGTCGGCGGCGAACCCATTGACATAGGCGAGCAGTGTGGGCGGCGCATCAGGATCGCCGGTGAGCAGCAGCCGGCCGGCCAGCGTGTCGGTCCACAGCGCCGGCGGCAGGCCATCGCCCTCCCAGAACGGCCGGTCCACCGCGAAATAGGCGAGGCAGGTGCGGTTATAGTCGATACTGTCCACCGCCAGCTGTTGCAGCGGCGGCAGCGCGGGGGCGAAATCCACCAGCCGCAGGGCAGATGTGGGCAGGGTGCAGACCAGATGGCGGGCGCGGTGGCGGCGGCCGTCTTCGGTGATCACGGTCACGCCGGTGGCATCGCTCTCCACCCGCCGCACCACCTGGCCCAGCAGCAGCGGGCCCTTCAGCGCCCTGGCCATGGCCACCGGCAGCCCCATGTTGCCGCCCTTCACATGCAAGGCGGCGGCACCGGGCTGGGCGGTCATCACCTTCAGATTTTCAGCGATATGCCAGTGCATCAGCACCGACACATCATGGGCGCTGTTGCCATAGCCGGGGTTGATGCCAAAGCCGAGGCGCAACTGGTCCGGCGTCCAGCCCCTGGCCCCCAGCAGATCGGCGACCGAGACATCCTGCGCGGCCATGCCGGGGCTGCGCCAATCGTCGAGCGACTGGAACGGGCTCAGCGCCCGCAGCGCGGCGGCGCCCACGGCATAGGGCGGCAGCGCTTTCAGGCGCGGATCGCTGAACGGGTTGGCGGCATGGCCGGGCCAGTGTTCGGCCCGGATCGTCTGGCCCAGGAGGCTGATGCCCATGGCGCCGGCCATGTCGGGGCGGGGCCGCGCCGGTTCCACCACCACGCCCAGCCGTCGGGCGCGATCAAGGAAGCGGGCATAGCCCGATCCGACGATGGAGCCGCCGGCCTCCGGGCTGCCGGGCAGATCGGTGAGGCTGCGCACCCGGCCGCCCACCCGGCCGCGCCCCTCCAGCACGCGCACGCGCGCGCCCGCCTCCTCCAGCAGCAGCGCGGCGTTGAGGCCGGCCAGCCCGGCGCCCAGCACGATCACCTCGTCCGGCGGGGCCTGGGCCGCCGTCTGCGCCCGCGCCGCCGCTGCCAGCGCCGCTGCCCCCGCCCCTGCCAGCGCCGCCGCGCCCGCCATCACCTGCCGCCGGTCGATCATGTCCGCCCGCTCCCGGAATTTGTCCGGACAAGTTGGCACGGATGCGGCCACAAAAAAAGAGGGGGCCGGTGGGCCCCCTCTTCCTGCCGTGGGCGGCGCGATCAATATTTCACGCGCAGCCGGGCATAGTAGAAACCGCCGTTGAAGCCGAACGGCCCGCCCACATTAGGATAGACCTGGCCATCGGCCAGGCTGTTGGTGAGCTGGAACAGCCGGTTGTCGGGCGAATTGGCCACCCGGTCAGGATAGGCGCTGAACGCGTTGATGGCGCCGACCGACAGGGTGTAATGCTCCTTGATGGTGTAGGAGATGTCGATGTCGGTGGTGAACTTGTCACCAAACAGCTGGCCGGGATAGCCCACCGCCTCGCGCCAGGCGCCGTAATAGGCCTCGCGCACCGTCACCGTCCAGCCGTTGTTGGCCCAGTTCACCGTGAAATTGCCGCGGTGATTGGGCGCCAGGCTGCCGATGTTCGTCACCAGCGCGTCGCTGATGATCGCCGGATCGCGCCGGGTGACAACCGACTTGTTGTAGCTGTAGGCCAGGGTGGCGGTGGTGCGGCCACCCAGCAGATCGCCGCGCCAGGTGCCGACCAGATCGACCCCGCGGGTGCGGGTATCAAAGGCGTTGGTGAAATAATTCACCGCGCCGCCCTCACCCACCGCCGAAAGCGCCGCCAGCCGGGCGATGTCGGCCGCCGTCACATCGAAATTCTGGCTGATGCCGATGCGGTTCTTCACCTTCACGCTGTAGACGTCGATGGTGAAGTTGAGGCTGTCGGACGGTTGCAGCACGATGCCGGCGCCGAAGTTGGTGGAGCGTTCCGGCCGCAGCGAACTGGCGCCATAGAATTGCGCGATGCTGCTGGTGACCGGATAGGTGCCCACCTGCACCTGATCCCCGCCCACGAAGGTGGTGGTGAGGATGGCGGTGTTGTTCTGCCCCGGCGAGGGTGCGTGGAAACCGGTGCCGGCGGTGCCGCGCAGCGAGATGGTGTCGCTGGCCTTCCACAGGAAATTGCCCTTGCCGACAAAGGCGCTGCCGAACGTGTTGTAATGTTCGAAGCGGCCCATGGCGCCCAGGCTGAGCGTTTCGGTCACATCGGTTTCCAGGCCGGCATAGATGGCATAGCTCTGCTGGCGGCGGGTGCCGGCAAAGGTGGGGCTGGTGCCGCCATAGCCCGACGCGCCGGGCGGCTTGGAGACCTGGCCGGCGGGCAGATAGGTGCCATTGCCCTGCAGCGCGAACAGGTTTTGCACCGCAAACGGCCCGGCGGCATAGGATTGCACGTCGCCTTCGGTTTGCGTGTAGCTTTCGCGGCGGAACTCGGCCCCGGCGGAAAGCGTGATCGGGCTGGCGAGGCCGGCTTCGATCGGATAGGTGAAATCGGCGTTGAGGTTGATTTCCTCCTGGATCAGCTTGCCGAATTCAAAGCTGGTCTGGGTTTGCGGGCCGAACGACGGGCTGAGCGAACTGTACATCGACAGATCAAGCTGGTTGCGCGCCAGCGTGCCCGACAGATCATAGGTGAAGCCGTTCTCCAGCTTGCCCTTGATGCCCAGCACGCCCCACAGCTGATCGGTTTCGCCCACAAAGCGCGGGGTGAAGCCGGCCGGATAGAGGGTGCTGAAATTATAGACATTGTTGTTGAGCACGAAGCCGCCCGACGGGCAGCCCAGCCCCGCCGCGCTGGCCGGGCAGGGCGTGAGATAGATCGGCGTCGCAAAGGCGGCGTTGGGATTGACCGTGGCGGTGCCGCCGCCAACCAGCCCCAGCGTCGCCCCGATCGGGGAGCGGTAGTTGAAGCTCTGATCCGCCTTCAGATGGGAATAATTGCCCATCAGATAGAGTTTCGCCGTGTCCGACAGTTCATAGGCGCTGTTGAGCAGAAACCGGTAGCTGAACCCCGGCGACGTGCCATAGATCTGCGCCGGGCCGGGGAAATTCGGCAACTGGCTGGCCAGGCCCGGATTCTGGTTGGCAAACACCAGCGCGATCGGCCGCGTGCTGTTGCGCACGGTGCCGCGATCATCATTATACTCGCCGGTGAGGTTGACGAAACCGCGCGACCCCAGCTTCACCCCGGCGTTGCCGGCGATCTGGAAGCTTTCGCCATCGCCGCGGTGGGTGAGGCCATAGCGCGTCACCACCTCAAGCCCGGCATCCTCGCGCAGGCCATAGTTCATCACGCCGGCGATGGCATCCGAGCCATATTGCGCCGTCGCGCCATCGCGCAAAATCTGCAGGCTGCCGATGGCCAGGCTGGGAATGGTGGAGATGTCCGCCCCCTGGCTGCCGAACGACAGCGCCGTATCCCCCCCGGTGAACACCTGCACCAGCGCCGAACGCACCAGCCGCTTGCCGTTCATCATCACCAGCACCTCGTCGGCCGACAGGCCGCGCAAGCTGGGCGCGCGCACGAAGGTGGAGGCATCGGCAATGGCGTTGGAGCCGACATAGAAGGACGGCACCAGATTCTTGACGATATCCAGGATGTTGGAGGCCGGCTGCGTGGCAAGGTCAGCGGCGCTCACCACGTCCACCGGCGAGGCCGAATCCAGCACCGAACGGTCGGTGCGGCGGGTCCCGATCACCAGGATGGTGGCTTCGTCCTTCGCGTCCTCGGCGGCGGCGGTGGCGGCCGGTGCGGCCGGCTGGGCCAGCGCCGGCATCGCCATCATGGCGCCCGCCAGCGCGGTGCCGGCCAGCAACAGCCGGCCGGGCTTCCTTTCGGTGGAAAAAATCATGCCTGTAATCCCCTGTTTTTGGCCTGCACATGCGGCAGGCGGGGATCAGTCTATGCCGATGCTGCGGCTGCACAACCGCGGGAAAGCCGCAATGGCCGCCAATACGTCATTTTCATGACAAGTGTGGCCAAATCACTGCAATTTATGTCTTTTCCGTAATGTCCCCGGCCAGCCAGCGCGCCAGTTGGCTGCCCGGATCGGCCAGCAGCGCCGCCGGCGGCCCCTGTTCCACGATGCGCCCGGCCACCATGAAGGCGGCCCGGTCGGCAAGGCCGGCGGCCTCGGCCAGATCATGGGTCACGATGATCATCGGCGCCCGGCTCTGCCGCCGCACATCGGCCACCAGCCGCACCAGCGCCCGCCGCACCGGCGGGTCAACCGCCGCAAACGGCTCGTCCAGCAGCAGCAGGTCGGGCGCGCGGGCCAGCGCCCGAGCCAGCGCCACGCGCATCTGCTCCCCGCCCGAAAGCTGCGCCGGCCGCCGTGCCGCCACGCCTTCGTCAAGCCGCATCGCCGCCAGCAGCGCCCGCGCCGCCGCCGCATCGGGCGCCCTTTGCGCGATCATCACATTGGCCAGCGCATCCAGATGCGGAAACAGCGCGCCGCCCTGCGCCACCAGCCCCACCCGCCGCCGCCAGGCCGGCAGCGCCTGCCAATCCTGCCCCGCCACCCGCACCACGCCGCTGGCCGGCACCAGCCCGGCAATCGCCTTCAAGAGGGTGGATTTGCCCGCGCCCGATGGCCCGACCAGCGCCAGCGTCTCGCCCGCGGCCACATCGCAATCGGCCGCCACCGCCAGCGGCCCGGCCCGCGTCAGCCGCACGGCCAAACCCTCAGCCACGCCCCAGCCCACGCCCCAGCCCACGCCCTTGCCCATTCCCCAGCGCAAACAGCAGCGCGATCGCCGCCAGGCTGATCCCGGCCAGCAGCAGCGCCAGCCGCACCGCGCCCGCCATGTCAAAGGCCTGCACCCGGTCATAGAGCGCCAGGCTCAGCGTCGCCGTCTCCCCCGGGATCGCGCCGCCCACCATCAGCACCACGCCGAATTCGCCCAGCGTGTGGGCAAAGGCCAGCACCGCCCCGGTGGCCAGCCCCGGCCAGGCCAGCGGCAGCTCGATCCGCCACAGCGCCTGCCACGGCGACAGCCCGCAACTGGCCGCGGCATCGCGCAGCTCTGCCCCGATGGCGCGAAACGCCTGCGCCGCCGGCTGCACCGCCAGCGGCAGGTTGACGATCACGCTCGCCGCCCAGATGCCGCCAAAGCCGAACACCAGTTGCCCGCCGGTGATCGCCGCCCACGCCCGGCCCGGCCAGGTGCCCGGCCCCATCCCCAGCAGCAGCGCCAGCCCCAGCACGGTGGGCGGCAGCAGCAGCGGCAGGATCAACAGCGCCTCGGCCAGCGGCCGGCCGCGCCAGCCGGTGCGGCCCAGCCAGCGGCCCAGCAGCAGCGACAGCGGCAGCAGCGCCGCCACCGTGGCCAGCCCCAGCAGCAGCGACAGCCGCAGGGCGGCCAGATCAGCCGCGCTCATGCCCACACACTCATGGCGCGCCAAAGCCGGCGGCCAGCAGCGCCCGCCGCCCGTCAGCCCCGGTGATGGCATCGGCCAGCGCCCGCGCCGCCGGCCCGGCGCCGGGCATGATCACCAATGTCTGCACCAGCGGCGGGTGCAGTGAAGGGCTGATCGGCACCACGCGCACCCCGGATGGAGCGCCCGGCAGCCCGCTCGCCAGCGGCAGCGCCACGATGCCGGCATCGGCGGCGCCGCTGGTCACAAAGGCCAGCGCCTGGGCGACATTGTCCCCCAGCACCAGCGGCGGCGCGCTGATGCCGCTGGCCGCCAGCACGGCGCGCGCGGCGGCGCCATAGGGGGCGTGGGCCGGATTGGCGATGGCAAGGTGGCGCACCCGGCCGGCGGCGATGGCGGCCTTCAGCCCGGCCAGATCGCGGATGGCGCTGGCCTGCGGCACCACCAGCGCCAGCCGGCCCAG
>JAIXUQ010000082.1 GCA_027483465.1 Sphingomonadales bacterium
CTCACCGACAATCCCTGGTTTGATGCACCGCCGCCCAAGTCGCTGGATCGCAACGCCTGGGATATCGGCGCCTGCCGGGGCCTGTCGCCGGGTGACGGCGCCGCCACCCTCACCGCCTTCACCGCCGAAACCGTGCGCCTCGCGCTCGGCCATGTCCCGCCCATCGGCCGCCTGCTGGTGACCGGCGGCGGCCGGCTGAACCCGGTGCTGATGGCCGAACTCGCGCGGCGCTGCGGCGTGCCCGCAGAGCCAGTGGAGGCGGTGGGCTGGAACGGCGACGCGCTGGAGGCCGAAGCCTTCGCCTGGCTGGCGGTGCGGGTGCTTGATGGCAAGCCCTTGAGCTGGCCGGAGACGACCGGCGTGCCGCAGCCGCTGCCGGGCGGGCGATTGGCCTGACCCCCCCCCGCCTCGCGATGCTCGGCACCCCCCCATCCTTCGGCTGGGGGGGATTGTTTTGCTGGGGAGGCCTGATTGATCCTCCCCAGCCGCAGGATGGGGAGGTGGCGCGCGGCACGCGCGACGGAGGGGTGGCGCGCGCGGAAACAGGGCGGGCGGAAACAGGGCGCGCGGATCAGCGCCCGCCGTTGGCCAGCCGCATGTCGAGATAGGAATCCACCTCGGCCATCAACGGCTCCATTTCCTGGGCGAAGAAATGGTTGGCGCCGGCAATGGTGCTGTGGTGGATGGTGATGTGCTTCTGCGTCTTCAGCTTGTCCACCAGCTTGAGGACGGCGCTGGTCGGCACCACCTCGTCGGCCTCGCCATCGATGATAATGCCGCTGGATGGGCAGGGGGCGAGGAAGCTGAAATCATACATGTTGGCCGGCGGCGCGATCGAGATGAAGCCCTTGATCTCCGGACGGCGCATCAAGAGCTGCATGCCGATCCAGGCGCCAAAGGAAAAGCCGCCCACCCAGGTGGTCTGGGCTTCGGGATTGAACTGTTGCAGCCAGTCCAGCGCCGAGGCGGCGTCGGACAATTCGCCGATGCCATTGTCGAAAATGCCCTGGCTGCGGCCGACGCCGCGGAAATTGAAGCGCAGTGTGGCAAAGCCGCGCTTGACGAAGCTTTGATACAAGGCCAGCACGATGGGGTGGTTCATCGTGCCCTGGGCCGGGTGCGGTTGCAGCAGGATGGCCACCGGGGCACGGGGGCCGGTGCCGGGCTGGTAACGGCCTTCCAAACGGCCTTCCGGGCCGGCAATGATCACTTCAGGCATGAGCGGTTCACATTCTGGCGCAAAGGTGGGAACGCGCCCTATATGGCGGGCGAAGGCCCGGTTGCAATGAAAAGCCACATCTATCTTGATCATGCCGCGACAACGCCGGTGCTGCCCGCCGCATTGGCGGCCTTTGGCGCGGCCGCCGCGCTGGCCGGCAACCCGTCGAGCGTCCATGCCGCCGGCCGCGCCGCCCATGGCCTGTTGGAGGCCAGCCGCGATGCGGTGGCGGATTGGGCGGGTGTTGCGCCTGAACAGATCATCTTCACCAGCGGCGGCACCGAGGCGCTGGCGCTGGCCATATTGGGCTGCGGCCTGCCGTTGATCGCCAGCGCCAGCGAGCACAGCGCCGTGCTGGCCGCCCGCGACGATGCGCTGATCGCGCCGGTGCTGCCAACGGGGCTGATCGATCTCGATGCGCTGGCCGGCCTGCTGGCCGCTGGCCCGGCGCTGGTGGCGGTGCAGGCCGGCAACAATGAAACCGGCGTGATCCAGCCGCTGGACGCGGTGGCGGCGCTGGTCCACGCCGCCGGCGGGCTGTTGCTGGCCGATTGCGTGCAGTCCGCCGGCAAGCTGGCGCTGCCGGCCGGGGCGGATTTCATCGCACTGTCGGGCCACAAATTGGGCGGCACCATGGGGGCGGGCGTGCTGATCGCCCGCGATCCGGCGCGGCTGGCCGCCGTGCAGCGCGGCGGCGGGCAGGAGCGCGGGCATCGCGGCGGCACCCCCAATCTGCCCGGCATCGCCGCGCTGGCCGCCGCCCTCACCGAGCGCCCGGATTGGGACGCGGTGGCCCGCCGCCGCGCCGCGCTGGAGGCACGGCTGCTGGCCGCCGGCGCCATCATCCATGGCGCCGACGCGCCGCGCCTGCCGCATATCAGCAGCATCGGCCTGGCGCACGTGGCCGCCAGCACCCAGGTGATACGGCTTGATCTGGCCGGCATCATGGTTTCGGCCGGGGCGGCCTGTTCGTCGGGCAAGGTGAAGACCAGCCATGTCCTCACCGCCATGGGGCTGGGCGCGGCGGCGGGCGAGGCGATCCGCGTCTCGCTGGGGCCCACCACCACCGACGATGAACTTGCCGCCTTTGCCCGCCAGTGGGAACAGATGGCAATGCGCCTGGGAACGCCGCGATGAGCCTGCCGCTTTATCTCGATTATGGCGCGACGACGCCGCTCGATCCCGCCGTGGCCGAGGCGATGGCGCCCTGGGGGGTGGCCGGGTTCGGCAATCCGCACAGCGCCCATGCCTGGGGATACCGGGCGCGCGCCGCGGTGGAGGCGGCCCGCGCCGAGGTGGCCGGGCTGATCAACGCCGCCCCCGAAACCATCGCCTTCACCAGCGGTGCCACCGAAAGCAACAATTGGGCCTTGAAGGGCCTGCTCACCGCGCCGGGGCAGAGCCGGCGCCGCATCGTCACGCTCGCCACCGAACATTCGTCGGTGCTGGAAACCGCCGACTATCTCGCCAGCATCGGCGCGCTGCTCACCATCGTGCCGGTGCGCGGCGATGGGCTGGTTGATCAGGGCGATCTCGCCCGCGCGCTGGGGGAGGATGTCGCCATCGTCTCGGTGATGGCGGTGAACAACGAGATCGGCGTGGCGCAGGACCTGGCCGCCATCGGCCGATTGGCCCATGGCGTTGGCGCAGTGTTCCATGTTGATGCCGCCCAGGGCTTTGGCAAGCTGCCCATCGATGTGGAGGCCGCCGGCATCGATCTGATGAGCATCACCGCCCACAAATGCCACGGCCCCAAGGGCGTCGGCGCGCTCTATCGCCGGCCGTTCACCCGCATCACCCCGCTGCTGCACGGCGGCGGGCAGGAGGATGGCCGCTCGGGCACGCTGCCCACCGCGCTGATCGCCGGGCTGGGGACGGCGGCACGCATCGCAGGCGAGCGCATGGCCGATGATCATGCCCATGCGCTGGCCCTGCGCGATGCGCTGCTGGCCGGGCTCAGCGTGCCCCATCGGGTCAATGGCTGCCTCGATCGGCGCTGGCCCGGCAATCTCAGCCTCAGCTTTCCCGGTGTCGCCGTCCCGCTCATCCAGCGGCTGCCGGGGCTGGCGATTTCGGCCGGTTCGGCCTGTGCCGCCGTCACGGGCCGCGCCTCCCACGTGCTCACCGCGCTGGGCCTCAGCGAAGCCGAGGCCAAGGCCTCGCTGCGGCTGGGCTTTGGCCGCTTTACCACCCTGGCCGAGATCCACGCCGCCGCCGCCCAGATCAACGCCGTGGTCGCCGCCCATCTTGCCGAGTTCGCCTGATCGCGCCATGTTGCAGTGCAATGATCCGCGTCCGCTTCATCTCCGCCGATGGCACCCGTGAAACCCTGATCGACGCCCGGCCGGGGGACCGGCTGCTCGATCTGGCGCAGGCCCATGGCCAGCCGCTGGAAGGCACCTGCGAAGGCGCCATGGCCTGCTCCACCTGCCACGTGCATCTGGTGGGCGGCGATGTCGAACAGTTGCCGCCGCCATCCGAAGAGGAGGAGGACATGCTGGATTTCGCCGCCGGCGCCAACCGCCAGAGCCGGCTGGCCTGCCAGGTGAAGCTGGCCGCTGGCATGGCCCGGCTGGAGGTGAAGATGCCGCGCGGCGTGGTGGACATGAGCCGCTGAGTTGGACATCGGAATTGGGCCAAATTCAGCCGCAATTCACCTTGCAACCGGCACAGGCCGGCGCAAGACTGCAAGAAAAGGGCTGGAACCGATGCACAAGCAACTCGCGCTGATCCTGCTGGCCGCCGCCACCGCGCTGGCCCCGGCGGATGCCGCGCCCCGGCGCGGGCAGGCGGCGGTGGATGTTGATCCGCAGAACCGTGGCCCGGTGAGCGGCACCGGCATCGAGATGCGCGACATCATCGGCATGTCTGACCGGATCGTGCGCGATCTGTTGCAGCGCGCCGACATCGTCGGCACCGCCGTGCCGCCGCGCATCATCCTTGAAGGCTCGCGCATCCGCAACCAGTCGAGCCAGCGCATCGACACCGACCTGTTTTCCGACCAGTTGCGCGCCCAGTTGATCCGCGCCGCCGCCGGCAAGCTGCGCTTCCTCAGCCGCGAAACCATCAGCGACGTGGCGGCCGAACGCGAACTGAAGCGCGAGGGCCAGACCGATGTGGGCACCCGCGGCATGACCCGCGCCGTGGCCGGCAGCGATTATCGCCTGATCGGCCGCATCACCAGCCAAGACGCGCGCAACAACAGCACCGGCATGACCCAGCGCAGCACCCAGGTGGTGTTTGAACTGGTCGACATGGAAACCACCGAGACGGTCTATATCTCCGAACCCTTCGTGGTGGTCAGGGCCCAGCGCGACGATATCGTCTATCGCTGATCCGCCGTGCTTGGCCTTGCTTTTGCCCTGCTGGCCGCCCAGCCAGCCCCTCCCGCGCCGGCCGCCATCCAGCCGGCCCCACCGGCGCCAGACGCCCGCGCAATTGCCCGCCAGCGCGCCGAATGGAAGCGCCAATATGGCGAAGGCCCCTATCCGGACGAGACCGAGGCCTTCCTCGCCAGCAAGCCGGAGCCGCTCCGGCCCTATTGGGCCAATCTCTGGCGCGGCGGGGAGCGCAACGCGGTGGTCAATTTCGAGCGGCTGGGGCTGGCCGCCATGGAGGTGGGCGATTACCGCACCGCCGAGGCCGCCTTTGATGCCGCGCTGCTGCGCATCGAGAGCGTCTATGCCAAGGACCGGCTGGCGTCGCGCGCGCGCGACACCTTCGCCAAGGAGGCCAACAAGGATTTCAAGGGCGAGCCCTATGAACGGGCGATGGCCTATTATTACCGCGGCCTGCTCTATTTGCGTGCCGGCGATTATGGCAACGCCCGCGCCGCCTTCAAGGGCGCCGAATATCAGGACACGGTCTCGGAATCGGAGGAATTCCAGGGCGATTTCGCCATGATGAACTATCTGATCGGCTGGGCCGGGCGTTGCCAAAGCCTGACCGGGGGCGATGTGGATGGCGCCGCCGATTTCGCCGCCGCCAGGGCCGCCCAGCCCGACATGGTGGTGCCGCCGCCGGCGCACAATCTGCTGATGATCAGTGAAACCGGCGCCGGCCCGATCAAGGCCCAGGATGGCGCCATGCGCGAGAAGCTGGTGTTCCGCAGCCCCGAAGCCGCCAGCCCGGAGCGGGAGACGCGCTTCCGCCTCGGCCCAAACACAGCCGGCAGCAGCGAGATCATCGCCCAGCCGCTCTCCAGCCTGTCGTTCCAGGCCACCACGCGCGGCGGCCGCGCCATCGATGGCATCTTGCGCGGCAAGGCAAGCTTCAAATCCACCACCGCCGGCATCGGCAATGCCGCCCTGCAGGCCGGCTTTGCCATGATGACCTCCCGCGATGAGGACACGCGCAATGCCGGCGCGGTCGCCTCGGGCGTTGGCCTGCTCTTTGCCCTGCTCTCCTCGGCCGCCCGCGCCGATGCCGATATCCGCCATTGGGACCAGTTGCCCGAAACCCTGGCGGTCGCCACCGCCGTGCGCCCGAAGGACCCGCGTGTCGAGGTGCGCTTCATCGGCGCCAACGGCCCGTTGCCGATGCCGCCGGCGGCGCTGATGCAGGGTGGGGACGCGCGCTGCGGCATCATCTGGGCGCGCTCACGCTCGGCACTGGTGCCCGGCGACGTGCCGGGCGATGATCCGCGCGTGCGCGCCGCCGTCGCCAAGCGCCGCGACGCCGCCGCCAAGGACAAGATGCTGCGCAACAGCCTGTCGCAGTTGTGAATGCCAGGAAAGGAGCCTGATGATGCCCCGATTGATCCAGCCCCGATCAGCAGCCTTGGCCGTGCTGGCCGGCCTGATCGCCGCCACCCCGGCGC
Source organism: Sphingomonadales bacterium (assembly GCA_027483465.1). Lineage (GTDB taxonomy): Bacteria > Pseudomonadota > Alphaproteobacteria > Sphingomonadales > Sphingomonadaceae > Sandarakinorhabdus. Next base: position 6,039 of record JAIXUQ010000082.1, read on the forward strand.
TGGCGGCGGAAAACCGCGTCGTCACCTGTGACACCGGCAAGGCGCGCAGTGTTGGGCGGGGGAGCGGCCCGGCGCTGGTCGCCAATGTCGCCGGATCGATGACGCCGATTGATCTGAATGCCGTGCAGTTCACCGATCGCAAGCTGGGCCGCCGCATGGTGGTGGAAACGGTGCAGGCCGTGCGCACCCCCACCCAGGGGCTGAAGGTGTTCGTGCGGCTGGTCAACTGCAAGAGCCAGCCGCTCACCGTGCAGTTGCGCACCAATTTCCTCGATGGCGGCCAGTTGCCCACCGAGCCGCCCTCGGCCTGGCGCACCGTCTTCCTCTCGCCGCGCGCCACCGCCGCCTATGAGGAAAGCTCCATCGCCGGGCCCAAGGTGGGGGCCTTCTATGTTGAACTGCGGCCCAATCTGTGATGCGCGCCGCCCTGCTGCTGCTGGTCGCCGCCCCCGCCGCGGCCCAGCCAGCCCCGCCAACATCAGCCCCCCAAACCACTGCCCCCCGCCCGGATCAGCCCGGCGTGATGGCGCCTCTCCTCAACGCGCCGCGCCGGGAGGGCGGTGATTTCGGCCAGGCCTATCGCGGGCGCGGCTCGCCACCGCTGCTGCTGCTGTGGAACCGGCGCTTTTCCGATGCGGTGCAAAGCGATTATGCCCTGCGCGCCAGCAGCCGCAGCAGCGGCGAGACGGTGACGCTGGACAAGCCGGGCGCGCGCTACACCGCCGAAAGCCGCGGGGCCGACAACACGCTGGCCGCCACAAGGCTGGAGGAGGCCCAGCCCGCCCCGGTGCTCAGCGCCAGCGATGATGCGCGGGTGGAAAGCGCCTTCATGGCGCGGCTGCGCGCCGCCGGGGTGCGCTTTGTCGATCGCGCGGTGGCCATGCGCATCGCGCCGGGCGCGCGCGATGTGGCGGCCGGCGCCAATGTGCAGGCGCTGGAACTGGCTGCGATCCGCGCCCGCAGCCGCTATCTGATCGAGGTGCGGCAACTGCCGGCCGAACAGGCCCCGCTGGGCGCCGCCTTCCGCATCGAGGCCAAGGATCTGGACACGGCCGCCGTGCTGGCCAGCTTCACCACGCCCGGCACCCCGCCGCAGCCGCGCGCCCCGCTGGTGCCCGGCCCCACCGGCTTTGAACGCGCCCCGCCGCCACCGCGCCCCGGCCCCGAACAGGTGGGCGCGCAACTGGCCGAGGAGCTGATGCAGCAACTGGGCAGTGGTTGGTGATGTGGGGTTGGTGAAATGATGCTGGCAATGTGATGGGGTGGGAGCCGGGAACGACCCAGGGCGGGTTCGTTACGGCTGCTTCCTTCCGGACCTGACCGGGTTGGCGAGCGCACTGTCCGCCCGGCTCCCGCAGCGCATATGGCGGCTTGGCCGGCCCAATTCAAGCCCCTGCATGCAAGCCCGGCCGTGGCGGGCGCCATCACATCTGCCCGCCCACCATGCCGCCGATCAGCAGCAGCGTGACCCACAGCGACAGCGGCCGCATCACCAGCAGGCTGGCGCCATCGCCCATGGCGATATTCTTGGCCGCGCCGATCAGCAGATTGGCGACGCCGCCCACCAGCTTGGCGATCAGCAGCAGCTGCGCCGTGGGCAGATCGCCCGACAGGCGCAGCGCAAAAAAGCTGAAGGCGGCCAGCACCAGCCCCGCCGGCAGCCCGACCGGCAGCACCGAGGAGTGGAAGGCCGAACTGTGCGAAACCCCGATCATGACAAATCCCCCGATCCGCTGGGCCGGCCCGATGCCGGCCCCATGATGGTAAACGCCCGAAGCGGCCAAAGCGGTTCAACCTGCGGCCATGCTGCCGATCAGCACCACGGTGAGCAGCAACGACAGCCAGCGCACCGTCAGCAGGCTGGGAATATCCAGCATGGCGAGATTCTTGGCCCCGCCGGCCACCACATTGGCCAGGCCGCCGATCAGCTTGGCCGACGCCGCCACCTCCACCGGGGAGATGCCAAGCGCCTTCATGGCAAAGATGGCGATGGCGCCCAGCACCAGGCCGACAGGCAGTCCCACCGGCAGCACGGATGAATGAAACATGGTGGCAAATTTTCCTTCTGGCCGGGGCCGGCCCCATGCCCGCCCCACAGGCCCATCAACGCTGCTTGTGCCCAAAGCGGTGCGCCCCCATCGGCGCAGGTGACGCGGTTCGCCCCGCCCGCTACAAGGCCGGCAATGGCAGACGAATCCGATATCGCCTTCCCCGGCCTGGACCTGCCGGCCGCGCCCGCCGCGCCGGCCTATCGCGTGCTGGCGCGCAAATACCGGCCGGCCAGTTTCGATGGCCTGCTGGGCCAGCAGGCGATGGTGCAGACGTTGGGCAACGCCATCGCGCGCGGCCGGCTGGCGCAGGCCTGGCTGCTCACCGGGGTGCGCGGCGTGGGCAAGACCAGCACCGCCCGCATCATCGCCAAGGCCCTGAATTGCGTTGGCCCCGATGGCCAGGGCGGGCCGACGATCAGCCCCTGCGGGGTGTGCGAGGCCTGTGTGGCGATCGCCGCCGGCCGCCATATCGACGTGGTGGAGATGGACGCCGCCTCCAACACCGGGGTGGATGATGTGCGCGAAATCATCGAGGGCGTGCGCTATGCCGCCGTTTCGGCGCGCTACAAGATTCACATCATCGATGAAGTCCACATGCTGTCAAAGGCGGCGTTCAACGCGCTGCTGAAAACCCTGGAGGAACCGCCGCCGGGGGTGAAGTTCATCATGGCCACCACCGAGGTGAACAAGGTCCCGGCCACCATCCTGTCGCGCTGCCAGCGCTTTGATCTGCGCCGCGTGCCGGCCGACCTGCTGGCCGGGCATTTCGCCGCCATCCTGGCACAGGAAGGCGTGGCGGCCGAGGCGGACGCGCTGGCGCTGATCGCGCGGGCCGCCGAAGGCAGTGTGCGCGACGGGCTGTCGATCCTGGATCAGGCCATTGCCCATTCGGGCGAGGCGATCACCGCGGCGGCCGTGCGCGACATGCTGGGCCTGGCCGACCGGTCGGCGGTGCGGGACCTGTTTGGCCAGTTGCTGGCCGGCGATGTGCCCGGCGTGCTGGCGGCGGTGGCGCGCCATTATGATCTGGGGCAGGACCCGGCGCAGCTGATCCGCGAACTGCTCGATCTGGTGCACGGCGTGACCCGGCAGCGCATGGCGCCGCGCCGCGACCCGGCGCTGGCGGCGGAGGAACAGGCGGCGCTGGATGCGTGGGCGGCGGCGCTGCCCTTCACCCGCCTGTCCTTGCTGTGGCAGATGCTGCTGAAGGGGCTGGAGGAGGTGGCGATGGCGCCGGTGCCGTTGCAGGCGGCCGAAATGGCGCTGCTGCGGCTGTGCCACGCCGCCGAATTGCCGGATCCCGGCGCGCTGGTGAAGCAATTGGGGGAGGCTGGCCCCGCTGCCGCCACCCCGGCCCCCGCCACCCCGGCCCCCGCCGCCGTCACCAGCGCCCCGCCTGCGGCCACCGCTGGCCCGGCAGCGGCCACCACTGGCGCGCCACCCGTCACCGTTCCGGCGGATTTTGCGGCACTGGTGGCGCTGTTCCGCCAGCATGGCGAATCGCGGCTGGCGCATTATCTGCATGACGAGGTGCGGCTGGTGGCGTTTGCGCCGCCCGTGCTCAGCCTGTCGGCCAGCGGCCTGCCCCGCGACGTGCCGCCCGCCATCGCCGATCGGCTGGAGGCGTGGACCGGCATGAAATGGCAGCTGGGCTGGCTGGCCGAAGGCGGCGGCAACACGCTGCGCGAGATCGAGCTTGCCGAAGGCAAGGCCTTGATCGAAAAGATGAAATCCGATCCGGTGATCGCGGCGCTGAAGGCCGCCTTCCCGGCCGCCGAAGAACCCTTTCCCTTGCCCAAGAGTGCCTGACCGATGCCCAGCCTTGATGAATTGATGAACGCCGCCCGCAATGTGCAGCAGCAGATGGCCCGCGCCCAGGCCGAGCTTGACACGATCGAGGTGGAAGGCGCCGCCGGCGGCGGCCTGGTGAAGGTGCGCGCCACCGCCCGCGGCGCCGTGCGCGGCGTGGTGATCGACCCGTCGCTGCTGAACCCGGAATCAAAAGAAATCCTTGAAGATCTGGTGGTTGCAGCGTTCAATGATGCCAAGGCCAAGGCGGACCAGGCCGGCAGCGCCGAAATGGCCAAGCTCACCGCCGGGATGCAATTGCCGCCCGGCTTCAAGCTGCCGGAATTCTGAAAAAAAGGGGGAGAGACGACATGCGCCAGATCCAATCGACCATCACCGCTGATGGCAGGCTCATCCTGGCGCTTGCCGAGGTGCCCGAACCCGAACCCGGCCCCGGCGAGATCAAGCTGAAGATCGAGGCGGCGCCAATCAACCCGTCGGACATCGGCCTGCTGACCGGTGCCGCCGACATGCGCGAAGTGACTGCGATTGCAGGCGGAATCAGCGCGCCGGTGCCGCCGGCCGGGATGCGCGCCATGGCCGCCCGCGTGGGCCAGGCGATGCCGTGCGGCAACGAGGGCGCCGGCCTGATCGTCGCCGCCGGCGCCGGGGCCGAGGCGCTGATCGGCCGCCGCGCCGCCATCATCGGCGGGGCGACCTATGCCGATTACCGGGTGGTGAAGGCCGAGGAGGCGCTGCTGCTGCCCGACGGTGCCACGGCCGAACAGGGCGCGTCCTGCTTTGTCAACCCATTGACCGCGCTGGGCTTTGTCGAGACCATGCGGGCCGAAGGGCACAGCGCCATCGTCCACACCGCCGCAGCCTCCAACCTGGGGCAGATGCTGGTGAAGATCTGCGCGGCCGAAGCCATCCCGCTGGTCAACATCGTGCGCTCGGCCGAACAGGTGGCGCTGCTCAAGGGGCTGGGCGCGGTGCATGTGCTCGATTCGACCGCCCCCGATTTCATGGCCGGGCTGATCGCGGCCTGCATCGAAACCGGCGCGACGCTGGCCTTTGATGCCATCGGCGGCGGCACCCTGGCCGGCCAGATCCTCACCGCGATGGAAGCCGCGATCAACGCGCGGGCCGGCGGTTACAGCCGCTATGGCTCTGAAACATTGAAACAAATCTATATCTATGGCGGGCTCGACATGGCGCCGACCAGCTTCACCCGCGGCTTTGGCATGGCCTGGGCGATGGGCGGCTGGCTCCTGTTCCCGCGCCTGCGCACCTTCGGGCCGGGCGCCTATGGCCGGCTGAAACAGCGGGTGGCCGATGAACTCACCACCACCTTCGCCAGCCACTACAGCCACCGGGTGAGCCTGGAGGAAATGGTCTCACCCGCCGCCGTGGCCGGCTGGTACCGGCGCGCGACCGGGCAGAAATATCTGGTGGTGCCTGCCTAATTCCACAGGCAGGCGTCGATCTTCTCGTCGCGCACCACCTTCACCCGCTTCTCGATGCGGCGGGCATAGCGCCTGACGCTCTTGGATGGCTTGACCGCGCTGCGCTTGATCGGCTGCGGCAGGATGGCGGCCAGCCGCGCGGCCTGGCGGGCGGTGAGCTTGCTCGCCGGCTTGTCGAAATAATGCTGGGCCGCTGCCTCCATGCCATAGATGCCGGGGCCCATTTCCACAATGTTCAGATAGACTTCCATGATCCGGGGCTTGCCCCAGACAAACTCGATCAACAGGGTGAAATAGGCCTCCAGCCCCTTGCGCAAAAAGGAGCGTTCCGGCCACAGAAAGGCGTTCTTGGCGGTCTGCTGGCTGATCGTCGAGCCGCCGCGCAGCGCCTTGCCGCTGACATTGGCGCTGGCCGCGGCCTGGATCGCCTCCAGATCAAAGCCATTGTGCTGGCAAAAATTGGCATCCTCCGCACCGATCACCGCGCGCGGCAGCGCCTTGGTCATCGCCTCCAGCGGCACCCATTCGCGCTCCACATGCTTGCCGGCCACGGCGTCGCGGGCCTGCAACCAGGTGATCGGCGGCGGCACGAAGCGATAGGCCACGACCCAGCCCAGGCTGAACAGCACCAGCCCCAGCGCGATGCGCACCGCCCAGCCCAGCACCGCCGCGATCATCTGCCCGATCATGGCGCCATTTGCGGCGGCAGGGGCGCCGGCGTCAATGCGGCAGCCTCACACCTGTTCCAGCAGCAGGCGCTGGTCGCTGGCGGCCTGCTGCATCGCCTTGGCCAGTTTTTCAAACGCCCGCACCTCGATCTGGCGCACGCGCTCGCGGCTGATGCCATAGCGCTGGGAAAGCTCCTCCAGCGTTTCCGGCTCGTCGATCAGGCGGCGCTGGGTCAGGATATCGCGCTCGCGCTCGTTCAGGCTGGCCATCGCCTGCACCAGCAGCGTATGGCGCTGGTCCCGCTCCTCGCTGTCGGCCAGCAGTTCATCGGCCAGCGGGCCATCATCGGCCAGCCAATCCTGCCATTCGCCCTCGCCCTCCTCGCGCAGCGGGCTGTTCAGGCTGGCATCGCCGCCCATCGCCATGCGGCGGTTCATCGCCACCACCTCGTCCTGCGCCACGCCCAGCGTGGTGGCGATCTCGTTCACCTGTTCGGGCCGCAGATCGCCATCCTCCACCGCGCCGATCTTGCCCTTCAGCCGGCGCAGGTTGAAAAACAGCTTCTTCTGCGCCGCCGTGGTGCCGATCTTCACCAGGCTCCACGATCGCAGGATATATTCCTGGATCGCCGCCTTGATCCACCACATCGCATAGGTGGCAAGGCGGAAGCCCTTTTCCGGATCGAATTTGCGCACGCCCTGCATCAGGCCGATATTGCCCTCGGCAATCAGTTCGTTCACCGGCAGGCCATAGCCGCGATAGCCCATGGCGATGCGCGCCACCAGCCGCAGATGGCTGGTCACCAGCCGCGTTGCCGCCGCCGGGTCCTGATGTTCCTGCCAGCGCCGCGCCAGCATATATTCCTGATCCGGGCTGAGCAGCGGGAATTTGCGGATTTCCGCCAGATAGCGGTTGAGCCCGGCTTCCGAGCCCAGGGCCGGGATGCTGGCCGGCTTCACGGCAGGCAGGTTGCTTGTCATCGTCTCAACTCCTCATCCCGGCAAGGCCATCGATCAGCGCCCGCATGTCGGCGGGCAAGCCACTTTCAAACCGCAGTTTCGCCCCGCTCACCGGATGGGCAAAGCCCAGCGTGGCGGCATGCAGCGCCTGCCGGGCAAAGCCCAGCGCGGCCAGCAGCGGCGCCAGCCGGCCCGGCGTGCGGCCATAGGTGGCATCGCCCACCAGCGCATGGCCGATGGAGGCCATGTGCACGCGGATCTGGTGGGTGCGCCCGGTTTCCAGCCGGCATTCCACCTGCGCCGCCCCGGAAAATGCGGCCACAGTGCGATAATGGGTCACGGCATGCTTGCCGCGGCCAGCGGGCACGATCGCCATCTTCTGCCGGTTGGTGCTGCTGCGGGCCAGCGCGCCTTCGATGCGCCCGGCCGGCGGCGCCGGCACCCCGGCCACCACGGCGGCATAGCAGCGCTCAACATCATGGCGGGCGAACTGCGCCGCCAGGCCTTCATGGGCCTTGTCGGTCTTGGCCACCACCAGGAGGCCCGATGTGTCCTTGTCGATGCGGTGGACGATGCCCGGCCGCGCCACGCCGCCAATGCCCGAAAGCCGCCCGGCGCAATGGTGCAGCAGCGCGTTGACCAGCGTGCCATCCAGATTGCCGGCGGCCGGATGCACCACCAGGCCGGCCGGCTTGTCCACCACCAGCAGATCATCATCCTCGTGCACGATGTGGAGCGGGATATCCTGCGCCACATTGCCGGCCGGGCGCGGCGCCGGCACGGTCAGCACCAGCGCCTCGGCACCGCGAACCTTCACAGCCGGGTCCCAGATCACGCCGGCCGCGCCGTGCAGCCGGCCGCCCTGCACCAGCGTCTTCAGCCGTTCCCGGCTGTATTGCGGCAGGGCATCGGCCAGCGCCTTGTCAAGCCGCTGGCCGGCGGCAGCGGCCGGCAGGGTGATGTTTATCGACAAGTCGGCACTCATGGCATAGCCATGTCGGCATGAAACTGGAGATATCAAGCGCGATGCGGCAAAATTTGCTCGCCGCCGCCGCCGCGTCCCCCGCTGCCGAGATTTGCGGCCTGCTGCTGGGCCGGGTGGCCGGCGGGGCCGCCTGCGTGGAGGAATTGCGGCCGGCGGCCAATGTCGCGGCCGATCCGGCCCGCAGTTTCGAAATTGATCCGGCCACGCTGCTCGCCGCCCACCGCCAGGCGCGCGGCGCCGGCCGGCAGGTGCTGGGCCATTGGCACAGCCACCCCAACGGCCGCTGCGCGCCATCGGCCCGCGATGCCGCCCGCGCGGTTGACAATGGCCAGATCTGGCTGATCATCGCCGGCGGCCGGCTGGGCGCCTGGGTGGCGCGCCGCACCGGGGCCGGCCCGGCCGAATTCCTGCCCGTCGCCATGGACGCCGATTGATGGCCAGCGGCGCGGTGAAATGGTTTGATGGCAAGAAGGGCTTTGGCTTCATCACGCCCGATCTGGGGCCGCGCGATGTGTTCGTGCATGTCTCGGCGGTGATGGCGGCCGGCCTTGCCAGCCTGAAGCCCGGCCAGCGGCTGGATTTCGAATTGACCCAGGATGGCGATGGCCGGCTGATCGCGCTGGGCCTGAAGCCGCGCGACGATGGAGAAGCCGGGGAATGAGCGACACGACATCGCTGGTGGTGCGCTGGCTCTGCCATGATCTGGCCACGCCGATCGCCAGCATGCTCACCGCCAGCGAACTGCTGGACGACCAGACACCCGATGCCGAGATCAACGAACTGGTGATCGGCGGTGCCCGCCGCCTGTCGGCCCGGCTGCGACTGGTGCGGCTGGCGCTGGGCGCGGCCGACAGTGCGATGTCCGCCGCCGCCCTCCACCGGCTGATCGCGGCGGGGCTGGACGGGATGGCGATCAACTGGGCGTTCAGCGGCGATGCCGATGCCGCCACCGCGCCGCTGGTGGCCGGCAGCGCGCTGCTGGTCGCCGATCTCAACCGGCTGCGCGGCCTGACGATCAGCAACCAGGGCGTGGCCACCGATGGCCCGGCCAACTGGCCCGATTCGGTGGCAGCGGCGCTGGCCGGGGCTGCGCCGCAGTGCACACGCGGCGCCGTGGCCGCCCTGCTCGCCGCCCGCGCCGCCGCGCTGGGCAAGAAACTTGTGGGCGATTCCAGCGGTTTGCACTGGGGCTGAGGCCCACCCCCGATTTTTTGTTGCAGCGCAACATAAACCCCCTTGCAGACGGGGTGCGCCAGACTTATGTTGCATTGCAGCAAAGCAGGGAGACACGCCATGACGGCCAAGCCCACGACCGAAAAGCCCGCCACCGCCCGCAAGGCGCGGCGCCCGGCCAAAACGTCGGTGGCCCAGCCCGCCCCGGCCGCCGCCCTGCCTGCCGAGACTGCTGTTGACGCCCCGGCCGATCCGATCGTGCCGGCGCCTCAAGCGGTGGTCCCTGACACTGCGCTGACGCCCGAACCCTCCCGCCCGACCATCCGCAGCGCAATGGTCATCCCTTTCGCCACCGCTTTCACCAAGGAGTCCGCCATGGCCACCGCCTTTGAAACCACCCAGGAAACCGTTCGCACCGCCACCGAAACCGCCATCAACAACGGCAAGGCCGCCATGGAGCAGGTCACCGCCAAGTCGAAGGAAGCGGTGGAAACCAGCATGAAGACGCTGGAAGAGCTGACCGCCGTGACCCGCGGCAATGTCGAGGCGCTGATCGCTTCGGCCAAGGCCGCCGCCGCCGGCGTGGAGCAGGTGCTGGGCCATCTGACCGACGTGTCGAAGAAGAATTTCGAAGACACCACCGCCCATGTGAAGAGCCTGACCGCTGCCAAGAACCCCAACGAACTGGTGCAGCTGCAGACCGAATTCGCCAAGGCGCAGTGGGATGTGGCCGTCGCCGAATACAGCAAGCTGACCGAAACCCTGGTCAAGCTGGCCGGCGAAGTGGCCGAGCCGATGCAGAACCAGCTCGCCGTGGTGACCGACAAGCTGAAGGCCAGCTGGACCGCCAAGTAAGTCCAGCCGGCGCCAAGCCAGTAAGTCCTGCCGGCATCAAGCCGTTAACAGGGGCGGTGGGCATCAGGCCCGCCGCCCCTTTTGCGTGCGGCGCTGTTCCGGCCGGGCCGAACCGGGCCGGGTTGGGACAGTGTCGCAGGCCGCGCCGGAGCGAGCCTTGGGCTTTCTTCCGGCGATGATTTTGTTATATGGGGGCGAAATTGTCCGCTTTCCCCCCCGGATAGGCATGATGGCAGCATTGTCGCAGGAAATGATGAGCGATGACGAACGCGACGCCGACGGCGGCCGCGGCAACACCGGTGTCGGCCTGGCCACCAAGCCGGAGACCAAGACGGCCAAGCCGGCGCTCTACAAGGTGTTGATGCTGAACGATGATTACACGCCGATGGAATTCGTCGTGCTCACGCTGCAACGCTTTTTTAAGATGAGCATCGAGGATGCCACCCGCGTGATGCTGCATGTGCATCAGCGCGGCGTGGGCGTGTGCGGCATCTTCACCTATGAAGTGGCGGAAACCAAGGTGAACCAGGTGATCGATTTTGCCCGGCAGCACCAGCACCCGCTGCAATGCACGATGGAAAAGGAATAGCGGAGACGGCACAGGCGGAAAGCCGCCTGCGACGCATCGCGCGCTGCCGCGCCGGCCGCCAGCCGCTAAGCCGGCGGCCATGTCCCTCCTCCCCAGTTTCCCGCCCGGCCTCCATGCCCTGATCGTTGGCGCATCGGGCGGCCTGGGCCGCGCCTTTGCCGATCTGCTCACCGCCGATGGCGCGCGCGTCACCCGCTGGAGCCGCAGCAGCGGCGTTGATCCCGCCGACCCGGCCAGCATCGCGGCGGCCATCGCCGCCCTGCCCGCCCCGCCCGATCTGGTGATCATCACCAACGGCGTGCTGCACGGCCCGGATTTCGCGCCGGAAAAGGCCAACAGCCAACTGGAGGCCGCCACGCTGGCGCGGGTGCTGGCGATCAACACCATCCAGCCCGCCACCATCGCGGCGCGCCTGCTGCCGCTGTTGCCCAGGGGGCGCAAGGCGGTGCTGGCCGTGCTGTCGGCCCGGGTGGGATCGATCAGCGACAACCGGCTGGGCGGCTGGCACAGCTATCGCGCCTCCAAGGCGGCGCTCAACCAGTTGATCCGCACCATGGCGGTGGAGCAGGCGCGCAAGGCGCCCGAGCAGATCTTGCTGGCGCTGCACCCCGGCACGGTTGACACCGCCATGTCGAAACCCTTCCAGAAAGGCGTCAAAACCCTGTTTTCACCGCAGGAGAGCGCCCGCCACCTGCTGCGCGTGATCGATGCCGCCACCCCGGCGCAATCGGGCCTGCTGATCGATTGGCAGGGCGAAGTCATACCCTATTGACATGGCTGCTGCGAACGCCTCGCATCTGGCACGGCAACGCCGCGCCCCCATATCCCCGGCCACACCCAAATCGGGAGACACAGACATGCCCACCTATCTGCACCGCAAGTCCGACGCGCGCGGCCAGGCCGATCATGGCTGGCTGAAGGCGAAGCACAGTTTTTCCTTCGGCCAATATTATGATCCCAACATCATGGGCTTCCGCGCCCTGCGCGTGATCAACGAGGACCGCATCGCCGGCGGCGGCGGCTTTCCCACCCACGGCCACGACAATATGGAGATCGTGACCTATATTCTGGAGGGCGCGCTGGAGCATCGCGACAGCATCGGCAGCGGCGCGGTGATCCGCCCCGGCGAGGCCCAGCGCATGAGCGCCGGCACCGGCATCCGCCACAGCGAGTATAACGCCAGCGCCACCGATCCGGTGCATCTGCTGCAAATCTGGCTGCTGCCCAGCCAGCGCGGCATCGCGCCGGGCTATGAGCAGAAGACGCTGCCGGCGGTGGCGGCCGGCGAATCGCGGCTTGACATGGTGGCCGCGCCCGACACGCCGGACAGTGCGGTGACCATCCACAGCGATGCCAGCATCGCCCGCGCCATCCTTGCCCCCGGCGGCCGCCTGACCGCGCCGATCACCCGCGGCCATGCCTGGGTGCAGGTGGCACGCGGCGCGCTGAGCGTGGATGGCCATGATCTGGCCCAGGGCGACGGCCTGGCGGTGAAGGACGTGACGGCGCTGACGCTCAGTTCGGCCGAGGGCGCCGAAGTGCTGGTGTTTGATCTGGCCTAGGCGGCCTTCACCGCCGCCCAGGCCGCCAGCGCCCGCGCCCGCGCCGCATCATGATCGACGATCGGGGCGGGATAATCCCGGCCCAGCTTCACCCCGGCGCGGATCAAGGCGGTGCCGGCCTGCCAGGGCGCGTGGATCAGCGCATCGGGCAGGCCGGCCAGTTCCGGCACCCAGCGGCGGATATAGGCGGCGGCATCGAACTTGGCGCTCTGCCCCACCGGCGCGAAGATGCGGTTGAACGGGGAGGAATCGACGCCCGAGCCCATCACCCACTGCCAGCCCTGGGCATTGTTGCCATAATCGGCATCGAGCAGCGTGTCCCAGAACCAGCGCTCGCCGTTCCGCCAGTCGATCAACTGATGCTTCACCAGGAAACTGGCGGTGATCATCCGCACCCGGTTGTGCATCCAGCCCGTGGCCCATAATTGCCGCATGCCGGCATCGACGATGGGATAGCCGGTCTCGCCCCTCTCCCACGCCTTCAGCCCGGCCGGATCGTCGCGGAACGGGAAGCGGGCGAAGGCGGCCCGGTTGGGCGCATCGCCATGATCGGGGAATTGATCGATGATGTTGGCGGAAAAATCCCGCCAGCCCAGTTCGCGCAACCACGGCTCGGCGACATCCTGCCCCACCGCATCGGCAATCGCGTGCCAGGCGGTGGCCGGGGAGACTTCGCCCAGCGCGAGATGCGGGGAAAGGCGGGACGTGCCCTCCTCCCCCGGCAGGTTGCGCGCCGCATCATAACCGGCGGCGCGGGCGGCAAAGGCCTTGAGCCGGGCCAGCGCGCCGGCCTCCCCCGGCTGCCAATCGGCAAAGCCGCCCGACCAGTCGGGCGCGGTGGGCAGCAGGCCCCAACTGCCCAGATCATCGGTGGCAAGGTTGGCGGCATCGGCCCAGCGCACATCCGGCATCGGCTGCGGGCGCGGCGGCGGCATCTGCTCCAGCAGCTTGCGCCACCAGGGCGTGAAGATGCGGTAGCGGCCGCCGCTGCCGCTGATCACCTGATCGGGCGGGGCCAGCGTGGCGCCGTGAAACAGGCTGACCGGGCCGGCCTCCGCCTCCTGCACGGCGGCCCAGGGTTCGTGGTGCCGGATCGCCGTCACCCGGGCCCCGGTTGCGGCCGCCAGCGCCCGCACAACGGCCCCCGCGCGCCCGCGGCGCAGCACCAGGCGCCCGCCAAGGGACACGATCTGCGCGGATAACGCCGCCAGGCTGTGGTGCAGCCACCAGCGCTGCGCGGCGCCCATCGCCCAGGCGCCGGGGGTCTCATCATCCAGCACATACAGCGCCAGCACCGGGCCGGCCGCCGCCGCCGCCGCCAGCGCGGCGTGATCAGTGAGGCGCAAATCATTGCGGAACCACACGAGCTGGACGGTCATGGCTTGCCTCTCGACAATCGGGAGCGGCAGCCGCTAAACCCTTGGCAACGCCCCGTCACCCCCTTCGCGCCAGGACGCAACACCATGCCGCAACTCGCCTATGTCAACGGGCGGATCCAGCCCCTGGCCGATGCCAGCCTGCACGTGGAAGACCGTGGCACCCAATTTGCTGATGCCGTCTACGAAGTGTGCGCCGTGCTGGCTGGCCGCATCCTCGATTGGCAGCCGCACCTTGATCGGCTGCGGCGGAATCTGGCTGAATTGTCAATCGATTGGCCGATGGCCGATGGCCCGTTCGGCTTGCAGGCGCGGCGGCTGATCGCGGCCAACGGCCATGAGGATTGCCTGCTTTACATCCAGATCAGCCGGGGCACCGCCCGGCGCGATCACGCCTTTCCGGGGGCTGCGGCGGCCAATGTGGTGATGACGGTGCGGCGCTTCGATTTCCGCCAGCGGGTGGCGCAACTGGCCAGCGGCGTGGCGGTGATCACCCAGCCCGATACGCGCTGGCGCCGGGTGGACATCAAGACGACCGGCCTACTCGGCAACGTGCTGGCCAAGCAGGCGGCGCGGGCAGCCGGCGCCTTCGAAGCCTGGCTGCTGCACGGCGAGACGGTGCGCGAGGGCAGCAGCACCAACGCCTGGATCATCAAGGACGGGCGCATCATCACCCACCCCACCGGCACGGAAATCCTGCCCGGCATCGCCCGCAACAGCTTGATAAATTTGGCCCAGGCCGCGCAACTGGTGGTGGAGGAACGGCCCTTCACCCTGGCCGAGGCCAAGGCTGCGGACGAGGCGTTCCTCACTTCCACCACCGCGCCGATCCTGCCGGTGATCCGCATTGACGGCCAGGCCATTGCCAGCGGCAGGCCCGGCCCCATCACCACGCGGCTGGGCGAGCAGGTGTGGGCCGAAGTGGCGCGGCAAACCGGCTGGCGGGCCTGAAAAAACCCGCCGGTGGGGGGAACACCGGCGGGTTCGGGGGTGGGGGAACCCCTCAGATCAATGGGTTATTCGGCATCCCCGGGGCGCGGCGGCGGGGGCGGCGGCGGCGGCGTGTCGCCCCGGCGATCGCCGCGGCGGTCATCCCTGCGATCCTTCCAGCCTTCGCGCCAGCCGGCCATCCGCTGCTCCATCCGGGCCTTCATGGCGCGGCTGTCGGCGGCGAAGGCCTTGCGGTCCTCGGCGCTCAGCTTCTGGAAAGCGGCCAGCATGGCGGCCTGCTTGGCGTTGCGGCTGGTTTCGGCAACGGCGCGTTCCTCGTCCATGGCGCGCTTCACCGCGGCAATGTCCAGCCGGTCAGCCGCCAGCGCCGCCAGCAGTTTTTCGCGCGCGGCTTCCACCTTCTGGCGGTTGGCCTTGCGGTCATCCCCGGCCATCATCGCCTCACGGATCACGGCGCGGCCGGCCTCGCTCATCGATGGGAACATGCGCTTGGCCATCCAGTTCCCGCCATGGCCGCGCTGATCGGCAGCGGCGGGCGGGGCCGCGGGGGGCGGCGGCGGCATCTGCGCCAGCGCCGGCGAAGCCAGCAACAGCGCGGCAAGGGCAATGATCTTGGGGCTCATATCAATTCTTCCTCGGCAGCCGTCGGCGTGAACACATAGGCAAAGGCCGCATCGGCCTCGGCAGGCTCTGCCCCGGCCGACGGCGGCGGGGCAGCGGCAACAGAGACGGCAGCATCGCTGCCAAACCGGGCCCCCGCCCCCAACCAGCTACCCACCACCAGCATCAATGCCAGCCCGGCCGCCATCAACGCCGGGCGCCAACCCGATGCCGCCGGCCGCAACCGCGGCCGAGCCTGCGGCAGCGAAGTGATCGCCGCCACGTCCACGGCCAACAGCGGCGCCGGCGCCGTGGCCCAGCCATCCAGCGCGGCATCAAGCGCCCGCGCTTCGGCCAGGGCAGCGGCCACCACCGGATCACGAGCGGCCAGCGCCAGCAGCGCGGCGCGCACATCCTGCGGCCAGCGCGCCGGATCGGCACCATGGCTGGCCAGGATGGCCAAGGCTGAATCGGTTGACAACATCGTCACGGGGTGGGGCTTTCGTTCATCAAGCTTCGCAACATATTACGGGCACGGCCCAATAATCCCTCGACCGCCTTGGCGGTGGTGTCCATCCGCTCGGCGATTTCGGCCATCGACAGGCCCTCGCCATGAAACAGCATCAGCGCCAGCCGCTGCCGGGCATTCAGGCTGCCCATGGCAATCGCCAGCCGGTCCTGCTGATCCGCGGCAATCGCCATGGCTTCGGGATCGGGCTGGCTATCAGCCAGATCATGGGCCTCGTCGATCGGCTGCACCGGCCGGATGGCACGGCGGCGATCAAGGCACAGGTTGATCAGGATGCGGCGAAACCAGGCTTCGGCACTGCCGCGCGCCGGATCAAAACGGTGCGCCTCGGTCCACAGCCGGGCAAAGGCCTGCTGGCAGGCATCCTGCGCCTCGGTGGCATCGTTGAGGGTGCGCCAGGCGAGCGCCAGCGCCGGCCGTTCCAGTTGCCGCACCAGCGCGGTGAAGGCGGCGGCATCGCCTTCGGCCACGCGCAGCATCAGCGCCGTCACCAGGCTGGGTGACGGGGCAGGTCCGGGCGCGGGCGCATCCATTCGCATCATTCGCCATTACGGGCGATGCCGGGTAATTCCCCCGCCGGCGCTGCCGCGCACCAGGCCTGCCACCCGGCGATCAGCGTGGCGGCATGGCGCGCGGCCACCACCGCAGGGTCGCCATAGCCGCCGCCCAGCGTGACCGCCAGCGGCACGCCAGCCCGTGCACAGGCCTGCGCGACCGCCGCATCGCGGGCGGCGAGGCCAACGTCCGAAAGCGCCAGCCGGCCCAGCCGATCCTCCCGGTGGGGATCAACGCCGGCCTGCAACAGCACCAGCCCGGGCCGCCATTGGCTGAACGCCGTGCCCAGCGCCTCGGCCAATACGGCCAGATAGTCGGCATCGCCCACCCCATCGTCCAGGGCGATATCGCGGTGGGAACGCGCCTTGCGCACCGGGAAATTGCGCGCGGCGTGAATCGAAAGGGTGAAGACATCGCTCCGCCCGGCCATGATCAGCGCGGTGCCATCGCCCTGGTGCACATCGAGATCCAGAATCAGGATGCGCGCCACGGCGCCTTCGGCCACCAGCCGATTGGCCGCGATGGCAAGATCGTTAAGGACGCAATAGCCGGCGCCGCCATCGGGGCCGGCATGATGGCTGCCGCCGGCGCCATTGGCCGCCCAGCCATGCGCCAGTGCGTGCAGGGCAGCGGCATGGGTGCCGCCCGCCACCAGCAGGCTGCGCCGGACCACCGCCGACGTTACCCTGATGCCGATGCGGCGTTCCATGGCCGGCGGCACGGCGGCCGCCAGCACGGCGGCAACATAATCGGGATCATGCACGGCCTCGGCCCATGCGGCCGGCATTGGCGGCGGCGCCGCCACGGCCAGTGTCTGGCCCGCGGCGGCCAGGGCACCGGGCAGCAGGGCATATTTGTCCATCGGAAAGCCATGCCCCTGTTCCAGGGCAACACTGTAATCGGCATGATGCAACAGCGGCAGCGCCTGCCGGTCAGCGCGGGCCATGGCTGATGTCAGGCAAGCGCCCGCGAGGCCATTTCCAGCACATCCTTCGACATGCCGGGCGCCGCCACGATGCGTTCCAATTCGGTGCGCATCAGGGCAGCGCGGCCGGCATCAAAGCGCCGCCAGCGCCCCAGCGGCACCGCCAGCCGCGCCGCGCTCTGCGGATTCAGCCGGTCCACCGCGATCAACTGATCGGCCAGCAGACGATAGCCCGAACCATCGGCGGCATGGAACCAGCGCTGGTTGGCGGCAAAGGCCCCCACCAGGCTGCGCAGCCTGTTGGGATTGGCCAGCGAGAAATCCGGATGGGCAAGCAGGCGCTGCACATCGGCCAACACATCGGGGCGGTTGGCCAGCGCCTGGGCGCTGAACCATTTGTCGATCACGTCGTTGTTGCCGGCAAAGCGGGTGTGGAAATCGGCCAGCACGGCGCTGCGCGCCGGGGCCGGGCTGTTGACCAGCGCGGTCATCGCCGCCAGCCGGTCAGTCATCGTCCTGGCCGCGTGATACTGGGCTTCGGCCGCCGCAAAGGCCTCGTCCGAACCGGCGGTGACAAGGTAGGACAGGGCGACATTGGCCAGCCGCCGGCTGCCCTTGGCCGCAGGGGAAAGCTCCGTCTCGCGGCCGGCCAGTGCGGTGCGCTCGCGATGCAGGGCCTCCCACCACAAAGGCTCCAGCCGCATGGCGATGGCCTGGCGGGCGGCCTCGCGGCGGCGGTGCACGGCTTCGACAATCACGATTTCGGCAGCATCGCCGATGAAGCTTTCGGTGGGCAGCAACACCGCCTCGCCTTTGAAGGCGGCATCCAGCGCGCCATCCTCCAGCGTGCCGCGCACCGCCGTCACCAGCGGTTCAGGATCATCATCGCTGGCCAGCACCGAAAGCGCCAGTTGCTGGAACGCCTCCCAACGGGCGAAGGGATCATCATCATGCGCCGCCAGAAAGGCGAGATCGGCCCGTGTCGTGTCGGCCTCCACAACCACCGGCGCCGAAAAGCCGCGATTGAGGCTGGGCAGCACCGGTTCGGGCAGATCAGCAAAGGTGAGATGCGTCACCGGTTCGCGCAGTTCCACCACCTGTTCCGGCCCGATCCGCCGGCCGCTGTCGCGCCCGATCAGCGCCACCCGGAATGGCATGTGCATCGGCTGCTTGGCCGGTTGGCCCGGCGTGGGCGGCACGGTCTGGCGCAGGACCAGTTCGGCACGATTGCCCTGTTGTGACAGGCTGACCGCCACGCGCGGTGTGCCGGCCTGTTCGTACCAGCGGCGGAACTGCCCTAGATCAACGCCGTTGGCCGCCTCCATCGCCGCCAGCCAGTCCTCGCAGGTCACGGCCTGGCCGTCGTGGCGCTCGAAATACAGATCGGTGCCGCGCCGGAAACCGTCCACCCCCAACAGGGCGTGGAGCATGCGGATCACCTCGGCGCCCTTGTTGTAGATGGTGGCGGTGTAGAAATTGGCGATTTCCACATAATGATCGGGCCGGATCGGATGCGCCAGCGGGCCGGCGTCCTCGGGGAACTGCACGGCGCGCAGGGAGCGCACATCATCGATGCGGCGCACGGCGGCGCTGCCCTGATCGGCACTGAACTGCTGGTCGCGGAAAACCGTCAGCCCCTCTTTCAACGACAGCTGGAACCAGTCACGGCAGGTGACGCGGTTGCCGGTCCAGTTGTGGAAATATTCATGCGCCACCACGCCGGCCACCGCATCGAAATCCATGTCGGTCGCGGTCTCGCTGTCGGCCAGGATATATTTGCTGTTGAAGATGTTGAGGCCCTTGTTCTCCATCGCGCCGGCGTTGAAATCGGCCACGGCGACGATGTTGAACTCGTCCAGATCATATTCGCGGCCATAAACCCGCTCATCAAAGGCCATGCTGGCCTTCAGCGCGGCCATGGCATGGGCGCAGCGCGGCACATCGGCCTCGGCCGTCCAGATCGCCAGCCGCACGTGGCGGCCGTTCATGGTGACAAACTCATC
>JAIXUQ010000117.1 GCA_027483465.1 Sphingomonadales bacterium
CGAACCGAACCTCGTCGATGCCGATGCAATCAACAAAGACCTCGCGTTGCTCGCGCGCCGGTGGAGCCGCCGCAAGCCCTGATTAGGGAAACCGCCAGCGGTACTCACCGGATGCTTACGCCTTGTCGGGCCACTCGATCCAGGAAAACACCACCGCTTCATCGGCGCCCGCCTGCACGGCCCGGCGAAAATCGGTCACCCTCCCCTCCGGCACGTCATCGGCCCAGCATTCCATCACCCGCGTGGCGCCCAGATCGATGAACACCGCATCGCCCAGCCGGGCATGCTCCACGAATTTCTGCTTGTTGGCCACCGGCACCGCGATCACGAAGCCATCGACATAGGACATCGTCCGTCCCTCCCTATCCGCCGCCGCAAGGCTTGCACGCGGCTGCCGCACCGGCAAGCCCCGCCGGCAATCCGCGCCCTGCTGGCCTTCGCCGCGCCCGCGCGCTATCAGGCGCCATGCGCAAACCCCGGCTCCCCGCATGACCAGCAGTGCCATCACGCTCAACCAGCAGGGCATGGCCGCTTTGCAACGCGGCGATGCCGCTGCCGCCGTGGCCGCCTTTGCCGCCGCCGCCGCCGCTGATCCCGCCGCCGCCATCCTGCATTACAACTTGGCCAACGCCCATGCCCTGGCCGGCAATCCCGTTGCGCAGCTGGAGGCGTTGAACGCCGCGCTCGATCGCGACCCCTACATGCCGCATGCCCTGTTGGCGCGCGGCAAGCTGGCCGAGGCCCATGGCGAGCAGCAGGCCGCGCTTGCCGATTTCCAGCGGCTGCTCGCCGTGGTGCCGGCCGGCGAGGCGCCAGGTGGCCCTGGTTTCCAGGCCGGCCTGGCCCACGCCCGTGCCGCCGTCGCCGCCGCCACCGCCGCGCTGGCCAGCCGGCTCGATGCCGAACTGGCCGATGCCATCGCCGCGGCGCCACCGGCTGCGGCCAGCCGCTTTGGCCACGCCGTTGATATCCAGCTCGGGCGCCGTCGCGTCTATCAGCACCAGCCGCTGGTGCTGCATTATCCCTATCTGCCGGCAATCCAGTATTTCGATCCCGGCCTGTTCCCGTGGCTCAGCCAACTGGAAGCCGCCACTCCGCTGATCCGCGCCGAACTGGAGGCGCTGCTGGCGGCCGGCGGTGACGCATTCGCGCCCTATGTCCGCTATCCGCGCGGCGCGCCGGTCAACCAGTGGGCGCAGCTCAACCACAATGATGCCTGGGCCGCGCGCTTCCTGATCGAACATGGCGTGCCCCGGCCCGACATGCGCGCCGCCTGCCCGCAAACCGCCGCGATCCTCGATCAACTGCCGCTGTTCGATCTGCCCGGCCGCGGGCCCGTGGCCTTTTTCTCCCTGCTGAAACCGCACACCACCATCCCGCCGCACACCGGCGCCACCAATATCCGCAGCATCATCCACCTGCCGCTGATCGTGCCCGAAGGCTGCACCTTCCGGGTTGGCAGCGAAACCCGGCCCTGGGTGGAGGGCCAGGCCCTGGTGTTTGACGACACGATCGAGCATGAGGCGGTGAACCCCACCGACAGTCTGCGCGCCGTGCTGATCATCGATGCGTGGAACCCCCATATCCCGCCCGCCGAGCAGGCGCTGATCCGCCAGTGGGTCAGGGCGCTCGATGCCCATGGCAAGGGGCTGGCCGGCTTTTCCGCCGCCTGACCAACCGTCTTCAGCGTGTTGCCAGACTGCAACACTGCCGCAATGATGTTGCGCGAAACCAGCCCGGCGTTTGACTTGGCGCAAGGCTTCCAACAAGGAGGCCGGCAGGCCCGCACAGGGCTTGGTTTGCGTCGTCCGGTTTTGCCGGCCGGGGGCTGCCATCGGGGATTGGACATCGTTGGGATCAGGCGGCGCCGGCAAGGCCAGGCGCTGGTTGCAGGGCGAAACCGGTCACCGGCAGGCGTCGGGGCGTATCCACCAAGGTTCAACAAGAAGGATGCACACGTGAGGATCAACACTTCCCTCAAGCGCCGCGCGCTCTTTGGCAGCTCCGCGCTCGTTGCCGTTGCGATGCTGGCCACCCAGTCGGCTTCGGCCCAGGAGAAGGCCGCTGCTGCTGAAGACGAAGCCGTCGAGGAAATCGTCGTCACCGGCTCGCTGATCCGCAACCCCAACCTGCAGCTGTCCAGCCCGGTGAACGTGGTTTCCGAAAAGGAAATCGCCGCCCGCCAGATCGGCAACGCCGAACAGCTGCTGCGCAACCTGCCGGGCGTGGTCGCCAACATCGGTTCGGCCGTGAACAACGGCAACGGCGGCGCCAGCTTCGTCAACTTGCGCGGCCTCGGCTCGCAGCGCAACCTCGCCCTGATCGATGGTGACCGTCTGGTCCCGGCGGCCGACGGCGGCCAGTTCGACCTCAACAACGTGCCCGTCGTGCTGCTGAGCAGCGTTGACGTGCTGACCGGCGGTGCCTCCACCACCTATGGTGCCGACGCCGTGTCGGGCGTGGTCAACTTCCGCACCAAGACCAACTTCACCGGCTTCGATGGTCGCGTGGCCTATGGCCTGACCGAGCGTGGTGACGGCCACCAGTTCCGCGCCGACCTGACCATGGGCGGCGAATTCGCCGACGGCAAGGGCAACGCCGTGCTGAGCGTGGGCTACCAGAAGGTGGACCCGGTCTATCAGGGCAACCGCGACATCTCGCTGTTCCAGATCAGCTCCACCAACGGCCGCGCCGCCGGCGGTTCGCCGACCGACACGCCGACCAGCTTCGTGTTTGCCAACGCGCCCGCCGGCACCCCGGCCGGTGCGCCCAACCCGTTCTTCGTGCAGAACAATTCGGCCGGCAACGGCTTCGTGACGCCGAATGCTGACGGTTTCAACTTCGCGCCGTTCAACATCTTCCAGACCCCGTTCGAGCGCTACAACGTCTATGCTGCCGCCAACTATGACATCTCGGACGATATCGAGGTCTATGCGCGCGGCCTGTTCTCGAAGAACTCGGTGACCACCATCATCGCACCGTCGGGTATCTTCGCTGAATCGCTGACGACCAACATCAACAACCCGTTCATTTCGCCGGCTCAGCGCGCCACCATCTGCGCCGCCAACCCGACGCTCGACTGCTCGGCCGGTTCGACCGCCACCTTCTCGATCCCGGCCGTCTATCGCCGCACCGTGGAAGTGGGTCCGCGCATCAGCCGCTTTGTCACCACCATGTTCGATTACAAGGCGGGCATCCGTGGTGCGATCACCGACAAGATCAACTTCGACCTGCACGCTGCCTATGGCCAGAGCAACAACACCCAGACCCTGAGCGGTTACACGCTGCGTTCGCGCGTGAGCCAGGCGCTGCTGGCTGACAATGCCAACACCTGCCGCACCAACTCGCTGGGCTGCGTGCCGCTGAACCTGTTCGGCGGCCCCGGCTCGATCACCCCGGCCATGGTCAACTTCATCCAGGGCACCTCCACCGTGGCGGTTGACACCGGCCTCGGCCAGGTGCGCGGCCTGATCAACGGTGACACCGGCCTGACCATCCCGATGGCGGCCAACCCGATCACCTTCGCCGTGGGTGGCGAATATCGCAACTACACCTATCGCCGGACCCCGGACAATCTGAGCCAGGTGCCGGGTGAACTGGGCGGTGGCGGCGGCGCCGTGCTGCCCTTCACCGGCGGCTATGACGTGATCGAAGGCTTTGCCGAAACCAACATCCCGCTGGTGGAAGACAAGGACTTCTTCAAGTCGCTGTCGCTCGAACTCGGCATCCGCCAGTCGCGTTATTCGGTGAACGCGCCCAACAACCCCAGCTTCAGCGCCACCACCTGGAAGGCCGGTCTGTCGTGGACCCCGGTTGATGGCTTCAAGCTGCGCGGCGGTTACAACCGCGCCGTGCGTGCGCCGAACATCAACGAACTGTTCGCGCCCGTCGTGACCGGCCTGACCAGCCTGGCCATCGATCCCTGCGCCGGCGCCGCGCCGGTGGGCAATGCCAATCTGACCGCGGTCTGCATCGCGCAGGGTGCGCCGGCGGCCACCATCGGCACGATCCAGAACCCGGCGGCCGGCCAGGCGGCCCGGACCTTCGGCGGCAACGCCGCCCTCCTCCCGGAAACCGCCGACACGCTGACCATCGGTGCCGTGCTGACCCCGGCCTTCGCGCCGGGCCTGTCGATCACCGTCGACTATTTCAACGTGAAGGTGAATCAGGCCATCACCACCGCCACCCCGGATGACGTGCTGAACGCCTGTTTCCGCAACCTCACCGCGGCCTCGGCCACGTCGGCCGCCTGCACCGGCATCCGCCGCAGCCAGGTCAACGGCCGTCTGTCGGGCTCGGTCAACGCCCCGGCCTTCACCTTCGGCCTGCCGACCCCGCTCACCAACCTGGGCCGGATCGTCACCAGCGGGTTCGACCTGTCGGCCGCCTACACCGTGGATGTCGGCTTCGCCAAGCTGTCGTTCAACCTGAACGGCACCTACACGATCGAAAACAAGTTCCGGGCAGCGCCGACGTCGATCAACCGTGAATGCGTGGGCCAGTACTCGGTGAACTGCGGCATCGCCGGTGGCGGTATCCAGCCGGAATGGGTGCACAACTTCCGCACCGGCCTGGAC
Organism: Sphingomonadales bacterium; assembly: GCA_027483465.1. GTDB lineage: Bacteria > Pseudomonadota > Alphaproteobacteria > Sphingomonadales > Sphingomonadaceae > Sandarakinorhabdus. The sequence goes on from JAIXUQ010000117.1 coordinate 4,578, forward strand.
TTCGGCTCGGCCAATGTCTCGGTGCTGTGGAACCACATCGGCGGCGTGGAATATGAGCGGATCCTGCCGCGCGCCTTTGTCGGCACCATCACCGGTTCCGGCCCGCTGGTTGGCCAGCGCGTTGACTTCAACCGCATCAAGGCCTTCAACTATTTCGATCTGGCCGGTGGCTTCAAGGTGATGGACAACCTGTCCATCGACCTGCTGGTCACCAACCTGTTCGACCAGAAGCCGCCGAATGTCGGTTCGACCGTGGGCACCACCGGTCAGAACAGCGGCAACACCTATCCGTCCACCTACGACACCTTGGGTCGTCGTTACATGGTGACGGTGGGCGTGCGCTTCTGATCAGCGCCACCGCGCAACGCACATCGGGGGGCGGGCCATTGGTCCGCCCCCTTTTGCTTTGCGGCGTTGCCCGGCCCGGTATTGAAAGAAAATCTTGGCCGCAGCCCAGCGGCCCGCCTCTTCTCAATGGCCCGGGCGGCGGGCATGAACCGGCCATGGTGCACGCATGACCGACCAGATCGCCGCCTATGCCGCGCGCTTTTTCGGGCCTGATGGCCAGCCCAACCCGGCGCCGGTGCGTTGGCAGGGCCCGGCGCTGCCGGCTGATCTGGCCGCGCTGGAGGCTGAGTCCATCCATATCCTGCGCGAGGTGGCGGCCAGCTTCCGCAATCCGGTGCTGATGTATTCGATCGGCAAGGATAGCACCGTGATGCTGCATCTGGCGTTGAAGGCCTTCTGGCCGCAGCGCCCGCCGCTGCCGCTGCTGCACATCGACAGCCTGTGGGAATTTGCCGCCATGGGCCGCTTCCGCGATGAACTGGCGGCGGCGCTGGGGCTGAACCTGATCGTGCATGTCAATGAAGCCGGGCGGGCGCAGGGGATTGATCCCTTCGTCCATGGCTCGGCGGTGCACACCCAGGTGATGCGCACCGATGGCCTGTTGCAGGCGCTGGCGCTGCACAAATTTGATTGCGCCATCGGCGGCGGCCGCCGTGACGAGGAGAAGAGCCGTGCCAAGGAGCGCATCTTTTCGGTGCGCGATGCCGGCCAGGGCTGGGACCCGCGCCGCCAGCGCGCCGAATTGTGGCACCATTTCAACACGCGGCTGGGGCCGGGCGAAACGATGCGGGCCTTTCCGCTGTCGAATTGGACGGAACTCGACATCTGGCGCTATATCGCCGCCGAGGCCATTCCGGTGGTGCCGCTCTATTTTGCCGATGTGCGCCCCACCGTTGAGCGCGATGGCGTGCTGCTGATGGTGGATGATGCACGGCTGCCGCTGGCCCCCGGCGAGGCGCCGGTGCCGCGCCGCATCCGCTTCCGCACCCTGGGCTGCTATCCGCTCACCGGTGCGGTGGAATCGGCGGCCGCCACGCTGGCTGACGTGGTGGCTGAAATGGCCGCCGTGCGCACATCGGAACGGCAGGGGCGGGTGATCGATCACGACGATGCCGGATCGATGGAAAAGAAGAAGCGGCAGGGCTATTTCTGATGGACGCACATTCCCGGCCGGCCGGCATCCTGCGCCTGATCACCTGCGGCAGCGTGGATGATGGCAAATCCACCCTGATCGGGCGGCTGCTGCACGATGCCGGCTGCATCATGGACGACACCTTGCTGGCCCTGGCGCGGGACAGCCGCCGCCATGGCACGGTGGGGGAGGAAATCGATTTCGCCCTGCTGCTGGACGGGCTGGAGGCGGAGCGCGAGCAGGGCATCACCATTGATGTCGCCTGGCGCTATTTCGCCACCCCGGCGCGCAAGTTCATTATCGCCGACACGCCGGGGCACGAACAATATACCCGCAACATGGCGACCGCAGCCTCCACGGCCGATCTGGCCATCCTGCTGGTGGATGCCCGCAAGGGGCTGCTGCCGCAAACCCGCCGCCATGCCGCCATCTGCGCCCTGATGGGCGTGCGCCATCTGGTGCTGGCGGTGAACAAGATGGATCTGGTGGGCTGGGATGTGGCACGGTTCGACGAGATACGGACACAATTCGCCAATCTGCCGCCATTGGTGGCTGGCCTGCCGTCACTGGCGATCCCGATGGCGGCACGTTTGGGGGCAAATCTCGCGGAAAAATCGGCGCACATGCCCTGGTATCAGGGGCCCAGCCTGCTCGCCCATCTGGAAACGGTGGCAGC
>JAIXUQ010000026.1 GCA_027483465.1 Sphingomonadales bacterium
GCCATGCGCCAGCCCGGCGGCCTTCATCGCCTCGGCAAAGCGGGATTTCAGCTGCTCGGCCGCTGCCGCCTGCATGCGGGCCGGGATTTCTTCCGATTGGAGCTCAAGCAGGAACTTCACTTCACCTGCTCCACCAGCAGTTGAGCGACATGGGCGTCCGCCACCGCCTTCACCAGATCGCGCACCCGGCCGATATAGGCCTGGCGCTCGGCGACGCTGATCACGCCGCGGGCGTTCAGCAGGTTGAAGATGTGGCTGGCCTTGATGGCCTGATCATAGGCCGGCAGCGGCAGGCCGCGCGCCGCCAGCGCCCGGCATTCCTCTGAAACATCCTTGAAATGCTGGAACAGCCGTTCGGTGTTGGCAGCCTCGAAATTATAGGCGCTGAACTGCTGCTCGTTCTTCAGGAACACATCGCCATAGGTGACGCCGGCATCGTTGTAGGCCAGGTCGTAAATGCTCTCGACGCCCTGGATATACATGGCCAGCCGTTCCAGCCCATAAGTGAGCTCGCCCGCCACCGGCGCGCAATCATGGCCGGCAACCTGCTGGAAATAGGTGAATTGCGAGACTTCCATGCCATCGCACCACACTTCCCAGCCCAGGCCCCAGGCGCCCAGGGTGGGGCTTTCCCAATCATCCTCGACAAAGCGGATGTCATGCCTGGCCCGGTCGATGCCGATGGCATCCAGGCTGCCGAGATAGAGGCCAATGAGATCGGGCGGGCTGGGTTTGAGGATCACCTGGAACTGGTAATAATGCTGCAGCCGGTTGGGATTTTCGCCATAGCGGCCATCGGACGGCCGGCGGCTGGGCTGCACATAGCAGGCGTTCCAGGCTTGCGGCCCCAGGCTGCGCAGGGTGGTGGCGGGGTGGAAAGTGCCGGCGCCGACCTCAAGATCATAGGGCTGCAGGATAACGCAGCCTTGCGCGCCCCAATATTGCTGGAGCGCAAGGATCATCGACTGGAAGGACAGTGGCCCAGATGTCATTGATTGTCTCACGCGACGCGCCTTAGCGGCCGCAGCATGGCAAGGTCAATCAGCCACAAGCCAGTCAACAATCGCCTTGTCGTCGGCCGGATCAATCGGCGCGCCATAGACATTGCGCATCTTGGCGATGGTCTCACCCCACTGCACGCGCGACAGCCGGGGCTGTGCCGTGATCATCGCGGCCGAATGGCAGGCCAGGCAATTGTTGTTGGCGGCCTCTGACGAGACGCCATAGCGTTCGGGCAACAGGCCCTCGGCATCGGGCAGGGTCACCGCCACCCGGCGGGTGGGCGGGGCGGCCGCGATCAGGGCGATGGCGGCGATGCCAAGCGCAAGCGGGGCCAGAACCAGGCGCATCAGATGATCTCCACGGCCACCGGCTCGATGCCGGCGCGATTGTACCCGCTGGGGTTCCAGTTGTGCGCCAGCGGCTGTTCCACCCCGGCGGCGTTTCTTGCCCGCGCCAGGATGATGTGGCGGCCGGGCGGCAGCGCCAGGCCGCCGCGGAACCGGCGGAAACTGTAGCGGCCATGATCGGGGCCAAGCTGCGCCGGCACCCAGTGGCGCCCGCCATCAGCCGAAAGCTCCACGCCGGCCACGCCATGATCCCCGCCCAGAGCCACGCCCTGCACCGGGGTGAAGGGCCGGGCCGGCAGCCTGGCGCCGCTGGCGATGTTGGTGACGAGCGCGCGCGGGCGCATGGCGGTGACCGGCACGCGCGGGCCGGCCGGGGCGCCCGGCGCGATGTCGGCCAGCGGATTGGCGGGTTGCAGATAGGCCTTGGCCATCCAATAGCGGTCGTCGGGCCTGGCCAGCACCTCGATACTGTCCAGCATCTTCACCCAATAGGTGCTGTACCAGCCGGGCACCACCAGTCGCAGCGGAAAGCCGTTGAGCAGCGGCAGCGGGGCGCCGTTCATGCCCCAGGCGATCAGCACATCATCGGTGAGCGCGTGATCGATGGGCAGGGATTTTTCGAAATCGGGCGCGGCCTCCACCAGCGGCGCGTCAAGCCCGCCAAAGCGCACCGCCACCGCGCCGGCCTTGATGCCGGCCAGCGCCAGCACATCCTTCAGGCGCACGCCTTCCCACAGCGCATTGCCCATGGCGCCATTGGCCCATTGCGCGCCGGCCACGCGCGGGGCGAACAGGCCGCGGCCATTGCCGGCGCACTGGTTGACGGCCGCAATCGCGACACGCGGCAGCCGGGCCAGATCAGCCAGCGCGAGCGACAGCGGCCTGGTGATGTGGCCGCCAATGCGCAGGCGGTGCCGCGCCGGATCGATGGTGGTGGGGAACGGGTAATGCCAGCGCACGAAGAACCGATCATTCGGCGTGAAATCATGCGCATCAAACACGGCCAAGGGCGTTTCCAGCAGCGGCGGGCTGGCGCGTTGCAGGATCATCTCGCCCTTTTGCGGAAAGGCGCGGCTGGTGGGCCTGAGGCCATTGTCGGCAAAGCCCAGATCAAAACTGCTTGCAACCTGGGCCGCCGCCGGCGCCGCCAGGGCAGAAGCGATGAGGGCGCGGCGGGTGAGCATGGCCCGATGTGTAGACCGGCCGGGCCGGCCTGTCACGCCGTTCAGTCCTTGGCGCGCTCCACGTAGGAGGAATCCTCGGTGTTGATCACGATGCGGGTGCCCACGCCGATGTGCGGCGGCACCATCACGCGCGCGCCCGATTCCACCGTCGCCGGCTTGTAGCTGGACGAGGCGGTCTGGCCCTTCACCACCGGTTCGGTGGCGATGATTTCCATCGTCACGCGGCTGGGCAGCGAAATGGTGATCGGCTTGCCGTCAAACATCAGGATCTGGCACTCGGCATTTTCCTGCAGGAAGGTCACGCCATCGCCGATCATCGCCTCGGTCAGGCTGATCTGCTCATAGCTCTCGTTGTTGATGAAGATATACTCCTCACCATCCTTGTAGAGATAATTGTGCGAGACTTCCTCAACGAAGGCGCGTTCCAGGCTGTCGGTGGTCTTCACCGTGATCACCGTCTTCACGCCATCGGCGATGCGGCGCATGTCGATGGTGGTGGTGGGCGTGCCCTTGCCGGGGCGGAAGGTTTCAGCCTTCAGCACGACATAAAGCTGGCCATCCTCATGCTCGATCACCTGGCCCTTGCGGAAATTGCTCGCGATATCCTTGACCATAAGTCCCCTCTGCGCCACGGCGCCAGAAATGCTGCCCGCCGTTAGGGCATGGCAAGCCGCCTGTTCAAGGAAAAACATGAACCGCCCGTTCTGGCACGCCGATATCCATGCCGATCGCCGGCCCTTCCTGCTGGGCCGCGGGCGCATCAAGGCCGCCCTCTCCGGCTGGTTCGCCGCACAGGGCTTCACCGCGGTGGAGTGCGGCGCGGTGCAGGTCTCGCCGGGCAACGAGACGCATCTGCACGGCTTTCCGGTGCTGTGGCGGGCGGCGGACGGGGCGGAGCAGACGCTCTATCTGCACACCAGCCCGGAATTTGCCGCCAAGAAACTGCTGAGCGCCGGCGAAACCCGCATCGTCGATTTCGCCCGCGTGTGGCGCAATGGCGAACAGGGCCCGTTGCACGCACCTGAATTCACCATGGTGGAATGGTATCGCGCGCAGGCGGACTGGACCCAGGTGATCGCCGACACGCTGGCGCTGGCCCGCACCGCGCAGGCCGCCGGCGGCAATGGTGCGCTGGCCTGGCGCGGGCGCACTTGCGATGCCATGGCCGAACCCGAAATGCTCAGCTGTGCCGAGGCCTTCCAGCGCCACGCCGGCATCGATCTGGCCGCCTGCCTGGATGATCGGGACGCGCTGGCCGCCGCCGCCGGCCTCACCCCCCGCCCCGATGACACGTGGAGCGACATCTTCAGCCGCATCATCGTGCGCATCGAGCCCGAACTGGGCGATGGCCGCCTCACCTTTCTCACCCATTATCCCGTCTGCGAGGCCGCGCTGGCCCGCCCCTGCCCGGCCGATCCGCGCTGGGCCGAACGCTTCGAGGCCTATGCCTGCGGGGTGGAACTGGCCAACGGCTTTGGCGAACTCACCGATCCCGCCGAGCAGCAGCGCCGGTTCGAGGCGGACATGGACGAAAAACAGCGCGTCTATGGCCGCCGCTATCCCATCGATGCGGATTTCATCGCCGCGCTCGCGCACATGCCGCCGGCCAGCGGCGTGGCGCTGGGCTTTGAGCGGCTGGCGCTGCTGGCGCTGGGCGGCACCCACATCAACCAGGTGATCTGGACCCCGTTTCCGGCCTGAACCACCCCTGCGCCCACATGCGCCATTGCCAGCCGCGCCCGCCTCCGGTCTTGGGGCTGGTGCGGGTGCCGGCGGCAGGGGAAGGCGGCCGGCCCGCGCAATCTGGGGGACATGCAGTGCCGACGACATCCACGTTCCGCGAACCGGCCATCCGCATCACCGCCATGCCGGCCGATGCCAATCCGGCCGGTGACATTTTCGGCGGCTGGCTGATGGCCCACATGGACATGGCCGCCGGCATCGTCGCCGCCCGCCGCAGCAAAGGCCGGGCCGCCACCATCGCGGTGGAGGCGATGAAATTCCTCCAGCCGGTGCGGGTGGGCGATGAAGTGTCGGTCTATGCCGATCTGGTCCACACCGGGCGCACCTCGATGGTGATCGAGGTGGAGGCCTGGCGCCGTGACCGCACCGAGCAGGCGCGCACCCAGGTGACCCACGCGCGCTTCATCTTCGTCGCCATCGACAGCAACCGCCAGCCCCGCGAAATCCCGCCGCTTGACGAAGCGGAAGCCTGAAGCGCGCGCCACATCATCGCGGCGCTTACCTGCCACATCATTGCGCGCCCGCACCGCCGTGGCATGATCGCGCCATGGCCACCCGCCCTTGCCTTCATGATCCCGGCCCCTTCGCCACCGCGCTCAAGGCCGCCCGCGCCAGCCGGCGGGTGAGCCAATTGGCCCTGTCGCTCGATGCCGGGGTCAGCGCGCGGCACCTGTCGTTCCTTGAATCGGGCCGCGCCATGCCCAGCCGGGAGATGGTGCTCACCCTCGCTGAAGCCCTCGCCCTGCCGCTGGCGCAGCGCAACCATCTGCTCAACGCCGCCGGCTTTGCCAGCGCCTACCCGGCCTCGCCCTTGTCGTCGGAGGCCATCGCGCCGTTCCGCCAGATCCTGCAGACGATGATGGCCAATCACGCCCCCTTCCCGGCGCTGCTGTGTGACCGGCACTGGAATGTGCTGGAGGCCAGCCCGGCCGCCGCCGCCATGCTGGCCCCCCTGCTCGAAGGCTGGCACGGCCCGCCCAACGTGTTCCGCCTCACCGCCTGCCACCCGAAAGCGGCCCAATTGATCGCCAATCTGCCGCAACTGCTGCACGAAAGCCTGGAGCGGCTGGCGCTGGAGCACTCACTGGCCGGCGATGATCCGGTGCTGGCCGATCTCATCGCCGTCACCCGCGCCGCCGCCGCCCGCCACCCCTGGCGCCCGGCCAGCCGCACCCGCTCGCCGGTGCTGCCGGTCAGCTATCACACGCCGGGCGGGCTGATGAGCTTCCTGTCGGTGGTGGCGCAATGCGGCACCTCCGAGGATGTGACGGTGCGCGATCTGCGGCTGGAATTGCTGTTCCCGGCCGATGAGGCGACGCGCGCGGCCTTTGGATGAGCGGTGGCGCAGGGCTGGCCCCCTCCGTCAGCCTGCGGCTGCCACCTCCCCCAGAGGGGGAGGACCAAAAGTTCCTCCCCCTCTGGGGGAGGTGCCCGCAGGGCGGAGGGGGCCAGCCAGCCAGTCCCGCCCTTCAAATCGCAATCACGCATTTCCCCTCGATCCGCCCCGCCCCCATCGCGGCAAAGGCCGATTTCACCGCGGCCAGCGGCAGTTCCAGCCCGATGTGCGGTCGCATGTGGGCGGCGCGGGCGTCGATCTCGCGCAGGTGGCGCTGGCCGGCGGCCGGGTCCTGCCGGCCCTGTTCGCCGGCGCGCACGCCCACCAGCTCGATCTCCTTCAGCAGCAGGCGATTGAGTGGCACCGGATCGCCGCGCCCGCCCACAAAGCCGATGATGGCATAGCGCCCGCCGCGCCGCAGCGATTTCACCAGCGGCCCCACCAGCGGGCCGGCCACCGGATCAAACACCAGATCAATGTCGCGGCACGGGATCTCCGGCCGCTCCCGGTCCACCAGCAGCGCCGTGTGTGCGCCGGCGGCCTGCGCCAGCGCCAGCCGCTGCGCTGAGGAGGCCACCGCCACCACCTCGGCCCCCAGATGCACCGCCAATTGCACCGCAGCCAGCCCCATGCCGCCGCCGGCGCCCGTCACCAGCACCCGCTCCCCGGCCTGCAGCCGCCCGCGCTCCACCAGCCCCACCCAGGCGGTGAGCGCGCCCACGGTGAAGCCGGCGGCCTGCGCCAGGCTGAGGCCAGCCGGCACGGCGCGCAGGCCGCGCGCCGGCAGCGTGATGCGCTCGGCCATCAGGCCGGAGCGGGCGCCCAGCATCACATCCTGCCCCACCCAGGCTTCCGCCCCCGGCCCGGCGGCGATCACCGTGCCGGTGCCTTCGGTGCCGGGGATGAAGGGCAGTTCGGGCTTGTATTGATAACCGCCCTGCAACATCAGCCAATCGGGAAAGTTCAGGCTGGCATGGCGCACCGCCACCAGCACCTCCCCCGGCCCCGGCGGCGGCGGCTCCGGCCAATCGTCATGCAGGGCCAGGCCCGACAGATCGGGGGAGAGGGCGGAACAGACAGCGGCGCGCATGGCCGCCGTTATCAGCCCTGTTTCCAGGCCGCGCCACCCACCCAAGTGCCAGCTGCGGCCCTGAATTCCTCGATGATCACCTCGGCCCACACCCCGGCGGCGCCATAGGGATCGGCCATGATGAGGGCGCGGGCATCATCGGCATCCGCCGCCTCGATCACCAGCAACGATCCTGATGGCACCAGCGGCCCGGCGATGCGGTATCGCGCCATGTGCGCCTCCACATGCGCCAAATGGGCGGCCAGATGCTGTTGGCGCACCGGCCCGGCCCCGTCTTCATCCACACAGCGCACGGCAAACAGCGGCATCAGCCCAGCTCCACCAGTTCCAGCAGCTCGCCGGCCGGGCCCACACAGCTGCCGGCGCGGCGGCCTTCATAGAGCGGGCCGTCGCGGTGCCTCGGCGGGGCAATCCAGTCCACCGCCGCCGCATCAAGATCGCGCAGGCCCAGCGTGACGAGCGCATTGCCGGGCGGCAACATGCCGGCATGGCGCGGGCGCGGCGCGGCCTGCGGCGGATAATCATCCACCTCCACGATCGGCAGGCGGCCGGCCTGCACCATGGTCAGCGCCGAAACAAAATCATCGGGCAGGCCAAAGGCGCTGTTGATCATCTGATAGGGCAGTTCAAACGTGGGCCCCAGATCAAGGCCCAGCCGGCCCTGATACCAGGCGCAGCTGGCGGCGCGATCCGGCGCCGCCAGGATAACGATGAAGACATGATCGGTAAGGCTGCGCGCCTTGGGCAGATCAATGCCCGGCATGTTGCCAAACACCTGGTTGAGATAGATCATTTCCTGCCCCGGCCCCAGCGCCTGCATCGGCACGAAGGCATCCATGCCGGGCAGTTGCTTGGGTTCGCCGACGATAGTGAACGGGCTGCCGGCCAGCCGCGCCGGCCAGCCGAACACATCCTCCACCGTCAATTCAAAGGCGCCCCAGCCGAATGTGGTGGTGGGGCGGAAATCCGCGACATCGGGCTGCTCCACCAGCCGCAGCCAGCAGGGCGCACCGCTTGTGGGCCGCAGCACGGCATGGGCGGCACCGGCGCTGGCCGGGCAGCCCCAACTGGCCGCCAGATCATCCGGCAATGGGCCGTGGCTGACCAGATCAAGCCCCAGCGTGCCATGATAGGCGGCAAGGCCGGTGGCGAGATCGGGCACCACCGACAGCCCGCCCATGATGCTGCCGTGCGGGATCATGCGCTGAACTCCGGTTTGCGCTTGGCGACAAAGGCGGCCGTGCCTTCGGCAAAATCGGCGCCGGTGAAGGCGGCGGCAAAGATTGCCAGCGTTTCCGCATCATCGGCCACCTGGCCATCGAGCACCCGGCGCACAAAGCCCTTGATCGCCCGGGTGGAGTGGCGGGAGGCCGCCAAGATGGCCGCCACGAAGGCATCGGGCGTGTCGGCCACCGCCTCGATCAGGCCGATGGCCCGGGCTTCGGCCGCATCGATCAGCGCCCCGGTGAACAGCAGCCGCTTGGCCTGCCCCGGCCCGACCAGATCGACCAGCAGCTTCACATCATGCAGCGGATAGACCAGCCCCAATTTGGCCGGGGTGATGCCAAAGCGCGCCGCCGGGGTGGCAACGCGCAGATCGCAGGCCATCGCCAGCCCGCAGCCGCCGCCCACCGCATCGCCTTCGGCAAAGGCAATGCTGGGCAGCGGGAAGCGCGCCAGATCATGCTGCGCCCGGTTGATCGCGGCCTGGTTGGCAGCGCGCCAATCGGCGTCATCCTTGTTGGCCAGCAGTTCGGCGATATCAGCCCCGGCGCAAAAGGCGCTGCCCGGCACGGCGGCTTGCAGGATCAGCAATTTCACCCCCGGATCAGCCGCCGCCTGCGCCAACAGGCCCGGCACCGCGGCCCACATGGCCTGCGTGAAACTGTTGCGCTTGGCCGCCCGGTCAATCAGCAACCGGGCAACCGGCCCGTCGATTTCAAGCCTGATCATGGCCAGGTCCCCCCCAGATTTGTTTGGGGCAGTGGCACGCGCCGCGTGACGGCGGGAGGCGACGATCCCCCCAGCCGCAGGATGGGGGGGTGCCGACCCCGGCGAAGGCCGGGGGACGGCGGAGAGACGATCCCCCCCAGCCGCAGGATGGGGGGGTGCCGAGCGGAGCGAGGCGGGGGGGCGGCGTAAGGCGAGCGCGGGGGCCAGCCCGCACCCCTCCGACGGCTTCACCGCCACCGCCCCATCCTGCGGCTGGGGAGGATCGATCGGCCCCCCTCATGCCGGCTGCACCTGGGCGAAGTGCCGGGCGATCTCGTGCCGGGTCGCCACCCACACGCCGTCATGCTTGCGGACATGGCGGAAAAATTCCTCCAGCGCCCAGATGCGCCCCGGCCGGCCGATGATGCGCAGATGCAGGCCCAGGCTCATCATCTTGGGCGCGCCCTCCACGCCTTCGCGATAGACCTGATCGAAATTGCGCCTGGCATAGGCCAGCCACTGCTCCGGGCTCATCGCCGGGTCGGTCCACATCTTCATGTCGTTGTTGTCAAGCTGGTAGGGCACGATCACCAGCGGGCGTCCGGGCATGGTCGCCCTGTCCCAGAACGGCACATCGCCGCTGTAATCATCCATGTGATACGCAAACCCTGCCTCGATCAGCAGGCGGCGGGTGTGATCGGTGTGGAAATAGCGGGAGAGCCAGCCATAGGGCCTGACCCCGCAGCTGCGCTGGATGGAGGCGACGGCCTTTTCGATGAATTCGCGTTCGGCCGCCTCATCGAGCTTGAACTGGTGGACCCAGCGCCAGCCATGGCTCACCGGTTCATGGCCCAACGCCACGATGGCCTCGGCCAGTTGCGGGTGATTTTCAAGGGACAGGGCGGCGACCGTCCAACTCGCCTTGATGTCAAAGTCCTTCAGCAGCTTGACGACGCGCGGGGCGCCGGCCTTGATGCCATAGAGATAATTGCTCTCGTTGCCATAATTGCGGATCGGCGCCTTGATGAAGATGCCGAGTTCGTCCACCGGCTCCATCCCCTTATCGCCGCGCGCCACCGATTGCTCGGAGCCTTCCTCGACATTGACGACGACCGACAGCGCCATTTTCGCGCCGCCCGGCCAATCGATGCGTTCTTCGGCCAGCATCAGTGCATCTCCTCCCCGCCCGAAACATTCAGCGCCTCTCCGGTGATGTAGAAGGCGTCTTCACTGGCCAGATAGGCGCAGGCGGCCGCCGTGTCGTGCGGCAGGCCGGGGCGGCCCATCGGGTTCCTGGCGGCCATGTTGGCCAGATAGGCCTCCACGCTGGGAAAGCCGAGCAGCTTGGAGAAATAGGCATTCTGCAGCGCGCCCAGCCCGGTGGTGACATGATTGGGGCAGACGGCGTTGACCGTGATGCCATGCGGCCCCAGTTCCAGCGCCGTGGCGCGGGTGAGGCCGATCATGCCGTGCTTGGAACTGACATAGGCCGGCAGGTGCGGAAAGCCGGTCTTGGCGGCCTGGCTGGCGATGTTGATGATGCGCCCGCAGCCCCACTGGCCTTTCGGGCCGGCGGCGATCATCGCCCGGGCCGCGGCCTGGGTGCAGTAAAAGGCGCCCGAAAGATTGACCGCGATCACCTTGGCCCAATCGGCCGGATCAACCTCCAGCATGGGCTTCATCATGAAGCCGATGCCGGCATTGTTGACCAATATGTCGATGCTCCCCATTGCCGTCACCGTGTGCCGCACCAGGGACACGCAGGCCCCCGGATCGGACACATCGCACCCAATTGCCGCCACCTTGGCCCCGCGTGCCGCCACGTCTGCCGCGATCTCCTCGGCTTCGGCATCGATGACGATATCGGAGACGACGCAATTGGCCCCCTCATCGGCAAAGCGGCGCAGGATGGCCTGGCCCAGCCCGCCCCGCTTGCCGGAGCCGGTGACCACCACGGTCTTGCCGGTGAAACGGCCCATCACAGATCCTCCGTGAGGATGAAGGTGGGATTGTCGGTGAACTGGCCGAAGGCGGCGGCGACTTGCTGGAACTCCGGGTTCGAAACGTCCGCAACAAACGCGTCCATCCCTTTGATATCAATCACTTCGATATAGTCATAGGGCGGGGCGGCATCCGATCCGAACAGGCCGGTGGCGCGGTGGACGGTGAAGCGGTTGACGCTGCCGAGCGCGTTGACACCAGGGATGTCGGTGCCGCGCGCCCAGGCTTCATAGGCTTCGCGGCTGGCGCCGGGCTTCAGATTGAACAGGCAGATGATGCGCATCAGGCTCACTCCCCTCTTGGCGGCTTGTATTGAGAAAGCGCGCTATCCAATTGACGTGCAAGGATAATAAGCTGGCGCTCACGGCCCGGCGGGCCAACCAGCTGCACCGAAACCGGCAAGCCATCGTCGCTCCAGCCCGACGGCAGGGCGATGGCCGGCAGGCCGGCAATATTGGCCAGCCCGGTGAAATCGGCCTGGTTCACCGGCGCGCGGCTGCCATGGGCAAAGGCCGCCTGCGGCGCAGTGGGCATCAGCAGCACACCATCCTGGCCAAGTGCTTCAATCACCGTGGTTTTCACCGCTGAAAGCAGGGCCGGATTGGCCGGCACCGGCTCCAGCGCATCAAGGATGAAGCGCAGTCCGGCCGAGGTGCTGGCCCGGTGCGGCCCCAGCGCCCCGATCAGATAGTGCACCGAACCGGCCAGCGCGGCGATGCGGATGGCCCCCGTGTCAGCCGGCAGGCGCAGGGTTGATACCGGCAGATGCAGCGCGGCCCGGGCGGCATGGTAGCCGGCAAGCACGGCTGGCTCACAGCCAACGCCGGCCAGATCATCAAGCAAGATCAATCGGTTGAGCGGAGCATCCGGCCCATCGGTGCCGATCACCGCCCAGGCCCGTTCGATCAAATCGAGGTCTCGCGCCAGCGGACCGATGCAATCCAGCGCCGGATCCAGATAGAGCAGGCCATCCTCGCTGACCGCGCCATGGGTGGGTTTGAGGCCATAGACCCCGCAATAGGCCGCCGGCAGCCGGATGCTGCCCAGCGTGTCGGTGCCCAGCGCCAGATCAACCAGGCCCGCCGCCACCGCCGCCCCGCTGCCGCCCGACGAACCGCCGGGCGTGTGGCCGTGCCGGTGCGGATTGTGGGTGCGGCCATAAAATTCATTGTCGGTGGTGGCGCCCAGGGCGGCCTCATGCATGTTGAGGCTGCCGATGATGCCGGCACCCGCAGCGCGCAATTGTGCAACAACAACAGCATCTTGTGCAGCGATATTGGTGGCCAGGTGCGCCATGCCGCCGGTGTGCGGCAGGCCGGCAACCGCGATGTTTGACTTGACGCCGACGCGCACGCCCGCGAGCGGCCCGGCCCCGCCGCCGGGATCGGCCGCCAGATCAACGATGGCGTTCCAGCGGTCGTGGCTCACAGCCCCCTCCGGTCGATCAGGCGGATCGGCTTTTGCCGCACATCGATCTGCGTCGCCTCGGCCGTGCCGCCCGGCGGGCACAGCGCCACCTCCACCTCCACGCCCAGGCCGCGGCGCAGCAATTCGGCCAGGCCGGCCACATCGGTGTCGCCGCGGCTTTCGATGCTGACCAACATGGTATCGCGGCCGGCGGCATCGCGGCTGAGGGTGCAGACATATTCGCCGGTCAGATCGCCGCGATTTTCGATCAGGGCGGCGATGGCATGGGGGAAGATGTTGATTCCACGCAGTTTCACCATGTTGTCGCTGCGGCCCTTGAAGCCGGCGATGCGGCGGAAGGCGATTTCGCCCTGCCCGGCCAGTTCATGGGTGATGTCGTGTGTGTTGAAGCGGATACAGGGGGCGATATCGTCCTTGAACAGGCAGGTCACCACCATGTCCCCGGTCTCGCCAAAGCCCACCGGCTGGCCGCTTTCCACGTCCAGCAGCTCCAGATACTGGGCGTCTTCCCACACATAGAGGCCGTTGCGGTCGGGGCCTTCGCCGGCGATGGTGCCGGTATCGCCCACGCCATACCAGTCATAGGCGCTGGCGCCATGCCAGGCCGCTTCGGTGGCGGCGCGGTCTTCCGTGCCCAGATGGCCGATGATCATGCGCAACTTGATGCGATCAAAGAGTTTTTCGGCCTCGGCCACCTCGGCCAGCTTGCGGATGTAGTCCACGAAGCCCACCATCACGGTCACGCCGAAATCGGCCATCAGATTGACCTGGCTGGCCGACCGCGTTTCGATGCCGGTGCCGGCCGAAAGGAACAGCGCATTGGTGAAATGGGTCACCGCCTCGCGGATATAATGGCCGCCGTTGATCATGCCATGGCCATAGACCGACTGGACGACATCGTCGGGCC
Source organism: Sphingomonadales bacterium (assembly GCA_027483465.1). GTDB lineage: Bacteria > Pseudomonadota > Alphaproteobacteria > Sphingomonadales > Sphingomonadaceae > Sandarakinorhabdus. The sequence continues at coordinate 12,971 of JAIXUQ010000026.1, forward strand.
GCAGCCCCATCCAGCGATACATCCGGCCCACCAGCAGGTTGGTGACCTCCCGCCCCTTGGGGCCGAACATCAGCGGCTGTGGCCGGCCTGTGGTGCCGCTGGTGGTGTGAAACACGACCGGATCTTCACCCCGCCCATCGAAATCGCCATAAGGCGGATGGGCGTTGACCGAGGCCATCAGGTCGCTCTTGTCATACACCGGCAGCTTGATGATGTCGTCCAGGCTGCGGATGTCGCCCGGCTCGATCCCGCGCGCACCCCACAGCCGTTGATAGAAGGGGATTTGCCAGCCGCGCGCCATCAGCCGGGCAAACTGCACCTCCTGCAGATGGCGCAATTCATCGCGGCTGATGCTGCGATAGCGGCGGGTGAAATCCTCCCCCACCGGATAATCGGCAAGCAACTGCTTGATATCGAAGCATTCGAAATAGCTGCGCTGACTCATGTCGGGTCCGTGAAATAGCCGAGGGGATCGGTGAAAAGGCGCGGATCAGCGCCGGGGCTGGCCAGATCGCGGGCGAGGGCCAGCTTGGCTGCCGCCTGTGCCGGGCTGAGCGGGGCATCGGGGCTGCCCAGCGTGGCCGGAATGGCGATGCGCTGGGTGTGGCCATTGCCCAGTTTCAGCGTGATCGCTTGTGGAAACAAGGCGTTGGGATCAGGATTGCCGTCGTCAACCAACGTCACCCGCGCGGCAAAGGCCAGCAGCGACGGATCGGCAAACTGTGCAGGCGTGAAGCAGCGCGGATCGATGCGGCCATCGCGCAGCATCAGGCCGGCCAGGAACGGCAGGCACAGCCGTGCCCAGCTTGGTGTCATGTCTGCCTGCATCGGCCGGCCGACCAGCCGGCGGATGAGGGGCGGACAGGCCAATTCCACCGCGGCCACATCCTGCCCGGCAAATACGGCCAGCACGCCCAGCGCGGCATGGCTGGCCCGGCCCGAAGGATAGGGTTTCACGCTGAGTTCCGTGATGCGCCAGCGATCGCCCAGGCGGGCAACCAGCCGGCCGGAATCGCCGGCATCAAACAGGCGGAAATAGCCGAACGGCCCATCCAGCACATCGGCCGGCGCCGGAAAGCCGGCCCGGGCCAGATCGCCGGCCAGCACGGCCGCCCGCGCGGCGTTGGCAATCTGGAACGGCAGGGCAAGACTGGCCTCGACATGGGCCTGCATGGTGCCCGCCAGACTGGAATAGGCCAGGCCGAGCGCGGGCAGCAGCGGCGCACCATCAAGGCGCGCCACGGCCAGGGCAGCCCCCATGGCGCCGGCCGTGGCAGGGCGGAAGAATGCCAACGGCGAGGTGGCGGCATCGCCCAAGCCGGCGGCCACCTCCACGCCCACCGCCAGCGCGGCCAGCGCCGTTTCCGGGTCACAGCCGCCGCGCCGATCGATCACGGCCCCCAGCGCGGCCGTGACCACGCTCATGGCATGCACCACCGCCGGTTCGTGCACGGCATCCCATTCGAGGCAATGGATGCGATAGCCATTGACGAACGCCGCAGCGCCCGCCGGCAGCCGCCCGGCCGTGCCCAGCAACCGCGCCTCGCTGCCCTGCCCCATCGTGCTGGCCACCGCCAGAATGGCCGCTGCGCCCGGCGCATCATGGCCAGCGGCACCCACCGCCAGCGTATCGGCCAGGAAATGCCGGGCGCTCGCTGCCACCCCCTGTGGCAGCCGATGCGCCGCGCCGGCAAAATCTATGAGGGCGGCAACCGTGCTCATGCCGTCCAGTCCGCCAGCAGCGCAATCAGGCCGGCAACCGAATCCCCGTCCAGCGCCAGCGCGGCGGCCCGCTCGGCCTCGGCCGCTGGCAGCCCACCCCATGCGACCAGCATTGCCAGCTTGGCGTTCAGGCCCGCCAGATCAAGCGGCCGCTCCGGATCGCCCAGCGTGTCAACCAGTTCAAGGCCGTTCAGCCGCGCGCCAAAATGCGCGGGGTAGCGCGCGCTGATCGCCGGGCATTCCGCAACCTGTACCGCAGCGCGCAGTTCGGCCAGTTCGGCAATCGCCTGTGGCGTGAAATCCTGGGGCGTGGCCTCCCGCCCGGCAGCAATCACCGCCACCGCATGTTGCAGGCTGAACTTGGCGTCCAGTTCGGTTTGCGGATCGGGGCGGTCACAAAAGCGCAGCGCATCGGCATAGGTTTCCACCCGGAAGGGTGGGGCCAGTTTGCCGGCACCGCGCAATTGCAGCGCGCAATCGATCACCGGATGGGCATGACGGCAGGCCGCCCACGGCTTGAAGCTCACCGCGCCGATCAGCCATGCATCGGCGGGCGGCAATGGCCCGGGATTGGCCGTCATCGCCGCAAACAGGCCCTGCGGTCCTTCGAGAATGGCGGCCGGCCCACGAAAGCCGGCCTGAGCCGCACGGGCGCACCACAGGCCATTCAGCGCCGCCCGGCTGACATGCAGTTGCTTGGTGAGCACATCATCGTGCCGCATGTGCCACAGCCCACCGGCCAGTGAGGCGGCATGACCCATCGCACTGGCGGTTTCAGCCGCCGAAAGACCAAGGATGCTGGCAGCCGCAGCTGCCGCACCGATGCCGCCCGCTGTGCTGGTGGGATGCCACAGGCTGTAATGATGGGCATCCAGCATCATGCCCACCGCGATCATCGCCTCATAGCCGCGCACCGCGCCGGCCAGAAGATCGGGCATGCCCGCCCCACTGTCGCGGGCAGCAGCCAGCGCCGCCGGCCAGATGACCGGGCCGGGATGCAACAGCGCCCGGCGGTGGACATCATCCATTTCCAGCACGTTGCCCAGGGCAGCGGCCCGTTCCACGGGATCGCTGCCGGCGCGGCGCGCCGCTGCAGCGACTTCGGTGCCGATTGCGCCGGCAACGCAGGCCAGCCAATCCAGCAAATGCAGACGCGCGCGCTTTCCCTCGCTTTCCGCGACCGGGCGCGCTAATGTCCGGACAAGTCGATGCAGCAGCGGTTCCGTCATGGCTGCAGCGGGAGTTGGGGCGGGAGCGGCAGTTGAACGAGATGGCGACCAGGGTTCGCGGGCAGACGGCGCCACGCTACCTGCAACTGGCAGCTGAACTGCGGGCCGATATCCTTGGCGGCCGCTTTGGCGCCGATCAGCCATTCCCCACCGAAAGTGAATTGTGCGCCCTGCATGGCGTGTCGCGCTTCACCGTGCGGGAAGCGTTGCGCCGCCTGCAGAACGAAGGCCTGATCGCGCGGCGGCGCGGTTCGGGCACGGTGGTACAGCCGGCGGCGGCCCGCGGCGGCGCCCTGCACCAACCGCTCTCCAACGTGGGCGAAATCCTGCAATATGCACGGGACACGCGGGTGACCTATGAAGCCGCCGGCACCGGGCCACTGCCGGCCTGGCTGGCGGCCAGCATCGGCCTGCCCGCCGGTGGCCAGTGGACCCTGGTGCAGGGCGTGCGCACCACGGCCGATGGTGACCAGCCGATCGCGGCGACCACGGCCTATTTCCACGCCATGCTGGGCGATGCGCCGGCGCGGCTGAACCTGGCGGCGGGAACCTTGTTCAGCCAGATCGAGGCCCTTTCCGGTGTTTCGGTGGGCCAGGTTACCCAGGATATCCAGGCGGTGATCGCCAGCGCAGAGGTCGCCCGGCAACTGGGCATCAAGCGGGGCGCAGCCGTGTTGCGCATCATCCGCTGCTATCGCGATGCCAGCGGCCAAATCTTTGAAATCTCGGTCAGCCACCACCCCGGCGACCGTTTCGCCTATTCCATGCATATTGACGTTGAATAGGCGCATCAGCCCTGCCCCAGTTCCGGAACCGGGCGAGGGTGCCAGATATCGCCGGCAAAACGAATGGCGGGGGCGATATGGTGTCGGCCATCGGCTTCAACCACCAGACCACGCTCGGCGATGTGCGGCTGGGAAAGCGCCTCGGCGAAATCCAGAACCGGGGCATAGGCCACATCGAGATCATGCATGAAGACATCCCAGGCATCGCGGCTGCGGGTGCGGAATGTGTCACGCAGGAA
>JAIXUQ010000114.1 GCA_027483465.1 Sphingomonadales bacterium
CCGCCGGGGCCGCTGCTGCGGCTGGTGGACAATGTCTTCATCATCGCCATGGCGGTGCAGGGCGCGCTGTGGCTGCGCGAGCTGGTGCTGGCGCTGGTGCGCCGCCGGGCCGAGGCCAGCCCCGATGATGCCCGCGCGCTGGGCAGCGCGATGGGCGTGATCAATGTGCTGGTGAATGTCGTCGTCTGGCTGCTGGCGGCGATCCTGATCCTCGACAATCTGGGCGTGAACGTGACGGCGCTGGTCGCCGGCCTGGGCGTGGGCGGCATCGCCATCGGTCTGGCCGCGCAGGGCATTTTTTCCGATCTGTTCGCCGCGCTGGCCATCCTGTTTGACCGGCCGTTCCGGGTGGGCGACGTGATCAGCTATGGCACCTCCACCGGCACGGTTGAACATATCGGGCTGAAAACCACGCGCATCCGCGCCCTGTCGGGCGAGCAATTGGTGATGGCCAACACCAAGCTGCTCGAACAGCAGGTCGCCAACCTGCGGCGCATCGAGGAACGGCGCGTGGTGCTGAATTTCGGCATCATCTACCAGACCCCGCCCGACCGGCTGGAGGCGCTGCCGGCGCTGTTGCAGCAACTGGTGGAGGCCCAGCCTGACACACGGTTTGACCGGGCGGTGTTCACCGGCTTTGGCGCCTCCAGCCTGGATTTCGAGCTGGTGTTCTTCGTGACCGTGCCGGATCTGGCCGCGATGCTGGCGGCGCGCCAGGCGGTGGGCTTTGCCATCGTGCGGCGCTTTGCCGAACTGGGCTATGAATTCGCTTACCCCACCCAGACCAGCTTCACCGCCGCGCCAGATGGCCGGCTGGTGGACCCGACCCAGATCAGCGAACGGCCACGCTGAGGCGCTGGCGGCGCAGCGCGCTGCCCGCCAGGCCAAAGCCCGCCATCAGCATCAGCCAGCTCGCCGGTTCGGGCACGCCGGAGACGGCGACGATGAAATCATCATGATCATCGTCGCGGTTGTTGATCTGATCGTCAAAGCCCAGCAGCAGCCGGTTGGTGGTGTAGCGGCCATCGGGCAGGCTGGCCGGCAGGAAGATGGCGAATTCGCGGGTGCCGATGCCGCGGTTCTGCACGCCGCGGTTGGAGGTGAACAGCCAGTTGGTCACCGGCCCGGCCAGTTGCAGGGACGTGAACATCGGCGCGGCGCCCCAGTTGGCCTTGTTGGTTTCGGCAAAGCGGTTGTTGCCCACCACGAAGCTGTTGATGAAGCCGCTTTCCGAACCCATGTAGCTGAATTGCAGACGGGCGGTGCGGGCCAGCGTCATGCTGGCATCGCGGCTGGTGATGCGGGTGAGGCCAAGCGCGCGCAGATCGCGGCGGAAATCATTGCCGCGCACCAGCCCGGCGCTGAAACCGGGGGTGACGGTGAAGCTGACGGCGGTAGCCGGGGCGGCGGGCAGGGCGGCCAGCGGCAGGGCCAGCAGCAGGGGGGCAATCCAGGTCTTCATGGCAGGCATCCAGAGCGGGTTGGGATGCCGGCCCAGTTAACCGCCCGGTATGGTTAACGCCAGTCACATATATTGTTAATAAATGCGCCTTAACCATCATTCTGGCGGGTTGACGCAAACGGAAACCCCGGCCTAGGGTTGGCCAAAGCACAAGACGGGGAGGAACAGATGGCCGGAAAATCGCTGACGCTGGACGAATATCGCGCGCTGGTGGGCCAGGAAGTGGGCGTTTCCGATTGGGTGGACGTGCCGCAGGCCAAGATCGATGCCTTTGCCGAGGTGACCGGCGATCACCAGTTCATCCACGTCAACCCCGAACTGGCGGCGCAGACCCCGTTTGGCACCACCATTGCCCATGGCTATCTCACGCTCAGCCTGCTGTCGGTGATGGCCTATCAGGCGATGCCGGGCATCAAGGGCACCCGCATGGGGGTGAACTATGGCCTCAACAAGGTGCGTTTCATGGCGCCGGTGAAATCCGGCAAGCGCGTGCGCGGCCGCTTCACCATCGCCGATGTGACCCAGCGCCCCGACGGCGCCTGGCAGACGACGGTGAATGTGACCGTGGAGATTGACGGTGAGACCAAGCCGGCGCTGGCCGCCGAATGGATCACCCTGGCCTTTGTTGGCTGAACTGCCCCCCTGTTGCCTGAAAGGATCATCCGATGCGTGAAGCCGTTATCGTTTCCACCGCCCGCACCCCGATCGGCCGCGCCTATCGCGGCGCCTTCAATGCCACCCCGTCGCCCACGCTGGCCGGCCATGCCATCGCCCACGCCGTCAGCCGTGCCGGCATCGATGGCGCCGAGGTGGATGATGTGGTGATGGGCTGCGCCCTGCAGCAGGGCGTGCAGGGCGGCAATATCGCCCGCCTGGCGCTGCTGCGCGCCGGCCTGCCGGTCACCGTCTCGGGCCAGTCGATGGACCGGCAATGCTCGTCGGGCGTGATGTCGATCGCCACCGCGGCCAAGCAGATCATCGTCGATGGCATGAGCATCTGCGTCGGCGGCGGTGTTGACAGCATCTCGATGGTGCAGAACGACAAGATGCGCGTCGGCTCCGATCCCAGCCTGGTCGCCATGCACCCCAATATCCATATGCCGATGCTGCAAACCGCCGAAGTGGTGGCCAGGCGCTACAACATCAGCCGCGACCGGCAGGATGAATATGGCTATCTCAGCCAGCAGCGCACCGCCGCCGCCCAGGCCGCCGGCAAGTTCGACGACGAGATCGTGCCGATGACCGCCACCATGGCGATGGTCAACAAGGAGACCAAGGAGGTTTCCACCCACGAGATCACCCTCACCAAGGACGAAGGCAACCGCCCGGAAACCACGCTCGAAGGCCTGAAGGGCCTGAAGCCGGTGATCGAGGGCGGCTGCATCACCGCCGGCAACGCCAGCCAATTGTCGGACGGCGCCTCGGCCAGCGTGCTGATGGAAGCGAAAGAAGCCGCCCGCCGCGGCCTCACCCCGCTGGGCGCCTATCGCGGCATGGCGGTGGCCGGGCTGGAGCCGGACGAGATGGGCATCGGCCCGATTTATGCCATCCCCAAGCTGCTGAAGGCCAATGGCCTGACCATGGACGATATCGGCCTGTGGGAATTGAACGAGGCCTTTGCCGTGCAGGTGCTGCACTGCGCCGACGTGCTGGGCATTGATCCTGACAAGCTGAACGTCAACGGCGGCTCTATCTCGATCGGCCACCCCTATGGCATGACCGGCGCGCGCTGCACCGGCCACGCCCTGATCGAAGGCAAGCGCCGCGGCGCGAAATATGTGGTCGTCACCATGTGCGTGGGCGGCGGCATGGGCGCTGCCGGCCTGTTTGAGGTTTATTGAGGCCCAGCCGGCTGGCGGCAGGCCGCCGCCAGCCGGCGCAGTGCCCGGCCCGATCATGTTCGGCGATTCGCCTTTCGCCGCCAATTGCGCCATAGCCGCGCGATGACAATGGAATCGCTCCCCGCGCCGTTGGCCGAAGCCATCGCGCAGCGCGGCTATGAAGACCTCACCCCCGTCCAGTCCGCCGTGATCGCTCCCGAGGCGCGCGGCCGTGATCTGCTCGTTTCCGCCCAGACCGGTTCCGGCAAGACGGTCGCCTTTGGCCTGGCCATGGCCGATGATCTGCTGGCCGGGGCCGCCACGCTGCCGCCGGCCGGCCGGCCGCTGGCGCTGGTGGTGGCGCCCACCCGCGAACTGGCGCTGCAAGTGGCCAAGGAACTCACCTGGCTCTATGGCCCGGCGCGCGGGCGCATCGCCACCTGCGTGGGCGGCATGAACCAGCAGGTGGAGCGCCGGGCGCTGGCCGCCGGTGCCCATATCGTGGTGGGCACGCCCGGCCGCCTGCGCGATCATCTGGAGCGCGGCGCCCTGATGCTGGATGCTGCCCGCGCCGTGGTGCTGGATGAGGCCGACGAAATGCTCGACATGGGCTTTCGCGAGGATCTGGAGGAGATTCTGGATGCCGCCGCGCCCACGCGCCGCACCCTGTTGTTTTCCGCCACCATGCCCAAGGGCATCGCCGAACTGGCGCGCGATTACCAGAAGGATGCGCTGCGCCTGGCCACCGCCGGCCGCGCCGCTGCCCATGCCGATATCGCCTATCAGTGCGTGACAGTGGCGCCCAATGATATCGAGGCGGCAGTGGTCAATCTGCTGCGCTTCCACGAGGCGCCCACCGCCATGCTGTTCTGTGCCACGCGCGACAATGTCCGCCGGCTGCACGCCAGCCTGGTGGAGCGCGGCTTTGCCGCCGTGGCGCTTTCCGGCGAGCACAGCCAATCGGAACGCAACCAGGCGCTGCAGGCGCTGCGTGACCGGCGCGCCCGGCTGTGCGTGGCCACCGACGTGGCGGCGCGCGGCATCGATCTGCCGGGGCTGAACCTGGTCATCCACGTCGAACTGCCGCGCGATCCGGAAACGCTGCAACACCGCTCGGGCCGCACCGGCCGGGCCGGGGCCAAGGGCACCGCCGTGCTGGTGGTGCCCTATCCGGCGCGGCGGCGGGTGGAGCGGATGCTGGCCAGCGCCGGGGTGAAGCCGGAATGGCTGGCCCCGCCCTCGGCCGAGGCCATCGCCGCGCAGGACCGCACCCGCCTGCTGGACGTGATCGGCGAAGGCATCGGCGGGCTGGACGACGAGGACAAAAGGCTGGGCGAGGAATTGCTGGCCAAGCACGGCGTGGACGAGATTGCCGCCGCGCTGGTGCGCGTGCACCGGATGCGCCTGCCGCAGGCCGAGGAGCTGGTGGACGCCGGCCCGCCACAGCGCCCGGAACGGCGCGACCGGCGCGAGAGCAATGATGCCCGCGGCCCCACCACCGAGGGCGTGTGGTTCCGCCTGGATGTCGGCCGCCGCCACAATGCCGATCCGCGCTGGATCATCCCGCTGCTGTGCCGGCGCGGCGGCGTGACCAAGCCCGACATTGGCGCCATCCGCATCTTTCCATCGGAAACGCTGGTGGAAATCGCGCCCGACATGGCGGAACGCTTCATGGTGGCGCTGAAACGCCACGCCACCCGCAAGGGCAACAGCGCCGAGGACCAGATCGCCATCCTGCCCGCCGCCGGCGGCGCAACCCGCCCGCCCGAACGGCGCGGCCCACCGCCCGAGCGGCGCGGCCCACCGCCTGAACGGCGCGGCCCACCGCCCCGCCGGGGCTAGGCCAGCAGCGCCAGCAGCGCGAAGGTCGCCAGCCAATGCTCCCCGGCATAATCGCCGGCGATATGGGGCAGGGCGGCGGCGAGATGTGCGTCAGCCGCGGCGCGCAAAACCGGCGCCGTGGCATCGCCCGGCCCCAGCGCGGCGGCGATGCGCCGGAAGGCCCAGGCGCGTGACAGGTTGAGGCCATCCAGATGCGCGATCTTGCCGTCGCTGCGGTCTGATACCGTGGCCGGGGTGAAGATGCTGGCCGGCTGGCCGCTGCGGGCGTGGGGCAGGAAGGCCTTGAACCACGGGCGGAATTCCGCCGCCGGCAGCAGGGTGGCCATCGCCAGCGCCTCGGTGAGGGTGGGTGACAGGAAGGCATCACCGTCCGGCTCCCAGGCTTGCGCTGCCTTGTCAGGGCCGAACCAGGCGCGGGCGCGTGCCTGCATCAGGCCCAGCAGCGGCCGGTCATGATCATCGGCCCAGTGGCTGATCAGCACCAGCGCAAAGGCGGTGTTGGCATGGGAACCGGTGCGGATCGGATAGGTGAGCAGCGGCAGATGCTGGCCCCAAGCGGCCGCGAAATCATCGGCCAGCGGTTTCAGCACCGGCGCCAGCGGGTTGCCGGCGCGGGAAAGCTCGGCCTGCACCATCAGGATCCACGCCCAGCCATAAGGCCGCTCAAAACCCTTCGCCGTGGGCCGGGCGAAATAGGCGCGTTCGGCGGCGATGTTCTCGGGCGTGAACAGGCTGGCGGCCAGCGCCCGGGTTTCGGCGGCGCGCGCATGGCCGGGGAATTTGTGCAACAGGCGAAACAGCAGCCACCAGCCGTGCACGCAGCTGTGCCAATCGAAACTGCCGAAAAACAGCGGATGCAGCGCGCGCGGGGTGCGGGCATCGCCGTCGCCGGCCAGCACATGATCCAGCTTGTGCGGATATTCGCGCGTCACATGGCCCAGCGCGATGCCGGCCATGCGGGCGGCCTGGGTGTCATCAAGGATCATCGGAAGGCGGCTCCCCAGATGAGCGCGCTGTTGAACAGCCACAGCGCCACCGAAGTGGGCCATTGCGCGCGGATCACGGCATAGCGATCAGGCAGGCCCAGCAGAGCGGCCGGCACGATGTTGAAATTGGCCGCCATCGGCGACAGCAGCGTGCCGGAAAAGCCGGCCAGCATGCCCACCGCGCCGATCACCACCGGATCGCCGCCCATGGCACCCACCAGCACCGGCAGGCCGATGCCGCCCATCAGCACGGGGAAGGCGGCAAAGGCATTGCCCATCAACAGCGCAAAGATCGCCATGCCGCCGGTGAAGGCCAGCACCGCGGCCAGCCGGCTGCCATCGGGAATGGCCAGCGGCGCCAGCGCGCCGATGATGTCCCCCACGCCGGCCAGCGCAAACACCAGCCCCAGGCTGGCCAGCAGTTGCGGCAGGATCATCGCCCAGCCCACGCCTTCGGCCAGCCGCCGGCCCTCGGCAACGGCGGCGCTGGCCGGCGGGCGCAGCCACAGCAGCAGCGCGGCGGTGGCGATGATGGCGCCCAGCCCCAGCCCGACCAGCGTGACCTGTTTGGGATCGACCAGCCCCGGCAGGCGCGGGAAGAGCAGGGTGCCGGCCAGCGCCACGCCGGGCACGATCAGGGCGGGCAGGAACAGGCGGTTGCCGCGCGCGGTCAGGCTCGCGCTGCGCTCGGCCGGCGTGCTGGTCGCCGGCCGGCCCCTGCCCGGTGCCCCCGCCAGCGCCAGCGCCACCAGTGCCAGCAGAATCAATCCGTTGCCCAGATCGCCGATGGCATCGCCGGCCAGGAATTCCAGCGCCATCAGCCCCCAGAAGCCAAAGCCCAGCGCGCGTTTCGGGTGGTGGGGATCGCGCAGCGTGGCCATCGCCCAGCCGGCAAACACCAGGCCGGCCAGCGCATAAAGCTGGGGCAGGCCGATCACCGTCGCCGCCCCAGGCGCCACAGCCGCAGCCCATGGACCAGCAGCGCCACCACGGCGGCCGGGATGGCCCACAGCGACAGGTCAAGCGGCTGCACGATGATGCCGGCGCCCTCCAGAAAGCCCTTGATCAGCAGGATGGAGGCGATGGCGAGGAAGACATCCTCGCCAAAGAACAGGCCGATATTGTCGGTGGCCGCCGCCATCGCCTTGATGCGGTTGGCCCCGGCCTCATCCAGCGCGGGATCATCGCGGCGGGCGGCGGCTTCGGCCATCGGCGCCAGCAACGGCCGCACGCTCTGGGCATGGCCGGCGATCTGGGTGAGGCCCAGTGCCGACGTTAGCTGGCGAAACAGCAGATAGATCAACAGGATGCGCGATGCGGTGGCGGCGCGGGTGCGCTGGATCAGGGCCGCGGCCGCCTCGCTCAACCCGCCGCGCTCCATCAGGCCGATCACCGGCAGCAGCAGCCACGGCACCGAGACATAGCGGTTCTGGTGGAAGGCCCTGCCCAGCGCGGCGATGATCTCGATGGGGCCAAGCCCGGCCCCCAGCCCCGAGCCAAAGGCGGCGGCCACCACCACCGCCAGCGGATTGGCGCGCAGCGCAAAGCCGGCGATGACGATGGCGATGCCGGCCAGCGGCCACAGGCTGGGCAGGCTGCTCATGCCGGCCCGCCAAAGCCGCCGCCGCCGGGGGTTTCGATGATGATGGCATCGCCGGCGGCCAGTTCCACCCGGGCGCAGGCGGGCAATATTTCCACTGTGCCATCAACACGTTGCACGCGTGCGCTGCCGGGCAGGGCGGGGCCGCCGCCAGCCAGGCCAAAGGGCGTGGTGGCCCGGCGGCCGGAAAGGAGCGAGGCGGTCATGCCGGTGAGCGCGCGGATGTGGCGGACAACGCCATCGCCGCCCGGCCAGCGCCCGGCCCCGCCCGAACCGCGCCGCACGGCGAACCGCTCGACCAGCACCGGGAAGCGGCTTTCCAGCACTTCGGGATCGGTCAGCCGGCTGTTGGTCATGTGGGTCTGCACCGCGCTGGCGCCGGCAAAGCCCCGCCCGGCACTGTCGACACCGGCACCGGCCCCGCCGCAGATCGTCTCATAATATTGGAAATCATTGTTTCCAAACGTGAAATTGTTCATCGTGCCCTGGCTGGCGGCCAGCCTGCCCACCGCGCCGAACAGCGCATCGGTGATGATCTGGCTGGTTTCGACATTGCCGGCCACCACTGCGGCCGGCGGCACCGGGCGCAGCAGGCAGCCATCGGGCACCAGCAGGGTGAGCGGCCGCATGCAGCCATCGTTCATCGGCAGATCACTGCCGGCCAGACAACGGAACACATAGAGCACCGCGGCCTGGGCAACACTGTAGGGCGCGTTGAAATTGCTGGGCAATTGCGCCGAGGTGCCGGTGAAATCGATGGTCGCGGCCGCCGCCTCCCGGTCAATCCGCACCGCCACGCTGATGGTGCCGCCATTGTCCATTTCGATGCGGCAGGCGCCGTCGCTCAGGCCGGAAATCGCCGCACGAACAGCGGCTTCGGCGTCGTCCTGCACGTGCGCCATGAAGGCCGCCACGGTCGCGGCGCCCTCGCTGGCGCACAGGGCCTTCAGCGCGGCGGCACCGCGCGCGCAGGCGGCGGCCTGGGCCTTCAAATCGCCCAGGCAGCGCGCCGGATCGCGTGCCGGCCACGGCCCGCTGGCCAGCAGCGCCAGCATCTCGCTTTCAAGGAAATTGCCCTGATCGATCAACAACTTGTTGTCGATCATCACGCCTTCCTGATCGATGTGCGTGCTGTCGGGCGGCATCGAACCGGGGGTGATGCCGCCAATATCGGCCTGGTGGCCGCGCGCCGCCACCCAGAAGGCCGGCATCGCCCCCTCGGCAAGGAAAACCGGTGCAACCACAGTCACATCGGGCAGATGGGTGCCGCCGGCATAGGGATTGTTGAGCACGAACGCATCGCCCGGCCGGATCCCGCGCGGGCTTGCCTGCCAGCGCTGCATCACCGTGCGCACACTGTCTCCCATCGATCCCAGATGCACCGGCATGTGCGGCGCATTGGCCACCAGATGGCCGGCCGCATCAAAGATCGCGCAGGAAAAATCCAGTCTTTCCTTGATGTTGACTGACCAGGCGGTGGTCTTCAGCGCCTCGCCCATATCCTCGGCAATGGCCATGAAGCGGTTGGCGAACAGTTCCAGCCGGATGGGATCAACGCCGGTGCCATGGCTGGCGCGGGCCAGGGGCGCGGTGCGGGTGAGGATGAGGTTCAACGCCGCGTCCACCCGCACTGTCCAGCCCGGCTCGACCAGGGTGGTGGCGCTGGCATCGAGGATCAGCGCCGGCCCCGCCCGTTCCCAGCCGGGCGGCAGGGCGTGGCGGTGCCACACCGGCGTGTCGCGCCATTCGCCGTCAAGATAAAGCGCGCGGGTGCCGGCAAAACCGCCCGTGGTGGCCGCAGCGGGGGCGCTGGCGGCGGCAGATTGGCCAAATGTGGCCGGATCCGGGGCCGGCCCCACCGCCTCGGCGATCAACCGGTCCACCACCAGATCGGCCCCGCTCACCACAAAGCCAAAGCGCCGCGATTGCGCCTCGGCAAAGGCCGCCGCCATGGCTTCGGGCGCGGCCAGCGGCAATTCGATCCCGCTGTCAGACCCGGCATAGCGGATGACGGCTGACAGCCGCACCGCCGCCACCGCTTCGCCTTGCGCGGTCAGCACCGCGGCGGCTTCGGCGGCCAGCGCCTCGGCCGCCGGGCCAAGATCAAGGCCGGGGCCCAGCGCCTGGTTGAGGCTGCGCTGCCGCACGGCGCGGTTTTCCGCAAGGCCAATGCCCCAGGCCGAAAGCACGCCGGCCAGCGGATGCACCAGCACCCGGCCCATGCCCAGCGCATCGGCTACCTTGCAGGCATGCTGGCCGCCGGCGCCGCCAAAGCAGGTGAGCGTGTAGGCCGCCACATCATGGCCGCGCGCGATCGAGATGCGGGCGATGGCCTGCGCCATGGTTTCCACCGCAATCGCCAGGGCGCCGGCGGCGGCCTGTTCGGGCGTGGTGCCCATTTGCGCGGCCAGATCGGCAAAGCCGGCGCGCACCGCAGCGGCATCGAGCGGTTCGTTCCCGGCCGGGCCGAACAGGGCGGGGAAGAAATCCGGTTGCAGGATGCCGAGCATGACATTGGCATCGGTGATGGTGAGCGGGCCGCCGCGGCGATAGGCGGCCGGGCCGGGCAGGGCGCCGGCGCTGTGCGGCCCCACCTTCAGCCGGCCGGATGCCAGGCTGATGATCGAGCCGCCGCCGGCCGCCACCGTATCAATGCGCAGCATCGGCACGTTGATGGCGATGCCGGCGATCATCACATCGTCCGCCCGCTCGAACGCGCCATCAAACAGCGCGACATCGGTGGAGGTGCCGCCCATGTCAAAGCCGATCAGCCGGGTGAGGCCGGCGCTGCGCCCCGCCGCCGCCATCCCGACAATGCCGCCCGCCGGCCCCGACAAGATCGCATCGCGGCCGTGGAAATGGCCGGCGCGGGCCAGGCCGCCGCCCGATTGCATGAAATCCAGCCGCACGCCCGCCAGCCCCGCCGCCACCTGATCGACATAGGCGGCCAGCGGCGGCGACAGATAGGCATCGACAACAGCGGTGGCGGCGCGCGGCACCAGCCGGATCACCGCGCCCACCTGGTGGCTGGCGGTCACCTGGGTGAAGCCGATCGCCCGCGCGATGGCGGCCACCTGCTGTTCATGGGCGGGGTGGGCATGGCCGTGCAGGCAGGCGATGGCGAGGCTGCGCCAGCCGGCGGCAAAGGCCTGTGCCAACAGGGCGTGGGTGGCTTCGGCATCGAGCGAGCGCAGCACCCGGCCGTCCGCCGTCACCCGCTCGGGCAATTCCACCACCGCGCCATAAAGCGGCTCCGGCCGCTGGATATCCAGCGCAAAGATGCGCGGGCGCGCCTGGTGGCCGATCAGCAGCGCATCGGCATGGCCCGCCGTGATGGCGAGCAGGGTGGGTTCGCCCTTGCGCTCCAACAGGGCGTTGGTGGCCACCGTGGTGCCCATGCGCACGGCGGCAATCGGGGCGGGATCATCGCCGCGCAGCCGGGCGATGCCGGCCAGCGCCGCATCGGCATAAAGATCGGGCGCGTTGGAGAGCAGCTTGGCGGTTTCGAGCCGGCCATCGGGGCGCAGCGCGACGATATCGGTGAAGGTGCCCCCGCGATCAATCCAGAATTGCCAGCCCGCCATGGCGATTGTGGTGGCGGCGCCGGCGGGCGCGGTCAAGCCACCTCACAATTTGCGGCCCACCCAGATCACCCGGCCGATGATGCGCACGGCGTTGGGGTCGCAATCGGGCCAGCTGGGATAGGCATCATTGTCGGACCTGATGGTGAGGCGGCGGCTGGCGGGGTTGAGGCTGAGGCGCTTGACCATCACCGCATCATCCACGCCCAGCACATAGATGCCATCGCGCAGGCGCAGCCGGTCGGCCGTGTCGATCAGGATATGATCGCCATCGGCCAGGGTGGGGAACATCGAATCGCCCTCCACCTGCAGGATGGCGAGATGCTCGGGCGGATTGCCGGCCAGATCGCGGATGAAGCCGGCCTGGAAGGCGATGGCGGCGGCCGGGGCCTCCTCATCGGGCAGGCTGCCGGGCCCGGCCGAGGCGCGCACCCGGTAATGCGGGATCATCACATAATCATCGGCGGTGCGCACCAGATCGGGGCGGGGCAGCAGGGTGCGGCCCGAATCAGGCGGGGCACCCAGCAATTGTTCGGCGATGCCGAAATGCTCGGCCAGGATGCGCCGGTCACTCTCCGACAGGCGGCGCGGCACCCCGCGTTTGATAAACTGTTGAATATAAGCGGGATTACGCCCGAGCCGTCGCGACAGCGAGGCATAGTCCTCCCCACGCGACGTGATCAGCGCGTCCAACCGTTGCCGGATGGCGGTGCTGTCCATGACCCTCGGACCTCCTCTCTGATCCGTAAAGGATCATTACCAAATGTTTTTTGCCTAGACTAGTAGGAATTTGCCTACGATAAAACGAGTGTTCCAGCCGAATCGCGAGGGATTTGGCTGTAACATGGTCCGAATCAGTAGGGAGTTGACGACATGAGCCTGTTGCCTGTCGTGGAAAAATATCTGCGTACCCACCAGCTCGCCGCCTCGCGCTTTGGCCGGCTGGTGACGGGGGATCCCCGTTTCGTGTTCGATCTGCGCCGTGGCCGCGAACCGCGCGCCATCACCCGCGATCATGTGCTGGCCCAGATCCGCGCCGGGGTGGGCGCCGGGATGGACGCCGCCGCCAAGGAAGGAACCCGCCATGCGTCCGCACGCTGACCGGGTGCAGGCCGCCATCCTGCGCGCCGTTGCCGCCCATCTGCGCAACTTTGCCGCCGAACTGGTGATCGAGGAACTGCGCTGCCGCGACTGGGCCAGCCTGACGCTGGCCGGCGGCCGCCACGAGCTTGACATCAGGCTGAACGGCCCCGCCGCCGGGGCGGCGCTGGCCCATCTGGCCGCCGCGCTGCCCGAACAGGATATCCACCTGCCCGGCCATATCATGGCCGAACTGGTGGTGGAGCCGACGGCCCATGATGCCGCCGGCTGTGCCCTGACCCTGGCGGCGCTGGTGATCCAGGACTGAGCCTGCCCCCAAAGCCCCCGGTGGCCTGGCCGGGGGTGTGACAAAAGTTTGAGCAACGCTCAAAAGTCTTGCGCTGCCGGCTGCCTGCCGATATTTTGAGTGGGAATCAAATGCCGGCCAGGCACGGCCGGCAGCCCAACGGAACAGGCGGCGCCATGACGATCACAGCGGCAGCACAGGCAGCGCGCAAGCCGGCGCGGCGGCGCTGGTTTTTGCCTATCGCGGCTCCTATTGCCGCTCCGCTCGCCGCGCTGCTGTTGGCCGGCTGTGGCGGCGGCGGTGAGGCACCGGCCCGGCCGGCCGCCGAACCGCCGGTGCCGGTGCGGCTGGTGGTGGCGGCGCCCGCCGATGCGGTGGCGCGGCTGGAGGTTTCGGGTACGGTGCGGCTGAAGCGGGAGACACCGCTCAGCTTCAACACGCCCGGCCGCATCGCCGCCATCCTGGTGCGCGAGGGTGACCGGGTGCGGCGCGGGCAGGTGCTGGCCCGGCTCGACATCACGTCGCTGGGTGCCAACGCGGCGTCCGCCCGCGCCGAACTGGTGCGGGCCGAGGCCGATCTGAAGCGCGCCGAGGACTTGTTTGCCAAGGGCTGGGTGACGGCGGCGCGGGTGGAGCAGGCCCGCGCCAGCCAGGCCGCCGCCGCCGCGCGCCTGCGCGCCGCCGGCTTTGACGTGGCGCTGGCCAGCCTGGTGGCGCCATCGGCCGGCGTGGTGCTGGCCCGCCCCGGCGAACCCGGCCAGATCGCCCAGCCCGGCAGCCCGGTGCTCACCCTGGGCGAACTGGATCAGGGCTTTGTGCTGCGCCTGCCGCTGGCCGATCGCGACGCCGCGCGGGTGCGCGCCGGCCAGGCCGCCGAGGTGCGCATCCCGGCGCTGGGTCCAGCCCCGCTCAAGGGCGTGGTCAGCGAGGTGGGCGCGCGCGGCGATGATGGCACCGGCACCTTCCGCATCGAGGTGAAATTGCCGCCCGATCCGCGCCTGGCCTCGGGCCAGATCGGGCGGGCGCGGCTGGCGCTGGGCGCGGCGCTGCCCGGCGCCCCCATCCGGTTGCCGGCCACCGCGGTGTTCAGCGCCCGCGCCGATGAAGGGTTCGTCTATGTGCTGAACGGCGGCCGGGTGCGTAGCCGGCAGGTGGCGCTGGGCCCGGTGGGCAGCGACGGGGTGGTGATCACCGCCGGGTTGAAGCCGGGCGAGCGGCTGGTGGCGGCTGGGGTGGACCGGCTGCGCGACGGGCAGGCGGTGACGGTGGCGCAGGCTGGGGCTGGTGCCGCCCAATGAACGGCATCATCCGCTTTGCCATCACCCGCTGGCAGATCACGCTGGTGGTGTTTCTGGCGCTGATGGCGCTGGGCACCTCGGCCTTTTTCACCATCCCGCGCTCGGTTGATCCGCATTTCCCGTCGCCGTTCATCAACATCGTCGCGACCGTGCCGGGGGCCGAGCCGGCCGACATGGAATCAACCATCGCCAAGCCGATCGAGGATGTGGTGCAGGGGCTGGACGGGATCGTGCGGGTGCAATCGCGCTCCACCGATTCCACCGCGGTGATCACCGCCGAATTCGGCTGGGACGGCGATCCGGAGAAGAATTACGACGAGGTGGTGCGCGAGGTGAACGCCATCCGCCAGCAATTGCCATCGGCGCTGACCCGGCTGGAATTCCAGAAGACGCGCACCACCGAGGCCGCCGTGCTGCAGTTCGCGCTGGTGTCTGACACCGCCAGCTATCGCCGGCTGGAAAAGATCGCCAAGGATCTGCGCGAACGGCTGATCCGCGTGCCCGGCGTGCGCGGCACGCGGCTGTGGGCGCTGCCCGCGCCGGAAATGCGCGTGGCGCTCGATACCGGGCGCATGGCGCAACTGGGCATTCCGGCCACCGCTGTCACCGATGCGCTGCGCGGCGGCGGCCAGGATCTGCCGCCCGGCGCGGTGCAATCGGGCGAAGCGCGGCTGAACGTGCAGGCCGGCGGTGCCTATAAATCGGTGGCCGAGGTGGCCGACGAGCCGGTGCGCGCCCAGGATGGCCGCATCGTGCGGGTGAAGGATATCGCCACGATCGGCTGGGCCTATGAGGAGCAGCCGCATTTTGCCCGGCTGAACGGCAAGCGCGCCGTGTGGGTGACGCTGACCCAGAAGGACGGGCTGAACGTGCTCGACATCCGCGATGCGGCGGTGGCGGCGGCCGATGCCTATCGCCCGCTGCTGCCGCCCGATGTGCAGATGGTGGTGGGCTTTGACCAGAGCGACGACATCGCCCGCAAGCTGAACCAGCTGGGCCGGGATTTCGGCATCGCGCTGGCGCTGGTGCTGATCACCCTGTTGCCGCTGGGCCTGCGCGCCAGCCTGGTGGTGATGATTTCGGTGCCGCTGAGCCTGGCGATGGGCGTGGCGGTGCTGGCGTGGAGCGGCTTCACGCTGAACCAGCTGGCGATTTCCGGCTTCATCATCGCGCTGGGCCTGCTGGTGGACGACAGCATCGTGGTGACCGAGAATATCGCCCGCCACCTGCGCATGGGCAAGTCCCGGCAGACGGCGGCCATCGATGGCACCACCCAGATCGCGGTGGCGGTGATCGGCTGCACCTTTGTGCTGCTGTTTGCCTTCCTGCCGCTGACGCAATTGCCCGAAGGCGCCGGCAAGTTCACCCGCAGCCTGCCGGTGGCGGTGCTGGGCACGGTGGCGGCCTCGCTGCTGGTCTCCCTCACCATCGTGCCGTTCCTGGCCAGCCGGCTGCTGCCGCGTGAGGAGAGCGAACATGGCAACCGCTTCCTGCAGGCGATCAACCGCGGCATCCACCGTTTCTACCAGCCGGTGCTGCACTGGGGCCTCACCCACCCGTGGCGGGCGATGGCGGCGGCGACCGCGCTGATCATCGCCGGCTTTGGCCTGGTGCCGCTGATCGGATCAAGCCTGTTTCCGCCGGCTGAAACGCCCTATTTCCTGGTGCAGGTGACGGCGAGCGAAGGCACCGCCATCCCCGGCACCAACCGGGCGGTGCAGGCGGTGGAACAGGCGCTGGCCGGCGAGGCGGACGTGGCCAATGTGATGAGCAACGTGGGCCGCGGCAATCCGCAGATTTTCTACAACCAGCGCAGCTTTGATCAGCGCAGCAACATCGGCGAGGTGCTGGTGGTGCTGAAAAGCTGGAACGCCGGCAGCCCGGCGCTGGTCGACCGGCTGCGCACACGGCTGGCCGCCGATCCCAACGCCCAATATGTGGTGAAGATTTTCCAGAACGGCCCGCCCATTGATGCGCCGATCCAGATCCGCATCGTGGGGCCGGAATTGCCGGTGCTGAAACGGCTGGCGGCCGAGGTGGAGCAGGTGATGCGCGCCGTGCCCGGCACCCGCGATGTGCGGAACGCCGTGGCGGTGGACCAGCCGCGCCTCAACCTGGGGCTGGACAGTGACAAGGCCGCCCTGCTGGGGGTGGCGCCGGGGGCCCCGCGCCGGGCGCTGCGGCTGGCGCTGGCCGGGGAAAATGCCGGCCGCTTCCGCGATGTGGAGGGGGACAGTTACAATGTCGTGGTGCGGCTGCCGCTGGCCGAACGCCATGATGTGCGGGTGCTGGATGATATCTATGTGCCCGGCAGCCGCGGGGCAGTGCCGCTGCGCGAGATCGCCGCGCCCTATCTCGATTCGGCGACGCCGCGCATCAACCGCGACCGGCAGAGCCGCATCGTCTATGTCGATGCCCAGATCGCCGATGGCTATCTCACCGCCAAGGTGAACCGGGCGGTGGTGGACGCGATCCAGCAGGTGAAACTGCCCGAAGGCTATCGCTTTGACATTGGCGGCGAGGCCGAGACGGCAGCGCGCAGCTTTGGCGGGCTGGGGCCGATCATCGCGCTCGCGGTGTTTGGCATATTGGCGGTGCTGGTGATCGAATTCGGCCGTTTCCGCGAGACGCTGGTGGTGGCCGGCGTCATCCCGCTCGGCCTGTTTGGCGGGCTGGTGGCGCTGTTCCTCACCGGCAATTCGCTGAGCTATACCGCCGTGATCGGCTTTGTCGCGCTGATCGGGATCGAGATCAAGAACAGCCTGTTGCTGGTGGATTTCACCACCCAGTTGCGCGCGGCCGGCAAGCCCCTGCGCGAGGCGATCGAGGAGGCCGGCGAGGTGCGCTTTTTGCCGGTGCTGCTCACCAGCGTCACCGCGATCGGCGGCCTGCTGCCGCTCGCGCTGTCGGGCTCCGGCCTCTATGGCCCGCTGGCCTGGGTGATCATCGGCGGGCTGGTCTCGTCCACCCTGCTCAGCCGGGTGGTGACGCCGGTGATGTATCTCCTGATCGTGCGCGGCCAGGCGGCGGAAACTGTCAACCCGGCCTGACGCCCAACTGTCAATTTCATGTGACGCTTTGGCAAGAAAGCCTGTCGCTTCATTGCGTTGCAGCGACGCTGGGACTATTCTTGCGGCATGAAACGAACGGCTGGACAAAATCCTGAAATCGTGAAGCGTTGGCGCCCCGCCACGCAGATGGTGCGTGGCGGCACCATGCGCACGGAGGTGGGCGAAACCTCGGAAGCGCTCTTCCTCACCTCGGGCTATTGCTATGACAATGCCGAGGAGGCCGCCGCGCGTTTCCGCGGGGAACGGCCGGGCATGACCTACAGCCGGCTGCAGAACCCCACGGTGGAGATGCTGGAACAGCGCATCGCCCTGATCGAAGGGGCCGAAGCCGCGCGCGCCACCGCCACCGGCATGGCGGCGATGACCGGGATGCTGCTCTCCACCCTGTCGGCGGGCGATCATCTGGTCGCCGGCCGGGCACTGTTCGGATCGTGCCGGGTGCTGGTCGATACGATCCTGCCGCGCTTTGGCATCGAGACGACCACGGTTGACGCGCGGGACACCGATGCCTGGGCCAAGGCGCGCCGGCCCAACACCAAGGCCTTCTTTCTGGAAACGCCCACCAATCCCGGCCTTGATCTGTGCGATATCCGCGCCATTGCCGATATCGCCCATGATGCCGGCGCGCTGGTGATGGTCGATAACGCCTTTGCCTCCCCCATCGTGCAGCGGCCGCTGGAACTGGGTGCCGATATCGTCGCCCACAGCGCCACCAAGCTGATGGACGGGCAGGGCCGGGTGCTGGCCGGGGCGGTGGCCGGCAGCGCGCAATGGGTCAACGATGTCTATCTGGCCTTTGCCCGCCACACCGGGCCCAACCTGTCACCGTTCAACGCCTGGGTGGTGCTGAAAAGCCTGGAAACGCTGGATCTGCGCGTGCGCCGCCAGTGTGACAATGCCCTGAAGGTCGCGCGCTTCCTTGATGGCCGGGTGCCGCGGCTGGTCTATCCGGGCCTGCCCAGCCATCCCCAGCATGAATTGGCCATGCGCCAGATGGCGGCCGGCGGCACCATCATCGCCCTGCATCTGGATGGCGGCCGGCACCAGGCCCAGGCGCTGCTCGATGCGCTGACCATCATCGATATCTCCAACAATCTGGGCGATTCGCGCTCGCTGATGACGCATCCGGCCAGCACCACCCATGCCAGCGTGTCCGCCGAGGTCCGCGCCGAAATGGGCATCACCGAAGGCATGTTGCGCCTGTCCATCGGGCTGGAAGACCCTGATGATCTGATCGATGATCTGGATCATGCGTTGAAGGAGGCCGGCATATGAGCGTGATCGGGCAGATGTTCCCCTACAGCGCCACCACCGGCGATCTGGTGGTGCGGGTGGCGCCGCATTTCCTGCCCGATCAATCCGATCCCGATCGCGGCTATTTCGTCTGGGCCTATCATGTGCGGGTGGAAAATCACGGGCCCGCGGCGGTGCGGCTGATGGCGCGGCGCTGGCTGATCACCGATGGCGAAGGCCGGGTGGAGGAAGTGGCCGGCGACGGCGTGGTGGGCGTGCAGCCGCTGATCCCGGCGGGCGGCGCCTATGATTATGTCTCGGGCTGCCCGCTGCCCACCGCCCATGGCCGCATGGAAGGCCGCTACAAGATGATGGGCGAGGATGGCAGCCGCTTTTCCATCGATATCCCGGCCTTTGCGCTGCAATTGCCGGGCAACCGGCCGGCGGTGCATTGATTGCGCAGCGGCCGCGCGCCACACTCGGTCCATGAAGCGCACCCATCTGCCCCTCAACGCCCTGCGCGTGTTCGAGGCTTCGGCCCGGCACTTGAGCTTCACGCGCGCCGCCGATGAACTGGCCGTCACCCCGGCCGCCGTGGGCCAGCAGATCCGCGCGCTGGAGGAAACGCTGGGCGTGGTGCTGTTCCGCCGCCTCACCCGCAATCTGGAGCTGACGCCCGAGGCCGAACAGGCGCTGCCGGCGCTGCAACAGGCGTTTCTGGCCTTCGAGGAATCGGTGCGGCTGCTCCAGGCCGGCCAATCCTCGCGGGTGCTCAGCCTGGCAGCGCCGCGCGCGCTGGTGGCGAAATGGCTCACCGCGCGGCTGGCCGATTATGGCCAGCTGCACCCGGAATTGCGCTTCTCGATCGTGGCGCACGAGGCCGGCGAGGTGGATTTCACCCAGGCCAATCTTGATCTGGCGCTGCATTTCGGCGGCGAACCGCAGGCCGAAGGCATCCACGGCCGCACGCTGGGCGATGAACGGCTGATCACGGTGGCCGCCCCCGGCGCGGCGGCCGATCTGCCCTGCATCGCCCACCCGCTCGATCCCGAAACGCCCTGCGTGGAAAGCGCGCTCACGCTCGCCGATCCCGGCCTGGCGCTGGATGCCGCTGCCGCCGGGCTGGGCCGGGCGCGGGTGCCGGCGCTGCTGGCGGCGGCCGATCTGGCCGCCGGGCGGGTGGTGGCGCTGGATGATGGCGTGCCGGCGGCCGGGCAATGGTGGCTCACCGCGCCCACGCCGCAATGGCGGCAGGCCAAGGTGCGCGAACTCGTCGCCTTCCTCACCGCCGCCGCCGGCTGATAGCGCAGGCGCAACAGGGGGCATATCATGATGATCAAGGCGCGCATTTTGCTGGTTTCGGGGCTGTTGGCGGTGCCGGCGCTGGCCCAGCCGGCCCCATCGCCGGGGGGAATCGCGGCGGCCGTGTCTGAGGCTGAACTCAAAGCCAATGTCACGCGGCTGGCCGGCTTTGGCACCCGCCACAGCGCCAGCGACACCGCCAGCCCCACGCGCGGCATCGGCGCCGCCCGCCGCTGGGCCGAAGAGCGGTTCAAGGGCTTCAGCGCCGCCTGCGGCAATTGCCTGACCATCATCAAGCCGGCCGAAACCGTCACCGGCCCGCGCCTGCCGACGCCCACCGAGATCGTCGACGTGCTGGCCATCCAGCCCGGCAGCAGCGATCCGGAGCGGTTCCTGATCATTTCCGCCCATATCGACAGCCGCAATTCCGATCCGCTCGATGCCAAGGGCGATGCGCCGGGCGCCAATGATGATGGCAGCGGCACGGCCGCCGTGATCGAGGCGGCGCGGGTGCTGTCCGCCCACAAATTCCCGGCCACCATCGTCTATGCCGTGCTGTCGGGCGAGGAGCAGGGGCTGAACGGCGGCAAGGTGCTGGCCGATTTCGCCCGCGCCCATGGCTGGATGGTGGAGGCCGTGCTCAACAACGACATCATCGGCAATTCCACCGGCGCTTCGGGCATGAAGGATTCGGGCCATGTCCGGGTGTTTTCCGAAGGCACCAAGGCGGTGGAAACCCCGGCGCAGGCCAATCGCCGCCGTTATAATGGCGGGGAGGTGGACAGCCCATCGCGCAACCTCGCCCGCTTCATCGACACGCTTGCCGATCACACTGTAAACGGGCTGGATGTAAAGATGGTCTATCGCACCGACCGGTTCGGCCGCGGCGGTGACCAGACCCGCCTGCTGGAGGCCGGCTATCCGGCGGTGCGCATCACCGAGGCGGTGGAACATTATGACCGGCAGCACCAGAATGTGCGGGTGGAAAAGGGCCGCAGCTATGGCGACCTGGTTGACGGCGTCGATTTCCAATATCTGGCCAAGGTGACGAAGCTGAACGTGGCGGCGTTGGCGGCGCTGGCCCGCGCGCCGATGCCGCCGGCGGTGACCATCGAAGGCCAGGTGAGCCCCGACACCAAGGTGAGTTGGACCCCGGTGAAGGGGGCGGCGGCCTATAAGGTGTGGTGGCGGGACACGACGGCACCGCAATGGCAATACAGCCGCACCGCGCCGGCCAGCGTGAGCAGCCTGACGCTGGAAGGCGTGGTGATCGATGACTGGTTCTTCGGCGTGTCGGCCGTGGCCGCCGATGGCAGCGAAAGCCCGGTCGCCTTTCCGGGCGACGCCGGCAATTTCATCAGCCCGCCGCCAAAGCCTTAGGCGCCGGCGATCAGCGGCCGGGCGACCAGCCGCACATCGCCCGCGGGCAGCAGCTTCGTCTCGCCACTCAGCGGGTGACGGACGCGGAAGCCGCCGGCGTCATGACCGGTGACCAGCCACCATTGGCCGGCCTGATCCAGCAGCACGCCGGGCAGGCCGGCGGCCAGATCGCGCCGCAGCAGCGGGAAGGCCGGGCCGGGCGTGCCGGCCTGCCAGACGATCTCCACCATCGTCTCCACCTCCTCGCCATCGGCGGCTTCGGTGGCGCCGGCCAGCGCCAGCAGCGCCGCCGGGCCCTGGCGCCCGCCGATGCGGGCCGCGACCTGGGCGGGGGTGAAGGGCACGCCGCGCGCGCTCCAGCCGGCGGCGATGGCGGCGGCCATGGCCGAAGGGGCGGATTGGGCGGCGGCCGCTGCGGGGATCAGCAGCAGGGCCGCCAGGGCAAGGCGCGTGGCTTTCATGGCCGCCAGCCTATCGCCGGCGGCGCGGCAAGGCCATAGCTCAGCGCCAGAGCCAGGCCGGCTTGAGCTGGCGGCCGGCGCGGTTTTTCCACATCTTGAGATACATCCACAGGCCGGAAAAGCTGAAGAACAGCATCGCGAAACCCGAAAGCGTGCCGATGGCGGTGCCGATCGGGCCAAAGCTTTCGCCGGAATGGAGATGGTGGAGCAGGCCGATCAGCGCGCGCGGATCGCCGGGGGCAGGCTTGGGCCGGCACGTGTAGTCGGGCGGGCAGACAAAGCCGCCGGCCGGGGCGGCGGCGGGCGGCTGGCCGGCCAGCACCAGCGGCACGATCTGGCTCAACAGGCCGGTGGTGGCGATCCACAGCAGGAACAGGCCGAAAAACAGGGTGGTCCACCGGTGATAGGTCCGCATGCTGATATGTCCTTCCAGATATTGTGCTTCACATCTCCTACGGCCCGGCATGGCTTTACCCCTGCCACCCCGGCCTGCCAAAGTGCATCGCGGAAAAGTGGGCACCGGTTTTCCGCAAAAGATGCACGACCACAAAGACCTAGACCCGCATTTTGATTTCATCAAAATGCAAACGGGTCTAGGCGGCACATGACATGCTTTCAATCAACGACATCACCATCCGCATGGGCGGCCGCCCGATCATCAACGGCGCATCGGCGACGTTGCCGATGCGCGGCTGCGTGGGGCTGATCGGCCGCAACGGCGCCGGCAAATCCACGCTGATGAAGGCGCTGGCCGGGGTGATCGACGTGGATGGCGGCCGCATCGACCGGCCGCGCGCCGCCCGCATCGGCTGGCTGAAACAGGATGCGCCATCGGGCGGGGCCAGCGCCTTTGAAACCGTGCTGGCCGCCGATGCCGAACGCGCCGCCCTGCTGGCCGAGGAGGAGGCCGGCGCCCCTCCCGAACGGCTGGCCGATCTGCACGAGCGGCTGATCGCGATTGATGCCTATACCGCGCCGGCGCGCGCCGCCCGCATCCTGAAGGGCCTGGGCTTTGACGAGGCGATGCAGGCCCGCCCGCTCGACAGTTTTTCCGGCGGCTGGCGCATGCGCGTGGCGCTGGCCAGCCTGCTGTTCACCGGGCCGGAGATTTTGCTGCTCGACGAACCGTCAAACCATCTCGATCTGGAATCGGCGCTGTGGCTGGAGGATTTCCTGCTCTCCTACCCCGGCCTGATCGTGCTGATCAGCCATGAACGCGACCTGCTCAACCGGGTGGCCGGGCAGATCCTGCATCTGGAGGGCGGCAAGATCACGCTCTATGCCGGCAATTATGACGCGTTCGAGGCGCTGCGGGCCGAGCGGCTGGCCCAGCAGGAGGCGGCGCGCGCGGCCCAGGCGGCGCAGCGCGCCAAGTTGCAGGATTATATCGCCCGCAACAGCGCCCGGGCCTCCACCGCGCGGCAGGCGCAGAGCCGCGCCAAGGCGCTGGCGCGCATGCAGCCGGTGGCCGAAGCGGTGAGCGACCCCTGCCTGAAATTCGATTTCCCCTCGCCGCAGCCGCTGCGCCCGCCGCTGGTGACGCTGGATCATGCCGAGGTGGGCTATGACGGGCGGCCGGTGCTGCAAAACCTCGATCTCAGGCTGGACCCGGATGACCGGCTGGCGCTGGTGGGCCGCAACGGCAACGGCAAGACGACGCTGGCCCGGCTGCTGATCGGCCAGTTGCCGGCGATGGCCGGCGGGCGCAACGCGACGGCCAAGCTGAAGGTGGGCTATTTCACCCAATATCAGGTGGAGGAGCTGGACCGCGAGGCGACGCCGTTGCAGCACATGACGCGCGCCATGCCGGGGGCCACCCCGGCGGCGGTGAGGGCGCAGCTGGGGCGCTTCGGCTTTTCCGGGCCGGCGGCCGAGCAGAAGATCGGCACGATGAGCGGCGGCGAGCGGGCGCGGCTGGCGCTGGCGCTGGTGACCCGCGATGCCCCCCATCTGATCGTGCTGGATGAACCGACCAACCACCTCGACATCGATGCCCGCCAGGCGCTGGTGCAGGCGCTGGCCGGCTATGAAGGGGCGGTGGTGGTGGTGAGCCATGATCGCCACCTGATCGAGGCGGCGGCGGACCGGCTGGTGCTGGTGGATGCCGGCCGGGCGGCCCCGTTTGACGGCAGCATCGATGAGTATGAGGCGCAGGTGCTGGCCAAACCGGCCGAGGCGGCGCCGGCCGCCGCCAAGGCGCCGCGGCTCGATCCCAAGGAGGCCCGCCGCCAGGCCGCCGCGCGGCGCGAGGCCGCCCAGCCGCTGAGGAAGGCGATGCAGGCCGCCGAGACGCGGCTGAACAAGCTGACCGCCGAGCGCGATGCGCTGGATGCGGAAATGGCCCTGCCGGGGGCGGATGTGACCGCGCTGATGCAGCGGCGCGGCGTGCTGGATGCCGGCATCACCGCCGCCGAGGAGGCGTGGATCGCCGCCAGCGAAGCCTATGACGCGGCGGTGGCGCAGCCCAAGTAGGGCGCCAGCGCCGCCTCGATCCGCGCATAGCCGGCGGCATTCAGGTGGAGATGATCGGCGCGCCAGCCGGGGCCGGGCAGCAGCGGGGCGGGATCGAGGCGGATGGCGCCGGGCGGCAGCGGCGTGGCGGCGGCCAGTTCCGCCATGGCGCGGGCCTGGCGCTGCCCGATCAACAGCGCCCGCCACCACGGCTGATCGGCCGGCGGCAGCGGCGTGAGCAGGATCACGCGGGCACCGGCACGCCGGCCGGCGCTGGCCATGGCGGCGATGGCGGCGGCGCTGCGGGCGATGGCGGCGCGGCGCGGCGGCCCCCACAGAAAGGCGATGCCGGCCGCATCATTGCCGCCGGCGTGCAGCACCAGCAGATCGGGCCGGCTGCGGGCGATGGCGGCGCTGATCGGGGCGGCCAGGCTGGTGGCGGTGGCACCGGCGCGGCCCAGACGCTGCACCTGCCAGCCCGGCGGCGGCGCTGTGCGCGGCCAGCGGGTGATCAGGCTGTCCCCGGCCAGCAGCAGGCGGCACGGTGCACCGGCCGGCCCGGCGCTGGCGCTGGCGAGGGCTGGGGCAGGGGCCCATAGTGCAGACACGCGCCAGCCGGCATAGGCCAGCGCGGCCAGCAGGGGCAGGGCGAGCAGCAGCGCCAGCAGGCGCATGGTCACACGGCGATGCTGATGATGCGGGTGAGCGAAGTGAGCAGGTTGACCCCGTCCCACACATTGCCGAAGGCCAGCGCCTGGCCAAAGGGCACGATGCGATCGATGCCGTGCGGGCGGTGGGCAGCCAGCATCGCCTGCCAATCGGCGGCGGGCACGCCCAGGCTGGCGATGGTCTGCCAATCACGGCTGACCAGCGGCGCCAGATCATCCAGCGCGGCGATGCGGCGTTCGACGAAGAAACCATCGCCGGCATGGCGGGTGAGGCGGGTGAATTCCGGCGCTTCCGTCACGCGCAGGCGATAATCGCCGGTGTCGCGGTGGCGGGCCGGGCCGGCCACCGCCAGCAACTGTTCGGCGACCAGCTTGTCCACGGCGGCGCGGGCGGCGAACGGCTCGTTGGCGGCCGCGATCGCGGCCTCCACCAGCGGCCAGAAACCGGCCTGGGCGCTGGCCACGGTTGCGGCATCGCCGCGCCAGAACAGCGCCAGCGGCGATGAACAGGCCTGTTGGCCAAAGGTGATGGCATCCAGCGCGAAGCGGCGGGCCTGTTCGGGCTGGTCGGGCGTGGCCAGCCAGCCGGCGGCATCGATCACCGCGGCCGAAACCTTGGACGGGAAGGTGAGTTCGGTGGCGTGCGGCGGCAGCGGGCTGGCGCGCACCTCGCGCACCGTCTCGTCCCCGCCCCAGATCACCCGCATGTCGGCCACTGAGGACAGCGCATCGTTGATGGCGCGCTCGGCCGGATAGCGCACCACCAAAAGGCAGGCCGCCACCGCCGGCGGCAGCGTGCCCAGCGCCTGATCGAGCAGGCGCAGCAGCAGGGTGAGCGCCTCGGAATCGCGGCCTGAAACCCGCACGATGTTGACATTGCCGGCCAACACCGAAAGCAGCGCCGAATAGAGGAACATGGTATCGACATTGCCCGGGGCGATGTGGAGCGCCAGGCCGCGCGGGCTGCGCTGCTCACCGCCCAGCGTGCCGGCCAGTTGCGCCAGGCTGGCGCCGCGCGCCCAATAGGCCAGCGCCACCATTTCCGGGCGGCTGCGCGCCTGCGGATCGGCCAGGATCGCCTTCCTCACCGCCTCCA
>JAIXUQ010000053.1 GCA_027483465.1 Sphingomonadales bacterium
CGGCTGGCTGCCGATGCGGCATGGGCCGCGCTGCACCGGCAATCCCGCGTGTTCCGCCTGCCCGGCATCTATGGCCCTGGCCGGTCGGCCCTTGATCGGCTGCGCGCCGGGCCGGTGGCGCGCATCGATCTGCCCGGCCATGTCTTCAGCCGCATCCACGTGGATGATATCGCCGGGGCCGTGCTGGCCAGCATGGCCGGCGGGCCGGCGGGCCTGTTCAACATCGCCGATGATCTGCCGGCCCCCGGCGAGGCGGTCACCGCGGCCGCCGCCCGGCTGCTCGGGCAGGCGCCGTCGCCGCTGGTGCCGCTGGCAGCGGCCAATCTCTCGCCTATGGGCCGCGCCTTTTATGGCGAATGCCGGCGGGTGGCCAATGGCCGCATGAAAAGGCAGCTTGGCTATTGCCTGAAATATCCCGATTATCACACCGGCCTGCGCGCCTGCCTTGAGGAGATGACGCCATGAAGTTCGGCACCGGACAATCCACCCCGCGCGTGGAAGACGCCCGCCTCCTCACCGGGCAGGGCCGCTATACCGACGACATGGCCCGGCCCGGCATGCTCTATGGCACCACGCTGCGCTCTCCGCATGCCCATGCCGAAATCACGTCAATCGATGTTTCGGCCGCGCTTGCGGTGCCGGGTGTGGTGGCCGTCTATACCCATGCCGATATTGCCGCCTATGGCCCGATCCCCTGCCTGGTGCCGCTTTCGGGCGAGGTGAAGACCCCGCGCACCCTGCTGGCGGCCGATCGCGTGCGCTTCGTGGGTGACGGCGTGGCCTTCGTTGTGGCCGAAAGCCGCGAGGCGGCACGCGCCGGGGCCGAGGCCATCTGGGTGGAGTATGCGGAACTGCCGGCAGTGGCCAGCATCGCGGCGGCCATCGCGCCAGATGCCCCGCTGATCTGGCCGCAGGCGGGCAGCAACAGCCTGTTCGATTGGCAGGTCGGCAACCCCGATGCTGTGGCCGAGGCTCTGGCCGGTGCCGCCCATGTCACCCGTCTGCGCATCATCCAGAACCGAGTGGCGCCCACCTCGATGGAAGTGCGCGCGGCGCTCGGCGAATTTGATGGCGAGAGCGGCTTTACCCTCACCACCGGCAGCCAGGGCGTCGCATCGATGCGGCGCGAGCTGGCCAAGGTGATCCTGAAGGTGCCGGAAAGCGAGGTGCGGGTTGTCACCCATGATGTCGGTGGCGGCTTTGGCATGAAGAGCTTCCTTTATCCCGAATATGCGCTGGTGCTGCACGCCGCGCGCGCCCTTGGCCGCCCGGTGAAGTGGACAGGGGAGCGCAGCGACGCCTTCCAGACCGATACGCACGGCCGCGCCATGGAAAGCGAGGCGGCGCTGGCGCTGGATGCCCAGGGACGCATCCTGGCGCTGAAGGTGGAAACCTGGTCGGATCTTGGCGCCTATCAGGCCCAGTTTGGCCCGGCGATCCAGACCATGGCCGGCGGGCGGATCATGGGCGGTGTCTACCGTATCCCGGCCATCCAGAATCTCGTGCACGGCGTGGTCACCAACACCACGCCGGTGGATGCCTATCGCGGCGCCGGCCGCCCGGAATCGGCCTATATCATGGAACGGCTGATCGAGGCCGCTGCCCGCGAACTGGGCCTGGGCGTGGACGAAATCCGCGCCCGCAACCTGCTGACCCCCGCCGAACTGCCCCACGCCAATGGCCTGGGCCTCACCTTTGACATCGGCAATTTCCCGGCGGTGCTGGAACGCGCCAAGCAGGTGGCCGATTGGGATGGCTTTGCCGCCCGCAAGGCTGAGGCCGCCACGCGCGGCATGCGGCTGGGCCGCGGCATGGCCTATTATGTCGAGATCGCCGGCGGTGGCGGCACCGAGGAACATGCCGATGTGAAGGTGGCCGCCGATGGCCGCATCGAAATGGCGGTGGGCACCCAATCCAACGGCCAGGGCCATGAAACCGCCTATGCCCAGGTGCTCAGCGCCCGGCTGGGCGTGCCGCTGGAGCAGATCCGTATCGTGCAGGGTGACACGGCCCGCATGGAGGTGGGCGGCGGCACCGGCGGCTCGCGCTCCATGGCCTTTGGCGGCGGCGCCGTGCTGCAATGCGCTGACGACATGATCGCGCGGGGTGCCGCCCTGGCCGAAGCCGATCTGGGCAGCCCGGTTGACTATGGCGACGGCCTGTTCAAGGCGCAGGGCAGCAATGCCACCCTGAGCTGGGCCGAACTGGCCAGCCGCCACCCCGGCGCGCTTGATGGCCGCAGCCGCTACACAACCAAGGAAAGCAAGCCGGCGCCCACCTTCCCCAACGGCTGCCACATCGCCGAGGTGGAGATTGATCCTGCCACCGGTGTGCTCACTGTCACCCGCTATGCGCTGGTGGATGATTTCGGCGTGCTGGTGAACCCGATGCTGGTGGAAGGCCAGATCCATGGCGGCATCGCGCAGGGCCTGGGTCAGGCGGTGATCGAGAATATCGTCTATGACGAGGCCGGGCAGCTGCTCACCGGCAGTTTCATGGATTATGGCATCCCGCGGGCCGACCAGATGCCGCCAGCGGTGACGTTTGAAACCCTGAACACGCCGTCGCCCACCAATCCGCTGGGCGTGAAGGGCTGCGGGGAGGCCGGCACCATCGGCGCCATGCCATCGGTGATGAATGCCATCATCGATGCGCTGGGCGGTTGCCAAGTGGAAATGCCGGCCACGCCCGAGAAATTGTGGCGGCTGGCCCAGGCGGCTTGATGCCGCCCCCCGGGCGTGACACGCCGGGAGTGCCGCAACAGCAGGGCCTGAAACAAAGGGAAGCCGCCGTGCCTGCCCGGCACGACGGCTTCCCGTTGGTTGCGCTTGCCAGCCATTCCTCCCGGAGGATGGGTGGGAGACGGGGGGACGGCAGCCGCGCAACCAACATCGGGCCGTGTCACGCCGGAAGGGGCCGAACAGGCCAACCCGCAACCGGCAGCGTCTGGCTCGAAGCCTTGATCATTCCAGCCCGGGCCGTGGGGCCCGCATGCAAACCGCTGGACTGTCAAACCCGCACGCCCCCCGACGTGACCGATCATCAAGCCCGGCAGCCCGATTGCCATGGCCAAGGCCATGGCAGGCCGGAACACACTTCAAGCACCAAGTCAGACACGGCGCATCCACAGCCAAGACCGGCACAGCGGCAAACACAACATACATCGCCGCAACATAGGCCGCAGCCTGCCGATTCTTGGAAACAACTCCCTGTTTTTTCCTGATTTTCTTCCTGGTCTTACGTCTTGTTCAGGTGGCCTCGGGGCGGTTCAGTGGCCCAGCAGCAACGGCACCGGCGCATCGGCCAGCAGCCCGCGCGTCACCCCGCCAAACAGCATCTGCCGCATCCGGCTGTGGCCATAGGCACCCTGCACGATCCAGCCGGCCTGGCGTTCCACCGCCACGGCGCGGATGACGCTTTCCACGCTGGCACCGCCGCTGTCGCGTTCCAGCACCTCCACCGAAAGGCCATGGCGCGACAGAAAGGCCGCAGCGGCGCGGGCCGGGTATGGGCTGTCCTTCTCTGCCACGGTCAGCAAGCTGATGTCGCTGGCCAAAGCCAGCAGCGGGATCGCGGCCCGCATGGCCCGGGCCGCTTCCTGCCCGCCATCCCAGCACAGCAGCGCCGGCGATGCCGGCGAAAATCCGGCCGCAGCCTCAGGCACGGCCAGCACGGGAGCCGGTGCCCGCACCGCCACATCGCCCAGCAGGCCCAGCCGCAGCGCCGGCGCCCGGCCAAACGGGCCGGCGCTCATCACCACCACATCAGCCAGCCGCGCCGCCTCCACCATCCGGTCGGCGCTGTCACCATCGGCCGATTGCCATTCCCAGCTGATCCCTTCGCCGCGCAGCCGGGCCTCGACTGCCACCCGCTCCTCCTGGCGGCGGGCCTCCACCGCATCGATCAGCGTGGTCACCGGAAACGCCCCCATGGCCGGATCGCCCAGCGCATAGGCGGCATAAGGCATCACCGAAAGACAAACGAGATGCCCGCCCGTGGCCCGCGCCAGATCAAAGGCTGCCTGCAACCGCGATGGCTGGCCTTCATCCCCTTCGATATGCACAAGGATCGTCTTCATTGCCCATCCCTCCCTCACAAAGCATCCTCTGCTGCTTCCGCCAGCGCATCGGGATCCTGGATCACCACCCGGCGGCCACCAGGCAGCCCGATCACCCCGGCGGCCTTGAGGCGGGTCATCTGCCGGCTCACGGTTTCGATCGTCAGGCCCAGAAGATCGGCCATCTCGCCCCGGCTCAGCGGCAGTTCAACGCTTTGCACCGCGGCATCGGTGCCGCCCCGGCGGTGGGCGGTTTCCGCAATGAAGCCGGCCACCCGCGCCAGCGCCGTGGCCCGTGCCAGGCGCGACAGGGCCCCGCGCACCTGTGCCAGTTCGGCCATGGTGCGGGTCAGCAGGCTACGCTCCATCGCCGGATGCGCGACCATGCAGCGTTCGACGACGGCTTGCGGAAAAACACACAGCGAAACCGCGGTGAGCGCCACGACATCATGGGGGGCTGGCCCGGCCTCGGCAAAGGGGGTGCCCAGAAAATCACCGGGCCACAACAGGCCCACGATCACATCCTGCCCGGCCGGGTTGGTGTGGCAGATCTTCATCAGGCCGCGCTGGATATTGGCACAAAGGCGGATGGGATCGCCGGCGCGG
This sequence comes from Sphingomonadales bacterium, assembly GCA_027483465.1. Lineage (GTDB taxonomy): Bacteria > Pseudomonadota > Alphaproteobacteria > Sphingomonadales > Sphingomonadaceae > Sandarakinorhabdus. The sequence continues at coordinate 4,664 of JAIXUQ010000053.1, forward strand.
ATCAGGCTTTCGCCGCGCGCCAGGGTGCGGTGGATGCCCTGCGCGGCAAGCGGGGCCAGCGCCGCATCGGCCAGCACGCCGCACAGCGCGGAATCACGCACATCACAATTGCTGCAGCTTTTCCCGAACACCATGGCACTCTCCCACCTGCCATCTTCGCTGTTCTGGCGGTGGGCGTAATCGGGGCAGCTACCTAAGGGATATCACGCACTAGACTTCGCCCTGAGAGCCACGGCCAGGCCCAGCAGCGCCAGCACGGCACCGGCAATAGAAGTCGGGCTCCACACAAAGCCTTCGGCCACGGTGGAAATGGCCATTGCCACCACCGGCACCGCCACGCCATTCCACGCCGCCTGCCCTGGCCCGACGATGCGGATCAGCGTGTAATACAGGCTGAAGGCCACCGCCGAGGCCGCGATGCCCAGATAGGCCAGGCCCGCCAGATAGACGGGATCAGTGGAAAAGCGCGGCGGCCCGGCCACGGCCAGCGCCACCGCACCATCGATCAGCGCGCCCCACAGCATCGCCCATGCCAGGCCGGCCTCCAGCGGCATGGCACGGCCGCGCGGGGTGGCCTGCAACACATTGGCGATGCTGGCCGACAAGACACCGGCAAAGGCCAGCAGCAGGCCATGGCCGAAATCGGCGCCGCCGGGGCGGGCCAGATCAGGGGCAAACAACAGGCCCACGCCGCCAAGGCCGATCAGGCTGCCCAGCAGGAAACGGGCGGTGAGCCGCTGGCCCAGAAACAGCGCGCCAAACAGGCTGTTGGGCACCAGGAGAAAGGCGAAGGTAAGGCTGATCAGCCCAGAGGTGACATAGAGTTCGGAGCGGTAGACCAGATTGAAATTCAGCACGAACTGGGTGACCGCCACCAGCAGGGCAAAGCCATGCTGGGCCGCCGTGAGCCGCAACGATTTGCCGGTGAACAGGCAGAGCAGCAGCATCACCGCCGCCCCCAACGCAAAGCGCCAGGTAACCGACCAGCTGGGTGGCACATCGCCCAATTGCGTGCGGATCACGAACCATGTGCTGCCCCAGATCAGGGTGCAGCCGGCAAAGGCGGCCCAGGCCTTGGGCGTGAAGCGGCCCGGCGCCGACATCAACCGGCCTGCAAGGCGTGCGCCAGACGCGCGATCGCCTCGGCCGGCGTGTCCCAGCTCACCACCAGCCGGGCCTGGTTGGAACCGGCATCGCCCCAATCATAAAACTGGAACCCCTGGGCGCGCAGGCGCTCCGGCTCTCCGGGGGCCAGTTGCACAAAGACTTCGTTGGCCTGCACCGGATACATCAGCCGGCTGGCCGCAGCCGCCGCCAGGGCCTGCGCCCCGGCATTGGCGGCGCGCGCATTGCGCAGCCACACGCCATTTTCCACCATGGCGATGATCTGGGCGGCATTGAACCGGCCTTTTGAGGGCATCTGCCCGGCCCGCTTGCGGCGCCAGCGCAGCTGATCGGCCAGCGCCAGATCGAACAGCACAATGGCCTCAGCGGAAAGCCCGCCATTCTTGATGCAGCCAAAGCTGAGCGCATCCAGCCCGGCCACCAGCGGAGCGGGATCGCCGCCCAGGTGCGCCACCGCATTGGCAAAGCGGGCGCCATCCATGTGCAGGCGCCAGCCGCGCGCCCGGGCATGGGCCGCCAGCGCCGCCACTTCGGCCGCAGTGTAGACCGTGCCGCATTCCGTGGCCTGGGTGATGGACAGCGCCGCCAGTTGCACCTGGTGCACATCGCCGCGATGGCCGGCCAGCGCCGCATCCAGCCCGCCAGGTGTCAGCTTGCCATCGGCACCGGGGCACAGCAGCAGCTTGGCCCCATGGGTGAAGAATTCCGGCGCGCCGCATTCATCCACCTGGATATGCGCCTCAGGGTGGCAGGCGATCGCGCCCCAGGGCGGCACCAGGCAGGCCAGCGCCAGCGCATTGGCTGCCGTGCCGGTGCTCACCGGCAGCGCCATGCACGGCCGGCCGAAAAGTGCGCTGAACAGGCCATCCAGCGCCCTTGACCAATCATCCCCGTCATAGCCCGCCGCCTGTGCCGGCGCGGCGGCAGCCACCGCCGCCAGCACCTCCGGGCACACGGCGGCGGCATTGTCGGACATGAAGTTGCTGGGCGTCACCATGGCGCCCGGTTTGGAAGCGCGGCCGGTGAAGGTCAATGGCCTGTCCGAACTCCATGTCACCCGGCCACGAAAAACGGCGGCCCCCGAAGGAGCCGCCGTCTGTTCGTTCAGCCTGTTGGCGTTGCCGCTCAGAAGGCGAAGTTGAGCGTGGCGCGGCCGCCGTGATCGTCGTTGCGCTGGCCAACCAGGGCCGAATAGCCCAGGCTGAAGCGCACCGTGTCCGACAGGTTCACCCCCACATCGGCGGTGACATTCAGCGCCTTGCGATCGATCAGCACCGAACGGATGTTGCCGTTCTGGCCCACCGCCGGGATGCCGATCACCGTCAGCGCGCTGCGATCACCGGTGGTGCCCTGCCACGAAGCGCTGGCGTTCAGCGCCACCTTGCCCTGGGCCACGTTGGCGCCAAAGCGCATGCCGAGGTTGGTGACGGTGATGTCGCTGCTCTGCTTGGCCGCGGTGAGCGCCGCCACGCCGCCGGTTTCGGTCAGCGCCCCAAAGTCCGCCTTCACGAAGCTCACCCGGGCAAAGGGCTCGATACGGGTATCGGCCGCGCCGGCCAGATCCCAGGCCAGTTCGCCAAAGATCTGGTAGGTGGTGCCGTTGGTGCGGCCTTGCAGCGATTGCTGGAAGCTCGCCAGGCTGATGGTGCGGGCCCCGTTGCTGCGCGATCCGGCCACCGTGGCACCGGCATTGGCCACCACGCCGCCATCCTTGCGATAGCCGGCATAGAGGGTGCCGCCCACGGTTTCCACGCTCGAGCTGCCGCCCAGCACGCGATATTCGATATCGGTGCTGGTGTAGTGGAACATGCCGCCCAGGGTGAGGCCGTTCATCTTCCAATCGAGGCCGGTGAGCACACCGCGCTGTTCGCTGGTGAACTCGGTGGCGGCGCCGTTGGTCTGGGCCTTGGCCCAAGAACCAGCCCCGCGCAGCCAGAAGGTGATCGACTTGTCACCATCATTGCTGCTCACCTGCTGCCCGCCCATCGAGGCGATGCCGTTGTTCAGGCGATCGAGCGCGGCCTCACGAATGGTGCGGCTGGTATCCAGCACCACGCGCCGTTCGGTGGCGCGCTGTTCGCCCGACATCTGGCGCAGGGTGCGCGGCAGATCATTCCCGCCGTTGGCATAAACGTTGAAGAAGGCCTGCGGGTTGTAGCCGCCCGCCACCGCCCGATCAAAGGCGTTGGCCACTTCCAGCGCGTTGCCGGTGATGCCGCCAAAGCGGTTGCCCAGCGTGAACAGGCTTTGCGGGGCCAGGCGGATGGTCGCCGCCGTGCTGCTGTATTCCACCGACGGCGCAAAGGCGACGCCGAACTGGTCGAGGCCAGAGACGGTCGCAAAGGTGCCGGTGCGGCTGGCGCCGCTGGCCACGGTGAACGTCTGGTTGAAGGTGCCGAAGGTGCCGGGCACGCCCGGAACCACCGCCAGCGTGCCGCCCAGGCTGAGCGCGCCGCCTGCCGCGATGCGGTCGCTGCCGGCCGCCGTCACGTTCACCGTGTAGGTGCCGGCCAGCGCGGCCGCTCCGGTGACGGTGAGGGTGGCACGATCGGTGCTGCCCGGCGCGCCGGGGCTCACCGAACCGCCGGCCAGCACGGAGAGCGCGCCCACGGTGCCGGTGCCGGTGAGGGCCGCACCGCTGTTCACGGTCACTGCCGACACCAGGCTGCCGGTCACATTCAGCGTGCCCGCCGCCACCGTGGTGGCGCCGGTGTAGCTGCTGGCGCCGGTGAGGTTCAGGATGCCGGTGCCCTGCTTGGTGACGCTGCCGGCACCGCTGATCACGCCGCTGAGCGTGTAGGTGGCCGGGGTGGCGCCGCTGTTGATCGTGGCAGCGCCCAGCGTGACGATGGCGTTGGCGGTGGTCAGGGCGGTGACGCCGGCCTGCAGCGTGGTGCCGCCCGCCATGGTCAGCGCGCCGGTGCCCAGCGCCGCGTTGGTGCCCACCGTGATCTGGCCGGCATTCAGCGCGGTGCCGCCCGTGTGGGTGTTGGCGCCGTTCAGGACCAGGGTGCCGGCGCCGGCCTTGGTCAGCGCGGTGCCGCTGATCACGCCGGTGCTGGTCAGGCTGGTGCCGGTCGCGGTGTCCAGCGTGCCGCCGGCGCCGGCCAGCGCCACCGTGCGGGCGGTGGTGAAGCTGGCCGTGGTGCGCAGCGTGCCGCCGGTGAGGGTGATGCCGCCGGCGGCATTGCCCAGATTGGCATCGCTTTCCACCTGCAGCGCGGTGCCGGTCACCAACGTGCCGCCGGTGTAGCTGTTGGCGCCGGCGAGCACCAGGGTGGAGCCAGCCACCGCCGCGCTGTCGATCACCGCCAGCAGGCCGGTGCCCGAAATCACCCCGCCCAGGGTGAGGGTGCGGCCGTTGTTGTCAACCGTGGCGCCACCGGCCAGGGCGATGGCATTGGCCAGGCTCAGACCGGCAGCACCGGCCTGCAGCGTGGTGCCCGCCGCCATCGCCAGCCCGGCGGTGCCGAGCGCGGTGTTGTTGCCCACCCGGATGGTGCCGGCATTAAGCGCGGTGCCGCCGGTGAAGCTGCTGGCGCCATTGAGCACCAGCGTGCCGCTGCCCGTCTTGGTGAGCAGGCCGGCGCCGGCGATCACGCCATCCAGCGTGAAGACATTGGCGCCGGTGGCTACGTCCACGTTGCCGATCACGAAGCCATTGGCCAGCGCCAGATTGTTGGCATTGTTGGCCAAGGTGGTGCCATTGGCCATGGCAACCGCACCGGTGCCGAGCGCGCTGCTGGTGCCCACGGTAACGGTGCCAGCCGCAACGCTGGTGCCGCCGCTGTAGCTGTTGGCGCCGTTCAGCACGAGGGTGCCGCTGCCCGTCTTGGTGAGCAGGCCGGTGCCGCCGATCACGCCGGCCAGCGTGAAGACATTGGCGCCGGTGGCCACTTCCGCGTTGCCGATGGTGAAGGCATTGCCCACCACCAGATTGTCGGTGTTGTTGGCCAGCGTGGTGCCGCTGGCGAGGGCAACAGCCCCGGTGCCAAGCGCGCTGTTGTTGCCCACGGTGACCGTGCCGGCCGAAACCGTCGTGCCGCCGCTGTAGCTGTTGGCCGCGTTGAGCACGAGGTTGCCGGCCTGCACCTTGGTCAGTGCGCCTGCGCCACTGATCACGCCGTTCAGGGTGAAGCTGCCGCCGCCGCTTTCCACGATCAGATTGCTGCCGCTGTCCAGCGTGACGGCATTGGCCAGCGCCAGACCGGTGGTGCCGGCGCTGAGCGTGGTGGCGAGGCCTGCCACCGGTGCCGCGACCGGCGCGAACACCCGCAGGGCGCCCGTGCCCAGGGCCGAGGATGTGCCAACCGTGATGCGGCCATCGCGCAGCTGATTGGTGCCGCTGTGGCTGTTCGCCCCGTTCAGGACCAGCGTTTGCGCGCCGGCCTTGATGACAAAGCCAGCCCCGCTGATGCCGCCGTTAAGCACCAGATCGCTGCTGCCGCCCAGCCAGCTGCCGCCGTTCAGCACGAAGGCGTTGGCCAGCGTGCGGGTGGCGCCGCTGAAGTTGTAGAGGCCGGTGGCACCGTTCATGGTGACCGTGCCGGTGCCCACCGCCGTGTCGCTGCCGACATAGACGACGCTGCGGCTGGTGATCTGGGTGCCGCCGCCATAGCTGTTGGCGCCGTTCAGGGTGAGTGTGCCGAAATTGCCGGTGACCAGCCCGCCATCGCCGGAGACGATGCCGTTCAGGGTGAGCGAAGCCCCATTGGTGACAATGGTGGCGTCGTTGTTGAAGACGAGCGTGTTGCCCTGCAGGTTCACACTGGTGAGGCCCAGCCCCAGGCTCACCGCATTGGCCAGCGTGATGGCCGTGTTCGCTCCGGTGGCCGTGCCCACGACCAGGGCGGTGCTGTCCGCGGTGGTCAGCGCGCCCGTGCCGATCGAGCCATTGTTGGTGATCGTCAGCGTGCCTTCGCTGAGATTGGTGCCACCGGCATAGCTGTTGGTGCCGGCGAGGATCAGGTTGCCGCTGCCCGATTTCACGATGCCGCCGGCACCGCTGATCACGCCATCAAGCCTGAGCTGGTTGGCCTGCGTGTCGATCACCGCCGTTCCCGGGGTGGCGATGGCATTGGCCACCACCAGGCCATTGCTGCCGGCCAGCAGGGTGGTGGCATCGCTCATCGTCAGCGTGCCGGTGCCCAGCGCGCTGTTGGTGCGGATATCGATCACGCCCACGGCCAGCGCGGTACCGCCGCTGTAGCTGTTGGCGCCCGACAGGATCAGCGGGCTGACCCCATCCTTGGTCAACAGCCCGCTGCCGCCGATCACGCCGGCCAGTTCAAAGCTGCTGGCCACATCGGAGGTGATGGTGACATTGCCGATGCTGAAATTGTTGGCCAGCGCCAGCGTGAAGGCGTTGGTGCCGACCAGCGTGGTGCCATCCGCCATGGTGACCAGGCCGGTGCCCAGCGCCAAATCCTGGCTGATGGTGACGGTGCCTTCGTTGATGAAGCTGCCGCCGCTGTAGCTGCCCGCCGTGAGGATCAGGTTGCCGCTGCCAATCTTGGTCAGGCTGCCGGCACCGCCGATGTCGCTGTTCAGCGTGAAGGTGAAGCCCTGCGTGTCAACCACGCCGGCACCCAGCAGGGTGATCACACCGGTCTGGAGGGTGAGGCCATCAACGCCGGCCGCCAGGGTGGTGGCATCGGACATGGTGAGCGCACCGGTGCCAAACGCCGTGCCGGAACGCACCTGGATGGTCCCTTCAGTCAACTGCGTGCCGCCGCCATAGCTGTTGTTGCCAGACAGGATCAGCGTGCCGCTACCGGTTTTCACCAGCGAACCGGGGATCACCAGCGACGGATCAGCGGTGATGTTGCCATTCAGGCTGAGGGTGAAACCCCCAGTGGCAACGGTGGTGTTGCCACCGATGCTGAAGGCGTTGGCCACCACCAGATTGTCAGCGTTCACGGTGAGCGTGCTGTCCTGGCCCATCAACACGCTGCCAGTGCCCAGCGCGCTGCTGGTGCCCAGCGTGACCGTGCCTTCGATCTGGCTGCCGCCCGCGTAGGTGTTGGCACCATTCAGGATCAGGTTGCCGGTGCCGAACTGCGCGATGCCGCCGGCGCCGCTGACGATCCCGTTCAGGGTCAGCGTGTTGGCACCGATATCGAAGACTGCCACCGAGCCATTGGACGCGATGTTATTGGCAAGGGTCAGACCGTTGGTGACGGTGGCCAGGGTGCTGAAATCACCCATGCTAACCTGGCCGGTGCCGAGCGCGGTGTTGCTGCCCACGGTGACCGTGGTGTTGTCGGTCACCACCGTACCGCCGGCATGGCTGTTGGCGCCGTTCAGCACGATGGTGCCACCCACCAGCGTGAGCGCGGCGGCCCCGCTGATCGGGCCGGTGTAGGTGGTGGTGTCGAAGAAGCCGGTGCGGAACTCGGTGCTGTCGTTGAGCACGAAAACATTGCCGATGGTGAGGCCATCGACGCCGGCGGCCACCGTCACCGGGCCGTCCACGTCCACCTGGCCGGCGCCGAGCGCGCTGTTGGTGCCGAGCGTCACGGTGCCTTCCAGCAGCGTGGCGCCCAGGAAGCCGTTGTCACCATTCAGGATCAGGTTGCCGCTGCCCAGCTTGCGCAGCAGCAGGCCGCCGATGTCGCCCGACAGGGTGAAATCATTGGCCGCCGTGTCAACATTCACCGAACCGACCAGCGTGATATCGTTGGCCAGATCAAGGCCGTTGCTGCCAGCCAGCAGGGTGGTGGCATCCGCGAAGGAGGCGGCGGCAGCGCCCAGCGCGCTGTTGTTGCCCACCTGAACGGTGCCGGCATCGGCCGAGAAGCCGGCGGTGAAGCTGTTGGCCCCGTTGAGCACCAGCGTGCCGCTGCCGATTTTCACGATCGAGCCGGCGCCGCTGATGACCCCGCCCAGCGTGAGGCTGTTGGCCGCCGTGTCGATGGTGCCAATGCCCAGCGTGGCAATGGCGTTGCCCAGCACGAGCGCCGGCGCGCCGCTTTGCAGCGTGGTGCCACCGGTCATGGTCAGCGCACCGGTGCCCAGCGCCGTGTTGCTGCCCACTTCGATGGTACCCGCAGTCAACGCGGTGCCGCCGCTATAGAGATTGGCGCCGGTGAGCACCAGCGTGCCGCTGCCGATCTTCACGATCGAACCGGCGCCGTCGATGATGCCAGACAGGGTCAGGCTGGTGGCGCCGCTGTCCACGGTGCCGCTGCCCAGCGTGGTGATGGCATTGGCCACCGCCAGATCCGCCGCGCCGCTCACCAGGCTGGTGCCGCCACTCAGCGTCAGCGCGCCGGTGCCCAGCGCGCTGTTGGTGCCGATCTGGATGCTGCCGCTCAGCAGGGCGGTGCCGCCAGCATAGAGATTGGCCCCATTCAGCACCAGCGTGCCGCTGCCCAGCTTGATCAGCGCGCCGGCGCCATCAACCACGCCATCCAGCGTGAACTGGCCGGCGCCGCTGTCGATATTGGCCGCGCCCAGGGTGGTGATGGCATTGGTGATGGCCAGCGTGCCGCCGCCGTTGGCCAGCGTGGTGCCACCGGCCAGGGTGATGCCGCCGCTGCCCGCCGCCGTGGCGGTGTTCAATTGCAGCGTGCCGCCCTGCACATCGGTGCCGCCGCTGAACGTGTTGGCGCCATCCAGGATCAGGGTGCCATTGCCCTGCTTGGCCAGGATGCCGGTGCCCGCAATCAGGGCGCTGATGGTGGCGGTGACCGCGTTGGAGGTGGAGATGAAGGTGCCGCCGGCGCCGATGTTGAGCCCGCCGCCGTTCACCGGATCGCTGACCAGCGTGTAGCCGTTGCTGGTGAATTGCAGGCCGGCAGCCTGGAAGCTGCCATCCAGCGTCACCGTGCCGCCCGTGCCGGTGAACACCGCCAGCGCGCCATCGAACCAGGTGGTGTTCAGCTGGCTGTCGGGCACGCCGGTCCAGTTGGTGCCCGAAATGCTCCAGGTGCCTGCGCCCGGATCGACGGCGCCATTGCCCAGCGTGTCGGTGCTGTCCCAATAGAGGATCAGCGTGCCCGGCGAGGTGACGACCAGATTGACCTGGCCCGGGATCACCGTCTGCACCACGCCGTTGAAGGCGCCCGGCAGCGAGCCGATGGTCAGCCCGGTGGAGGCCGGATCAAGGCCGCCGGCATAGGTGATCAGATTGTAGATGCCGTTGCCGAACGTCGTGCCGGTGGTTTCCGTGACATTCAGCGTGCCGGCCAGGCGCAGGCCGCCCGCGTTCAGCACGTTGATGCGGTCATTCAGGGCGTTGCCCACCACGTTCGGGCGGCCCAGTTCGAAATTCAGCACCGACGACGCGTTGAGCAAGAGGCTGCCCACGGTCAGCGTGCCGGGGCTGTTGCCCGGCGCGATGATGGCGCTGCCCAGCACTTCGGTGGTGCCAAAGATGGTGCCGGTGCCGGCCAGCGCCGCGCCGATCTGCACGGTCACGTTGCCGGCGATCTGGCCATCCACTTCCAGCACGCCCTGCTGCACATCGAATGTGCCGGTGAAGCCGGTGGCGACATTGCTGCTGTTGCCGGTCAGGCGCAGCGTGCCCTGCCCGTCCTTCACCACCGTGCCCGCGCCCTGCAGCACGCCGCTCAGCACGAACGTGTTGCCGGCCGAGCTGATGGTCATGTTGCCAAGGTTGAAATTGTTGCCGATCGTGCGCGGGCCGGGGCCGGCCACGCTGTTGGTGAGCAGCGTGCCATTGGCCATCGTCACCAGGCCGGAACCAAAGGCGGTGTCGCTGCCGGCAGTGAGCGTGCCGGCATCCACCTGGGTACCGCCGCTGTAGATATTGTTGCCGGCCAGCACCAGATTGCCACTGCCCAGCTTCACGATCGAGCCGCTGTCATACACCTGGCCGTTGACGGTGAATGTGTTGGCCCCCGTGTCGATGCTGAGCGGGCCGACCACTGCCAGATTGTTGGCAATCTGCAGCCCATCAACCCCCGCCTCCAGCGTGCGGCTGGTGCCGGCGACATCGGCGGTGGAAAAATCATTCAGGCCCAGCGCCTGGCTGTTGCCCAGGATCAGGCGGCCATTGACCAGCCGCACCGCATCCAGGCTGTTGGCGCCGTTCAGCCGCAGGCTGTTGCTGCCCAGCTTGACGATCGCGCCCAGTTCGCCCGGGGCGGAACCGAGGCTGCTGACGGTGCCGTCCAGCGTGATGGCATCGGTGCCGGCGATATAGAAGAGGTTGGAAACGGTGATGTTCTGCGCCAGGGTCACCGCTGCGCCGCTCACGGCATAGAGCGCCGCTTCATTCACCGTCAGCGTGCCGCTGCCCAGGCCCTGGGCATTTTCCAGCACCACCGAAGACCGGTCGATGGAAACGCCTTCAAGGGCATTGCTGGTTTGCAGCCGCACCTGGCCGCCGCCAGTGATGCTCAGCGTGCCGCCGCTGAGCGTGCCGCCCAGGGTCAGATCAGTGCCGTCAAACAGCGCGGTGCCGGTGTCTTCGTCCACGGCAAAGCTGCCCGGCGTGCCGAGCAGATCGAGGGTGAGCGTGCCGCCCGAGGCGATGCTGATCGCCTTGCCCAGCACCTCCACCGCGCCGGCCGGGGCGGCCGGGCCGATGGCCAGGCTGGTGCCACCGGCCGCGGTGATTTCGATGCCATTGCCCAGCGCCGCCGCCGTGCGGGCCACCAGACTGCCCGCACCGATGTCGACATCTCCGCCAAAGCTGTTGGCGCCGGTCAGCGTCAGAGTGCCGGCGCCGGTCTTGTTGAGCGCACCCGCGCCCGAAACCGTCCCGGTCAGGGTGAGATCGCTCAGCGTCGCGATCGTGTTGTTGCCATCCAGCACGATGTTGTTGGCGAGCGTGACCGCGTTGATCACGCTGGCGAGTTCGGCACCATTGTTCAGTTGCACCGCGCCGGCCGCGGCGCCCAACGCCGTGTCGCTGGCCACTTCGATGCGGCCATCCACAACCGTGCCGCCGGTGTAGCTGTTGTTCCCGGTCAGGCGCAGGATGCCGGGGCCGGCCTTGGTCAGGCCGTCCACGCCGTTCAGATCGGCGTTGATGGTGGCGCGGTCGCCACCATTGGTCACCTCGATTGTGCCGGCATCAAAGTTCAGCGCATTGCCGTTGCCGTTGATGCTGTAGCCATCGACCTGGAAGAACAGCCGGTTGAAGGCAATGGCGCTGTCAAGCGTGACCGTGCCGCCCTGGGTGGTGAAGAACACCCGGCTGAGCCCGGCATCAGACACATAGGGCGTGACCGCCGTGCCGAGATCGTTGGTCCAGTTGTTGAGCGCCGTGTTCCACAGGCCGGATTGGCCGCTGGCAATGCCGTCACCCTGGGTGCCGCCGCCGTCCCAATAGAAATCCGCCAGCGACACATCGAGGAACAGGCTGGTGGCGGTGCTGCCGAGATTGTAGATATAGCCGGCCGGGCGCGCGCCCAGCGTGACACTGCCGAAATTCAGCAACGAACCGGCCGAAAACAGCTGGTGTGTGCCCACCGTGAAACCGGGCCGCGCCGTGACATTGATCACCCCGCCCAGATCAAGCGTGCCGGTCACCACCACGAGATCGCCGGCGCCGGGCGCACCCAGATCGAAATTCAGCTGGGTCTGCGTCCCCAGATCGAGATTGCCGGTGATCGTGAGCTGGCCCACCGAATTGGCAACACTGCTGTTGCCGGCCGAAAGCACGCTGGCGGCGCCATCGACAAAGCTGACATCGCCGGTGATCTGGCCAGCACCCGCCAATGTGCCGTTGCCGGCAAAGCTGACATTGCCGGTCACCTGGCCGTCCACGGCCAACTGGCCGTCCCCGTTCACGGCGACAGCCCCGATCACCGCGCCCGATGCCGAGAGCGCGCCGCCGGCGTTGACCGTGGTGACCGCTTCGAGGCGACCGGTCACGGCCACCGTGCCCTGGTTGATCACCAAGCCGCCTGACAGGATATTCTGCGTCCCGGCGCTGCTGTTGGGGCGGGACAGGGTGAGCGTGCCGGTGCCGGTCTTGATCAGGCCAAGCGTGTCGCCCACCCCACCATCGGCGACGCGGCCGGAGAATTCGCCGTTGTTGCCGCGCGTGTCGATGGTGGCCACGGTGGGCACACCGCCACCCTGGGTGAGCACGGTGAAACCAAACACCGCATCACCATCAAGGGCGAGGCCGGCGCCATCGCCAAAGCGCAGGCTGCCGGCATTGCCGAGGGCATTGCTCGAATCCACCGCCAGGGTGCCGGTGCGCACCCGCACCGCAGCGCCGCCCAGATTGTTGTTGCCGGTCAACGCCACGTCGCCGCCGCCGCCGCCCAGAATGATGATGTCGCGGTTGGTGACGATGTCACCGGCCAGCGTGAACACCTGGCCCGCATCGGGCGTGGCAATGGTCAGCGGCTGGCTGCCGGCAATGGCGTTGCTGATGGTGATGCTGGTGGTGCCCAGCGACTGGGCCAGCGTGGCCCCGCCGTTGACCGTGAGGATGCCGGAACCCAGCGCGGTGTTGGAGCCGACTTCCAGCCGCCCGGCCGTCAGCGTCACGCCGCCCGCGAAGCTGTTGTTGCCCGTCAGCGCCAGCGTGTTGCTCGATTGCTTGACGATGCCGCCGCCACCGGAAATCGCACCGGCCAGCGTGAACACCGCGCCGCCCCCCGGCGGGTTGGCCGGGTTGATCAGCAGTTGCACGCCATTGGAGATGTTCACATCATTGTCGAGCACCAGCGCGTTGGCGGCGTTCAGATTGTTGAGCGTGGCATTGCCGGTGACCGACAGCACACCGGTGCCCAGCGCTGTATTGTTGCCCACCCGCAGCACACCCTGCTGCAATTCCACCCCATTGGAGAAGCTGGACGCGGCCGACAGCGCCTGGGTGCCGGTGCCGGTCTTCACCAGGCCCATGTTGCCGGTGATGCTGCCGTTGAAGGTGGAAACGGTGCCGGGGTTGAGCGTGAGGCTGGCAGCCGTGGGCGCCGAATTGGTGAGCGTGCCACCGCCCGTCAGGCCCAGCACGCTGTTGTTGAACCCGCCCAGATCAACGGTTGCACCCGGGCTGATCGCCAGGTTGGAGAAGGATGACAGGGCCGTGGTGGACCCCGCGATCAGCGTGCCCTGGGCGATGGTGGCGCCGCCGCTGTACGTGTTGTTGCCCGACAGGGTGAGCGCGCCGGCGCCCGACTTGCTGAAGGCGAGGATGCCGGGGGTAACCGGATCAGTACCATTGGTCAGATTGCCGCCGAAGCTGAGCGGCCCGCCATTCACGACCCGGAACGTGCCGAGCGTGGCGCTGTTTTCGTTGAGGATGATGTTGGCGCCATTGACCGGCGGATCGACGAAATTGGTGACCGAAACCAGCGTGCCGTTGACATCGAATGTCTGGGCGCTGGCCGGCACCAGGGCCGTGCCGGCCAGCATGGCGGCGCCGAGCGTGGACGCGATGCGGCGGGAAAGACCATTGCGCGGCGGACGGCGACCGCTGGCAGCAGCAATGGCAGCGCGATTCATCGTATCGTTCAACATGGAACCCCCAACTGCTACACAAGTGGCAGGATGACGAAAACTCTATCCCATATATACGGGATTGCAACGCGAACCATTGCCGGCAAAACGTCCATAATTGTTGGTTACTTTGCCTTTTCCGGTTCGGACGGAAATGTCGCCATCGCCCAGTCATGGGCCAGCAGCGCCGCCTCCGCCGCCAGCAGCCGCGGATAGGGCGCCAGCGGCAAACCAAAGCGCCGGGCATTGTACAATTGCGGCACCAGGCACAGATCAGCGAGCGTGACCTGATCGCCATAAAGCTGGCGGCCGCCGTGGCTATGGGCAAATAACTCAAGCGCACCAAGGCCTTCGGCCATCCAGTGGTGCAGCCAGCGGGTGATCGCAGCCTCCGCCTGGCCCATCTCGTCGCGCAGCCAGCGCTGCACCCGCAAATTGCCCAGCGGGTGGACTTCGGCGGCAATCACCAGCGCCGCGCCGCGCACCAGCGCCCGCCCCGCGGGGGTTGCCGGCAGCAATGGCGGCGCCGGATGGCATTCATCAACATACTCGATAATGGCGATACTCTGGTTCAGCACCAGGCTGCCATCCTCCAGCACCGGCACCAGGCCCTGGGGATTGCGCGCCAGATGGGCCGGGCTGCGCTGTTCCCCGGCAATCAGGCTCACCGGCAGGCGCGTGGCCGGCAGGCCCTTGGCTGCCAGCGCCAGCCGCACCCGCCAGGATGCGCTGGAGCGCCAATAATCGTGCAGGACAAGCATGATCTGCGCCTCCTGGCCCAAGGCGGTTGCCATGGCATTACCCCTTGTTGAAGGGGTTGCGACCACCGCGGAAACTCAGCCGGATCGGCAGGCCGCCAAAATCCAGATCGGCCGCCAGACTGTTGGTCAGAAAACGGCCATAGCTGGCGGGCAGCGCATCGGTCCGGTTGCCAAACACCACGAATGTGGGCGGCCGGGTGGCCACCTGGGTGGCATAACGCAGCTTGATGCGGATCCCTCCTGGCGCCGGCGGCGGATTGCGCGCCAATGCCGCTTCGAACCAGCGGTTGAGCGCCGAGGTGGGCACCCGGCGCGACCAGCGGCTGCGGGTTTCGAACGCCACCTGCATCAGTGTATCGAGGCCCTTGCCGGTCGCCCCCGAACAGGTGAGCAGCGGCACGCCCTTGATCTGGCTGAGCCCTTCGTCCAGCGCCTTGCGCACGCCCTGGAACAGCCGGCTCTGGTCCACCGCGACATCCCATTTGTTGAGCGCGATGATCAGCGCCCGGCCTTCGGACAGCACCATGTCGGCGATGCGCAGATCCTGCGATTCCAGCCCCTGCGTGGCATCCAGCAACAGCACCACCACCTCGGCGAAATCCACCGCCAGCTTGGTGTCGGCGGCAGACAATTTCTCCAGCTTGTCGGTCACCCGCGCGCGCTTGCGCAGGCCGGCGGTGTCCACCAGCCGCACCGGCTGGCCATCATAGTGCCAATCAATGGCGATGGAATCGCGGGTGATGCCAGCCTCCGGCCCGGTCACCAGCCGCTGCTCGCCCAGCAGGCGGTTGATCAGGGTGGACTTGCCGGCGTTGGGCCGGCCCACGATGGCAATCTTCAACGGGCCAGGCGGCGGTTCCGGCGCATCCTCGCCCTCCGCCGGCGCGGTGGCCTCCGGCGCCTCGTGCTGCAGATGCGGTGCCAACGCCTGATAAAGATCGCCCAGCCCCAGCCCATGTTCGGCCGAAAGCCCGATGGGCTCGCCCAGCCCGAGTTCATGGCCTTCGTTCAGCCCGGCTTCGGCCTGCAAGCCTTCCGCCTTGTTGGCCACCAGCACCAGCGGCACGCCGCGCCGGCGCAGCCAGCTGGCGAAATGGCGATCCAGCGGCGTCACCCCGGCGCGGGCATCATAGACCAGCAGCGCCACCGCCGCGCGCGCCACTGCCGCCTCGGTCTGGGCGCGCATCCGGCCCGACAGGCTTTCGTCGCTGCCATCCTCGAAACCGGCAGTGTCCACCGCCACGAACTCCAGGTCGAGCAGGCTGGCCCGGCCCTCGCGCCGGTCACGCGTCACACCCGGCTGGTCGTCCACCAGCGCCAGCCGCTTGCCCACCAGCCGGTTGAACAGGGTGGATTTGCCCACGTTGGGCCGGCCAACAATGGCCACACGCGGCGCATCGGCATCGATATCAAGAACGCTGGTCATGCTCATCAGGCTGGCCTTACCAGCGCTGACGGTTCAGCGCCACAACATCAGCGGTAAGCCGTCACCGTGCCATCATCGGTCAGCTGATACAGCCGGCCGCCAGCCACCACCGGCGGCAGATAGGCGGCGCCCTTCAGCCTGATGCGGTTCACCACCTTGCCCTCATAAGGCTCGATCGCCACCAGTTCGCGGTTGGAGCCGGCCACCCACAGCCGCTCCCCGGCCAGCACCGGCCCGGCCCACTGGATGGCGTTCTTCTTCTTCTTGGGGTTGCGATACTGGTCCAGCCGCAGCACCCAGCGCACCTTGCCCTCGCTGCGGGTCAGGCACAGCACTTCGCCATCAACGGTGACCAGATAGATGAACTCGCCGGCCAGCCAGGGCGTCCACAGCCCGGCGAAATTGCGTTCCCAGGCGCGCTGCCCGGTGGCCAGTTCCAGCGCCACCATGCGGCCGCCATGGCCCACCGCAAACACCCGGCCACGATCGATCACCGGCGAACCGTCGATATCGGCCAGCGCTGCCATCGCGGTGGAACGACCGGTGCGGGCCAACTGGTCCTGCCACACGCTGCGGCCGGTTTCGGCGCGCAACGCGTTCAGCTCGCCCGAGGAAAATCCCGCCACCACCGTGTCCAGCTGCACCGCCGGGGCGCCGGTGCCCAGGATGCCGGCGATTTCCACCGTGCCGGTCACCGTCCACAGCAATTCGCCGGTGCTGCCGTTCAGCGCGTGGAGCTGATTGTCCTGCGACACGGCAAACACCCGGTTGCCGGCCACACTGGGCGCCCCGCGCAGCGGCTGGCCCAGGCTGCGTTCCCACAACTGCTTGCCGGTGGCGGCATCATAGGCCACCGCCACGCCATAGCCGGTGAGAGCATAAACCCGGCCATCGCCATAAGACACACCGCCGCCAAAGGCCGGGCGGGTGTTGCGCTTGGGCAGGCGATATTGCGCGCTCCACGCCAGCTTGCCGGTGGCGGCATCAAAGGCGCGCACCTCGCCTTGCGTGTCCATGGTGAACAGCCGGTCGCCACCCACCACCGGCGTGGCGTTCAGGCGGGCGGTGCCGCTGCTGCCCTTGCCGATGCTGGCGCGCCAGATTTCCGCCGGCTTTTCGGCCAGCACCAGATGGCCGCCCACCTTCGATGGCGTGCCGCCCGGCTGGGTCCATTCGGCATTGGCCTCCGGCGCCGGCAGCACGATCGCCGTGTCCTTCAACTCGGCTTCGGCTTCGGCCCGGGTTTCAAAGCTCATGATCGGGATGCGTTCCCCCAGCGTGGGAGTCCGCCGCTTGTTGCCTTTCTTGAAGGCGCCGCAACTGCCCAGCGCCAGGCTGGCGATCAGCAGCAGCGAAAGGGCGCGCGCGCCGCGCGGGCTGGCCATGGTCACGCCCATTTCCTCATTCTGCGGCGCCAGCGGCGGCCGGCTGGCCGGCAAGGCCCAGTGTCGTCACGTCCACGCCCACGGCAATTGCCAGCTGGGCGGCACGGGTGCGCAGGGTCGGGCTCAGCCCCTCGTCCTTCACCATGGCGATCAGGATCGGCTTGGCCAGATCGGGCTTGCCGGCGCGCACATGCGCCACTGCCACCAGTTCGCCGGCCACGCCAAACCAGGCGTTGCCGGGCACTGCCAGCGGCTTCAGCCTCGCCACCACCTCGGCCGGGCCCAACTGGTCAAAACCCACGCGCACCGCCTTCACCAGCGCGGCATCGCGCACCAGTTGCGGCTGGGTGTCATCATTGGCGATGGCTTCATACAGGCCGCGCGCCTTGGCCTTGTCGCCGCCGGCCAGCGCATCATTGGCCAGCACCATGCGCGCCAGGCCGGCATAGGCACCGGGGCCGTCGCGGGTCATCGCCTCCAGCACCGGGCGGGCCCGGGCACCCTCGCCCACTTCCAGCTGGGTGATCGCCTCGCTCAGCGCGGCACCGGCGGCACCGGCGGCCTTGGCCTTCTGGTCCTGCCAGAACAGCCAGCCGGCCAGGGCAGCCAGGGCCAGCAGCACCACGGCAATGCCGATCCGGCCATAGCGTTGCCACCAGCCGAGCAATTGCGAACGGCGATATTCCTCGTCCACCTCGCGCAGGAAGGCATCGTCGGTGGTGCCAGGCGGATTGGCAGGCGTGTTGGCCAAGGCTGGAAAGCTCCCCATCTGCCGGGCCCGGGTGCCACGGCGCATCTTGCCGGCGCGTGAATGCCCGACACGGCCGCAAAGGTAAAGGCTCAGCGGTACAGCTGGGCCTCGGTTGGAAATTCGCGCCGGCGCACGCGCCCGGCATATTCGGCCGCCGCCGCCGAAATGCGCGCCGCCAGATCGTCAAACCGCTCCACAAAACGCGGCACGCGTTCAAACATGCCCAGCATGTCGTCCACCACCAGCACCTGGCCATCGCAGGCGGCCGAAGCCCCGATCCCGATGGTTGGGCAGGAAACCGCCTCGGTGATCGCCACCGCCAGCGGCTCCACCACGCCTTCCACCACCAGGGCAAAGCAGCCGGCATCGGCCACCGCCTTGGCATCATTGAGGATCTTGGCCTGTTCGGCCTCGCTGCGCCCGCGCGCGCCATAGCCGCCCAGCGCGTTCACCGCCTGCGGCGTGAGGCCGACATGCGCCATCACCGGGATGCCGCGTTCGGCCAGAAACCGCACCGTCGGCGCCATCACCGCACCGCCTTCCAGCTTCACGGCGGCCGCGCCGGTTTCGCGCAGCACACGCGCGGCGGTGCGGAAGGCGGCCTCCGGGCTGTCCTCATAGGTGCCGAACGGCAGATCGATCACCACCACGCTGCGATAGCTGCCGCGCACCACGGCCGCCCCGTGCGCGATCATCATCTCCAGGCTCACCTTCACCGTGGTATCAAGGCCATAGATCACCTGCCCCAGCGAATCGCCCACCAGCAGCAGATCACAGTGCGGATCAAGCAATTGCGCCATGCGCGCGGTGTAGGCGGTGAGCATCACCACCGGCTCGCCGCCGCCCTTGCCGGCCTTGCGCTTCTGGATGGCCGGCACCGTCAGGCGCCGCACCGGTTCCGGCACCGGATGCGCGCGCGACGTGGCTGTATCAAGCGTGAAGGTGGTGCTCATGGCCGCAGGCTTTACGCCCGCCGGGGCCATAGCTCAACCGCGCAGGCTGTGCGGCGTCCCGCCTTGCGCCGCGCCGGCTTTACAGGGCGGCACAAGCCCCTGATACTGCCGGCAAAGCGGCCAGCAGAGCCACCACCGGTTCCAAGGGGAGATGACATGGCAGCAGCCGAGCGGCCATCACTGGCCACCCGCCTGGCCTTTGGCGTGGGGGCCGGGGCCTATGGCATCAAGGATGGCGGCTTCGGCTATTTCCTGCTGATCTTCTACAGCCAGGTGATCGGGCTGGATGCGCGGCTGGTCGGGCTGGCCATCACTGTCGCGCTGGTGGCTGATGCGGTGATCGATCTGGTGATCGGTTACTGGTCAGATCACACGGCATCGCGCTGGGGCCGGCGGCATCCGTTCATGCTCGCATCCGCCGTGCCGGTGGCCGCGACCTATTTCCTGTTGTGGAACCCGCCCGCTGGCTGGAGCCAGGGCGCGCTCTTCTGGTATCTCCTGGTGCTGGCCGTGCTGATCCGCTGCTTCATCGCCTTCTATGAAGTGCCCAGCACCGCGCTCGGCCCCGAACTGGCGAAAAGCTATGACGAGCGCAGCGCCCTGTTCGGCTGGCGGCTGTTCTTTGCCTGGGTGATCGGCAGCATCATGAGCGTGGCCAATTTCACCCTGATCTTCCCGGCCTTTGCAACGCCCGCCATCCCCAATGGCCAGTTCAACCGCGATGCCTATGAACTTTATGGCATGATCGCTTCGGCGCTGATCTTCGTCGCCATCCTGGTGTCGGTGATTGGCACCCGCCACAGCATTCCCCATCTGCGCGCAGCGATGCCGCGGCCCGAGGGCGGGCTGCCGGCGATCTTTCGGCAGGTGTTCGCCACCATCGCCCATCGCGATTTTGCCGCTTTGTTCGTCGCGGCAATCTTTGGCGCCATCGCCACCGGCATCTCGGCCTCGCTCAGCTTCTATTTCTCGGCCTATTTCTGGGGCTTTTCCTCGCAACAGATCGGGCTGATCACGATGAGTGTCTTTGCCTCGGCCGCCATCGGGGCCGGGCTGGCGCCCATGGTCACGCGCCGGCTGGGCAAGCAGCGCGGTGCCACGGTGATCGGCGTGCTGGCCGGCCTGGCGCTGCCGCTGCCGATCATCGCCCGGCTGTTTGGCCTGCTGCCGGCCAATGGCGATCCGGCGATCTTCTGGATCGTCTTCACCGTGACCATGATCGATGTGGGCCTCATCATCTGTTTCCAGGTGCTCACCGCATCGATGCTGGCCGATCTGGTGGAGCAGGCCGAGGTGCGCACCGGCCGGCGTTCGGAAGGGATTTTCTTTGCGGCCAACACCTTCATCCGCAAGGCGGTGCAGGGGCTGGGGGTGATGGCCGCCAGCCTGGTGCTCACGCTGGCTGAATTCCCCAAGGGCGCCACGCCCGATCAGGTCGGCCCCGACAGCCTGTTCCGCCTGGGCGCCACCTATGTGCCGGCGATCTGGCTGGTGTGGGCCTGCATGATCCTCGCCGTCTCGCGCTACCGTCTCAGCCGCGCCGATCACGAGGCCAATCTGGCCAAATTGCAGGAACAAGCATAGAACAAACGCATCTTATTCCGCTTTTGCCGGGGTTGTGACACGAACAGCGCCATGAGCCGCAAACGCACCGCCCTTGATCACCTCGCCGCGTCGAAACCGCCGCACATCATCCACATGATCCCGCCCGGCGCCCCCGGCTATCGCGAGGCCGATGGCGGCGCGATGGTGGTGAGCTCCCCGGCCGAGGTGGACGCCTGGCTGCGCCAGATCGCGCCCGGTGAAGTCGCCACGCTTGATCAGTTGCGCGCCGCCATCGCGCGGGCCCATGGCGTCGCCGTGGCCTGCCCGGTTTCCACCGCCATCTTTGCCAACATGGCCGCCCGCGCCGCCGAGGAGCGGCGGGCGATGGGCGAAGACCCGGCCAGCCTCACCCCCTGGTGGCGGCTGCTGAAAAAGGGCGGTTTCCTGAACGAGAAGGCGCCGGGCGGCGGCGCCCTGCAAGCGCAACTGCTGGAAGCCGAAGGCGTGCGGGTTTCACCCCTGCGCAAGAAGCTGGCCGTGTTTGATTTTGCCGGGCGCGGCGCGGCGGCCTTCGCATCGCCTTGACCGCGCCCGCCCCCCGGCCCACAGGCTTGGCCCCGAAGGAGGCGGATGGCGTTGGACCTGCTGGGCTTTGCACTGGCCGTGCTGCTGATCGAGCTGACACCGGGGCCCAACATGGCCTGGCTGGCAGGGCTGGCCGCGGTGGAAGGCCGGCGCGCCGGGCTGGCGGCGGTGGCCGGCGTGGCGCTGGGCCTGCTCGCCAATGGCATGCTGGCCGCGCTGGGCCTGGCTGCCCTGTTGCAGGCGGCGCCACACTATCTGGCGGCATTGCGGCTGGCCGGCGCGGCGATGATGGTCTGGCTGGCGGTGGATGCCTGGCGCGGGGCGGGCCGCCCCATCGCGGCAGCGCCGGCCACCGCGCGGCGCGCCCTGGCCACTGGCGCGCTGATCAACCTGCTCAATCCCAAGGCCTATATGTTTTTCGTGGTGGTGGCGCCGCAATTCATGGGCGGCCGCAGCCTCGATCTGGCCGGTGCCCTGCTGCTGGCCGGCATCAGCACCGTGATCGCCACCGTCATCCATCTTGCCATCGTTGCGGCCGGCGCGCAGGCGCAGGCGCTGTTGCAGAATGCCAACAGGATGCGGCTGGTCCGCCGGCTGTTCGCGCTGGTGATGCTGGGGGTGGCCGGCAGCTTCCTGCTGGCCGATCTGGGCTGAACGGTCAGTTGGGGTTTGCCCTGGCGGCCCGGTCAGCACGAATGCGTTGCAGCAACGCCATGAAATTGGGGCGATCGGTGGCATCAAGCTGCCGGATCAGCGCCTCGGCCTCGGCGGGTGGCATCTGGCTGCGCACCCCGGCCCGCAACTGCTGATTGATGGCGGCGCAGCCCGTGCTGGCTTGGGCATGAATCGCCGCATCGTCCAGGTCGGTCCGGCTCAGCCGCACGGCATGCGTGGCCATGCAGCGGTCGAGCATCTGGGCCAGCAACGGCACATTGGCGGGGGCTTCGGCGGCGGCCGGCGCCGCCGTCTGGGCCGCGACTGGCGATGCCAGCACAAGGCCCAGCAACAGCCTATGCACGCGCCATTTCCATCACCACATCCCACTCCGCATCCGTGATCGGCACCACGCTCAGGCGGAACTGGCGGAACATCGCCATGCCGGCCAGGCGCGGTTCGGCCTTCATCTCGGCCAGCGTCACGGCACGCGGCATCGGCGCCTTGGGGCCCACCATCACCGCCGGAAACCGGCCCTTGGGGTCGCTGGGATCGATGAAATGCTCACCCACCACCTCGGCGATGCCGACGATGCACAGGCCCTCGTTGGAATGATAGAAGAACAGCTCGTCACCGATTTTCATCGCGCGCAGATATTGCGCCGCCTGGTTGTTGCGCACGCCGTCCCACGCCGTCTGCCCGTCCTTCAGCAGCTGCTCCCAGCTGTATTTGAACGGTTCGGATTTCACTAGCCAGCGCGCCATCTCACAACGCTCCCGCCCATTGCTCGGCCTTGAAGCCGATCAGGGCCACGCCGTCTCCCTCCACGATCGGCCGCTTGATCATGCTGGGGTTGGCCAGCATCAGGGCGATGGCCTTGTCGGCATCCAGCCCGGCCTTGTCCGCTTCGGGCAGCGCCTTGAATGTGGTGCCGGCGCGGTTCAGCACCGCCTCCCAGCCCCAGCGCGCCACCCAGCGCGCCAGCGCTTCGGCCGGCACACCGGCTTTCTTGTAATCATGGAACTGGTGGGCGACGCCCCTTTCGGCCAGAAAGGCGCGCGCCTTCTTCACCGTGTCGCAATTGGGAATGCCATAGAGGATCATGACGTTTTCCATGCCAAGCCGGGGCGGCGCTGCCAAGCCGCCTGCGACACCGCTGGCCCACGCCGGGGTGGAACAAAGCGGCTACACCCAGGGGCATGGAGATTGTCTGGTTCAAGCGCGATTTGCGGGTGCATGATCATGCGCCGCTGCTGGCCGCCTGTGCCAGCGGCCGGCCGGTGCTGCCGCTCTATATCGTCGAGCCGGCGCAATGGCAGCAGCCCGATGCCAGCGGCCGGCAATATGAATTTCTGGCTGATGCGCTGGCCGATCTTGATCGCAGCCTGCAGGCCCGCGGCGCCCGGCTGGTGGTGCGGGTGGGCGATGCGGCCCGCGTGCTGCACGATCTTCACGTCGCCCATGGCATCAGCGCGCTGCATGCCCACCAGGAAAGCGGCAATCTGTGGAGCTTTGCCCGCGACAAGGCGGTGCGGCGCTGGGCGCGGGGCGCCGGCGTGCCGTTCACCGAAGCGATGCAACACGGCGTGTGGCGGGCCCATGGCAACCGCGATGGCTGGGCCGCCCGGTGGCAGGCGATGATGCGCGCGCCTCGCCTGCCCGTACCACCCGCGATTCCCATGGCCAATATGGCCGGCAATCCCCTGCCCGATGCCGCGGCGCTGGGCCTGCCGCCTGATCCCTGCCCCGGCCGGCAGACCGGTGGCCGCCGCGCCGGCCTGGCGCTGCTGAAAAGCTTCCTTGCCAGCCGCGGCCGCCCCTATCGCGCCGCCATGTCGGCACCCGGCAGCGGCGCCGAGCATTGCTCCCGCCTCTCCCCGCATCTTGCGCTGGGCGCGATTTCGATGCGCGAAGCCTTTCAGGCCGCCCTCGCCGCCCGCCAGCGCTGGCGGGACGCCGGCGATGCTGCCTTCGTGCGCTCCATCGATTCGCTCATCAGCCGCCTGCACTGGCACTGCCACTTCATCCAGAAACTGGAGGATGCGCCCTGGCTGGAGGCGCGCTGCCTGCATCCGGGCTATGCCGGCCTGCCCGCCCATGAGGCGGCGCGGCTGGCGGCGTGGGTGGAGGGGCGCACCGGCTGGCCCTTTGTGGATGCCTGCATGCGCAGCCTGGCGGCCACCGGCTGGCTCAATTTCCGCATGCGGGCCATGGTGATGGCGGTTGCCAGCTATCATCTCCGGCTGGATTGGCGGCTGAGCGGCGCGGCGCTGGCGCGGCTGTTCACCGATTATGAGCCCGGCATCCACTGGGCCCAGGTGCAGATGCAATCGGGCACCACCGGCACCAACATCCCGCGCATCTACAACCCGATCAAGCAGGGCCATGATCAGGACCCCACCGGCGATTTCATCCGCCGCTGGCTGCCCGAACTGGCCGGCCTGCCCACGCCGTTCGTGCACGAGCCGTGGCGGGCACCCACGGCGCCGGCCTATCCGGCGCCGCTGGTTGATCATGAGCAGGCCGCCCGCGCTGCCCGTGCCGCGATCACCGCCATCCGCCGCGATCCGGCCCACGCTGCACCGGCCCGCGCCATCGTCCAGCGCCACGGCAGCCGCAAGGCGGGCTTGCCAGACACGACGCGCCGCCGCAAAACGCCCGGCCAAACCACGCAAGGCCGGCTTGATTTGTGACCGAATTCAATCCCATCACCCCCGCCGGCATGGCCGCCTTGCGCGCCCGCTATGACCAGTTGCTGCACGGCGAGCGGCCGGCCATCGTCGAGGTGGTGCGCTGGGCTGCCGGCAACGGGGACCGTTCCGAAAACGGCGATTATCTTTATGGCCGCAAGAAACTGCGCGAGATTGACCGGGAACTGGAGCATCTTTCCAAGCGCATGGCCGCCGCCCGGGTGATCGATCCCGCCCGCCAGACGGAACGTGACAAGGTGCTGTTTGGCTGCACCGTCGAAATCGCCGATGACGATGACAACCGCCGCATCCTCGTGCTGGTGGGCGATGATGAACAGGATGCCAGCAGCGGCCGTATAGGGTGGAGCGCGCCCATCGCCCGTGCCCTGCGCGGGGCGCGGGTGGGCGATGTGCGCGCCGTGCGGCTGCCCGCCGGCGAGAAGCAGTGGGAAATCATGGCCATAGACTGGCCGGCCGCGGCCACCCAGGGAGAGACGGCATGAGTGATGATCTGGATGCCAATTATGCCCGCGCCTATCACGGCCAGGCCGGCTTTGGCCGCCGCCCGGCGCTGCTGCTGATCGATTTCGTCCAGGCCTATTTCGATCCGGCCTCCGATCTGTTTGCCGGGGTGGAGGATGCGCTGGCCTCGGCCCTCAGGGTGCGCGCCGCCGCCCGCGCCGCCGGCGTGCCGGTGATCCTCACCAATGTCGTCTATCACCCCAGCGCCATCGATGGCGGCCGCTTCTTCCAGAAGGCGCCGCCGCTGCGCTATTTCATCAAGGGCAGCCCGCTGGGCGCCTGGCCGGCCGGGCTGGAACCGGCCGAGGATGAACTGGTGATCTCCAAGCAATATCCCAGCGCCTTCTTCGGCACCTCGCTGGCCGCCACCCTGACGGCGCTGGGGGTGGACAATGTCATCCTCACCGGGGTCACCACCAGCGGCTGTGTGCGCGCCACCTGTGTGGATGCGATGAGCCATGGCTTCATCACCACCGTGGTGCGCGATGCCGTGGGCGATCGCCACCCCGGCCCGCACGAGGCCAATCTGTTCGACATGCAGGCCAAATATGCCGACGTGGTGAGCGAGGCGGCGATCATCGCCCATCTGGCCAGCCTGTGACGCCGCATCCGGCTGGAACAAAGCGCGCACGCAGGCCATAATGGCCGCCATGGCCATCCAGATTCGCACCAGCCTTGCCGAAACCGAACTGGCGGCCTTCACCCCGCACCGGCCGGCGCGCCCGGAAAAATCCGAAGGCGGCCGCCCCTTCGTGATGAAGACCGATTACAGCCCGTCGGGTGATCAGCCCGGCGCCATCGCCGAACTCGTGGCCCAGGCCAATCAGGGCGAGCGGGACCAGGTGCTGCTGGGGGTGACCGGTTCGGGCAAGACCTTCACCATGGCCAAGGTGATCGAGGCGGTGCAGCGCCCGGCCCTGATCCTGGCGCCCAACAAGATCTTGGCGGCGCAATTATACGGCGAATTCAAAAGCTTCTTCCCCGACAACGCGGTGGAATATTTCGTTTCCTATTACGATTATTACCAGCCCGAGGCCTATGTGCCGCGCTCTGACACCTATATCGAGAAGGAATCGAGCGTGAACGAGGCCATCGACCGGATGCGCCATTCGGCAACGCGCGCCCTGCTGGAGCGCGATGACGTGATCATCGTCGCCTCCGTCTCCTGCCTTTATGGCATCGGCTCGGTGGAAACCTATTCGGCGATGACCTTCAGCCTGAAAAAGGGCGGTTCGGCCGATCTGAAGGAGGTGGTGCGCAAGCTGGTGGCGATGCAATACAAGCGCGGCGACCTCAGCTTTGCCCGCGGCAATTTCCGGGTGCGCGGCGACAGTCTGGAAATCTTCCCCTCCCACTATGAGGACAGCGCCTGGCGCATCAGCTTTTTCGGTGACGAGATCGAGGCGATCAGCGAGTTTGATCCCCTCACCGGCGAGACGGTGGCGAAGCTCGATCTCATCAAGATCTACGCCAACAGCCATTATGTGACACCGGGGCCCACGCTGAAACAGGCGGCCGAGGCCATCAAGCATGAACTGGCGGAGCGGCTGAAGGAGCTGAACGCCGAAGGCAAGCTGCTGGAAGCCCAGCGGCTGGAGCAGCGCACCAATTTCGATCTGGAAATGATCGCCGCCACCGGTTCCTGCGCCGGGATCGAGAATTACAGCCGCTTCCTCACCGGCCGCCTGCCCGGCGAGCCGCCGCCCACGCTGTTTGAATATCTGCCGGAAAATGCCCTGCTGTTCATCGATGAAAGCCATGTGACGGTGCCGCAGATCGGCGCCATGGCCAAGGGCGACCACCGCCGCAAGGTGACGCTGGCCGAATATGGCTTCCGCCTGCCCAGCTGCATCGACAACCGGCCGCTGCGCTTTGCCGAATGGGAGGCGATGCGCCCGCAGACGGTGTTTGTTTCCGCCACGCCCGGCCCGTGGGAAATGGACAAGACCGGCGGCGTGTTCGTGGAGCAGGTGATCCGCCCCACCGGCCTGATCGATCCGCCGGTGGATATCCGCCCGGTGGAAGACCAGGTGGAGGATCTGATCCAGGAAGCGAAAAAGACCGCCGCCGCCGGCTATCGCACCCTGGTGACCACGCTGACCAAGCGCATGGCCGAGGATCTGACCGAGTTCCTGCACGAGGCCGGGCTGAGGGTGCGCTACATGCACTCCGACGTGGAAACGCTGGAGCGCATCGAGCTGATCCGCGATCTCAGGCTGGGCGTGTATGATGTGCTGGTGGGCATCAACCTGCTGCGCGAGGGGCTGGACATTCCCGAGTGCGGGCTGGTGGCCATCCTGGATGCCGACAAGGAAGGCTTCCTGCGCTCCGAAACCAGCTTGGTGCAAACCATCGGCCGCGCCGCCCGCAATGTCGAGGGCCGGGTGATCCTTTATGCCGATCATGTGACCGGCAGCATGGAGCGGGCGATGGCCGAAACCAGCCGGCGCCGCGCCAAGCAGGAAGCCTATAATGCCGAGCACGGCATCACGCCCACCACCATCAAGCGCAACATCGGCGATGTGCTGGCCGATGTGAGCATGAAGGACGGGCTGGTGGTGGACACTGGCGACGAGGAGACCCAGCATCTCGTTGGCCACAATCTCAAGGCCTATATCGCCGAACTGGAAGAGCAGATGAAGAAGGCGGCGGCCGATCTTGAGTTCGAGACGGCAGCCGCCATCCGCGACCAGATCCGCCGGCTGGAAATGGACGAACTGGGCGTGCCGCACGACCAGCGCACCGCCCCGGTGAAAGGCCGCGCCACCGGCGGCGTGGCCGGCACCCGCACCACGCGCTTTTCCAAGATGCAGAAAAAGGGTTTCAGCGGAAAACGGCGGGGGGCGGGGCGGTGAATGGTATCACCCGGCCCGGAGGCTTCTTCTGGCGGGGCCTAACCGCTCACCTGGAAGCGATACCTGATGTTGCTGTTGCAGTTCATGGCGACCGTCACAAAATTGCTGCGGTTTGTCGGGTTGGTGAAGGCACGATTGGCCATGAAGGTGAACCGCTGCAAGGGG
Source organism: Sphingomonadales bacterium (assembly GCA_027483465.1). Taxonomy (GTDB): domain Bacteria; phylum Pseudomonadota; class Alphaproteobacteria; order Sphingomonadales; family Sphingomonadaceae; genus Sandarakinorhabdus. The sequence goes on from JAIXUQ010000053.1 coordinate 32,510, forward strand.
GTGTTCATGGCTGCAACCCGCTGAACCGTCGCCTGCGTCTTGTCGTTCAATATGGACTGCAATTCGCCCTCTGAATCTTCCTCGTCTTCTTCGTCATCGTCATCGTCATCGTCGGCTGCACCAGCCGTATTCAATTCGAAACCCGGTGATCTCTGATTGTTCAAGATCATCAGGTTGGTGACAATGCACTGCGCGACCGGCTGCGGAATATTGTAGGGAAAAGCCGTGAAGGACGACACCTGAACGGTGATCGCCGCAGCCGGGGCGGCCAGCATCGCGATGCCAAGAAGAAATGCCAGTCGCATGCGCTTTGTGCTCATGTTTGAACCTCGTCCCTCAGTTGCACTGTCACCGCAGTCCGGCCGAGGCTCGAAAACCAGGCGAAAGCGTGCACAGTCACGGGAAATGCGAAATTCGCCAAATTCGGACGTGGTTCAACCCGTTCAAGGGATTGTGCAGCTGCCCTTGCCCTCTGACGAGCAGCCCTTGCTGCATTCGACTTTGGCTGAATTACCCTTTGAATCGGTGCATTCGGCAACGGTGACGCCGGAGCCGCAGATGCCGCCGTTGGTACCGGTCGTCAGCCTGTATTTGATGTTGCCGCACATATAGTCGATGGTCGCTTTCTGAACGACCTTTGGCGCCCGCAGCTTGTCGATCGTTTGCGTTTGCGGTTGCGCCTGCCCTGCCCCGGCAAACAACAAAGCAATGAAAAGGATGAATGCACGCATCGAAATCCTCCCCCTTTGATGCCAGGATTTTATTCAATTGGCACTTGCAAAGCAACGACAGGTTGCAGAGTTGCCGTACCGCTTGTCCCGTCAGGCAGTGTCAGGCAACGATATCGCAAGATTGGCTGACGTCCAGTCCAAGCCTGACTTTTGGAGCGCATTTTTCTGTCGCGGAGACCTGTCGGGCGGGGAGTTGGCACGTCAAGCTGCCGGAGCCGAGCTCAAGTCGATCCCGCCAATCGCCCCAATCAAGGCGTGGCTGGTGTGGCCTTAACCGGGCGGAAGTCGCAGCGGCTACAATGGCTTGAAACCCCGGCAACTCCAGGGCACGGGCGCGCCAGGCCGCAACCGGGCATCGCTGTCGTCGTCGCAGGCATCGGCAATGACCAGGAAATTGCACTGGTTCTTGGCGTCCCGAAAGGCCAGCCGCGCCATGTTCTGAAATCGTTGCGTATAGCTCATGGCGGCAATTTGCTCCACCGTTGCAGCCGTTTTGACGGTGAGAGCGGAATCCAGCTCGCCTTCGGGCTCCTCGGTGCCCGCTTCGGTAAGTTCAAAGTCAGACCGTGTCCGATTGGACAGGATGGTGAGATTGTCCACGATGCACAGCGCCACGTCCCGCGGGATCTGGTAGGGGTAGGCCGTGAAGGACGACACCTTGACCCTGATCGCTGCAGCCGGGGTGGCCAGCATTGCCAATCCCAGAAATATCATCAGGCGTTTCATCCGTACCCCCCTAACCTACATGCCCCCTCACCAATATCTGGCCTGATCGTCTCCTGCTTTCATACAATTTTCAAGGCCGAATCAAAAGGCACAACCAATGCCGGCCCGCAGGAATTCCGCGACCAGGCCGGGGTCCTTTTCATCGGTCAATTTGTCCGCGATCTGGCGGATGCTCAATTTCTGCAGTTTTTCTATGCGGATATTGGTAAGTTCCTGCAAACGCAGCAACTGCCCGAGCGAAAGGCGCTGGCCCAGCCGATCCCCCATGCACTGGGCCTGGCGCGGCGGCACGCCCAGGCCGGCCAGATTTTTGGTGATGCGCTGGGCCGGGGTGGCGCAGGCGCTGAGCAGCAGCGGCAGCGCAATCAGGGGCAGGACGGCGGTGCGGACGGGCATGGCGGCTCCATATCGGCAGGGGGTGCGGCAAGTCCCCTAATGCATATCCGCAGCGGGCTGGCTATAGCATGAACCCATGCTCGATTATCTTGGTTCGCTGTCCACTCGCCACCCCGTGCTCGCCGATGTGAACTGGTGGCAGGGCATAATGATCGCCCTTCTGGTCGTGGCGATCATGGAGGTGGTGGCCATCCTGAGCCACAAATATGTGATGCATGGTTTCCTGTGGGTGCTGCACAAATCCCACCACGAACCGCGCACCGGCCGGTTTGAACGGAATGACTGGTTCGGCGTGGCCGGCGCCATCCCGTCGATGATCCTGCTGATGATCGGCACCCATTATGGCCTGCACATGATCACCGCCATCGGCGCCGGCATCACCATGTATGGTGCCATCTATTTCTTTCTGCACGACATCCTGGTGCACCGCCGGGTGAAGCATTCGTGGAACCCGCAATGGGGTTACATGAAGCGCGTGGTGCAGGCGCACCGCCTGCACCATGTGGTGGAGACCAAGGAAGGCACGGTGAGCTTCGGCTTCATCTGGGCCCCGCCGATCCGCAAGCTGAAGGCGCAACTGGAAGCCGACGGCCGCGGCCGCATCCGCGCATCAGCCAAGATGCGTGCCGAAATGGGCATGATCGACAACGCCGAGCATTGGGCGCGGTAAACAGGAGGTTACTTGTGACCGTCATAAAGCAATTTAGATGGAAAAACACTATTGGCCAATTCGAGCGATTTGAATGTCAGAACGATAGCGCCAGAGTAATTTATGTGCTTGCTTCACTGCTGAATGATGTTGAAGTTGCTGCTAATTCAGTGGATGCTCGTTTTCAGAATTTTATTGATAATCAACAAAAAGATTGGTCAACGGAGTTCTCTGACCTGTTTAACTCATCAATGATTTTCACGTTTACGGATGTTGCTACGGGCTTCCAAGGAAAGCCTTAATTGCTTTCCTACTAGTCTGGCATCGTCCAAAGCCCCTCGCGCGCAGGCCCCGGCATCGGCCAGCGCTGCTTGCGCACCAGCATCTCGCCAAACGCCGCGGCCACGGCGCGGGCCTTTTCGGCCTTGGTGGTTGAAACCCGGTTTTCCAGCCCGGCCTCCTCAAGCGCGCGCACCTTGCGGCCGATGCCGCCATAGATGCGGGCCGCGGCCAGCACCGCCCAGGCGGCGCGGTTGCCCAGCGCCGAGGTGCCAAAGCGGGCCGATTCCTCATAGTCCTCGGCCTTGAACACCAGCCTGGCCACCAGTCGCGCCAGTTGCCGGCGGTTGGGCGGGAAGGCGAAATCCTCCGGGCTGAGCCGCACGCTCGCCAGCCAGTCATCGGGAATATAGCGCCGGCTGTTCATCGCATCCTCGATCACGTCGCGGGCGATGTTGTTGAGCTGGAAGCTCATGCCCAGATCGCAGGCGCGGATCAGCACCGGCCGGTCATCAGGGCGCACCCCCATCACGATCGCCATCATCACGCCCACGCAGCCGGCGACATGATAGCAATAGGTCAGCGTGTCATCGAAGGTGCGGAACGGCCGCTCCTCCATGTCGATGCGGAAACCATGGATGAGATCGCGCGGGTAGCGCGCCGGCATGCCGGTTTCGGCCACCACCATGGCCAGCGCCTCATAGGGGGTGCCGGGCGTGGGATTGCCCGACAGCGCGCGTTCGGTTTCCCAATGCACCTCGGCCAGCCGCTCGGCGGGGGGGCGGCGATCATCGTTGCGCCCTTCGCCCAGCACCTGGCCATCGATCACATCATCGGTGTGGCGGCACCAGGCATAGAGCAGCATGGCCCGATCGCGCGTGGGCGCATCAAACAGCCGGCTGGCCAGCGCAAAGCTTTTCGAACCGCGCGCGATGGCGTCACGGGCATTGGCAAGAACGTCAGACACGGGAAGCTTCCTGCCCCGGCGGGCGATGCGGCGCAAGCACGGTGAACGGCGCAGATGGCAGCCGGCACCGGTTTGGCCCGCAGGCCCGCCCGGTGCCGGCGATCAGAACTTCAGCAGCATCTGCAACCGGGCCGACGTCACATTGTCCCGCGCGCCCCACACGCCCGAGAAGCCGCCCGACAGGCTGAGCCGGTCCTTCCAGTTGATCACCAGATCGCCGCCCACCAGCGCCGCCTCGCGGTTGAGGCCCAGGGTGAGCTGCGCCGGATCAGCCGCCGGATTGGCGCCGATCAGGGCGAACGGCATGCGGATGGCGTTGGACATCTGGAAGATGGCCCCGCCGCGCAGCTGCAACTGCACCTTGGTCGTGCTGCTCTGGTTCAGCGTGAAGCCGGTGGTCAGCTGCGGGTTGAGGCTCCACAGCCACTGGTTGGCCTGAACCGCGCGGGCGCCGAGCGAGCGCAGGCCGCCTTCCTGATAGGCCATCTGGGCCAGCGAGGTGCCCGCCACATCCAGCGACGGCCGCACGAAGCCCCGGCGCCAGTTGAAGTCATAGCTGGCCGAAGCGGCGATCTGCACGAAGCTGGCTTCCGGCTCCACCGTTGCCGTGAGAGTTTCGAACACGGTGCTGGTGCGCCGTGCCCGCAGCCATTGCCAGCCGGCGGAGATGCCGCCGGTCAGCTTCATGTCGGCCATCGGCTCATAGGTGATGGCGCCGCCCAGTTGCAGGGCATCGCCATGGCCATCGGCCATCGGGCCATCGCGCATGATGAAGCGGTTGATCCGGCGATAACCGGCCGCCGTCGTCAGCGTCCAGGCTTCGCCCAGCCGGGCGCTGGCGCCGAAGGTCGCGACATAGGTTTCGGCATCGGCGGCGCGCTGGTCAATGCGGCTCTTCTGGCTGAAGCTGTCAAACTCCATGTTGGACCACAAGGTGGCATCCTCGATGCCGGTGGCGTTGCGGGCAAACAGCTGGCGGCGGAACGCATCGGCCGATTGATAATGCAGTTTCATCGGCGTCAGCCAGGCTTCGGGGCTGAGCTGCTGCATGATCTCGGTGAAGCGGGCTTCCTGGCCGGCGCGCAGATTGCCGAGCAGGGCCATCAGCCGGCCGAGCCCTTCCGAACCGCCCACCAGCAGCGCCGAGTTCATGTGCAGGCCCAGCGCCTGGCCGTTGGGCCAGAGATAGGACTGGTTGAAGCGCGGCACATAGGTGAGGTTGATGCCGGTGGGATTGGCGTTGATGCTGTAGTCCATCGCCAGCGTGTCGATCACGTTCAGGCCGTTGTTGATGCCCACCCCGCTGGTCGTGGGGATCAGCGTGTAGGGCACGGCATTGGCCAGGAAGGTGAGCGTCACATCCAGCGTACCGGCCACGGTGGCATTGCCGGCCGCGGTGATCCGGTCAGACGGATGGAAGCCGAAGGAGACATCGGCAAACATCAGGCCGGTGGCCGTCTGCACGAAATCGCCGGTCAGCGCCGTCTGGGTGATCACCCGCGCGCCCAGCAGCAGGTTGCTTCGCGCCGGGGCCGCGCCATCCTCGTTGGCAAACACCTCGCCGCCGGTCAGATCCAGCGGCAGTTGCGGGGCCGACAGGCCCAGCCGCAGCACGCCTTCGTTGCGCAGCGTGCCCATCGCCGCCCGATCGGTGCGCAGTTGCACCGTGTCACCGATCACATAGAGGGCGTTGCGGCTGTTCACCACCAGGTTGTTGCCGCTGCCCAGCGTGATGTTGCCATAAAGCTGGCCGTTGTTGATCAGCGTGTCGTTGCCGGTGGTGCCCACCATGGCCAGCCGCGAGACGGCCGACAGCGAGGCGTTGCTGGTGACGATATTGTCAGCCCCGCCGGCCAGTTGCACGCCGGCACCGGTGCCGCTGCCGCCGCGCACATGGCTGCCCAGCGTGAAGCTGATGTTGCCGCCGCCGGTGCCTGCGCCGCCCACGCTCTGGGCGAGGATGGCGGTGCTGTTGGCTGCGGTGGCCATCACCTCGCCGGTGATGCTGGCGGTGATGCTGCCGCCACGGCCGGCGCCGCCGGCGGTGCCGGCAAAGCTGCCGTCCACCCAGCCGCCGCCGCCGCCCACCGATTGGGCGATCAGGCCAAAGGCGCCGTCGGCCGCAGCGATGATGCTGCCGCGCTGGGTGAAGCTGATGGCGCCGCCATCGCCGCTGTTGCCGTTGCGCAGCACCGGCGTGACCAGGCCGGAGCCGAACACCGCGCCGCCGCCGCCGCCGATCGATTGCAGCAGCACGCCGTGCGAGCGGGTGCCGGTGGTGCTGATCAGGCCATCATTGGTGATGGCCACGGCGCCGCCGCTGCCACCCGCGCCATTGCTGCCGCCCAGCGCGATGGAGGCCGTCCCCATCCCGCTCAGCCGCACCTCGCCGCCGCCGCCGCCGATCGATTGCGCGATCAGCGCCGGGCTGTTCACGCCCGTGGTGGTCAGGCCACCGCTGTAGCTGCCGCTCACCGCGCCGCCATCATTGCCGGTGCCGCCGCTGCCGCCCAGGGTCAGCTGCGCCAGCTGGCCCAGCGGATTGCCGGCCGACAGCCCGAGATTGACCGAGCCGCCACCGCCGCCGATGGATTGCAGGATCACCGCCGGGGCAATCGCGCCGGTGGTGCGGATGGCGCCGGTCTGCACCGCGCTGGTGGCGCGGCCCGAGGAGGTGGCGACATTGGTGCCACCCAGCGTGACCAGGATGGCATTGGGCCGCGCCCCGGCCGACACGTCGAGCAGCGCGCTGGTGCGGCCGCCGCCGCCGCCGATCGATTGCACGATCTGGCCGGCGGTGCCGGTGCCTTCGGTCAGCACCTCGCCGCTCAGCTCAAGCGAAGCGGTGCCGCCGCTGTTGTTGCTGCCGCCGTTGGCGCCCAGCGCGATGACGACATTCTGGCCCAGCACTTCGGGCGGGGTGTTGGCTTCGCGCAGCGGCGGTTCGGCGCTGGCCAGCGCCTCGCTGCGCACCGCGCCATCGGGCGCGTCACCCACATTCTCGGCCACCGGCACATTGGCCGACGGCACGAAGCCCAGGTTGAGATAGGCGGTGCCGCCGCCGCCACCCACCGATTGCACGCCGGAACCGGTGCCGCCGGCCCCCGCCACCACCTGGGTGCCGACCATGTTCAGCGAAACCGCCACACCGCCGCTGCTGTCGGTCTGGCTGCTGCCCAGATTGGCGACGATGCTCTGCAGCGGCGTGCCCGGCAGGCTGGTGATGCCGTCGATGTTGAAGGTGAGGGTGCCGCCGCCGCCGTTGACATTCTGCACCGTCACGGCCTGGGCATTGCGGCCCAGCACCATCACGCTGCCGCGCTGGTTCACGGTGGCAACCCCGGCGTTGCCGCCGCTGCCGCCGAGCACGGCGCCCAACAGGGCGCTGATGCCGTTGCTGATCAGAATATTGCCGACGTTGGGGGTGAGCGCGATGCCCAGATTGGCATCGCCGCCGCCGCCGCCCACGCTCTGGGCGCGGATGCCATCGGCGCCATCGCCGCGGGTGATGATGGTGCCGGTGTTGGTGACGCTGACATTGCCGGCATCGCCGCCGGCCCCGCCACGGCCGCCAATGGCCAGGGCGACGGACTGTTGCCCGGCCTGGCCGGAGGCCGCCGCCGACAGCACCAGGCCGCCGGTGCCGCCGCCGCCGCCCACGCTCTGGGCAAAGATGCCATGGGCATCACGGCCCAGGGTTTCGATCACCCCGGCGTTGGTGACGGTGACCGAGCCGGAATTGTTGCCGGTGCCGCCGGCGCCGCCGATCGAAAGCGCCATGGTGCCGGTGCCGGCCGAACCGGGCTGGCCGGTGAGCGAGATGATCGAGCTGCCCCGGCCACCGCCGCCGCCGATCGACTGCGCCAGGATGCCATAGGCCTGGTTGCCCAGCGTGCGGATCGAAGCGGTGGCGGTGTTGCTGACATTCACATTGCCGGCCACGCCGCCGCTGCCGCCGGAGCCGCCGATATTGAGCTTGAACTGGTTGGACTGGTTGGCCGCGCGGAAGCCGAGCAGCACATCGAGCACGATGCCGCCGCTGCCGCCGCCGCCGCCCACGCTGGTGGCAACGATGCCGGCCGCCGCCGTGCCCAGCGTGCTGATCCGCCCGCTGTTGGTGACGGCCACGCCGCCGGAGACACCGCCGGTGCCGCCGCTGCCGCCCACGTTGATGTCCACGCCCAGGCTCTGGGTCTTGCCCTGCAGCCGCACATTGGCCACCGCGCCGCCGCTGCCGCCGCCGCCGCCGATGCTTTCGGCGCGCACGCCAAAGCTGCGGTCACCCGTGGTTTCCAGGATGGCGCTGTTGGTGACGGTGACATTGTCGGCATTGTTGCCGCTGCCGCCGGTGCCGCCCACCGCCACGTTCATCGTGGTCTGCGTGCTGCCCGATGCGGCGCCGGCCACCTGCAGGCCGATCACATTGACCATGCCGCCGATGCCGCCGCCGCCGCCGACGCTTTGCGCCAAAATGGCTTCGGCATCGGCACCGCCGGTGGTGATGCGGCCGCTGTTGCTGATGCCCACCTTGCCGGAAACGCCACCGGTGCCGCCGCGCCCGCCCATGGCCAGGCCGATCTGGGTCTGGCTGAGGATGGCGGTGCTGGTGGCGCCGCCGCCGGTGCCGCCGCCGCCGCCCACCGATTGGGCGAGGATGCCGCGCGCATTGGCGCCAGCGGTGCGCAGCACGGCGCTGTTGGTCACGCTCACATCGCCGGCTTCGGCACCCGAACCGCCCTGCAGGCCAAAGGCCGCATTCACGCTGTTGCTCTTGACGTCGCCCGGCGAGCCGGTGCCCACCGACACCCCGGCCGAAGTGGCCGAACTGGTGCCGCCGCCGCCGCCCACGCTCTGCGCGAAGATGGCGGTGGCGCCCTGGCCGGCGGTGGTCACGGTGCCGGCCGCCGTCACGTTGACATTGCCGGCCACGCCGCCGGTGCCGCCGGTGCGGCCCAGGGTGAAGCTGAGGCTGTTGTCGGCACTGATGGTCAGCGCCATGGTGAGCGCGGTGTTGCCGCCGCCGCCGCCGATGGACTGGGCGCGGATGCCCATGGCGTCCTTGCCGGCGGTGGTGAGATTGCCCGTCTGGTTGACCAGCACATCAGCACCGAAGCCGCCATCGCCCGGCCCGCCGCCGATGGCGATGTTGGCCACCGCCTTGGCGCCCTTCATGCGGCCCAGGCCCAGCGAATAATTGGCGCTGCCGCCGCCGCCGCCAATCGACTGGGCGGTGATGGCATCGGAATTGGCACCCGCCGTGGTGATGTCACCATTCTGGGTGACGCTCACGTCCGCGGCATTGCCGGCCGCACCGCCATTGCCGCCCACCACGATGTTGGCGCCATAGGTGTCCGGGCCCTGGCCCTGGGTCTGGCGGCCGATGGCCACGCCCAGATTCATGCCGGCCACACCGCCGCCGCCGCCGATGGACTGCGCCACCAGGCCCGAGGCATTGTCACCAAAGGTGGTGATCAGAGCGGGTTGGGCGGCAGCCGTGCCGGCGGCCAGGCCGCGCACCACACTCACCGTGCTGGCATCGCCGCCGGCGCCGCCAAAGCCGCCCACGCCCACCTGCAGCAGGTTGCCGCGCGGCGAGACGGTGAGATTGCCGTTGAAGCCGCCGACACCGCCGCCGCCGCCCACCGACTGGGCGAGGATGCCGGCCGTGGTGTCCTGGGATTTTTCAAGCGCCTGCAGGCCCTGGGACTGGAGGAATTCGGTGAGGGCCGCGCCCACGCCGGTTTCCGGGGTTGGCGCATCGGGCAGTTCGGTGTCGGTGGAGAAGCGGTTGACCCGGATCAGGCCGACGCTGTTGACGCTGACCGCGCCGGCATTGGCGCCATCGCCGCCAAAGCCGCCCACACCCACGGTGAAGGCGCCGCCGAAGGTTTCATCGGAGCCCGCCCCGGCCGCCGCCACATTGATCGCGCCGCGGCCACCGCCGCCGCCGATCGATTGCGCCATCAGGCCCACCGTATAGCCGCCATCCACCGTGATGGTGCCGGCCTGGTCCACCGCCACGCTGCCGGCGCTGTTGCCGGCGCCGCCGAAGCCGCCGATGCCCAGCGCCACCGAGGGGAAGATGGCATTTTCGCCGAAGGTGATCGAGCCGGCGACATTGATGCCGCCGTTGCCGCCGCCGCCGCCGATCGATTGCGCCACCACGCCGCCGCTGCGCCGGCCGGCGGCAAACACGTCACCACGCACCAGCGAGCTGACATTGCCGGCCAGGCCGCCATCGCCGCCAAAGCCGCCGATGCCCACCGAGAGCGCGCCTTCCGACGCGATGGTGCCGGTGACATTGATGCCGCCGTTGCCGCCGCCGCCGCCGATCGATTGCGCCAGCACGGCGATGTTGCCGCTGCCATTGGTGACGAACAGCCCGTTGCCGCCGGCCGCGCCGCGCGCCCTGAGATCGACATTGCCGGCATCGCCGCCGCCGCCGCCAAAGCCGCCGATGCCGATGCCCACGCCCACCGATGTGGCGGTGTTGGGCTTGGTGATGGCGATGCTGCCGGTGACATTGATGCCGCCATTGCCGCCGCCGCCGCCCAGCGACTGGGCGACGATGCCGTTGCCGGCCAGATCCTCGCCCACCTGGATGCCGGGCAGATCAAGCTCCCGCGCGCGGGCGCTGCCGGCCGAGCTGGCGCGCACATTGCCGGTGATATCGGCAAAGACATTGCCGGCATTGCCGCCATCGCCGCCAAAGCCGCCGATGCCCAGGCCGATGCTGCCGCTGTTGCTGTTGAGGCCGATGGAGAGCGCGCCCGCCACATTCAGGCCGCCGTTGCCGCCACCGCCGCCGATCGATTGCGCCGCAATGGCATCGCCGCCGTCGCCGAACAGCTGCGTGTCTCCATCGCGGGACAGGCTGACATTGCCGGCATTGCCGCCGCCGCCGCCAAAGCCGCCCAAACCGAAGGCCACGGTGCCGGCATTGTTCTTTGACAAGGCCACCGCGCCCGAAATCGCCATGCCGCCGGTGCCGCCGCCGCCGCCCAGCGACAGGGCGGAAACGCCGAAGCCATCGTTGCTGAGCGCCTGCACCAGGCCAGTGACCGCCGCCGAAACCGAACCGGCGCTGCCGCCGCTGCCGCCAAAGCCGCCGATGCCCACCGAAAGCGAACCGGCCGCCTGCTGCGACGCGGTGATGGCGCCGCCCACGGTGAAGCCGCCGCTGCCGCCGCCGCCGCCGATCGAATGCGCCGCGACACCGCCCGAACTGGCGCCCGCAACGCCCGCCAGCGTGGCCGCGCGGCCAGCGCCGCTGTCGGCCGCCAGCACGACATTGCCGGCGTTGCCGCCGCCGCCGCCAAAGCCGCCGATGCCGATGCCGGCCGCGCCCGCCGTGGATTTGGACAAGGCAATCGCGCCGCCCACCGAGAAGCCGCCATTGCCGCCGCCGCCGCCCAGCGATTGCGCCATGATGCCGGTGCTGTTGCTGCTGCTGGTGGTGGTGACCCCGCTGACCAGCGCGCGCACATCGCCGCCATTGCCGGCGCCGCCGCCAAAGCCGCCGATGCCGATGCCGGCCGCGCCCGCGCCGTTCTGCGCCACCGTGAGCGCCGCGCCCACGGCAAAGCCGCCGTTGCCGCCGCCGCCGCCCAGCGATTGCGCCAGGATGCCGCCCGAGGAGGCCGCCCCGGTGGTGACATTGCCCACCAGATCCAGCAGCACGGAACCGGCATTGCCGCCGCTGCCGCCAAAGCCGCCCAGGCCAAAGGCCGCCGCGCCGGCGCCCTGGCCGGCCCCGGCCACCGAACCGGCCACGGCAAAGCCGCCATTGCCGCCGCCGCCGCCGATCGATTGCGCGGCCACGCCCACGCTGTTGGTGCCCGCCGTCTGCGTGTTGCCGCGCACGGTGAGCGAGACATTGCCGGGCAGGCCGCCGTTGCCGCCAAAGCCGCCGATGCCGATCGAGGCGCCGCCAGCGCCGGTGCCGCCCGCCGCGATATTGCCGGCCACGGCAAAGCCGCCGTTGCCGCCGCCGCCGCCGATCGACTGCGCCAGGATGCCGCCGCTCTGATCGGCGCCCATCGTCATGGTGGTGCCGGTCACGCTGGCGGTCACATTGCCGGCGTTGCCGCCGCCGCCGCCAAAGCCGCCGATGCCGATGCCGGCGCCGCCGCCGCCAGTGCCGGCCGCGCTGATGTCACCGCCCACGGTGAAGCCGCCGTTGCCGCCGCCGCCGCCCAGCGACTGCGCCAGCACGGCCTGGCTGTTGGAGCGCATGGTGCCGGTGTTGCCCACCACCGTGAGGTTGACCGTGCCGGCATTGCCGCCGCCACCGCCAAAGCCGCCGATGCCGATGCCGGCGCCGCCCGCGCCGGTGCCGGCCGCGCTGAGATTGCCGCCCACCGAGAAGCCGCCGTTGCCGCCGCCGCCGCCCAGCGATTGGGCCGCGATGCCGCCGCTGCTGCTGCCGGCCGTGGTGGTGGTGCCGGTCACGCTGGCCACGACATTGCCGGCGTTGCCGCCCACGCCGCCGAAGCCGCCGATCCCGATGCCAGCGCCCCCCGCGCCGGTGCCCGCTGCGGCCAGATTGGCCCCCACGGTGAAGCCGCCATTGCCGCCGCCGCCGCCCAGCGATTGCGCCAGCACGCCGGGGCTGCTCGCCTGCAAGGTGCTGGTGTTGCCGGTGATGCTGAGATTGACATTGCCGGCATCGCCGCCGCCGCCGCCAAAGCCCCCGACGCCCACACCCACGCCGCCGGCGCCGGTGCCCGAGGCGGACAGCGCCGCTGCCACCGAGAAGCCGCCATTGCCGCCGCCGCCGCCCAGCGATTGCGCGGTGATGCCGCCGCTGCCGGTGCCATCGGTGCTGGTGGTGCCGGTCACGCTGGCGGTCACATCGCCGCCGCTGCCGCCATCGCCGCCAAAGCCGCCGATGCCCACGCCGATGCCGCCGGCACCGGTGCCCGACGCGGTGAGATTGGCCCCAACCGAGAAGCCGCCGGAGCCGCCGCCGCCGCCCACCGATTGCACGGTGATGGCCTGGGACTGGTTGCCGAGCGTGAGCGTGTTGCCCAACAGCGCCAGGAAGGCCGCGCCGGCATTGCCGCCGCCGCCGCCAAAGCCGCCGATGCCGATGCCCACACCGCCGCTGCCGGTGCCCGCGCCGCTCAGCGCGCCGCCGATGGCAAAGCCACCCGCGCCGCCGCCGCCGCCCACGCTCTGCACCAGGATGCCGCGCGCCTGATCGCCTTCGGTATCGGTGTTGCCGGTGATCGTCGCTTCGGCATTGCCGGAAACGCCGCCGGCCCCGCCAAAGCCGCCCACGCCGATGCCCACGCTGCCCGCGCCCGTGCCGGCGCCGGCCAGCGCGCCGCCAATCGCGAAGCCGCCGGCACCGCCGCCGCCGCCCACGCTCTGCACCGTGATCGCATCGGCCAGATTGCCATCGGTGGTGACCGGGCCCACCAGTGTGAGGCGCGCCAGCGACGCGCTGCCGCCATCACCGCCGGCGCCGCCCACGCCGATGCCCACCGCACCGCTGCCGGTGCCGCTGCCCGACAGGGCGCCGCCAATGGCAAAGCCGCCCACGCCGCCGCCGCCGCCGGCCGATTGCACCAGCACGCCGCGGCTGCCCGCGCCGTCCGTATCAACCAGGCCGGTGATGCTGGCCACCGCCGAACCGGCGCTGCCGCCACCGCCGCCGGCCCCGCCAATGCCGATCGCGGCACCACCGCTGCCGGTGCCGGCGCCGCTGATGTTGCCCGAAACCGAGAAGCCCCCGGCGCCGCCGCCGCCGCCCAGCGATTGCGCCACCACGGCATCGCTGTTGCTGCCGCGCGTGCCGGTGTTGCCGCTGCGCGTCAGGCTCACATTGCCGCCATTGCCGCCGTCACCGCCGGCCCCGCCCAGGCCAACCGTTACCGCGCCGGCGCCCACGCCGGCCCCGCTGATCGCGCCGGTCACGTTGAAGCTGCCGGCACCACCGCCGCCGCCCACGGATTGCGCCAGCACCGCGCCGGCATTGCTGCCGCCGGTGCTGACCAGACCGGTCAGGCCCATCGTCACCGTGTCGCCATTGCCACCGCCACCGCCGGCGCCGCCCAGGCCCACGCCCAGGCCGCCGCTGCCGGTGCCCGATCCGCTGATGCTGCCGGCCACGCTGAAGCCGCCGGTGCCGCCACCGCCGCCCAGCGATTGCGCCACCGCGCCCAGCGAGCCGTTGCCCAGGGTGGCGATGCTGCCCACGTTCAGCGTGGCCACCACCGTGCCGCCATTGCCGCCGCTGCCGGCCAGGCCGCCCAGCGCCACGCTGGCACCGCCGCTGCCCACGCCGGCGCCGCTGATGTCACCGGCGATGCCAAAGCCGCCGTTGCCGCCGCCGCCGCCCACGCTTTGCGCCAGCGTGCCGATGCTGCGGTTGCCCATGGTGGACACCGCGTCCGCGCTCACGTCGAGCGTGACAGCGCCGCCATTGCCGCCGCCAGCACCGCGCCCGCCCAGGCCCACGGCGATATTGCCGGCGCCCACGCCCGAACCGCTGATGCCGCCGGTCACATTGAAGCCGCCGTTGCCGCCGCCGCCGCCCAGCGACTGCGCCGCCACGGCCACGGCATCATCGCCGATGGTGCCGGTGTTGCCGATCCGCCCAAAGCTGACGCTGCCGCCATTGCCGCCGCCGGCGCCATTGCCGCCAAAGCCAACGCCGATGGTGCCCGAACCAAAGCCGGAGCCGCTGATCCCGCCCGTCACGTTGAAGCCGCCGGCACCGCCGCCGCCGCCCACGCTCTGCGCCAGCGCGCCGGCGCTGCTGTCACCCTGCGTGACCACCAGGCCGCGCAGGCGCACATCAACGCCGCCGCCGGAACCGCCGGCGCTGCCATTGCCGCCAAAGCCGACGCCGATGCTGCCGGAACCGCCGCCGGCGCCGCTGATGCCGCCTGCCACGTTGAAGCCGCCGGCGCCGCCGCCGCCGCCCAGCGACTGGGCAATGAAGCCCGACGCCCGGTCACCCAGCGTGTTGATATCCAGCACGGCGCGGCCAAACACGCTGCCGCCATCGCGGGCCAGACCGCCGTTGCCGCCAAAGCCGACCATGACGGTGCCGGCGCCGCCGCCGGCCCCGGCAATGCCGGCCGACACGTTGAAGCCGCCCGAACCGCCGCCGCCGCTCACCGATTGCAGCAGCACGCCGGTGCTGTCAGCCCCTTCGGTTTCAACCGTGCCATTCAGCAGGCCATTGACCTGGCCACCGGCGCCACCCGAACCGCCGCTGCCGCCAAAGCCGACACTGGCCACCCCGGCGCCGCCGCCGGCCCCGGCAATGCCGCCGGCCACGTTGAAGCCACCGGCGCCGCCGCCGCCGCCGATCGATTGCGCCACCAGGCCCGCCGAGCGCGGGCCCACGGTGAACGCGGTGCCGGTGAATTCAAGGATGGTGGTGGAGCCATCGCCGGCCGCGCCGCCGCTGCCGCCAAAGCCGACCGCCACGCCAAAGGCACCGCCGCCGCTGCCGGTGATGTTGCCGGCCACGTTGAAGCCGCCGGCGCCGCCGCCGCCGCCGATGGACTGCGCCACCGCGCCGGCGCTGTCGCTGCCCAGGGTGACGAGATCGCCGGTGAGCGCCAGCCGGGCGGTGCCGGCATTGCCGGCGGTGCCGCCGCTGCCGCCAAAGCCCACCGCCGCTGCCGCCGACAGGCCGACCGAACCGCCCACCGCGGCGCTGACATTGAAGCCGCCGGCGCCGCCGCCGCCGCCGATCGATTGCGCCACCGCGCCGCCCGATTGGGCGCCGCGCGTGATCAGATCGCCGGTTTGCGCCATGTCGACATTGCCGGCGTTGCCGCCGCCACCGCCGCCGCCGCCAAAGCCCACCGCCGCGCCGGCGGTGATGCCGCCACTGCCCGTCAGGCTGGCCGCCACGTTGAAGCCGCCGGCACCGCCGCCGCCACCGATCGATTGCGCCACGATGCCGCCGGCCTGCGTGCCGTTGGTTTCAACATTGCCGGTGAGCCGGCCGGTGACATTGCCGCCGGTGGCACCGGCACCGCCATTGCCGCCAAAGCCCACGCCGGCGCTGGCCGAGATGCCGCCCGAACCGCCCAGATCAGCCGCCACGTTGAAGCCGCCGGCGCCGCCGCCGCCGCCCACCGATTGCAGCACGATGCCGCCGGCCTGGGTGCCGTTGGTGACGACATTGCCCTGCTGCACGAAATTGACCGTGCTGCCATTGCCGCCGCTGCCGCCGGTGCCGCCAAAGCCCACCGCCGCGCCCAGCGTGCCGCCGCCCGCGGCCTGGAGATTGCCGGCCACGTTGAAGCCGCCGGCACCGCCGCCGCCGCCGATCGACTGGACCACGATGCCGCCCGATTGCGCGCCAAGCGTGTTGACCGAGCCGGTGAGATTGAGCGCGGCGCTGCTGGCGCCGCCGCCACCGCCGCCGGTGCCGCCAAAGCCCACCGCCGCGCCGGCCGAGAGGCCGCCGCTGCCGGCAGCATTGGCCGAAACGTTGAAGCCGCCGGCGCCGCCGCCGCCGCCCACCGACTGGACGGTGATGCCGGTGGACTGGCCGCCCCGGGTGATCACATTGTCGGTGACCGTGGCGCTGACCGCGCCGCCACTGGAGGCCGTGCCGCCGCGCCCGCCAAAGCCGACCCCGGCCGAAAGCGTGCCAACGCCACCCGCCGTGATCGCGCCCGACACATTGAAGCCGCCGGCACCACCGCCGCCGCCGACCGATTGCGCCACGATCCCGCCTGACTGGAAGCCGCTGGTATCAACCGGGCCGCTGACCGAGAGGTTGACCACCCCGCCATTGGCACCGGCCCCGCCGGCGCCGCCAAAGCCGACCGCGCCGCCGGCGGCCGCCAGGCCAGCCCCGCTGAGCGTGCCCGACACGTTGAAACCGCCGCCGCCGCCGCCGCCGCCAAGCGACTGCGCCAGCACGCCGGTGGACTGGCTGCCCAGCGTGACGACACTGGCCGTGCTGCCGGTGACATTGCCGCCGACATTGCCGGCACCGCCCAGCCCGCCGAAGCCGACCGCGCCGGCCACTGACACAAGGCCGGCACCCGCACCGGCGGCCGAGACGTTGAAGCCGCCGGCACCACCGCCGCCGCCCACCGACTGGAAGATCACCCCGCCCGACTGGTTGCCGCTGGTCTGCACCAGCCCGGTGACCGCGCCGTTCACCGTGTTGCCGCTGCCGCCCGAACCGCCGCTGCCGCCAAAGCCCAGCGAGCCGGCGGCCGCGCCGCCGATGCCCAGCCCGATGCTGCCCGAGACATTGAAGCCGCCGGCACCGCCGCCGCCGCCGATCGACTGGAAGGTGACCGCATTGGCCTGCGCGCCCGCCGTGCGAACCGAACCGACGGTGCCCGAAACGGTGCCGCCGCCGCCGCCGCTGCCGCCGCTGCCGCCAAAGCCGATCGCCCCGGCCACACCGCCAATGACCGCGGCCGACACCGAACCCGAAATGTTGAAGCCGCCGGCGCCGCCGCCGCCGCCGACCGACTGGATCAGCGCACCCTGGGCAAAATCGCCGCCGGTGGTGATGTTGCCGTTATAGGTGCCGACCACGGTGCCGCCACCGCCGCCGCCACCGCCCTGGCCGCCAAAGCCGGTGGCGATGGAGGCCGCGACCGGGCCGGCCGAACCGGAGATGGTGAGCGACACGCCGCCATTGCCGCCGCCGCCGCCGATCGACTGGGCAGTGAAGCCGGTGGCGAAACGGCCTTCGGCCGGCGTGTTGCCGCCGGTGGCGATGTTGCCGCCGCTGGTGACCGTGACATTGCCGCCGGCGCCGCCGTTGGCTGCGCTGCCGCCGATGCTGGTGCTGAAACTGGCGCCCAGCGAGAGTTGCAGGCTGCCGGCGAGGCCGCCGTTGCCGCCGCCGCCGCCGACGCTCTGCGCCAGGATACCGCGCGCGCCGTCGCCCGAGGTGACGACATTGACATCACCATTGAGTGTGACGGTGCCGCCCGCACCGCCGCCGGCGCCGCTGCCGCCCAGCGAGAAGGCGGAACCGACGCCGATGCCCACCGAGGCCGACACGGCAAAGCCGCCGTTGCCGCCGCCGCCGCCCACGCTCTGCGCGAAGACGCCGATGGCATTGTTGCCGCCGGTGACGACATTGGGGCTGATCAGCGTGGGCCCGTTGCCCAGGTTGACGCTGGTCTGCTGCATGGTGAGGTTGACGGTGCCGCCGGTGCCGCCGGTGCCGCCACGCCCGCCGATGCTGACCGAACTGAAGAGGCCGAAGCTGCCGGCGCTGCCGCCATTGCCGCCGCCGCCGCCCACGCTCTGGGCAAAGATGCCGATGGCATCGGTGCCGCGGTTGCTGTTGGCGCCATTGGGCAGGAATCCGGTGGTGATGTTGCCGGCATGGGTGACGGTGACGGTGCCGCCGGCATTGCCGCCGCCGGCCGCGCCGCCGATGCTGAGCGCCAGCGAGCCCGACGCGCCGCCATTGCCGCCGCCGCCGCCGATGCTCTGCGCCAGGATGCCGATCGAGCCGCGGCCCGCGGTTTCGATGCTGCCGCTGTTGTTGACCGTGACATTGCCGCCAAAGCCGCCGCCGGCCCCGGTGCCGCCCACGGCGGTGAGGCCACCGGCAAAGCCGCCATCGCCGCCGCCACCGCCGACGCTCTGGGCAAAGATGCCGCGCGCACCATCGCCGCGGGTTTCGATGAAGCCGGCATTGCCGACCGTGACCGTGTTGCCGCTGCCGCCGCTGGCGCCGCTGCCGCCCAGGCCCACCACGCCGATGCTGAAGCCGCCGGAGCCGCCGCCGCCGCCCACGCTCTGCGCGAAGATGCCGGTGCCGCCATTGCCGGTGGTGCTGATCGAGCCGGTCGCGCCTTGGGTGACCGAGACCGTGCCGGCGGCGCCGCCCGGGCTGCCGCCGGCGCCGCCGATGTTGATGAGGCCAACCGAACCGACCGCATCGCCGCCGCCGCCGCCGACGCTCTGGGCAAACAGGCCGCGCGAATCGCGCCCGGTGGTGGTGATGATGCCGTTGCTGCTGAGCGAGACATTGCCGGCGCTGCCGCCGGTTCCGCCGGTGCTGCCGAGATTGACGGTGACGACGCCGATCGTCAGTTCGGCAGTGCCGCCGCCGCCGCCCACGCTCTGCGCCACCGCGGCCGAGGCCGAATCGCCGGTGGTGCCCACCGTGGCATTGGTGCCGATGTTGAGCGTGACATTGCCGCCATTGCCGCCGGGGCCGCCACTGGCGCCCACCGTGACCAGCGACAGGCTGAAGCGGCCATTGCCGCCGCCGCCGCCGACGCTCTGGGCAAACAGGCCGGTGGCACCGAACCCGCTGGTGAGGGTGACCGAATTGTCGGCCGCGGTCAGGCTGACATTGCTGCCGTTGCCGCCGGCGCCGCCGCTGTTGCCCAGCGAAACGAGGGTGAGCACGCTGGCGCCCGAATCGCCGCCGCTGCCGCCCACCGATTGCGCCAGCACGCCATAGGCGCGATCGCCTTCGGTTTGCACGCGGCCACGGTGGATCACCGAAACCGCGCCGCCGTTGCCGCCAAAGCTGCCGCCACCGCCGCCGGAGACCGACAGGAAGCTGACGCCGCCATTGCCGCCGCCGCCGCCAACGCTTTGCGCCAATATGCCGTGGGCGCCGTTGCCGGTGGTGTTGATCACCGCCGCACTGTCGAGCGACACCGGGCCGCCCTGGGCCGGGGGGGCACCCTGGCCACCGCCGCCGGTGGTGGCAAAGCTGCCGCCACCGTCGCCGCCGGTGCCGGCCACACTCTGCACGAACACGCCGTGGACGCCGCTGTTGCTGGTCACCACGTTGCGGTTGCCAGTGATGGTCACCGAAACCAGGCCGCCATTGCCGGCCCGGCCGCCGGATTTGCCGCCGCCGGCGAGGTTGAGATAGGAACTGCCGCCCTGGCCGCCATTGCCGCCGATGCTGGCGATATAGACGCCGGCCGGCCCGGTGACCGATTGGGTGTTGTCACCAAACACGGTGGTGATGATCGACGGGCCGGTGGCGCCATCGCCGCCCTCCCCGGCCGGCACGAACAGCGCGCCGGTGCGGCCATCGCCACCGTTGCGCCCGCGCTGCACGATGATCGTACGGTTCGCATTGCCCGTGGCATCCGGGAAATTGGTGATCGGATCAGCACCATCGCCCGCGCTGCCGCCGCCCGCGCCCAATGGCTGCGAGACCGCCTGGGTGGTGACCGGCGCCATCGGATCACTGGCCAGCCGGAACCGCACCGACACCACCGGCGACATGGCGTTCATCGGATCCTGGCGGATCAGTTCGGTCACCACGAACCGCGGCGCGTTGCCCGGGTCCACCCCGTCTTCCACGCCGGTGAACTGGGCGCCCACGGTTTGCAGGAAGAAGATTGCGGCGCCGGTGTTGGTCTGCACTGTCGAATCGGACAGCCGGGCCGTCACGGTTTCGACATTGCCGGTGGCCGGGTTGAAGATCGGATCGCCCACCGCGATGGCGCGCGCCGGGCTGGCGGCGGCCGTGGCGATCAGCGCCAGCACCGCCGGCGCCATCAGCCGGGCATTGTTGATCAGGAGAGCCGCCACCGCCTCGCGCACCGCGCTGCCGCCGCGCCGCGCCTCGGGAGCCAGAATGCCGGGCACCGCAACCTGCTTCGAATCCATCTGCCCGCCCATCAGCTCTCTCCCCAAATCGATCCGCAACGGCATGGTGCGAAACCATCCGTTAACTAATCAGCAATGTCGGACCCTAACTAAGCAGGTTATTTCAACCAATTTGGAAGTCAACAGCAAAGCTCAGCAACCAGTTCGGTAATAATCCAGCAATTTCTTTGGGCTAGGCTTTGCCTGCGTGGCGCGCGCACAACGAAAAAGGGGGAGCCGAAGCCCCCCCGATTGCGTCCGAACGATGGCAGGATATCGCCGATCAGGCGGCCTTGCGGGCCAGCAGATCCTCGATCATCAGCTTGCCGGTCGCCTTGGCGCTGCCCACCACACCGGGGATGCCGGCGCCCGGATGCGTGCCGGCGCCCACGAAATAGAGATTGGCCAGCATGTCGTCGCGGTTGTGGGTGCGGAAATAGGCGCTCTGCCACAGCACCGGTTCCAGGCTGAAGGCACTGCCCTGGTGCGCCGCCAGCGTCGTCTGGAAATCCTTGGGCGTCCAGGTCCGCATCGTCACCAGGTCGCGGCGCAGATTGGGGATGGCCCGCCGTTCCAGCGCATCGAGGATGGAATCGGCATAGCGCGGCGCTTCCTTTTCCCAATCGATGTCCAGCTTGCCCAGGTGCGGCACCGGCGACAGCACATAGAAGGCGCTGTGGCCGGGGGGGGCCATTTCCGGATCGGTCGCGGTCGGATGGTGGAGATAGAGCGAGAAATCATCGGCCAGCCGCTCGCCACCCCGGTAGATCTCGTCCAGCAGGCCCTTGTAGCGGTGGCCGAACAGGATGGAGTGATGCTTCACATCCGGCCGCTCGCCCTTCAGCCCGAAATAGGTGACGAACAGCGACGGGGAGAAGCTGCGGCGCATCAGCTTGGCGGCCATTTCGGCCCCGCGCGGATGGGCGCTGAGCAGATCCTTGTAGGTGTGCACCACGTCGCCGTTGGAGCAGACCGCATCGAAGCGGCCTGACCAGCCATCGGCGCAGCGCACGCCGGTCACCCGGCCGCTGTCGGCCATGATGGCCTCCACCTTGCTGCCCATGCGCACCTGGCCGCCCAGATCCTCGAACAGCTTGACCATGCCGCGCACCAGCGCATGGGTGCCGCCGCGCGGGAACCACACGCCCCATTTCTTTTCAAGGGCATGGATGAGGGCATAGACCGACGAGGTCTTGAACGGATTGCCGCCCACCAGCAGCGTGTGGAAGCTGAAAGCCTGGCGCAGCCGGTCATCCTCGATATAGCGGGCGACCATCGAATAGACCGAACGGAACGCCTCATAGCGCATCAGCTGCGGCGCGGCGCGCAGCATCGACTTGAAGTCCAGAAACGCCTCGTGGCCCAGCTTCTGATAGCCTTCGCGGAACACATTGTCCGAGAATTTCAGGAACTGGCGATAGCCTTCCACATCCTTGGCGTTGAACTTGCCGATCTGCTCGAACAGCGCGGTCTCGTCGTTCGAATAATCGAACACCGAGCCATCTTCCCACATCAGCCGGTAAAAGGGCGCCACCGAGATCAGCTCGACATAATCGCTCAGCTTGCGGCCCGACAGCGCGAACAATTCCTCAAGGCAGGTCGGATCGGTGACCACGGTGGGGCCGGCATCGAACTTGAAGCCGTCATCCTCGAACACATAGGCCCGGCCGCCCGGCTTGTCGCGCGCTTCGATCAGGGTGGTCTGGATGCCGGCCGATTGCAGGCGGATGGCCAGGGCCAGACCGCCGAAACCGGAACCAATCACTGCTGCTGTCGTCATTTCATTCCCAGTTCATATTTGACCAGCGTGCCCAGCGCCCGCAGCGGCGGGATGGGCGGCCGGCCGGAAAACACCCTTGGCCAGTCGTTCCAGCGATTGTCGGCCGCATAGAGGCGGCCGACCAGATCGTCCGGATGTTCGTAAAACCGTTCCAGGATCGTGCGCCGTTCCTCGTCGTGCGCGGCCAGGAACAGCATCCGATTGAGAATGCGATACATGCCCCGGCTGTTCCACACACGCACCGCGTGGTCGCGGGCGGCGCGGTGGATGGTCGCGGCATCAAAGGCGGGCAGGCCGGCGATCAGATCGGCCATGCGCACCGCATCGGGAAAACTGTAACCGGTCACCGGGTGGAACAGCCCGGCCGCCAACCCCACCCGCGCCACGCCGGGCACGCCTTCGTCAAGGAAGGCGCTGATGTCACCGCCCACCGCCAACGGCAGGATGCCGGCCTCCTCGCGGGTGACGGCGGTGATCGTCCAGCCCTGGGCCGCGGCATAATCGGCGATGTGGCGGCGCAGCAGATCGGGCGCCAGATCGCGGCCGTCGGAAAAATACGTGTCTTCGATCAGCACGTGGCGCGGGCCGAAAGGCAGCGTGTAGACAAAGCGATAGCCATCATGCTGCGGCACGGTGGCATCCATGATGATCGGGCCGGCCAGGCCATGATCCTGAGCCAGTTCCACTTCCTGGCCCAGGAATTTCTGCCAGCGCAGATCCAGCGCGCCGGTCTTCTTCTGGCCACGGCCGTCGATCACCGCGCGGCAATGCAGCACCCGCTGATCGGCCAGCGTCACGCTGGTCGGGCTCAGCGCCACCACCGGCACGCCGGTGATGATGTGGCCGGGCGGCAGCGCGGCGGCCACGGCGGCGGCCAGCCGCTCGCTGTTGCTGCTGCCATAGCCGACGTTGAGCGTGCGGGCATGGCGCGGGAAGCGCACCGAATAGCAATCCCAGCGGTGGGCAAACAGCGGCTGGGTCCAGCGCCGCTGCTCGGCGTTGATGTCCAGCCCAAAGCTGGACCAGGTATGGTCCCCGCCGATGGTGGGCCCGGCCTCCACGATCGCCACCCGCACATCGGGGCGCAATTGCGCCAGCCGCAGGGCGATCAGCCCGTTGGCCAGGCCACCCCCGGCCAGGATGATATCGAAATCGGGCGTCACGCAGCCGCTGTTAGCCGGGCCGGGCGGCGGGGGAAAGGGGAATGAATGTCGCTTGGGGCACCGCGACACCGCCGGCATTGCCCCGCCGCCGACAACTGCGTATCAGCACTCCGCACCAAGGGAGAGGTGACGCCGCATGAATGCCCCGATTGCCAAGAGCGAGTTCATCCCCGCCGATCTGCCCGAACCGGGTTTCGCGGAGATCAGCCATATCCCCGGCATGGAACCGGCGCGCTTCAAGATGCTGCGCACCCTGCGCTTCCTGGCCAATCCGCTGGGCCGCAGCCGCGAACTGGTGGAACAATATGGCCATATCTTCCGGCGCCAGGATTTCGGCGGCTGGGGCGTTTCGATGATCGGCCCCGAAGCCAACGAGATGGTGCTGTTCAACAAGGACAAGATTTTTTCCAGCGAACTGGGCTGGAACCCGGTGCTGGAACTGCTGTTCCCGCGCGGCCTGATGCTGATGGATTTCGAGGAGCATCGCATCCACCGCAAGACGCTGTCGGTCGCCTTCAAGACCGAACCGATGCGCCATTATTTCGCCCAGCTGGATGAAGGCATCGCCCGCGGCCTGAAGCCGTGGCCGAAGGGGACAGGGGCCCGCAGCTTCAAATTCTATCCCGCGATCAAGGCGCTTACCCTTGATCTGGCCGCCACCAGCTTTCTGGGCGTGCCGTGGGGCGGCGAGGCCGACAAGATCAACAAGGCCTTTTGCGACATGGTTGCGGCCTCCGTGGGGGTGGTGAGGAAGCCCCTGCCCTTCACCGCGATGAAGCGCGGCGTGGATGGCCGGGCGTTCATGAGCCAGTATTTCGCCCGCGAGATCCCCAAGCGGCGCGGCATCCAGGCCAACGACATCTTCACCCAGGTGTGCAACGCCCGCGACGAGAATGACCAGTTGCTGGGTGAGCAGGACATCATCGATCACATGAATTTCCTGATGATGGCCGCGCACGACACCACCACCTCGTCGATCACCTCGATCGTCTGGTGCCTGGCCAGATATCCGGAATGGCAGGACCGGATGCGCGCGGAGATCGCCGGCATCCGCGCCCGCCACGGCGCCCTGTCCTACGAGACGCTGGGCGAAATGGAGATCACCGACATGGTGTTCAAGGAGGCGCTGCGGCTGATCCCGCCGGTGCCTTCGATGCCGCGCCGGGCGGTGAAGAGCTTCGTGTTCCAGAACCATGTCGTGCCGGCCGGCGCGCATGTGGGCATCAACCAGATGATCAGCCACCGGTTGCCGGAATACTGGCCCAACCCCGAACATTTCGATCCCACCCGCTTCACGCCGGAAAACAGCCGTGGCCGCCACAAATATGCCTGGGTGCCGTTTGGCGGCGGCGCCCACATGTGCCTGGGCCAGCATTTCGCCTATATGCAGGTGAAGATGTTCTTCTTCGCCCTGCTGGAGCATCACCGCATCGTGGCGACCAAGCCGCTGGGTGACGTGGAAAGCGATTTCCGCATGTTCCCGATTCCCAAGCCCAAGAACGGCCTGCCGGTGCGGATCGAGGCGATCTGATGGCGGTGATCCCGGCCCGGCGGCGGCGGATGGGCCTGTGGCGGCCGCTGCGCATCATCCTGCTGGCCCTGGTTGGCCTGATCGCCCTGGCCTGGGCCGTCTTTTCCACGCCCGATCTGCCCGAAGCCATGCTGAAGGCGAAATATGCCAATGCCGCCAGCCAGTTCATCGAACTGACGCCGGGCACCACCATCCATGTGCGTGATCAGGGCCCGCGCGATGGCTTTCCGGTGGTGCTGGTGCACGGCAGCAACGCCTCGCTGCACACCTGGGAACCCTGGGTGGCGCGGCTGACGGCGAAGGGCTACCGCGTTGTCACCCTCGATCTGCCGGCGCATGGCCTGTCGGGCCCCACGCCGCAGGGGCTGTACACCAATGCCGCCTATGTCGGTATCGTCGAGCAACTGGTGGACCGGCTGGCCCTGCGCCGCTTTGCGCTGGGCGGCAATTCGATGGGCGGCGGGGTGGCCTGGCGCTATGCCGTCAAGCATCCGGAACGGCTGGCGGCGCTGATCCTGGTGGATGCCAGCGGCCAGCCGCAG
>JAIXUQ010000035.1 GCA_027483465.1 Sphingomonadales bacterium
GATGCGGCGGTGGCCGATCTGCTGCTGGCCCGCGCCGCCACTGCCACCGGCCCCTGCTTCATCCACGCGGTGACCATCGAAAATCACGGCCCCTGGCCGGTGGATGCCGCCGGTGCCCGCCAATCGGCGGCCTATGTGGCGCTGGCCCGGCGCGGCGATGCGATGCTGGCGCGGCTGATCGATGGCATCGCGGCGCTGCGCCGGCCGGCGGTGCTGCTGTTCTATGGTGATCACCGCCCGTCCATCCCCGGCCTGGTGGAACCGGGCGGGGATCGCCGCACGCCTTATGTGCTGCTGCGCTTTGGCGACGATGGCGCCGCCCTGCCCGGCCCGCCGGCGCCGCAGGATCGCACCCCGGCCGAATTGCATCAGGCCCTGATCGCGGCGATCACGGCCTGATCCGGCGCAGGATCGCCGCCCTGGCCGGGCCGGGCAGCAGCCGGTCAAGCAGCCACAGCAGCGCAAAGCGGCGCGGGATGATGGCATGGCCGGCGCCCGCTTCGAACGCCGCCAATATGCGCCGTGCCGCCACATCCAGCGGCAGCAGCAGCGCGCGTGGCACCGGCCGCCCGCCCGCTGCCCAATCGATGAAGCCGGGGGAGACCAGGGTGATCTGCACCCCCAGCGGCGCCACCGCCAGCCGCAGCGCGGCGGCAAAGCGCGCCAGCCCGGCCTTGCTGGCGGCATAGGCCGGCGCATGCGGCAGCGCGTGAAAGGCTGCGGCCGATCCCACCAGCAGGATGCGCCCCCGCCCGCGCGCGGCCATCGCATCGGCCAGCGCCGCCGCCAGCGCCGCCGGCGCGGCGAAATTCACCTGCGCCAGCCGCGCCACCTGGGCGGCCGGCTCGATGTTCAGGCCGGCGGGCACCGCATCGCCCTGCCCGGCCACCAGCAGCGCATCGCTGATCGGGGCGGCGGCATCATCCTGCGCCAACGCCGCCAGCGCCGCCGGCCCATCGGCCAGATCGATGGCGCGCACCACCACCTCGGCCCCGGCCGCGCGGCAATCGCCGGCCACCAGCGCCAGCCGCGCCGCATCGCGCCCCCACAGCAACAGCTCCGTGCCCGGCGCCGCCAGCCTGCGGCAGATCACCCCACCCAAAGCGCCCGATGCACCGGTGATCAGCACGCGGCGAGGGGAAACCGGCGACTGCGGCGTTTCATGGCTGGTGGAAGCCCCGGCAATGCTGTTCATTCCGGCTTCATAAGCCGACCGGCAGGGGCTGATAAGCACCGTTGTGGAGGCGTTTGCGCGGACATTGTCATGGTCATGGAAAATTCACAACTTTGCAAATGCTCACAAGAACTTGGCGATCCATGGCCAATTGTGTCCACTACGTCGCATGAACCTTGACTCAGGCTGTTGTCTCATATTGAGCAGACAGGCAATGCCCCCTGCCCCGCCTCGCATCACCCTGTTCCGCAGCCGCTGGCTGGAACGCCTGACGGTGATTTCGGCCCCCGCGTTTCTGCTGCTGTGGGCCGTGCTGCTGCCGCTGATCGCCTGGCAGGCGGTGGCCGCCACCCCGGCGGCGCAGCGTGATCCCCTGCCGTTGGCCGGGCTGTTCGTGCTGGGCGTGGGCCTGTGGACGCTGGCGGAATATGGCCTGCACCGTTTCGTGTTTCACTGGGAACCACGCGCGCCGCTGCTGCGCCAACTGGTTTTCATCATGCATGGCAATCACCATGAACTGCCCAATGATCCGCTGCGCAACCTGATGCCGCCGGTGGTCAGCCTGCCGCTGGGCGGGCTGATCTGGCTGGCCATGCTGCAACTGCCGGGGCCGGCCGGCCATTGGTTGTTCCTGGGCTTCATTGCCGGCTATGTCGGCTATGATCTGGTGCATTATGGCTGCCATCAGTGGCCGATGCAGGGCCGGGTGGCGCGCCTGCTGAAAACCCATCACATGCGCCACCACCATCTGCGCCATCATGGCAATTATGCCATCACCGGCATGATCTGGGATCGCCTGCTGCGCACCCGGCTGGGCCGTCAACCGGTGGCATGATCGGCAAGTTCGGCCAGATCATGCAGCAGCCGGGCGCCCGGTGCCGCAGCGGCCGCCGCCGGCAGGCCATAGCCCCAGGCCACCAGCGCCAGCGGCAGCCCGGCATTGGCTGCGGTGGCGGCATCCACCGCCGAATCCCCCACATAAAGCGCGCCGCCGCCACCGCCGAGCGCGGCCAGCGCCAGCCGGGCGCCATCGGGCGCCGGCTTCCTTGGCAGACCGGGCCGGGCACCCACAATAGCGGCAAAATGCCGGGCCAGGCCCAGATCGGCCAGGATCTTCTCGCACAGATGCTGCGGCTTGTTGGAACAGATGGCCATGGCGACGCCGGCCGCATCCAGCCGCGCCAATGCCGCCGCCACGCCGGCAAAGGCCAGATCGGGCGGGGTGGGCGCCACGGCATGGCGGGCGCGGAATTCGGCCAGGTCGGCATCGGGATCGCGGCAATCCGGCCCCATCACGGCGGCGATCATCGCGGCCCCGCCCACCGCATCCATCGCCCGCGCCATGGCCGGATCGGCCCGCCGCGCCGCGCCGCGCTGGGCCAGCATCGCATCAATGATGCCGCAGGTGATGCGCACACTATCAACCAGCGTGCCATCCAGATCGAACAGGATGCGGCGAAGGGGAATGGGAAGCGGCTGCGTTGCCATCATGCCACTGCCATGGCGGCAACAGCGGCGCTGTCAAGAATTGACCAGCAGCGGAGCCGCGCGTAGCGGCCCGGGCAGACGCCAGCAACAAGGACAAGAACAATGCTGCGCACCGAAACCGATCGGCATCAGGACATTGGCCGGCAGGTGATCACGCTGGAGGCCGAAGCGCTCACCCGGCTGGCCGAAACGGTCAACGGCAGCTTTGCCCGCGCGGTGTCCGCCATCCTCGCCTGCCGGCAGCGCGTGGTGGTTTCGGGCATGGGCAAATCCGGCCATATTGCCCGCAAGGTCGCCGCCACGCTGGCCGCCACCGGCACCCCGGCGCATTTCGTCCATGCGGCCGAGGCGGCGCACGGCGATGCCGGCATGGTGATGCCCGGCGATCTGCTGCTGATCTTTTCCAACAGCGGCGATACGGCCGAACTGCAACCGCTCTATGCCCATGCCCGCCGGCTGAGCGTGGCGATCATCGGTGTCTCGCGCAACCGGGATTCGCTGTTGATTCGCAAGGCCGATATCGGCCTGCTGCTGCCACCGATGCCCGAAGCCTGCACCGCCAGCATGGCGCCCACCACCTCCTCCACCATGATGCTGGCGCTGGGCGATGCGCTGGCGGTGGCGGCGATGCGGGCGCGCGGGCTTTCGGGTGACGATATCCGCGCCCTGCACCCCGGCGGGGAGATCGGCCGGCGCATGCGCACCGTGGCCGATGTGATGCACGGGCCCGATCGCCTGCCGCTGGTGCCGATGGGCGCCGGCATGGCCGAGGTGGTGGCGATGATGACCGACAAGCGGCTGGGCCTGACCGGGGTGACCGATGCCGATGGCAATCTGGTGGGTGTGATCAGCGACGGCGATCTGCGCCGCCACATCGGCGACATGGCCAGCGCCACCGCGCGCGACGTGATGACCCCCGACCCAAAGCTGATCGAGCGCACGGCATCGGTGGATGATGCGCTGGAAATGATGCGCGCCCACCGCATCACCGTGCTGTTCATCGTGCCCGCCGCCGGCCTGCACCGGCCGATCGGTGCCGTGCAAATCTATGATATCGCTGCCTCGCCGCCCTGGGGGCAATAGGCATGCGCATCGCCATCATCATCCCGGCCCGGCTGGCCTCCACCCGGTTTCCGGCCAAGCCGCTGGCGCCGCTGCGCGGGGCCGATGGCGTGGTGCGGCCGGCGATATTGCACACCTGGGATGCCGCCCGCGCCGCCGCCGCCGGCCTGCCCGGCGCGGTGGAACTGGCGGTGGCCACCGATGCCGATGCCATCGCCGATCTGTGCCGCGCCCACGGCGTGGCCGTGGTGTTGACGCCCGAAGCCTGCCGCAACGGCACCGAACGCTGTGCCGCGGCCCTGCCCGGCCTTGCCGCCCCGCCTGATCTGGTGGTCAATCTGCAGGGCGATGCGCCGCTCACCCCGGCGGCGATGGTGGCCGATGTGGTGGCGCTGGCCATGGCCCGGCCCGAACTGGCGCTGGCCACCGCCGTGGTGCCGGCCTCGCCGGGCGTGCTGGCGCATTTGCAGGCCGACGCCGCTGCAGGCCGGGTGGGCGGCACCACCGCCGTGGTCAGCCGCGCCGGCCGGGCGCTCTATTTTTCCAAATCGATCATCCCGCATGTGGCGCCGGGCAGCACGCCGGTGGAACCGGTGCTGCTGCACGTCGGGCTTTATGCCTATCGCCCGGCGGCGCTGGCCGCCTATGCCGCCGCCGGCCCGGCACCGCTGGAATTGCAGGAGGGGCTGGAGCAGTTGCGCTTCCTCGATGCCGGGCTGGCGGTGGGCGCGGCCCGCTGCGCCGCCCCGGCGTGGGACCTGATCGAGCTCAACAATCCCGGTGATGCCGCCCTGATCGAAGCCCAATTCGCCCGCCGCGCCGCCGCCCTGGAACGCCCCGATGCTGCCTGAATTCACCCGCGCCCCCGGCGCCCCGCCCTTCCTGATCGCCGGCCCCTGCGTGATCGAAAGCGAGGCGCTGTGCCTTGGCATCGCCCAGCGCCTGCGCGCCATGGGCGATGCGCTGGGCCTGCCGGTGATCTTCAAGGCCAGTTTCGACAAGGCCAACCGCACCAGCGTGACCGGCTTTCGCGGCCATGGCCTGGAAGAAGGCCTGCGCGTGCTGGAAAAAGTCCGCCGCGAAACCGGCCTGCCCGTCCTCACCGATGTGCATCTACCCGATCAGGTGGCGCCGGTGGCCGAGGTGGTGGACATGCTGCAAACCCCGGCCTTTCTGGCGCGGCAGACCGATCTGATCAGCGCGGCGGCCGCCAGTGGCCGCCCGGTGAACATCAAGAAGGCGCAGTTCATGGCCCCGGCCGACATGGCGGCCGTGTTGGGCAAGGCCCGCGCCGCCGCCAGCGGCGCGGGGGTGGCCGATGGCAATATCCTGCTGTGCGAGCGCGGTTCGAGCTTTGGCTACAACAATCTTGTGGTGGACATGCGCGGGCTGGTGATCATGCGCGAGATGGGCTGCCCGGTGGTGTTTGATGCCACGCACAGCGTGCAATTGCCCGGCGGCGGCGGCGACCGTTCACTGGGCCAGCGCCAGTTCGTGGCCCCGCTGGCGCGGGCGGCCATGGCGGTGGGGGTGGACGGGCTGTTCATGGAAACCCACCCCGATCCGGATGCCGCCCTGTCTGACGGGCCGAACATGGTGCCGCTGGATGAACTGCCCGGCCTGATGCGCCAGTTGATAGCCATCGCCGCGCTTGCCTGATGCAGCCCCTGCTGGCCATCCCGCCATTTCCGGGGGCGCGGCCGCCGGCCTTCGCCCTGCCCGGCGGCGATGGTGCCGAGGATGGCGCCGAAGATTGCGAGGCGCTGCTGGCGGCACTGGCGCAGCACCGGGTGGGCGGCTGCTATTGGGGCCCGGCCGTGCCCGGCCCGGCGCGGCTGACGGCGGCGAACTGGCCGGCCGCTGCCGACCCTTGGCCGCTGCTGGCCGCCGCTGAGTCCGTGGCGCTGCCGGCCAGCGATCCGCGCACCCTGCTGGCGCTGGCCGCCGGGGTGCCGCTGGCGCTGGATGATGGCCGGCCGGTCGATCGGGCCGCACTGGTGCGCGCCCATCTGTCGGGCTGGGCCTGGCGCGATCCGTTCAGCGGCCAGCCCGTCACGGCGATGCAGGCGGTGGAGCTCTGCGGCTTCTGGCGCGCGTTGATTGACAGCAACCGGGGCATCGCCGCCGCCCTGGGCTTTGCCTGGTGGAAACGGCCCACGGTGGCGCCGCTGCTGTGGAATGGCGTTGCCACCCCATTCCGGCGCGGGGTGCCGGCGCTGGCCGATCAGGATCAGGTGGCGGTGTGGCGCAGCCGGCTTTCGGCGGCCGAGGCGCGCGCGCTGGGCCAGCGCCCGCTGCTGGAGGTGGAGGATGGCTTCATCCGTTCGGCCGGGCTGGGCGCCGATTGCGTGCCGCCGCTGTCGATCATCGTCGATGGGGAGGGCGTGCATTTCGATCCCAACCGGCCCAGCGGGATCGAGTGTCTGTTGCAGCATGGCCATTTTCCGCCATCGCTGCTGGCCCGTGCCGCCGCGCTGCGGCAGGCGATCGTGGCCGCTGGCCTGTCCAAATATGAACGGGCGGCCAGCGCGGCGCTGCCGCGGCCGGGGGGCGCGCGCCGGCATGTGCTGGTGCCTGGCCAGGTGGAGGATGACCGGGCGGTGACCAGTGGCGGCGCGCTGCCGTCCAACCTGGAATTGCTGCGCCGTGCCCGCGCCGAAGCCGGGCCGGCGGCCTTTCTGATCTACAAGCCCCACCCCGATGTGCTGGCCGGCCATCGCAAGGGCCACATCGCCCCGGCCGACATGGCCGCCCTGGCCGATCGGGTGGAGACCGATGCGCCGATGGCCGCGCTGATCACCATGGTCGATGAGCTCCATGTCAATTCCAGCCTGGCCGGCTTTGAGGCGCTGCTGCGCGGCAAGCCGGTGACGGTGCATGGCGTGCCCTTTTATGCCGGCTGGGGCCTCACCCATGATCGCGGCCCGGTGCCCGCCCGTCGCACCGCGCGGCGCGGCCTGGATGAACTGGTGGCCGCCGCCTGCCTGCTCTATCCGCGCTATCTTGATCCGGTCACCAGCCTGCCCTGCCCGGCCGAAGTGCTGGTCCACCGCCTCACCACCGCCCCGCCCCCGCTGGCCCCCACCGCCGCCACCGCCGTCGCCCTGCGCCGCGCCACCGGCCGGGTGCGCCGCGCGCTGGGGGGCTGAGATGGGCGGGCGGCCCGTGCCGTGGCCCTCCACCGGGGCCTTGCTCACCGTGTTTGCGCTGGCGCTGGCGGTGGCGCCGGGATCGGCGCTCGCCCAATTATGGACCCGGCTGACCGGCAAGCGGGTGCGCGCCTGGCACCGCCTTGGCCGGCTCGCCGCCCGCCACCCGCGCTTCTACCAGCGCTGGCGCGCGCGCTTCCTGCCGGGCATCATCCGCCGCTGGATCGGGCCGTCGGCGGGCGCGGCCAGCGTGGCGATGATGCCCCCGCCGGCGGGCGGCACGCTGGCCGATTGGCTGGGCAACGCCGGCGCGGCGGATTGGCTGGTGCCGCTGCTGCCCGGCGATCAGGCCGCCCCCGAACTGGCCGGGGTGATCGCGGCGGCGGCGGCCCGCTATGGCGATGCGCGCATCCTTTATTGGGATGAGGATGTGGCAACGCCGGCCGGGCCGGGCCAGCCCTGGCTCAAGCCGGGGTGGGACCCGCTGCTGCACCGGGCGCGCGATTGCCTGTCGGGCGCTGCTGCCCTGCACCGGGCCAGCGCGCTGGCCGCAGTGTCGCGCCTGCCGCCGCTGCCGGCCGATGCCGCCGGCCTGGCCGAACTGCTGGCGGCGATGCTGGCCGATGGCGCGGTGCCGGTGCATGTGCCGCTGGTGCTGACCACGCGCGGTGCAGCCCGGGCGGTGCCGGCGCATTGGCCCGCCCATCTTGGCCGGCACTGGCCGGGCTGGACGATCAGCGGCCAGGATCATGGCTTTGTCCACCTCAGCCCGCCCGATCCGCCGCTATGGCCCAGCGTCTCGATCATCATCCCCACCCGCGACCGGGCCGATCTGCTGGCCGCCTGCCTGGGCGGGTTGGCGCGGCTGGCCTATCCGGCGGCGGTGGAGATCATCGTGGTGGACAATGGCAGCCGCGAACCGGCGGCGCTGGCGCTGATGGCCGATGCCGCCGCACGCGGCCAGGTGCGGCTGCTGCGGGATGATGGCCCGTTCAACTATTCCCGGCTCAACAACCGGGCGGCGGCGCTGGCGCAGGGCGATTATCTGTGCCTGCTCAACAATGATGTGGAGGCGCAGGATGGCGCCTGGCTGGGCCATCTGGTGCGCCACGCGGTGCAGCCGGGCACCGGCGCGGTGGGGGCGCGGCTGCTCTATCCCGATGGCGGCATCCAGCATGCCGGCGTGGCGGTGGGCGTGGGCGATGCCGCCGGGCATATCCAGCGCGGGGAGGACCCGGCCAGCGCCGCCCATGCCGCCTGGCACGCGGTGAGCCGCCGGGTGTCCGCCGTCACCGGCGCCTGCCTGCTGGTATCGGCGGCCGATTACCGGCTGGTGGGCGGGCTGGACGAGGCCGGCTTTGCCGTGGCGTTCAACGATGTCGATCTGTGCCTGAGGCTGCGGGCGGCCGGGCGCCACAATGTCTATTGCGCCGAGGCCACGCTGGTGCACGCCGAATCGCGCACCCGCCCCAGCGACAACCGGCCCGACCAGCGCGCCCGTTTCCAGCGCGAACTGGCGCTGCTGCAAACGCGCTGGCACACGGCGGCCGGCGGCGATCCGCACCACAGCCCGCTGTTTGACCGGGCATCCGAACAATGTCTGCTGGCGCTGGCATGAGCGGGCGGCCGGCCCTGCCCAGCGTGACGCTGGTGGCGGTGAGCAGCGTGGCGCTGCCGGCCACGCTGGCCGCGCTGAAACGCTCCTGCGATCAGGTGGATTTCGGCCGCGCGCTGCTGCTGGCCGACCGGGCGCCGGCCGGCCTGGCCGGCAGCGGCATCGAATGGCGCCAGATTGAACCCATCAGGTCACGCGCCGATTATTCCCGCTTCATGCTGCATCATCTGGCCGATCATGTCGAAACCGGCCACGCGCTGGTGGTGCAGTGGGATGGCTTTGTGCGCGACGGCCAGGCCTGGACAGACGATTTCCTGAATTTTGACTATATCGGTGCGCCCTGGCCGCAGTATCGCGACGGCCTGGCGGTGGGCAACGGCGGCTTCTCCCTGCGCTCCCGCCGGCTGTTGCGGGCCACAGGCACAATTGCCCGTGTCGATCAGCCCGAAGATGTCCTCATCTGCCGGGAGCACCGCCACAAGCTCGAAGATGAACATGGTTTGCGCTTTGCCGATATGGACGTGGCACGGGCATTTTCCTATGAACGCGGCGATTCGACCGGCACGCAATTTGGCTTTCACGGAGTGTTCAACATGCCGGCAGAATTGCCAGGCGCTGCCTTCCGCGCCCTGTTGCAGGGGTTGGAACCCGGCGTGATCGGTGCCCGTGAAAGCGGCGAATTGCTGGTGCGGGCGGTGCGGGCGGGCGATTGGGAAATGCTGCGGCTGGTGCTGGCCCATCATCATGCCCACCCGGGCCGGGCGCAGCGGCTGTTGCGGGCGCTGGGCTGGCTGGTGGCCGGCCGGGATGGGTCGCCGGTCCCGCGTGGGGAGAGACGCTGATGTCGGGCGAACTGGAACGGTTCGATCCCGCCGAGCAGGGCGGCCGCATCGCCTATGAGCATCTCCACCGCTATGCCCTGTGCCGCGAGCATGTCGCGGGCAAGCGCGTGCTCGATCTGGCGTGCGGCACCGGCTATGGCAGCGCCATCCTGGCCGGCGCGGCCGCCGAAGTGATCGGGGTGGATATCAGCGCCGAGGCCATCGCCGCGGCGCGCAGCCGCCACGCCGGCGGCAACCTGGCGTTCCGCATTGCCGATTGCTTTGATCTGCCGTTTGAGGCCGGCCGTTTCGATGTGGTTGTCGCCAACGAGATGATCGAGCATGTCGCCGATCATCATGGCCTGTTGCAGCAGGCAAAGCGGGTGCTGGTGCCGGGCGGGTTGCTGCTGGTTTCCACCCCCAACAAGCCGGTCTACAACCGCTTCAAGCCGCCCAACAGCTTTCATGTCAGCGAGATGGATCTGCCCGAGTTCCAGCGGTTGCTGGCAGGCCATTTCGCGCATGTGCGGTTGACCGGAACCCGGCTTGCGCTGATTTCGGTGGGCTGTCCGCTGGGCGGCAGCGGGCAGAGCAATCTGGATGCGGCGCGGGTCTATCAGGGCGGCGCCAGCGGTGGCCGGCCCGACATCACGACCGGCGAACTCCAGTTGGCTGATCCGGAATATGTGCTGGCGGCCTGCTCGGATGCGCCGGTGCCCGATTTGCCGGTGCCCTCCAGCCTGTTTGTCAATCCGGCCGACGATCTGTGGCTGGAGCATGAGCGTATCCTGGCCTGGGCATCGGGCCTGCACGAGGAAGACGAACTGCTGCGTGCCGATCTGGCCCGCGCCCGCGAACAACTGGCCCGGCAGAACAATGGCGCCGGGCAACAGCGCGCCCTGCTCTCCCGCCTGCTGGGCGAGATGGGCAAGGGCCCGGTGCCGGAAGACGACACCGCGATTGTGGCGAGCCTGTTCGCGCTGAACAGCCAGATGGTGGAAGCAAGGCTGCGACTGGAGACCGCCGAGGCCCGGATCGCTGCCGAGCAGGCCCGATCCCATGCCCTTGCCGGCGAAGCTGATGGTCTGCGGGCCAGCCTGGCTGGGCGGGAGGCGGCGCTGGTGCAGGCGCAGCACGACACCGCCGAAGCCCGGCAGGCCACTGACCGTCTCGCCAGCCAACTGGCCGAGCGGGAAACGGCGCTGGCGCAGGCCCGGCAGGCAGCGGCCGATGCAGAACAGGCACAGGGCCGTCTGGCCGACGCGCTTTCAGCCGCCGGCCAGAAATTGGCCGAACGGGAAGCGGCGCTGGCTCAGGCCCGCCAAAGCGCTGCCGATGCAGACGAGGCCAAGCGTCGCCTGGCCGGCGAACTGGCCACCACCGCCCGGAAACTGGCCGAGGCAAGCGCCGAACTGGCCGGCATGAAGGCGGCCGAGAACGCCCGCACCGCCGCCCAGCAGGCCGCGTCCAGCCGGCGGATCGCCCAGCGGCAGCGGCTGGATGCCGTGCATCGCCAGGTGCAAGCCGAAGTGGCGCGCGCGCCCCAGCGGGTGGCCGGCCGCATCGCCGAACCGCCGCCGCCGCGCCCGCGCAATCTTCGCCAGCGCCTGCTGGGCCGCCCGGCCCGGCTGGACACGCGCATCTTTTCGGGCGACTGGCTGGAACGGCAGCAGCCGGGGGCCGGCCGCCGCGGCCTGATGGCCTATCTGGCTGATCCGCGCTGCCACCGGCTTGATCCGCATCCGCTGTTTGCCGCCGCGGC